>JAFGSJ010000044.1 GCA_016934675.1 bacterium | reverse complement strand
ATCCTGAACCTGGGGCGACGTCCTGTCTTCGCTAAAGCTTCGACGCGACTGTGCCCCAGGCTAACCCCTTTCACCACTTCGTGGTGTATGATTACCCTCGCTGGCATTTTGGGGAAAATGGTTTTTCAGATCAACCACAATCGCTCCGCTCTTTGATCTAGACACATCGCACTAGCCTCTACAGAATTCACTTTTCGATGGAAAGCACAGGCAGGGAAGAGTGTTTCCTCCGGTCCCGGCTGGGTCGAGTTTGACTGTCCCTCCATCTCTCTTCACCACAACGTGGTGGCAGATGTTAGCCAGGGGCAGAGCCATTTGTCGAAGTGAAACTCGACGAATGCGCCGCCCCTGGTCGATGAACAGGAAAAGACCGAGCTCTGAAGGAGCGGGAGATACACACATATTCCGAAACATTGTCAGGGTTGTGTTGCAATCCCGGACATATTTCTGGTCGTACTCAATATGATAGGTAATGCAAGTCTCTGACGCTCTTTCAGAGCTCAGATCATGGTTATCCTAATCCTGGGGCGGCGTCCTGTCTTCGCTAAAGCTTCGACGCGACTGTGCCCCAGGCTAACCTCTTTCACCACTTCGTGGTGTCTGATTACCCTGAATTGACCGTTGGTTCCAAGGGTATCAGTTCGTTTTGGCTCAGGATCAGAACAACGCTTCTAACTCACGCCAATCCTTTTTTCCTGGAAATGAATGACTATGCTTTCATTGTAACTTTTGTAGAAAGTGAAAAGGAAATATTTTTAAAAACGATATTTCCGAGTCGTAAATACACCAAACTCTATGGTTTAAAGGGGGAGTAATGGATAAAATAAATAAAAAGGCATTTGAGCCAATTGACAAAGAAGAAAAAGAATTGATGAAATCCATCAATAATGATGAATGGCGTTCAGTAAAAAAATTCAAAAAGGAAAAAGAAAAGGCTGAATTAGCTGCTCGAAATACTTTGATAAAAGGTAAACGCATTAATCTCCGGTTGACTCAAAAGGATTATCATCAAATCCAGATAAAAGCTATTGAAGAAGGCATTCCATATCAAACGCTTATTTCAAGTATCATCCATAAATATTTAAATGGCTCTCTGGCCCCAAAATCATCTGAACAGAACAAAGTCATTAACTAAGACAAGGTGTTCCGCCTTGCTTGTTATGCCTGGTCGTTCAGTCCGACCGCAGGCGGTCGGTGTTGCGTTGCACATAACTATCGAGATGAATTTGCTTTAAAAATATTGCCGATGCGTATGAGGATTGCTATCCTTGATCGAATTCATGAATCTGAAAGACCCGATTGTAATTGTTTCTGCAGGTTTTGAGGAAGATCAGTCATGAGATCGGGATATTCTTCAACTATTCTCATAATATCAGCGAGGTCTTTTTGACGCTTACTGGGACGCCGAGCGATATCTGAATATGCCCAGACTTTCCCGGTCAATACATCCTTTAATGAGGCGACTTTCAGGTCATAACCAAGAATGGAATGGATTTCACTCCCATCAATGAATTTTTGATACCGGGGATCAGTCTGGATTTGAATACGCAGGTCCGAACCGGCTGCGCTTATGTTGAGACTATGTTCGAATTGTACAGATTTCCAGTGCCGTATACTGATAGCTTTGATAACATTTCCAATGTTTTGAACGGCAACCACAACATCAATATCCAGACTAATAACAGGCTCGACATAAGCATTAACTGCAAGACCACCAATAATACAATAAGGTGAACCTGTTTCGTCGAGTATTGCCAGGAATTGCTGCAGAATATCCGTATGATCTCGTGCGATCGAATTGAGGAATTCTTTTTCGGTCATATTCCACCAGCCTATTTGTGGCAACTCCGAGGCATAAAGCCTTTTAGAAAGTCAGGTTGGCCCGGATGAAGAAGGAGCGTTCGGGGCCACCGGGAATTTCATCGATATTATTGCGAATATATTCCGGGTAGGTATAATCCTCGTCCGTCAGGTTCTTGCCGATCAGCGACAGGCTGACATGCTTATGGACCGGCAGGATCAGGACCAGATTGGCCAGGAAATACGGATCGACCTCACCCCGCTCGGAAACGTACTGCAGGCTGGGATTAATCGAGAGCCAGGGGTTTACTTTCCAGGACAGAACGGCATTGACTGTATGTTCGGCGATAAAAATCAGGTCTTTTTCGATTTCCTCGGTCTGGCCCTCGAGTTCAGTTTCCTTGTTTTCTCCGGTTTGATACGAGTAATTGAAGAGAAGGCGTGCTTTCTGAGTTAGAGGAGCCAGGACCGATGCTTCAAGCCCCCAGATATTCTGTCCGCCCAGATTGACATATTCCGAGGCATTGTCGCCGGTGGTTTTTGGGTCGCTGGTCGGGACCCGGGTCACCAGCTCGTCTGTGGTCAGATAAAAGACATCCACATTGAAATTGAATTTCTGTTTCAGTGTGGTATCCAGGGCCAGATCGAAACTCTTCACTTTTTCCGGATCGAGGTCCGAGCTACCGTACAGAACATCGTATGTTTCCACGTTTTTCTCGAAGAAATCCGGTGAACGGTACGCTTCGGCATAGAGGGCCTTGATAAAGGTATTGGGGCTGATCTCGAAGACCAGGCCGGCCCGGGGCACGATCGAGGTCCCGGAATCACTGTTATTGTTATAGCGCAGACCAAGCACAATATGCGATTTTTCAGTAAAGAACAAGAGTCCCTGAGTGAAAAGCGACAGATCATCGGCATTTTTAGAATGATAGTAAGCTGCATTCGGATGGATGCTGTGATCATCCTTGAACTTGAACAGGTAGGGATCGGTCCGGTAATGTTCGTAGACTATTCCGCTCAGAAGCGAGAACTTCGCATTCGGAGTGTAATCGAGATTGATCTCGGAGCCGAACAATTGACCGTCCTGGAGCATGAGCGTATCGGCACATTCATGACCTTGAAAACCGGGATAGGGGAATTGACCGATCTCGAACTCTTTTTCGATCTCATCATAACGCAAACGGGCTTTCAGTTTATAGTGCTCGTTCAGGGCATGCTGCCATTCGAGGTCCACAAAACCGCCCTGATAATCGCTCGGACCAGTGTAACTCAGGACCGGCGTGATCCCGAATTTCTGCTTGGTCTGATCGAAAAAGGCCGCTGAAAAAGTAAAATCATCAACTTTTACACTCCCAAAGAAATTGGTGAGATCATTCTCGTAATCGAGCGTGTCGGAAGCCCCTTTTTCATCTTGTTCGACATTAAAAGGATAACCCTGGTCATTGCGAGTGCTTGCCGAAATGAAATACTCGAAGGTTTCGAGTTTCTGGCCGAAATTCAAAGCGGCTTCCCAGGTCGAGAACGAACCGCCGCCGAGCTGGGCTGACAGTCTTTCATTCTCTTTGGCTGTCCGGGTGATAATGTTGATCACGCCGGCAAATGCATTGGTCCCGTAAAGAGCAGAGCCGGGTCCGCGGATGACCTCGATCCGCTCGATGGCCTGAATGGGCACGATCTCGAGATGAAAACTGCCGTTGATGACCTCTCGCATCGGATGGCCATTGATCAGGAGCAGCACTTTATTGTTGTAATGGGTCTGTAATATACCCCGCATATTGACCATGGTATAACCGAAGAACGATTCGGAAACCTGAACGCCGGGCAGAAAATCGAGGGCTTCATACAAAGTCGTGATACCTAATTGCTGAATTTGCTCCGCCGTCAATACGGATAGTATTGCCGGTGCTTCAGCCGCAGTCTGCTCCTTTTGCGTGGCAGTCACCAGCTTCATCTCGAGAATACTCTCGAGACTCATCTCGTCAAAATCATCCGTTTCCATTTCCGCTTCCGTGAATTCGTCTTGTGCATTCAAGGAAAAAGGCATTATCAGCATGAGAAGAAGAATGAGAGCCTGTTTCATACCGACCTCCTGATTTCAATTATGCTCTTGTTGGATTAAATCATACTCGATCTTGCTCCCACCATACATGATAATAAAACCAATAGCAATGAAAAAATCGGAATATTCAAGGGCAAAATTCGTGAGCATGGGTCAGAATCGAGAAAATACAAAATCATGTTCGTGAAAACCGTAACTGCATCAATTAGTCCGAGCCCAAGCACTGTATTGCTTTTAAGTGCGTAGTGACGGCTTTGAATGGCTGTCGAATCGATCTGAAGGGGGACAGCATGTTTTCAGATTGTACAGAAAGGCAGCGTCGCAGCTCACGATTTATGTTCTAAGCGAAACCAGGTTGAAGCCTGGTTCTTCGGACCTGCGATGCTTGCCCATCCGCAGCAAAGACCTTGACCTTGATATACTATTCTCAATCTCTTTGCCAGCACATTACATCAATACATCGACCATTTAGGAGGGTGAAATTGACTTTCAGGTTGCAATTTTGAAGCAAAACATGCTAAGCTTGGAGTGCTTGATTATTAGACCGGTAAGCCGAACCCGGTTAACTCTACGTTGACGGTGAGGAAAAAGATTGTATGTTTGAAGGGAAATTGCCATGCCGTATACGATCAACGTATCAGAAGATGGGAAATATATTGTAACGAAGCATTCGGGAAGATTAACCAATAAAATGGTGCTAAAGCGGACCCTGAAAGCTCATGCATTGGGCGATAAACTTGGGATCACTCGACACCTCATGGACGTGACTGAAGCCAGAAATGTTGATTCGGTGATCGAAAATTTCAATTTCGCATACCACGATATAAGAAATGAGCCGGGAATAAATCTGAAAGTGCGAGTGTCAGTATTGGTGAGTCCTGAGGACCACTCGCATGATTTCATTGAGGTCGTTACAAGGAATGCCGGACAGGATATAACGATCTTTCGAAACCGGGAAGAGGCAATCCAACACCTGCTTTCATAGTATGTAAAGCGAGTTCAAGTCATTAGTTGAGCTGGTGCAGCATGAGTGTCTCGGTCAGAGTGGCTATTCTCGCTTTCACGACCGAGACAGCCGTGCTAGCACTGTTCTCGTTTCCCTGTCAGGGATCGTGAGTATATATCCTTAGGCTTTGAGATACGAACATAGGCTCACAAGAGAGCACTCATTTCAACAGAAAATCGAGTCGATCTCCCGGTACGAATTCCTGGGGCGGTTGTGCTTTACGAAACAGCGAGACACCAGCTTCGCCTTTGATCAGGATGCTATCGTTTTCAATCAGGAGCATGCCTGAATTTCGTAATCCAACGACGGGATTATTGTTCCACTCGTGGAATTCGTGAATTCTCTCGGCCCGTGTTTCACCGGCTTGGAGTTCCTCCGGCAGTGGATCGATATAATGAGGATTGATCGTAAATGGCACGAGTCCCAGCGCTTCAAATGAAGGAGGATATATGATCGGCATATCGTTTGTGGTCTGTATGGTCAAGCCGGCGATGTTTGAACCCGCACTGGCCCCCATATAGGGTATGCCTTGCCGGACCCGCTCCCGAATCGGATCGAGCAATTTCAAGGTATACAGTGTAGTCAGAAGCAAAAAAGTATTGCCGCCACCGGTGTAGATCGCCTGGGCTTGCTGCACGGCCCGCACCGGATCGTCGGTCCTATGGATCGATTTGACTCGCAAACCGGCACGCTTAAACCCTGCACAGATTGTGGCCGCATATGCATCATGGTCCTTTTTGGCATAAGGAATAAAAAGGATGTCCGGCTTGTCAGGACGCAGAAATGACACGATCTCAGGCAGGCAATGCCCCAGATATTCGTGTCCGTAGACCTGTGAACTGCTTATGAGTAACAGACGCTGAGAACTCATTGTCATCTCCTTATCGCATTGATGATTCAGCATTGATGATTCATGTAATCGAAGCATGTGAGACTATTAGGAACTCACCGGATATTGTCAACAGTATTGGGGGACAAGGGGGACACTCAAAACGATCTCCCAAAGTCCTTCCTTAGGCCTGTTTTGGGGGAGATGGTGCCGGGAGAAGTGAAGAAGTAATGTATCTTCAGAGGTTGACTTGGACCTGCTGATGCGCTAGGGGAAATGTGATAAAACACTGCCAATTCAGGGAGTAATCCCCCATGCATCTGGGTAACCTGCTCTATTCAATACGTTCGTTTTTGTTCTGGCTCGCACTGTTTACCTGCCTTCAGTTTTGGTCCGTACCGCACCTCTCGGGCGAACAGTTATCTGAAGGGGTGCCGACCATAATGCCCTTCAGTGAAGTGAAGCCCGGCATGCAGGGTCTGGCACTTACCGTGTTTCAAGGGTATGAGGTCGTTGAATTTCCGGTTGAAATTATCGGGACCGTGCCGAACATCGGTCCCCGAAAAAACATGATTTTGGCTCGCGTGGGCGGTCAGGTCCTGGAGCATGCCGGCATGATTC
This sequence comes from bacterium, assembly GCA_016934675.1. Classification (GTDB taxonomy): domain Bacteria; phylum CSSED10-310; class JAFGSJ01; order JAFGSJ01; family JAFGSJ01; genus JAFGSJ01. The sequence goes on along the minus strand of JAFGSJ010000044.1, from coordinate 72,147 downwards.
AGGGTGTCAGCGGCAGTCCGGTATATATTGACGGGAAATTGGTCGGTGCTCTCTCGTCGTCCTGGGCATTTTCCAAAGACCCGATCGGTGGGATAACTCCCATAGAACAGATGTTGGAAATGGCCCGACATCACAGGGCCACCTCGGGTCAGACCGGGTTGATTTTGCCACCTGATATTGCCAAGCCCGCTATCAGTTTGGCCGATTTACAGCACCTTTTGACCCAGACCTACCAGAGTGTGCTCCCGCAGGACAATTCTGGTCATGTATTACAGAAATTGACGTTTCCCCTGGCCATAGCCGGATGTTCAGAATCCGCTTTCGCTGTGCTCAAGGGACTTTTCGAACCCCTTGGCTTCGAGGCGGTGATCGGTGGTCGTATTCCTCTCGCCGGTGAATCATCATTCTCGAGCTCAGACGCATCTCAACCGTTCGAGGACGTGCCGATCGGTCCGGGTTCGGCTGTTGCCGTGGACCTGATATCCGGAGATATGGCCGTATCGGCAGTAGGAACAGTCACACATGTTCAGGGGGACACCTTACTTGCCTTCGGTCATCCCATGTTCAGTCTCGGCTCGACTGAGTTACCGCTGGTAAAGGCATATGTGCATGCCGTTATTCCCAGTACAATGATGTCTTTCAAACTCGCCTCCACGACCCAACCTATCGGCACGGTTATCCGGGACGGTAATGACGGTATTATGGCCCAATTATCACGTACACCGGACTTGCTGCCCCTTAAGGTGACTGTCAGGAATGCAGACATTCAGGCAATTCAGCAGGAGTATAACTACAAACTGGTCAAGGACCCTCTTCTGACTCCGACTCTCAGTTTTTTGGCTCTGTACAACACGTTGACATCCCTGGAAAAAAACATGGGTCAGGCGACCCTGACCATGACAACGACACTCGTGTTCGAGGGCCATCGTCCCATATGTTTCCGGAATATCTATTCATCACTTTTCGCGGTCCAGGAAAGTAACAGGGAACTCCAGATCTTACTCACTCTTCTGGCCAATACATTCGAGCGGATCGAGCCGGAATCGCTTGCGATTGATATTGCGTTTTCTAATAGACTCAAAAGCGTGACGATACAGGAGATCAATCTGGCCAGGAGCAGCTATCAACCTGGTGATACGCTTGATGTATCGATCATGCTCCAACCCTTTCAGCAACCAGCGTATAGTAAAAAGATAAGTATTCCTCTACCGTTACATTGGTCGGAAGGATTGTATGCTTTGACTCTGACCAATATGCAGGGGCAGATGATCAATAATCTTCGTCGAAATCCGTCCAAGTATAAACCGCGTTCATTCGAACAACTGGTCCGGCTCCTGACCGAGGAGCACGATCAGGGTTTACTCTACCTGAAAATCAGTCGCGCCGGAACGGGTATGGTTCTCAGGGGTGAAGAATACGGTAATCTACCTGCATCCATGATGACTCTTTTCAATCCTGGACCTGGATCCGGTATGGGCAGCATGCAGAATGAACATGTTCTTTATGAATCCACCCTGCCAACCGATGCTGTTGTGAATGGAAGCAGCCTCATCCAGTTTGAAATCAGGAAACGCCCCTGAGGCTTGTTCCGGTCGGGACTGTTGATGATTGCATCTGCAGGACCCGAGTCATATGATCATATATGGTAGTAATGAGCAAATCAACGGAGAGTAGTTCTCCTCACAGAAGAGGGTGCACTATGAGTAATGTAAAGCGAACCTGGCAGCAGTGGGACCAGGAGACCGTGCAACCGGCCCTGGCAAAAGCGCCGGAGCGGGCAGATGAATTCAGTGTCAGCTCGGGCATACCGCTCGAACGCGTCTATATATCGACTCCGGAAAACCTCGAACAAGACCTGGGCTTTCCCGGTGAATATCCTTTTACCCGTGGTATTCAGCCAACCATGTATCGGGGTCGATTCTGGACCATGCGGCAATATGCCGGTTTTGGTTCCGCCGAAGACACGAATAACCGGTATCGTTATCTGCTCGATCAAGGTCAGACGGGCCTTTCAGTTGCTTTTGACCTGCCCACCCAGATCGGTTATGACCCGGACCATGCATTGAGTTTCGGTGAAGTGGGCAAGGTTGGTGTTTCGATCGCCAGTTTACGGGATATGGAGGTCCTGTTCAACAGGATCCCACTCGATCAGGTTTCCACGTCCATGACCATCAATGCCACAGCCGGCATTCTGTTAACCATGTATCAAATCCTGGGTGAGCAACAGGGTGTTGCTTCGACAAAGCTGCGCGGCACGATCCAGAATGACATTCTCAAAGAATATATCGCCCGTGGAACGTACATTTATCCGCCCAAGGAATCCATGAGGATTATCACCGATATTTTTGAATATTGTCAGGAACATCTGCCGCAGTTTAACACGATCAGCATCAGTGGTTACCATATCCGTGAGGCGGGCGCCAATGCGGTCCAAGAGATTGCCTATACTCTGGCTGATGGAATCAGTTATGTGGAAGCGGCCCTGTCACGCGGTCTGGACATTGATTCATTCGCCCAGCGGCTCTCCTTCTTTTTTAACGTTCATAACAATTTTTTGGAAGAAATCGCCAAATTTCGGGCAGCACGACACTTGTGGGCCAAGATCATGAAAGAACGTTTTGCAGCCCGGTCACCGCGCTCGCAAATGCTGCGTTTCCATACTCAGACAGCAGGCAGCACCTTGACTGCCCAGGAACCGGAGAATAATATCATTCGAGTGACCTTGCAGGCATTGGCTGCAGTCCTGGGCGGGACGCAATCGCTCCATACCAATTCCCGGGACGAAGCCCTGGCCCTGCCTACCGAAGAAGCTGTCCGGATCGCTTTACGAACACAACAGATCATTGCCTATGAAAGTGGGACTGGGGACACCATAGATCCGCTCGGCGGCAGCTTCTGCCTCGAAACATTGACTGATAAACTCGCTGCCATGGCTGAAGAAGAAATCAATAAAGTGGACGCCATGGGCGGCATGATCAAGGCGATTGAAACAGGTTATGTCCAGCAGGAAATCGAAAAAAGTGCCTATGAAGCCCAAAAGCAAATCGAAAGTAAGAAACTGGTTGTGGTTGGTGTCAATAAATTCAAGACCGATCAGGCCAAATCAGACCTGAATCTGCTCCATATTGACCCCAGTCTTCAGCAGAAAAGAATCGAGGACATTCAGAAGCTTCGCCGGGAGAGAAACAATCAACTGGTCCAGGATGCACTCGATAGACTCAGACAAACAGCGGCTTCCTCGCAAAATATCATTTTCCCTATCGCCGCTGCTGTCAGAGCATATGCCACGATCGGCGAAATTTCCAACGCCCTTCGTGACGTGTTCGGGGAATATACTTCCGGCTAAAATGGCTCCAGGCCTCGACCGCCATATCAGATACAAGACATTATTGCCTGGGGGGAGAATATGAACGATTTCGTGCGTGTTCTGACCGTTGTATTGTGTGCGCTCATGCTGATCTTTGTTGTTTTCGCCTGCAATCAAGCCGATAATGACGATGACAATGATGACAATAATGACGACAATGACACCATTCCACAGTTCGTGCAGGTCGATTATATCGATAGCGCCCTGATTTATCGGCTCTCAAAATTCCGTTCCGGGATCGGTCATGATTATTCGGATGATTTTGAATCATGTCGCAGCATGAAACATTATTTTCAACCCAGAAACGGAGTCGATTGGTCAACAGTGCGGATATATTCGCCTGTCACCGGGACAGTGGTCACAATCACTGATGAATATGCCGGGTCCCAGGTCCGAATACGATCGGCTGATTACCCGAACATATTCTGTATCATCTTTCATATAAACCTGACGATCGCCCTCGAAGCGGGTGCCTCGGTAACGGCCGGACAACAACTGGGAACGCATATCGGCTCCCAAACCATGTCGGATATAGCATTCGGAGTCAGCACCGACACAGGCTGGAAACTCGTATCCTATTTCGAGGTGATGACCGACACTCTCCTTCAGACCTATCGGGCCCGAGGACTCAACTCACGAAATGAGACCATCATTTCTCAGGAGGCACGTGATGCTGATCCACTGAGCTGTATTGGTGAAGAATTCACGAATAGCGGCAATTTGGAAAACTGGGTCAGCTTGAATTGAAGTGAAACCCTAATCACTTGGCTCCGCATACAGGACATTCTGATCGCATTCGATTGCCAGCCCGGAGGTCCTCACGATTTCTTCGAGAGCTGTCAGCCATGGCACGTCTCGAAATGAGAGGCTGATCCGTCCTTTGACATCCTGGTCGAGGATGAGATTGAGTTTTTTGATGTCAGCCAGCTCAGCCAGCACCTCTCTGACATCAGCATCTTTGACTTTCAGCGTGAGCAAAAGCTGGCCGTCAGTTTCCGTGTAACGAAAATAAGAATCCTTATGTCGATCTTCATTCTGCTCTTCAGAAACGATATTGTGTTGATCAGATCGATTATTCGGGTCTGACTCGACTATTCCTGGACTAATACAAATACAGGTCAGTGCATAAAGACAATATATTAACGAGGTAAAATTGATGTAGCCTTTAAAGACCATACTCGAACATGTTCTCTCCCCTCGATTGTCGTTTCTCATTTCTGTCTCTCCTCTTGTTTTTTCTCTACATTAACACCTATACCCCAACGGGGCATAATATACCAGCCCTGGGCGAAGCCCCGGGTGAAGCGATTTGAAGAATCAGAGCCCTGTCAGGGCGAAACATTTCATCAAAACCTTGAACACACTCAACGGATAAGACAAAGAGCACCACCTGAGAATATGGTGACTGCCTTATGACAAGAAATAGCCCTCATTCCCCCTTAATCAAGGGTGAATGAGGTTTCAGGACTCTTTTAATGGCTCACGAAGCCGCGTGAACGCCGAACTACGAACCATTGTACCAGGCGGGACGAGGCACCGCTGAAGACGGACGCCGGTCCGTGGGGTATATCTTTCCTTTGTTGAGAGAGCTGAAGATGCGATCAAATGGGGTCAGGCGTTAATTACCGAAGGTAACGCGGAGGACCTCACTCAAGGATGTCATTCCCGAGGCGATTTTTTCGAGACCGCTATCCCGAAGAGTGAGCATACCTTCTTCGATAGCAGTATTTCTGATATCGATGGACGAGGCAACTTCCAGGATTTGGTTCTGGATCGACTTAGTGATGGGCATGACCTCATAGAGTCCGATGCGTGATTTATAACCGGTACTGACGCACATGCTGCAGCCTCGTCCTTTGAATAATTGAATACTCTGGGCCTGTTCTTCGCTAAAACCGGCTTTGACCAATTCTTCAGGATTAGCAGTGGTAGGTTCTTTACAGTGTGAGCATATTTTGCGACATAAGCGTTGGGCCATGATAAGAATAACAGCAGAGGAAACGAGAAAGGGCTCAACCCCCATATTCAAGAGACGGTTGATAGTCCCAGGTGCATCGTTGGTATGCAAAGTACTCAAGACCAAGTGCCCGGTCAGGGAGGCCTTGACCGCGACTTCTGCCGTTTCGAAATCACGCACTTCACCGACCATGATTATATCGGGGTCCTGCCGTAAAAAAGAACGAAGGGTATTGGCAAAATTGAGTCCGATTTCATCGCGCATCTGGACCTGATTGATACCGGGAAAATTGTACTCGACCGGGTCTTCGGCGGTCATGACATTGTCCTTGATATCGTTGAGTTCAGCCAGTGCGGAATAGAGTGTCGTGGTTTTTCCGCTCCCGGAAGGCCCGGTAACCAGGACCATGCCATATGGTTTGTGAATCGCATCCCGAAGTTTCGTTGTCTGGCCTTCATTCATACCCAAGCCATCGAGATCCAGTTTCATAGATTGTTTATCCAGAATACGCAAGACGACCTTTTCACCAAACAGGGTTGGCAGCGAAGAAACGCGGAAGTCAATCTCACGTTTTTTCCCGATTTTCATTTTAATCCGGCCGTCTTGGGGTAAACGTTTTTCAGAGATATCCATCATGGCCATGATCTTTAGTCTCGAAATGACAGGATTCCGTAACTTCATGGGTAATTTGTTCTCAAGATACAAGACCCCATCGATCCGGATGCGCACACGAAAAAAATTCTCATACGGTTCAAAATGACAATCACTGGCCTGGACCTTGATGGCTTTTAACAGGAAGGCATTGACTAACTTGACCACGGGGGCCTCGATAGCCAGGTTGATCTGATCCTCTTCATTAGTTTCCTTGACAACTTCGATATCGCCGACTGCTCCGGAGATCAGGTCCTCGAAATCAGTCAACACAGTTGAACTTACTGAAGCATCTTCCTCCTCAAAACTGACAACACCTTGGCCTTCAATAGTTTGGCCGGTAAGAATCTCGTTTGCTTCAGCACCACTTCCTAAAACAGCCAGAGATTTTCCAACACCATAATGCAGGGAAAGACAGTGAAGAACAGAAATTTCCGGGGCAACGACTGGCTCGACTTGATAACCGGTCAGAAATTTGATCTCATCAATGACTTTGATGTCAAAGGGATCGACCATGGCCAAGGTAATAGTATTACCGAAGCGATATAAAGGGACACATTTAAACTGACGGGTCACCTCGACCGGGATCAATTTGAGAACATCACGTTCGATATCAATGGCCTCGGGATCAACATGAGGGACTTGATATTTTTCACTCAGGATCTCACCAATATCATCAACTGAAGCATAACCTGCTTCGATCAGGATCGAGCCGATTCTCTTTTTTGACTTTTTTTGGGTTTGAAGAGCTTCATCCAACTGTTCTTTGGTAATTGTCCCACTTTCAACAAGAAGCTCACCAATCTTTTTTGCCATCGAGAAAAACCTCTCTTCACAAGCAATTTCTGTTAACGTACCGGGTGTAAGGTCATGTTATCACAGCTCGATAAAAAACTTCAAAAGCATGGCGATTGTATCTGAAAATATGTATTGATATATAGCAGATTCAGACTTGTATTACAACCTGAACAAGGCGAAAAGCCCAGCCATAGTGGGTCAGTGGACGGGACGATAGAGGCTTGAAGGTTCACCTGAAGGGTCCTCCAGTTGAAAGGGGTCGGTTTCATCCAAATCAGCGAGTTCAGAAGTGTGGGTGACCAAGTCCAGATTATAATGTGTCCCGGCGTTAAAAGTGCGTCGTCGTGCGGCCAGAAGTACAAGTTTGGCAACGGTTATCAAATTTCTCGCTTCGATTTCAAAGACCGAGAGAGGGTCAGGGGACAATTCCGCAACTTGTTTTTCGATTCTTTTCAGGGCATTGAGTGCTTTTTGGATGCCAGCATGAGAGCGAATAATGCCGGCATATTCCCACATTATCTGCTGTATTTTCGTGATTCTTTTTTCAATTTCCCGTTTGTTCATTCCGGTTTTTATTGGAGTCTTGGGTGAAGTTTTTGTGTTGGGTCCGTTAAGAGCGTTCTCGGGTGAGAGCCGCGGACCGGGCCCAAAGCGGAGCCAGCAGTCGATATGGACCGCGGCTCGATACGCAAAGACAACGGATTCAAGCAGCGAGTTGCTGGCCAGTCGATTGGCTCCATGGACCCCCGTACATGCCACCTCACCGATAGCATACAAACCCGGTATATTGGTCAATCCGTCAATGTTTGTCTTCACTCCTCCACAAAAATAATGTGCTGCCGGTGAAACCGGGACCGGTTCATTGGTGATATCCAGACCATATTCCAGGCAACGATTATAGATGGTCGGGAAGCGTTTTTGGAGATAATGTGCGTCCTTGAAAGCGATATCAAGGAAAACGGAATCCTTCTTTTCATCGGCCATTTCCTGAAAAATAGCCCGGGCCACAATATCGCGTGGAGCCAATTCTTTGAGTCGGTGGTATTTTTTCATGAATCGTTCACCCTTGTGATTTACAAGAATACCACCTTCGCCCCTGACTGCTTCGGATATGAGAAAATAGGGTGCGGGCGGCTTGTGAAAAGCCGTGGGGTGAAACTGAATGAACTCCATGTTGACGATATTGGCCCCGATACGGTGGGCCATGGCCACACCGTCACCGGTCGCTATCGATGGGTTAGTCGTATGAGAAAAAAGTTGTCCGGCACCCCCCGTGGCCAAGACGATCGCTTTTGCTCTCAGGGTCAGGTACTGTCCCTGTTCAGACCGGAATATCACCCCACAACAGTAACCCTGCTCGACCAGTAGATCTTTGACCAGAACGTTTTCGCGGACATCGATGCGCGAATTTGTCATAACAGAATTCACCAATGATTCCTCGATCGCAAGACCGGTCAGGTCCCCGACATGAAGTATCCGCCGCGAACTGTGTCCACCCTCGCGGGTAAACTGGAGCAAATTATCCTTGTCCTTGTCGAATTCAATGCCAAGATTGATCAGTTCACGAATCCGGGCGGGTGCTTCATGGACCAGAAGCTTGACCGCATCCAAAGCGCACAAATTATCACCCGCGACCAGCGTGTCCTTGATGTGTTGCTCATAATCATCATCAAGTTTCATGACCGCGGCGATCCCGCCTTGAGCATACTTGGTATTGCTTTCACGAATGCAATTCTTGGTCAGGAGGCAGACCTGGAGACTCTTACTGAGTTCGATGGCGCATAGCAAACCTGCAGCTCCACTCCCAATAACGATGACATCCGGTTGAAAGCTGGTATCAGCCATGAGTTCATCCGCCTTTCGCGATTATTGTTCGCATTACAATTGCGGTCGGCTCTGGGCCGTAATTTTCCCGGTTTGGGGATTATAGTTGTAGTCACCATCAAAAGGATCATCGGGAATATGATCGATGATTCCTTTGTCGGTAAGTTCTTCCAGATTGATCGGATAATGACCTTCCTGGGCCATGAATATTTCGATTGCGTTCCGAAGCAAGCGCATATTCTCAGCAAGGACCATTTCCTTCGCCCGCTCTGGCGATTCGACCAAGGCCTCTTTATACTTGTGCATGCTTTCGTTGTCCTTCTTGGAACAGGAAAAATCCGCGCCAAACATCACGAGACTCAAGAGAATACATGCAAGGCTATACTTTCCGATTGTTTTTGTTCTATTCATATTGATGTTTAAGCCATTCCTGGGCGATCTGGACAGCATTGAGGGCTGCTCCTTTTCTGAGGTTATTTGCAACGATCCACATGTTCAAACCACTCGAGACCGTTTGGTCGATTCGAAGCCTGCCAACCATGACTTCGTCACGGTCCACGCTCTGAATTGGAGTTGGATACTCACTGTTTGACGGGTTATCCACGACCATGACTCCCGGGGCCTTGCCGAGTAGTTCATAAGACTTTTCCAGGGTTAAGGGCTTATGAAACTCAGCGTTGATCGCTGCTCCATGCCCAACAAATGTCGGTACCCGAACACAGGTTGCCGTAACCCGGATGGTCGGATCTGCAAAAATCTTCTGGGTCTCCCTTTCCATTTTCAACTCTTCATTCGAATAATGGTTGGGATGAAAATAGTCAATGTGTGGTATGATATTGAAAGCTATCTGTTGACTGAACACTTCAGCTTTGATCTCCTGACAGGACAGAATGCAACGGACTTGTTCGAAAAGCTCTTCAGTAGCCTCTTTTCCAACACCTGATACTGACTGATAGGTCGATACGACAATCCTCTTGAGTTGGGCTGCCTCATGAAGCGACTTCAACGCTACGACCATTTGAATCGTCGAACAATTCGGATTCGAGATGATGCCTGGACCAGAAAAGACTTTCTCCGGATTCACTTCTGGAACGACCAAAGGTACTTTCTCCTCCATACGGAATTCACTCGAATTATCGATGACCAAGGCCCCAACTTGTGCGGCATAAGGACAAAACTCTCGACTCACATCACCACCGGACGCAAAGAAGATGATATCATGTCCTTGCAGTAGTTTTCGCTGAATTTCCTTGACAACGATACCCTTTCCTTTGAATTCAACAATCTCGCCTGCTGTTCTCATGGACGCAAAAAGATTCAATTCACGCACCGGCAGTGCATTTTCTTCAAGAATGCTGATGATTTCTCTTCCAACCAAACCCGTTGCGCCGACGATCCCGACCCGTTTTTGCTGTGTCATTTTTCCCATTGCGATCTCTCCCAAACAATAACAGTATTGCTTACACCACTCGTCAATGATATCTTATGATTGATTATAGCATATTCAAGCACTGAATAAAAAGCGGTTCTTTGAGTGATTCTCATGCTTGACAGTTCGGCTTCATGGTATATCTGTGGTTTCCGATGCCTCGACCGTTTCTTGACAGATCAATTACGAACATGGTACTGTGTCTGCGAATGGAAAAGTTTCCGAATGAATGCCCGAGTATGTCGCGTTTAGATGTTCAGTCGGATTAAGAAAAAAAATAGCAATGTTCTATAAGATAATGAGAAAATTACCATAAGAGCTGACCATGAAGTAAGGATGACAAGGAATGCCCGGGATAACAAACGCTAAAATATGTTGTTACATATGCTGCTCTTGTCTACTCTTGTTCGGAAGTGCATGTCAGCGAGATCAAGCTGGTGTAATTGGTGAGCTGGTAGGCTCCCAAAGTGAATATGGAGGTAAGCTGACACTTTCCGTCGAGAACACTCAGGCTGAGCTCAATCCTTTCAAAAACAGGTCCAGGTCCGCCCGTTCGATCTATTATCTTATTTATGACAATTTGATCGATATCGATCACAACATGCAGTTTGTGCCACGATTAGCGAAATCATGGGAAATTTCCGAAAACGCGACGCGTTTGATCTTCCATTTGCGTGATGATGTGCATTGGCACAACGACAAGCTATTCACGGCGAGCGATGTGCTTTACAGTTATGAACGTTATCGTGAGTTGCCTGATCCTGAATGTCCGGGTAAAAAATTATTTCACAGGGTTACCGGCATTGAAACACTCAATCCATACACGATTGTCGTACACTACGACAGCCCAAGTATACTGTCTTTAGGAGACTGGATCATAGAGATAGTGCCGAGACCGGAAATCTTGCAGGACAAGCAATCAGGGGGCGGGACCTTTGTGCCAGTCGGCAGCGGCCCCTACCTGTACAATCAAGCTCTCAGCAGTGAGAAACAGATCAGTCTGGGTGTTTTTGAGAGCTATTGGAACGGTCGTAGTCACATAGATCGGATTGATGTCCGTATTCTGAAGCCCGGCCAGGATAGCAAGCAACTGTATGCTTCTGGAGATTTGGACCATATTCAGTTTTCACCCGAGGAAATATCGAGTGAGGCGTTCATGAAAGCCCAGAGCGAAATGCAGGTGGTTCCTTTTTCAAGTATCGAGTATTACTATATAGGCTGGCACTGCAGTCAAGAGCATCCATTCTTCAGTCACCGCCGGATTCGCAAGGCCATGTCACTGACCTTGAACCGAGAAAAAATCAAGTCCGACATTTTTTCCGATTGCAGTAACCTGTGTGATGTTCCGCTCCCAGGTTGGGCGATCAATAAAGGATTGCGTTCTCTGCCCTATAGTCCGACCATTGCAGTAGACCTCTTGCGTGAAATAGGCTGTAAGGACAGAAACAGTGACGGTATCCGAGAACTGCATGATCATAATTTTGAATTTACCCTGATCTTTCCTCAAAATGATTATTTTGCACATGGTATTGCCCGACATTTTCAGGACAGTTTGCGTAAAATCGGCGTTATCATGACGCCCTTGAGTATGCCTGAATCTGAATTTGCCCGACGGCTCGATGCGAGAGAGTATGATGCATTTCTCACCAGAGGCAGTCTTTCGCTTCGTGGCTGCAATCTCTTGATGTTTGTAGGATCAGACGATCCAGAAAAAGAGAATGTATTGGGTTTTCATGACCCCGAGCTCAATGCCCATCTGAATGAACTTTTGTTTAATGGTGCTGCGGAAAAAATCGACACGCTTTTCGATCAGATAGCTGATCGGATACTTCAGGAACAGCCATGCACTTTTATCATATACAAACCATCCGTTCATGGTCTTCACAAACGGATCAGAATAATGACACCGGCCCAGAACGGTCTGTGGGAATGGTATCCCTCCATTCTGGACTGGTATATCCCGAAGCACCTGCAACAGAATCAAAGTGCATTTCTTTTTTCATAATGAAGCTGATAGGCCATAATAATGGACACAAACAAGCGTGTCTTCATGAAAGGAGAACGTGAGTGAAAACAATCGTGAAGGCTTCTCTGATAGTCTTGGTCCTCTTTCTTCTCAGTGCTTGTTCAGGACCTCGTGAACAGCCCAGGGCACAATCCAATCAAGAGGTGATACCTGCACAGCAGCATCAGCAAGCCATGACAGAATCAGCCTCGGTGCAGGAAGGGGGTATATTATACTATAATCTGAAAGCTGAACCAATCACCTTAAATCCGATCCTGCTGACAGATGCCTATTCTCTCTTTGTCGTGTATCTGATCTATGAAGCTCTGGTTGACGTTAATCAGCAGCTCGAGTTAGTTCCACGTCTCGCTTCTTCCTGGGAATTTTCCGATCAATCATGCAAATTGACTTTTCATTTACGTCCCGATGTGACCTGGCATGATGGTCATAAATTCACGGCCCGGGACGTTGTATTCACCTATGGTCGGGCCATGGACGATTCGGTTGCAGCGTATCGTTCCAGTGGTGCTTTTGACATGGTCGATCATATCGAAGCCGTGGATGAACTGACTGTCGATGTCTATTATAAAGGACCCTATGCACCTGCATTGCAAAGCTGGTCTACGCTGATGATCATGCCCGAACATATCTATGAAAAAGAAGAATTCATGACTTCACCGTACAATCGGAAACCGATCGGAACGGGGCCTTTTCGCTTCGAAGAATGGAATGTCGGCAAGCACCTGAAAGTCAAGGCTAATGAAAACTATTGGTACGGTAGACCAATCCTCGATGGTATCTTCTTCCGGATGATAACTGCTGACACGATCGCATACAGAAGTCTGTTGGAAGGAGATATCCATGGTCTGGAAGTAACGCCGACGATCTGGTCCAAATTCATGAAAAGTGCCCAGGACCGTCAAAAAATTAACAGCTTTAAAATGCCCACCTTGAACTATTCGGTCATTGCCTGGAATGCGGATGGGTCCAACCCATTTTTTACAGAGATGAACCTTCGGCGGGCCATGACCCTGGCAATAGATCGGACAAGTATCATCAAGAAACTGCTTTTAGGGCTCGCCGATATCTGTACCGGCCCCTTTTCTCCCTATTCCTGGGGATATGATCATACGGTCAAACCCTATCCTTTCGATCTCGAACAGGCCAGACAGATCATCGATCTCGCCGGTTGGACCGATACTGATCACGATGGTATCCGAGATAAAAACGGTTCTGCTCTAAAATTTACTCTGATGATTCAAAACAATAATCGTCAAATCGAGCAGATTGCCTCAATGGTCCAGTTCAATCTCGAAAAGTTGGGAATTATCATGGAAATTGCCCGTTTTGAGAATGCAGCTTTCATTGATAATCTGATGAAGAAGAATTTCCAGGCAGCCCTGGTTTCACTGAATCTGTCCGTTGACCCCGACGCATATCAAATACTTCATTCATCGCAGATAAAGGCAGGTTTCAATCTGACCTCGTATAAAAATAGTGATGTTGATACACTGCTGGAGCAGGCGCGAAGCGTGTTTGATCAAGAGATGCGGACCCAATTCTATCACAAAATCCATCAAATAATTCACACAGAACAGCCCTATACTTTTCTGTTTACGCAACCACAACTTTTTTTGTTTGATAAGCGGGTCAAGAATATTAAAGCGAGCCCTCAACCGCTCTATCTCTATTTCCCTGGTATTCTCGACTGGTCCCTGACAAATGAATGATTGAATACTCGTAAGGACAGGACATGCTGACCTATACCCTGAGAAGGCTTTTCTATTTATTTCCGACGCTGTTTGGCATTACGCTGGTCACTTTCTTTGTCATTTCACTGGCCCCGGGCGACCCGGTCTCGTTGCAGCAGAGTGGACTGATGAATGCCAATATCAGTAGAAAAGCTTACGACGAGATGTTGAAGCTCTACGGGCTCGACCAGCCCATCCATGTACGCTACATAATCTGGGTAGGTCGTTTTATTCATTTGGACTTCGGCAATTCTTTTTCCGATAACCGGCCTGTCATCGAAAAAATCAAAGAGAAACTACCTGCAACCCTCTTGTTGAACATTATTTCCATGTTTCTGACCATTGCGATTGCAGTTCCGGCAGGCATGCTTTCCGCTGTTTATCACAAAACCTTATATGATAAGTTCAGCGGTCTTATCTTTTATATGCTGTATTCGCTGCCAAGTTTCTGGCTGGCCCTGCTGTTGACCACTTACTTCGGTCTGAAACTGGATATTTTACCGATGTATGGCATCGAGTCGGACAACAGCGCCTTGCTTCCCTTCTTTCCCTGGCTTTGGGACAGAATCATCCATTTGATTCTACCGGTTATATGCCTGACCCTGGGTGGCTTCGCCTATCTTTCCCGGTTCAGCCGTGGTATTCTACTCGAGGTAATCCGGCAGGATTACATTCGCACTGCCTGGGCCAAGGGACTGAGTGGAAAGAAAATCCTTTTTGTCCATGCACTCAGAAATGCACTGATTCCGTTAGTGACGCTCTTTGCTCTGATGATTCCCTTTCTGGTCAGCGGCAGTGTCATCCTCGAGTACATATTCAACTGGCCCGGCATAGGTCAACTCTACTTTAATGCGATCATGTCGCGTGATTATCCGACCATAATGGGCTTGAGTGTCATCAGTGCAATCCTGGTTTTACTTTCGAATCTAGTCGCAGATCTGTTATACGCTTTGATCGATCCGCGGATAACGTACAAATAGCAATTCTGGAAAAGGCAGGAACAGTGCCATGTCGCAATTTGATGAATATGGTCCTCTCAAAAACAGGAACCGGGAAAGAGACCGTGTTGACAGTAGTCGGTATTGGTATCTGGTCTTGATACGTTTCCGCAAGGATAAATTGGCTATGACCGGTTTTATTCTGGTCATTCTTTTGTTTGTTTTGGCTATTCTTTCGCCACTTCTCGCAAACAACAAACCAATTATCTATAAATACCAGGGCAGATATTATTTCCCGGCATTACACGACTATTTTGCCTGGTTGAGTTATTTCGAGATCAAGCCGCCTTTTTATTATCCGGAATTGCGTATATTTGATTATCGAGAGATGACCGATAAAGAACAGGGAGATTTTGCCCTCTTTGCTCCGATCCCTTTTTCCCCTATTCAGCCCAATCTCGATGAACTGGGTCTCGAACCGACCTGGTCCATGGGCTCGGCGGAAAAGGCCCTGCATCGAAACTGGCATTGGATGGGCACGGACGATCTGGGCCGGGACGTCCTGGCTCGAATGGTCCATGGGACCTACATCTCGCTCCTGGTTGGCTTTGTTTCTGCCAGTATCTCACTGATCGTGGGCATATTTTTCGGTGCCCTGGCCGGATACTATGGTGGCATCATCGATGGGATCATTTCTCGTTTAATCGAGGTCATGCTCTGTTTCCCGACCTTCTTTTTGATACTGGCCATCATTGCTTTTTTACAGCCCAGTATCTGGAACATAATGGCAGTCATAGGCTTGACTTCATGGACCGGGATCGCCCGGTATATTCGCGGTGAATTCATGCGGATCAAGAACCTGGAATATGCCCAAGCAGCCAAGGCACTTGGTGCCAAGAACCATCGGATCATCTTCAAACATATATTACCGAATGCTCTGGCTCCAGCCCTGGTATCGGCAACCTTCGGCATCGCCAGTGCCATTCTGACCGAAGCAGGTCTGAGTATGTTGGGCATCGGTGTCAAAATCCCGACCCCGACTTGGGGAAGCATCTTATCTTTGGCCCTGCAGTATCTTGATTACTGGTGGTTGTCAGTTTTCCCGGGCCTGGCGATCTTTGTGACAGTCACGGCCTATAATTTGGTGGGTGAGGGGCTTCGGGACGCTCTCGATCCACGTATTTCTCAAAAACAAGGTTGGTAATTTCACGAGCACTAAGAGATTGCGGTTCCCAACCTCATAAGTAATGAGGTGAATATGAAAAGGCGTCATCTTCAGAGCATCCTTTGTATCTGTGGGAGCATCTATCTCATCTTGGCTCATCTGGGTTGTCAGACCAAACAAGGTCCGATCGAATCTAGCACTACCCCACCCCAAAACATCTTTCTTCTGTCTCTGGACACACTTCGGGCCGATCATCTGAGTTGTTACGGTTACCCTAGACAAACTTCGCCCTGTATCGATTATCTTGCCAAACAAGCAGTACAGTTCCATGATGCATTCTCACAAGATAGCTCGACGGCGCCTTCTCACATGACCTTGTTCACATCTCTTTTTCCATCAAGCCATGGTGTTTCAAAACAGAATTGCTTGAATCAAGCTATACCCACAATGGCAGTATTTCTGAAAGCACGACATTATGCGACCCTGGGCTTTACAGGAGGAGGGAATCTGTCAACCTCATTCGGCTTTGATCGCGGTTTTGATACATATGTTTGCCAGGATATTTTGGGCACACCGGGAGATACGACCTATTTGGATGAGAGGGTCCTGCCTGCAATCATGGAAAAACAAGCCAATCATTCTCCGTTCTTTTGTTTTCTGCATACATATTGCATTCATGATCCTTACGTGCCACCTCCTCCATTTCATAATATGTTTAGTCATGACATCCGGAATGAAAGTATTGAACGCATACGAGCAATCGAGCAGTTCTGGGATATGGATTTACTCCAACAACGTCGACACTTCTGGAATATTATTGATACTTCAGATCCTGAACATATCAACTTTCTTCGAGCACTGTATGATGGAGAGATTCGTTATACGGACAGCATTCTCCAGAAAATCTTCCGGCGATGTGGCCAGATGAACGGAAAGACTGGGACCCTTACAATCATTGTCTCAGACCATGGTGAGGAGTTCTTGGATCATCGAGGTTACTTCCATGCTAACAAACTCTACGATGAACTCGTTCATGTTCCCTTTATTCTGCACTGGCCCGATCGTTTCACATCGGGATCAATACGTTCAGACCGGGTTGGTTTGATTGATATTCTGCCTACCGTGCTGGGTATAGTCGGAGGAAGGAGCCCGAATCATTTTCAGGGCCGGGACCTCTTGGGTTCAGCCCACCATGAAATTGGAACCGATAGACCGATTTTCATGGATAATATGCGGCGTTCACTCTTAAAGGCCGGATTGCGAACGTCTAGGTGGAAATTCATCGAGACTCTGGATAAGTCGAACCAGGAACTCTACGATCTCCTGAATGATCCGGCAGAGATGTCCAATTTGGTTGAGGATACTACGCTCTCGGAAGTCAGACAATCTCTTGAGAGTCAACTCCATCAGCAGATATCCCAAAACCTGAAATGCTTTAAAAAGCAGAGTCCCCAAGCTATCGGACAATATGATCAACAGACCAGGCAAGAGCTCAAGGCCTTGGGTTATATCGATTGAGAGAAATACATACATTTATATAAATACATATCTATAAAGCACAATCGAGTGTCCGCAACTTTTGGTACAACCGATCTGATCAACACCAAACAGGAACACGGAAGTATTGCCGATTATCATGCGTGCCGCCAGGGAAAATCATATGGGTCCCGCGTTGCACACGGCTTCGAGCTAAGGGAAGCTTTCATCAGGTCAATTGTGACTAAAATTGATTTTCGGAAGCGGGGTGCGTCTGATGGCAGCGACTACAGAGCGATAAACGATCCTCCCAATCAGGTTCGAGTTGTTCTTCATCCTGATGGCAGGGAAGGCAGAGGTCGTGCAGTGCGTTCATATAACCCGGTGCGAAACGCTGCTCGTCGTCCTCATCGGTGCTGATTAAACTGTCCTCGGCTTTCATGTTCTGGTGACAGGTGCTACAGGGGACTGAATTGGCTTTGGAATGGACAAGGCTGCGGTCACGGTGACATTTCTGGCATGAGTCGTTGTCGCCCATGGTTTGAATATGCAGCTTATGGTCAAAAATATCGGTTGATTCGAACATGTCAGCATGACACTGATAACACGGACTGGCCCAATCCAACGGTTTGTTCAGATGATGACAGAGCCGGCACGAGTCCTGTTGACCCAGGAGTCCGATATGGGCTTGGTGAGGGAAGATGACATAATCATTGTTTCGATTACCGTTGATCAATAACATTTCGAGTAATTCTGCCCTGGATTTATCCGGTCCGGTCGGGTCGGCCAATGAATAAAGGTGACCGGGACTGTCCTGCTGTTCCAATTGTGCGGTTACGCGGACGAGACGGGCAGGTTGCGTTGGGCTTCGGACCGGTTTTGGTCCCCAGAGCGCATTTTCCGGGAGCAAAGCGGCTCCGAGCGCGATGGCCATGACCAGGACCAGGGAATAGAGCTGGAACGATCCCAGCCATGGCCAACCCAGACGGACCTGGGTCAGATCGTCCCAGAAGAGGTATGGTGCCTTTTGGTCATGGTGGTTTTTCTGGACAGGTGGCGATTCATAGACTGACAGGTTCTCGACAAAGAACAGGAACACGAGACCTGCACCGGCGATCAAACCGAAACTGATGGCAAACTCCATCCAGGACGGAACGTAGATCGCACGGGTTGCGGTAATGGTGGCAATGCCCGAGACATTCAACCGATGCAGGACCACTCCCAGAACGGTAAAAATCGCGCCCCAAGTCAAGGCTGTGTGGTTCGCACGCCATGTGGGCCGCAGAAAGATCAGGACTGGTCCGAGTACGGAAAGCAGCATTTCGAACAGGAATAATCCGCCCTCCCATCCTGATAAAGAGCCCAGCGTGATCTCACCCCGGAAGAGCAGGTCACCCAGCCTGATCAGGGCATAGATGCCAATAACCACGCCCGTTACTTTGGCCAGTTTCTCGAGTAAACGCCACTCGACTTTCTGACGGTACAACCAGGAACTGAGCAGGAACTCGGTTATGATCAGGCCCAGGCCCAGAGCGATCGCAGAAATAAAGAATAGTAAAGGCAGCAGAGGCGAGTACCAGAGCTGATTCAATCGAAAGGGCATGATCAGAAACAGGGTGCCCAGGGACGATTGATGGAGGGTCGAGAGCATGATACCCATGATAACCAGGACTAGGGTCCAGCGTCTCAAAGACAGCAATACTTTTTTGAAAGGCAATTTTTCGAGCACAACGGGCAGGAATTCGAGAGAGAGAACGGTCAGGTAGAGCATGACACACCAGGCCACCTCGAACAGGGCGGAGTGATGTTGCCAGTAGATCATGGGGTGCCAGATATGCCAGGGCACACCGAGATCAATAACCAGGGCCAGGGCGACCAGGATGTAGCCCAGAAAGGCGGTCAGAATCGCAGGCCTGACAATGGCTTTGAATTCTTTGAGCTGAAAAATGTAAACCGTGGCGGCAATGACGAAACCACCTGCAGCCAGTGCGATACCGGCCACTTTAAAACCGATCCAGAAACCCCACGGTGTAACATCATTCAAGTTGGTGGTAGCCCCCAGACCGTGGATGAATCTCATGATCATCACCGGGACGGCCAGACCGACTATAAACCACAGAATGCTCTTGAATATGTGTAGTCTCATAGGTTAGGAGACCTCCCGTTTCGTTCCGACCCAAGGTCTGCTCGAGTCGAAAGACCTGTCGTCTCGTCTGTCCCGGATAAACCGGGCTTGGGTGGTCCTTCATTAGTCGATGCTTCTTGGACCGGGCAGGAGGGTGTTTCGTTTTGTGCTTGCAGTTCCATGCGCCGTTCGATCAGCTTGTGAATGCCAAACATGGCTGCTCCTACAGCGACGAAAGTATAGGGAACGGTTTTAAGAGTGGTCCAGGTCTTAAGCGGCAGGGGGGTTGTACCCAGGTCTGGCTTCCAGTTCAGAAAACTCAGATCCATATCAGACAGGTAGAGCACCGACGTCCCTCCAATTTCATGTTCGCCCCAGACCTGCTGAAAGGGATAACGTTCCGGCTGCTCTTTCAATCGGCGGTGGGCCTCGTTCAGTAATGCTTCTCGATCACCGAAGATAGTGGCCTGGGTCGGGCAGGCCCGAGTGCAGGCCGGCTCCTTGATCGAACCGTTCATTATCTGTTCGTGACAGAGAGTGCATTTATGAATATACGGGACCGGGTCTGCCCAGGAATAACGCGGAATGGCATAGGGGCACGCCATCATGCAATAGCGGCAACCCATACAGACTTTCGGGTCATACACAACCGCTCCTTCAGATGTCAGGGTCAGAGCACCGACCAGACAGGCTGAAACGCAGGCGGGTTCAAGACAATGGCGGCATTGTTGCCGAACATATCTGTTTCCGGTTTTCCGGATAAGAGTCGTCCAACGCGAGGCTGACAGGTCCGTGAGCGAACGCTGCCAGGGCCAGAAACGGTCCGGCCCCGTTTCGTTCAACTCTTTACAGGCCATGACACATTTCTCACAACCGATACACCGGGTAATATCCGTCAAAATGCTCATCTGCTTCATAGCGGTTGCTCCTCCTTGTGGAGCGCTTGGGCCACCCGTTCACCTGTATCCGCCGGGAAATGCCAGGCAACTTCAGATACCAGTTGTGTGCCTGACAACAAGATGACATGACTCATCTTGGTAAAAGGGACCAGGACCATGATCAGATTCCCGCTCACGATGTGCGTCAGCATGACACTGTCATAACTGAAGGGTGAGAGAGCGGGATGTGAAGCCAGAAAGCCCGTAATGAAGGGAAGTGACAACAAGGGGAGTAAAATGTAATCCTGAAAACGGCTCAATGATCGCATCATCGGGTCCAATACCCGACTGAAAAAGAGGAGATACGCCGTGCAACAGGTTGTCACGGTCAACACATCTGCAATAGTCCGGGGCAGGGAGGGCCAGCTTAAACCCAGACTTCGTTCCCATAACAAGATGTGGCCGGCATAGAAAATCGGCACGAGGATCAGGCCAATGTGAAACAGGACCGAGGTAAGGCAGAACAGAAAACGTTCCCTCAGGATGACGACTGGGCATAGCCAGGACAGGTTCTTTCTGATCAGTTTCGCATACGGGATATCCCTGTCGCCTGACTTGTGGATCGCCCGGACCAGCCCGAAGACGGTCAGGGCCAGGTGACGGGCCAGACCCAGGACCATGATCAGAACGGCAAATCTGAACAATGGACCTCGGGCCCAGGCTATCATTGCTTCCATATTCTGACCTTCCTTAGACTGGCTTTTTCGTTATTCCGAGCGTTTTTCGGCACAGGGTCTCCTCTTCAGATGATCGGGAAATTCAATCGCTTTGAGGACCAGGTCGTGCAATCCCACAACCTCGACTTCGGTCAGACCGTGGTCCTCACAGACCTCGCGGAGCTGTTTCTTGCAATTAGCACAGGGCGCAACCAGATACTTGGCCCCGGTCCGTCGAATCTGTTCCGCCTTGATTTTTCCGGCAACACCGGTCCGATATGACCTGATTTCATCGACCGAAACCGTGCCGCCTCCGCCTCCGCAACAATAATTCAGGGTCCCATGCGGCGTCATCTCGACAAAATCAGCGCTGATTGCTTTCAATATCTCCCGGGGCTGGTCGATCAACCAGCCTGAACGGGCAATGTTGCAGGGATCATGGTAAGTCACCCGTTCCCTGATCGATTTGGCCCGGACCGATAGTCTGCCCTCCAGTAAAGCCTGACAGGTATATTCCATGATATTGACCACCGGTGGTGCAGACTTACCACCCCCATACGTCGGTACATATGATTTGGCCGAACGTGACGCATGTCCGCACTCGCCGATCATGATTTTCCGTGTTTTCAAACGCCGGGCCTCCTCGATTTCACGGTGAATAATCCTGCTTAACATCCGATCGCTGTAAAACAGACCGTAGTTGATCCCATCAAAATAACCCGTGCCAATGGTCCAACTTCCACCGGTCACAGCCATGACTGCAGCATTACCCATTAGAGTATCGGGCTCGATCAAAAAATCACTGACCGCAGGAAAGAACAGGTATTCAGCGTCTTGAACATCGAGTGGAAAAGTGATCGCCACACCGTAATTATCCAGGAATTCCTCCTCGAGGAAGGCTAAGGTATCTTTCAGGGCAATGACCGGTATGGCTGAAGTGTTCCCGGTTTTGCCTTCGAGCTGTTCCCTGACCGAAACGACCAATGCTTTGGGGACCATGCCCAATTCAGCCAGAATCCAACGGGCCAAGTGGGTAATCAAGCCATGATCGATACCCATGGGACATGACATTTTACAGCGGCGACACGCACTGCAGCGATACATCTCCTCTGCCATGCGATCGAGGTAATCATCCGTCAGGGTGAACGAAGACCACAACCTCGCCCGGACCAAGCCGGCAAGAGTAAAATATCGCCGATATATCCGCAATAACAGTTCGGACCTCTGACAGGGAATATCACTTGCCTGCCCACTGGCCTGATAGACATGACAGGCCGCGGCACAACGGCTGCACTTGTTACTCGTTCGGGCATAGAGCTCCAATGCAAGACCATAATTGCTGTGCTGAAGGATCACCCCAAATGTATCGAGAAAACGACGCGGTCGGTCCGCCAACTCGAAAGACTCGACATAATAGCTATACCTGCCCGACATGCTAATGCCCTCTCAAGTCCGGACCCGATATGCCTATCCGAACGGATGCTTTATTCAATTTCATTTGTATCATAATGCACGATTTGAATATATGCAAAATCATGAGTCATGGGTATCTGGTTTCGGAACGAAAGGATTTCCTCTTTCTGTCTGCGGGACATGACTCAAAGTGGTGGAAAATGGGCTACTCTTGCTCAGTCAGCACTATTCTGTTGCGGAGTAGTCAAGTTGATGCTACAATCCCTTTACATTTTTATGATCCAGATTTAAAGAGAGGACCCAAAAAGGAGTCGCACCTTGTTCCGATCATATACCCTTACCCCGTTTGAATTTGAGGACTTGAAAAAACAAGCCCGGTATATCAGTATGTTTACTTTTTTTGATGTCCGGATTCAGGTTTGCACCAACAAACCTGAGAATCTCGATTATTTTAATCTGATGTACACTTATTTCCGACGTGATCCAAACAC
Source organism: bacterium (assembly GCA_016934675.1). GTDB lineage: Bacteria > CSSED10-310 > JAFGSJ01 > JAFGSJ01 > JAFGSJ01 > JAFGSJ01. The sequence continues at coordinate 49,163 of JAFGSJ010000044.1, read as the reverse complement.
GAATCGGGACAATCAAAACCAATGGACCTCAATTACCTATTATGTTTTGAGTAATCATGGTCCGGATGCCCAGACCTTGCTGTTCTGGTCACAGGAAAAATGCTGGGAAATACTGGATCGAGAGAATGCACAGCAAGTTGTGGAAAATATCATATTTGATTCGACCCTGGCCCAGGTTTCGACACATTTCCTCTTTCATGGCGCTTGTTTTTGCCATAATTCAGGGGGAGTTGGACTCCTGGGAACTTCAGGTGCCGGCAAAACGACACTGTCCCTGGAACTGGCTCGCCGCGGCTGTCATTTTCTTTCAGATGAAATCGTTGCATTAGGGCGAAACGATGGTAGGTTTCATCCTTTCCCACGGTTGGTCGGCTGCACAGAATCGACCTTACAGATGATCATACCATCGACAGAACTGGCCAATATGAGTAATGAACAGAAAAAGTACCTGCGTCGGGAAGGTGCGAATATTTATGTCAATCCCATACTGCTGAGTAATCAAGACGGGCAGTACGATTGCCCGGCACATACGGTCGTCTTTCTGGAATCGTCTCTCTCAGCCATCGATAGCTGTGATGAGGGAGGAGTGACAGTCGAGGTCGCGATGTTAGACCAAACGGACCAGTTTGAAAAGTGTGCCAGCTCAATACCGGTCATCACCCTGGCCAAGAAAACAAAGACTTCTGAAAAGACCACTTACTATTGTTTCAGGGTGGGACATCGTCAGAAAGGGGCATTCAGACGATTATGCCAGTCATTCGGTCCGGCGATTGCCTACAGGGTCTTTAAGACGGCCCAATCACCCGATGCTTCAGCCGAGCCGCACATCACCATGATCGGACGCGAACAGGGTCTGAAAAAAATGCTGGGCTATTTGCGAAATGTCATTACGCCGTATTATTTCGATCAGGAACCGGACCCGCGCGATGTCCTCGAAAACACAGCGGGTATTCTCGCCACAGCAATCGGTCTGGATTTTTTTCAGCTTATCCCGGGCAATGTCTCCCGAACTGCCGATCTTCTTTTGGATGCACTCGGGAAAGACTGAAGATAATGGGTAACTCCGACCACGACAGTTTTTCCGATGCCTCGAAATGTGTTCCCCGGCAGGTGGACCAACTTGTCCCCACGCTGGTCCTCGATTGGCAGAATACCGGGGCCAGACAGACACTCCGTTTTATTGGCGAGAGTATGAGGCCGTTTCTTTTGGATGGGGACAGGATTGTCGTCCAATTCGGACTTGCATTGAACATTTCGATCGGAGATATCGTCCTGATCCGGGCAGATCACATCCTTTCTGCTCATCGCATCATTGATCGGATTACATCTAAGAACGAAACGCTCTATCTCGAAGCAGGAGATAACAGCCTGGTCGGCCGATTAATCAGACCGGGCGATAGTGTCGGGCTGGTTGTGGCCCGTCAACGCCATGGGATCAGCATTGATCTCACCCATGAAGAATACAGGAAATGTGCTCTTAAGATCGCCCACTTTCAATGTCGAGCACTGAAATTGATCGAGAAAATCCCTTCTTTTCCCGGTCGGTACAGGTTGCTGCACCTGCTGAAATCGTTATGTTTCAAGAGTATGTTCAGCGACACGTTTACTGAATGAGTTGTGTCGCTTCCAATACCGGGACAATTGGCGTCCCGGCCTTTCATCCTCATGGGTGCTGTTCGATGATAAGAGGGTCGTCTAGCAATGACCTTCAGATGTGCCTGAATATTCATGGTCTTCCTCGAGATACCAATTAAAGTCCTCACCATCATCGAGGAAGTCCGTGGTAACTTGGCAATGATACTCAGTATAATCATCATCACGATAAGCCTGGAGAACATGGCTACCATCTTCGATGCCGTCCCACATAGTCCGGGCAATACCATCATTATCGCAAAACCCTTTCTGATGACCGTCAATCATGATCCAGAGATTATATTCCGAGACATTGCGGACAATGATATCATTATTACGGTCGACACCTTCTTCAGCTTCTTCACAGGCATTTGACCAGAAACCAAGCACACAGACCAGTATCAGTACAACGACAAATTTTTTCATCTTCGACCTCCTTATTCAAGCGGTATAAGATTGTACATGTTTGACCAGAATCTGACAACGATCAGGCCGATATATATCGCCACAATCAGAAAAACGAAAATCGGCAGGACCACAATCAGATTGGCCAGATACATCTGGGCTTCTTCTTCGAGATATTGGGCGGTTTTGTTCATCATTTCCGTGATATTTCCGGTCCCGAATCCCGCCGAGACCATACTATATACCGCAGGATATCTTTTAATCACCGGGTAGAGCTGGTATTGTGGATCGAAAACATAGGTATTGGGTTGTCGTTGTTCCTCGAACAGGGCCTTAATGCGAGTATTGTTCAGGGAAGCGAGAGCATATTCGGCAACCGCGTTGACCTCGGCACCAGCTTCAATACCCAGAGCAAACATGCGGAAATAGGTCGCAAGATTGAATCTCCAGACCATGGCACTGATTACAGGTATGTGTAATTGTAGTGTATCAAACACTTTTTTGACGGAATCCAGGCCGGCACGTTGAACGAAATAGAGTATCAAAAACGGTCCCATGATATAGCATAACGCTTGCAGGACCGTGCCAACGTAAGCCATCAAGCCCTTGGTGAAAATAAGATATACCGGCGGGATAATAATGGCTAAAATGAGCAGTATGAATGGATAAACCAGACTCGAAATTATTTTCCGACGCATCCGCAACTTCCACTCGAAATACTCTGCCAACATATAGGTCAACGCTTCGAGTTTGCCGCTTTTTTCTGCAAGCTCAAACATAGCCAGATGTGCTTTCTGTAAGGCATTCGGGCAGGATTGCAGTCCTGTACTCAAACTTTTACCACGTCGGGCTGCCTTGATCATACCGTTGACCACAGCTTTCAGGGGGGGAGCTGATACTTGCTGCTGCATATCCTGTAAGTAGGTAATCGGGGCTGTACCGGACCTGATAAATGTATGTAATTGCCGAAAGAAGACCAAATTCTGTTTAAGTGTTAACTCACGCACTCTTTCAACCTCGCAGATGTTATCGTGAAGTGAGATTATACTATTGTGCACAATTGTTCAAGTAAACAGCGATAATAAGCGTAATTCTGAAAGTGAACATCAGTTCTTACTCTGCCATCAGCAAGAGGAATATAACCGCCCGAGTCAAGCAGGGCTGGGATTTTTTTGTATAGCTCCGCTCTGATCGCATGAGTATCGAGACGCAAGACATCAAGATCGATACCCCCAATCAAACTGAGTGCTGTTCCGAATTCCTGGCGTATCGCCTGGTAATCCATATCGGCGATATTCGTTTCACAAGCCCATAAACAATTGAAACCGCAACGAATTATGGTCGGGATCAGGACCCGGATATTGGCGTAGGTCCTGAGGATTCTCACTGTAACATTGTATTTGTCAAGCACCTTGAAGATGGGTCGGTAGGAAGAACAGACGAAAGCCTCGTACATGTCAGGCGGAAGCAAGGGGCGATCATTGCCGCCGATCGGCTCGCTGAACAGGGCTGCGTCGATCGACATCTTGGCCAGAAAGCGATCGAGCAGTTGTGCCGAGAATTCACCCTGCAGATTCATCATCGTGCAGACAAAATCCGGGTCATCCTGAATCAGATACATTACTTCCAGAAAACGCTCCCAATCATAGACCCCCATTGACAGAAAGAAACCATGATGAACACGTAAAAGAGTGATTGGACGTTCTACTTCATCGATCGTATGCAATTCGGTCCAGGCCTTCGGATAATGGATTTCATTGTCCGGGTCCAGTCTTTCGACATACAGCTCCAATTCAGGTAAGGTCCGCGGCCAGCAATCCGGTTCGGGATCCGGTTCCAGGTTCAAACATATTTCTTGATAATCATCATAGTGAAAGATATCCTCGAGTTTATCAAGGCCCAAGCCCTGATTCTGCCATGTCTCGACCACTTCAGCCCTTATCCCTTCCTTGAGGAGTGGGACCCGATCTGTTTTCTTGAAACCCAGTGTCTGGATAAAACGTTGCCTGTTCAGCACCCTATCTTGAATCATGCATCACCGCCATGTGTTTTGATTATCGATCAACAGTATAAAGATGGAGAGCGTGATTGTCAAAATGTTTCAGTCTTGACTGTTTCAGACCTCGTTGTAAGGTCCTGAAGCACTGAGCTCGGGAGGCACCTCGATAGAGTAGAAGTGATCCAGGCCATCGATGACGGCATTCAAGTGATTGACAGGTAAAGCGACAATATAATCGAGCACTTCAAATGTATCGCCCGGCGATGAAGCAATCATGACATTGGGTGACAGATTGACAGGTAGATGAGAAAGTGATAGAATTTTTAAACAAGAAATAAGATTATTAGGCCAGCTCAAGGAGAAAAAATTGTGGAAAGAGACAGAAGGGACTTGCTCGAAAAATGTTTGCTTTTTGATAAGCTCAGTTCGGCTGAAATAGAGGCAGTCCTCGAGATAACCTCGGTTGTGGACTACAAAAGGGGAGATGTTATTTTTCAAAAAGACGAGGTTGGAGAAGCCCTTTATCTGATTCTCGAGGGTTCGGTCCGGGTCAGTGTGATCCTTGATTCGATTGGGGAAGAGGTCATTGCCATTTTAAGGGAGGGGGCCCATCTGGGTGAGATGGCCTTGATCGATCGGGGCCCACGTTCCGCAACAGCGATTGCCCATGAGGACTCCAAGCTGGTCCGTTTAGACAAGGACAGATTTGACGAACTTCTGCATCAAGATCAGATGATCGAGCTAAAGATCTTACGTAATATGGTCCGTGCATTTACGAGCCGAATTCGTGATACAGATCAGAGTCTCACTTTTTTGCGCTTTACACTCCGTAAGGAATAAAAGTTGGAACAATTCAACAGACGACAAGAACAGTCTCATTCGTGATGGATGATATACTCCGCAAAGCGAACCGATTTGCCAAAAAAGGTGAATACCAGAAGGCCGGCAATCTACTTGAGATAGCAGGTGATCTCGAGAACGCAGCCAAGATGTATCTTAAGGCCGGCAGTTTGAGCCAGGCTGCCAAACTCTACGAGAGCATTCACTTTAATATCAAGGCAGCGGAGTTGTATGCCCGTAATGACAACTTTCTCAAGGCTGCGGAATTGTATAAGCTTGATTTGAATTATGCAAAGGCAGCGGAGATGTATAAACAAGCGGGTAATTTCTTCTATGCGGCCGAGATGTATAAGAAAGACAAGAAATACCCGCAGGCTGCGAAGAACTATGAAGATTCGGATATGTATGAAGCTGCGGGCGATATGTACAAGCTGAGCGAGAATTTTTTAAAAGCAGCCCAGGTTTATCAGCGTGGTTACAATGAGTTACTCAGGAAGAAGGAAGACGAGATTCTGTTAACTGAGCGGGAGGTTGCCTTAAAGAGAATAGCGGGTAAGGCTGCCGATTCTTATCTTGCGGCGTCCCGTGAAGAGGATGCCGCGGTTTTTTTCGAAAAAGCGGCGAATTGGCGGAAATCCGGCGAACTTTTCGAGAAGATCGGATCGATCGATAAAGCGGTCGAGATGTATTTTCAGGGTCGGGATTTCTCGAATGGGCTCCGCTTGATCGAACTGAGTGACACGGGCGTCCTCAATCTCGCCTCATATGCCCGCATTCTCAACGAGGAGGGGCATCCGCGAGAATCGGCAGTCCTCTATGAAAAAGCACAAAAGTATGAGGATGCGGGTTATCAATATCAACAAGCCGGTCTCTTTAATGAGGCTGCTGAAAATTTCCGCCGGGCCGAGATTTTCCCCATAGCGGCAGAATGCTATCTGGAGGAGTCCCGCTATTCAGATGCGGCGGAAATGTATGAGCGGGCCAAGCGGTATCGCAATGCGGCCGAAATGTATATCAGGTCTGGTAACATGCCCAAAGCCTTAGAACAATATATCATGGGTCGTGATTTTTTGATTGCGGCAGAATTGGCAGAGAAGATGGACATGTCCGATAAGGCGGTCAAGCTGTTAAAAGCCGTTAGTCCCGAGTCCGGCGATTATATCGAGGCCTCATTCCGGCTGGGCAAGCTGCTTTTCGAACAGCAGGAGTATGACAAGGCATTAAAACAGTTCCAGATCATTGCCCATGATGATGAGTATAATCCGAATCGGACCGAGACTTTTTATTATCTCGGCCGGATATGGGAAGACAAGCAGATCATCGAAAATGCCCGCGAGAGTTACCAGCAGGTAATCAAATACGATCTCGAATTTCGTGATGCCCGAATGCGTCTCGAACATCTCGAAGAATTGAGAAAAGAGATCGAGGAACAGCGGACCAAGGTAATGGCAGTAGAAAACGAGGCTGATAAAGATGACAGTTCCGTGATTACCAATTTTCTGCGGCGACGCTATCAGCTCGAAGAGGTGATCGGTCAGGGTGTGCTCGGAAAGGTGTATCGGGCCAAAGATGTGCTCCTCGAACGCACGGTGGTCATCAAGGAAATCGAGAAAAAACGTTTCCTCAGCCCACTCGTTATGACCCGTTTCAAGAGAAAGATCATGGCCACGGCTCGTCTGAATCATCCGAATATCGTCATGATCTATGATTTAGGTGAAGATGAACAGCATTTTCTGATCGCCCGCGAGTATGTCGAGGGTATAAACCTGGCCAGCCTGCTCGAACGGAATAAAATTGCCCTGCACAAGGCCCTGAACATACTGACTCAATGTCTATGGGCCATTGATAGTGCTCACAAGAACAAGGTCATTCATCGGAACCTGTGCCCGGAGAACATCCTGATCACCCGGGACAACACAGTCAAAATCAGTGATTTCGGTCTCTATTTCAGGACGTCGGAGTTACAGACCGATTTTGAACAGGAGATGGTCAAGAAGCATATCTACCTGTCATTGAATACGATCAATGGCGAACCTGAGAGTCCGCGTGATGATTTGATATCCATAGCCCAAATCATGATCCAACTGATATCCGGCAAACTCGAGCACGCTCCCGATATTCAAGAACTCAATCCCGAATGGGAGGGTAGTCACAGAATACCGGACCGGTTCAAGTCCGTACTCAGCCGGATTTATTCGAGTGATGACCAGAACAGGGTCCATAATGCCAATGAATTCGCCGATCTTCTCAAGAGTGATGCCCTTGGTCCCGGTTCACTGTTTGACGGGCGGTACGAAATCATCGAAAAAATGGGGCGAGGTGGTATGGGTGCCGTGTTCAAGGCACATGACCGGGTCCTCAAGGAACTCGTGGCTATCAAGGCTTTACGCGAAAGCGCTCTGCTCGATGAACGCAACTTGAAACGCTTTAAATGGGAAATCAAGGCCGCCCGTAAGATTTCTCATCCCAATGTCGTCAGAATCCATCACCTGGGTTACTGCGAAGGGACTTACTATATCTCGATGGAATTGATTTACGGCATTACACTCAAGGAACAGATCATCGAGGGCAAGGCCCTGCCCGTTCGGGACAAAATCAGTATTATCATGCAAATCGTCGATGCCCTGGGTGCTGTTCATGCTTTGGACATTATCCATCGAGATGTCAAACCGCAGAATATCCTCATTGATAAGGACCTCAACGTTAAAATCGTGGATTTTGGGATTGCCCGGGTCGGTAATCTCGAAGGATTGACCGATACAGGCGAAGTCATGGGCACCCCGGAATATATGGCGCCCGAACAGATACGCAAGAAAATCGATTTTCGTTCAGATATCTACTCGCTCGGCATTGTCATCTATGAATTTCTTACAGGGAAATTGCCTTTTACCGGCGATACTCCAATCGGGGTCCTGATGGCGCATCTGAAGACTCAGCCACCCTTTCCGCGATCGATTAAACCCGAATTGGACCCAGAACTCGAGCAAATCGTGCTCAAATGCCTTGAAAAATCGCCGGATTCACGCTATCAGACCATGGCAGAACTTGCCGTTGATCTGAAACAATACTATCAAACGCTCGATCTTTCGGATAACCATCAATGAAGTCCGAATTGAATTGAAGGAGGAAAACCGCATGTTTGTTAAGAAGCAAGTGATGATTATAGTCGTGTTGGGCTTGATATTTGTCGCGATCCTGCTCTCGTGGAACCTGTTTCGGGACAGGCAGAAGCCTATCTCGGTGACTGGTCTCGATGTTACCGTTCAGGTCCAGATCAGCGGTCAGGAACATGCTTCTGACAGTCTGCTTCCCATTCAATTCAGTTGGAAAACAGGCCCGAATTGGGTCTCGCCGGGTAATCATTCGTATGTGTTTGTGCATTTGCAGGATGAAGACGGGGAAAGAATTTGTCAGGATGATCACATTCCCCTGCTCCCATTCGATTCCTGGCAGCCTAATCAGGAATATAGTTATCTTCGATACATGTATGTGCCCATAACCTTAATCAAGAAGAAAGTAGTCCTGTTAATCGGTATTTATAAAAAGGGTGAGACTGCTGAATATTTTGCGTTCAATGGTTTGAACCAGTTCAATCGTTACCATCGTTATCTGGCCGGTGAATTCATGCTGGTCCCTTCTAACCTCGAGTACTCCGAAGCCTTGATCAAATATGTCCGGGGTTGGTATGACCCGGAACTCGATTCGCGGGGAAATGTGAACTGGAGATGGATGAAGAAAAGCGGGGAATGTCGCCTGGTTAATCCAAAAAAAGATGCCTGGCTCTATCTCGATCTCTGGATTCCGAACCAGTATTTTACCAATCCAGCCAAGGTGACGATAAAATTAGCTGGGAAACCGCTCGAGATCGATGTAACCAACCGGGATTATATTCAGGAACGGCTGGAAATACCTGCTGATGTACTCGGTCAGGAGGATTATACCTCGCTCGAGTTTGAGACCGATCAGACCTTTATTCCCGCCCAGACCGGTGACAGTGTCGATGTTCGTGAATTGGGCTTGATGGTCAAGAAAATACTCTTTCGGGCCCGATAGCGACCGGAGTTCGTCGCATCAGTCCCCATCACAGGACAGCTACTTTATTCCCTATTCAGAGAACAACCATGATACAGAGGCTGTCTCACAGTCCGGACCAGACTGAAGAGTATGGTCGTGAACTAGCCCATCACCTGGGACCCGGCGATACAATCTTGCTCTATGGCGATCTGGGAACGGGGAAGACGGTCTTTACCCGCGGCATTGTCAAGGGGCTGTGCTCTGACCGTGATATCTATGTTTCGAGTCCATCATACGTGATAGTTCTGGAATATCGTTGCCCTCTCCCGGTGTATCATATAGATTTATTTCGACTCGAACAGCCTGATCTCTTTGAAATCGGACTCGAGGATTATTTCACCGAAAATGCAATTGTCATCGTTGAATGGGCGGAAAAAATGCCTTTTTTACCGTCCGAGTATTGGCGGGTCGATCTGGTTTGGCAGGACGAATTCACCCGCTCGATCGCTTGGCGAAAACTGACCAATGACCCGGATCATGGTACCGAAAGACAGGATTTAGCGGGGTCGAGAAACACGAACAACCCCTTTCAAAGCATATGAAAACTGGTGCACAAAACAAGGAAGACAGGACGTTGAATGTGTTGGCACTGGACACATCAACCTCATGGGAATCCATAGCCATCTGTCGTGGGCCTGAACTTCTGGCTGAGATGCATTGTCATTGCCCCTCATCACATTCGTCTCATGTGATGAACAATCTCGACCGATTGTTGAGCTCACTTCGGATGTCAATCGCCGATATCGGGCTGATCGGGGTCACGCTTGGACCGGGTTCGTTTACCGGATTGCGGATTGGCCTGACTACGGCCAAAAGCCTGGCGTTCGGGCTCGGTTGCCCAATCGTGGGCCTGAGCTCGCTTGAAGCCCTGGCTTACAATCTGCTTCCGTTGCTGAGCGGGCCGACCTGGATCATTGCCCTGCTCGATGCCAAACGTTCCGAGGTCTACGCCTGTTCTTTTTTCTGGTCAGATGGTACACTCGAACAGAAGACTGATATCGTTCTGACTTCGGTCGCGACGCTTTTGGAGGAATTACCGGAGAACGTATTTTTCTGCGGAACGGGCGCGTATGCCTATCGGGACCGAATCCAAGAAAAGGTCGGCTATGATCGGATGATGATCGATCAGCGTTTTCTGTTTCCTCAGGCATTGACGATCGCCCGTCTGGCTAAACTGCGTTATGACCGGGGTATGATCGATAGTGCTCACACATTGATGCCCTTGTATATCAGGGCTCCTGATGCGAAAAAAAGCACGACACCCGGAAGGGAAAGGGCGGAACAATGAATATTCTCGGTATCGATACTTCATGTGACGATACATCCGTCTCAATCGTTCAGGACGGAAAGACCATCCTTTCCCTGATCGTCACATCTCAAGATGAGTTTCATCGTGAATTCGGGGGTGTCGTTCCGGAGATTGCTTCACGTAAGCACTTGGAAGTTATCACTCCCTCTCTGGCCAGTGCCCTGGATAAAGCCGGACTGACCCTGAATGATATCCAGGGCGTGGCAGTGACGAATAGACCCGGTCTGATCGGATCGCTCGTGATCGGTATCGCGGCCGCGAAGTCCATCGCCTATATTCGCCGGATTCCACTGACCGCCGTCAATCACCTTCTCGGTCATGCGTATGCTCCGGCCCTCGAACACGAGCTCGAATTTCCTCATCTGGCCCTGATTGTCTCGGGGGGGCATACGCTGACAGCCAGGATCGATCATGACTGGACCATGTCGGTGATTGGTTTCACCCGCGATGATGCTGCGGGCGAATGCTTGGATAAGGTCGCAAAAATGCTCGATCTGGGCTATCCGGGCGGAAAACTGATCGACAGAATGGCCGCCTCGGGCGATCCTCAAGCCTATTCCTTTCCTCGACCGATGATGAATGACCATTCACCCCATTTCAGCTTCAGTGGCTTAAAAACCGCTGTCCGGGTCTTTCTCGAAAAAAACAGACATGATCAAAATGATGTGCATCTTCCTGATCTCTTAGCTTCAGTCCAGGAAGCAGTCATGGATGTTCTCGAGACCAAAACACGTTGGACCACACAGCAAGCCGGTCTCAAGTTGATCACTGTTACGGGGGGCGTTGCCGCGAATTCACGTTTACGACAACTTTTCCGGCAACGCTCGGAGTTCCTAGGATTCCGTGTTCTTTTTCCCTCAAACAGGTTGTGCACGGATAATGCCGCTGTCATAGCAGGGCTGGGTTATCATCTGATCAAGCAGGCCAAAACTGCCTCGCTTGACTTGAATGCCGAAGCACGGGCAGACTTGTTATGATTGATGAAAAGATCACGAGAATTGACTGCTCGAAACGTTTGCCAGCAACGGTCCTGGACCGGATCAAACAAACGCTCGATCGGGGGCAACTCATCATTTGTCCGACCGAGTCCAGCTACCTGCTCGGCGGGAACATTTTTGACAAACAGGTCCATGATCGTATATTCGACCTGAAAAAACGCAACGAAAGAAAGGCTTTGCCCGCGATCGTGGCAGATGAAACAACGGCCCGCGATCTGGTCAGGTTCAACGCATTGGCAGATGTCCTGGTCGCCCATTTCTGGCCGGGACCCCTGACCGTGGTCCTACCGATCAGGGAGCCCAGACTGACCGGTTGGCTTGGCCAGGAAGCTACCTTGGGCCTGCGCGTTCCTGCTTTTCCAATCCTGAACCAGATTCTCGAATACGTGAGTCTACCACTGGTATCAACATCGGCTAATATTTCCAATGCGGCCGAACCCTATGCTCCGGAACAACTGCTGATAGCTTCACCAGGTCTTTTCCCGGAGATCGGGCTGGTTCTCCTAGCTGGGACACTACCCTACCGATCACCTTCAACCGTCGTCAACCTTTCTGACGGGACAATCCGTATCCTCCGTGAAGGCGCCATATCACGCCAGCAAATCGAGAGTGCCTTATCTGATTAAGCTCGGTCCGGGACTGAATCAGGTGGTTGCGTCATCCGACGCCTTGCTATTCGTCTTCAGGCGTTCCGAAATATTCTTCCCGACACCGTTCATGAATTGCGCCGCCTTCGTACTTGAAAGCGAAACCTTCCTCGAATTCCCATTCCTCGATTTCTTCACCGCATATATCACAGATCATGATTGACTCCTTTCTGTCATTCTCGTTTGACAGAACGGGACCTAACCTATCGGCGAATGAATACCTGGTTGAAAGTGAACCATGATTTTCGCCTGAACAGGTGAGAGGACTCGGAATTTCCAGCAGTCAAAACCCCTCTTTTGTACAGTATAATGAAATTCGTTTTTTTTTCAAGTTGCGATTTGGACGGGAGCCTTATATACTATTGCCAATGGAGGTGGAAGAGATACGTCGCTAATACTGTGATGACGATCTGGCGGTATGAGCCGGACCGCTTTAGACATTTGAGCAGGAGAACTCGATCATGGAAAGATTGTTAAACTTACTCCTCGATGAGCAATTGGTCAATTCCTTTTTTTATTGGCTCGGATTCATCGGCCCGGTTCTGGGGCTTGGCTTCGGATGGTGTTGGGGCGTGTTAGCCGACAAAAAGCATAACTACCTCATCAGAGGATTGGCCATTGGCTGTCTCGGACCGATCATCCTGGGCTTGTGGTTGGGCTACAACGCCATTGTCGACGCCCTGGGACTGGATACAGTCAAAAATCTTTTGGTTAACCTGGCCCTGTTCGTGGTTGTCGGCATCATACTTGGCCTGTTCTACAGGTTTGTTTTTGATCGGACCCGCTGAATTTGATTGATTTGAGCATCTTTTCTGAATACGGAACACAATTGGGCAGACAAGCCTGTTTACCTTGGGAGGACGAACGAATACATGACCGAATCTGATGTTGCATTCCTATTTCCCGGTTACGGTGTTCAAACCGCGGGCATGGGGCAATGGCTATTCCGGCACTGTGACTTCTTTCCTGGCATGATCCGTGACATACAGCATTCCCTGGATGTGCCTTATGCACTCGAACCATTGCTGACTTCAGATACAAGTTGGCCCGACCATGATGAATTAGCAGCCCAGATCGCTATTTACCTGGTCAATGCCGGTTATGACCGGGCCCTGCATAATTATAAGATACGGCCATCCATAGTGTATGGCTATAGTTCCGGTATATACTCGGCCCTATCGTGTTGCGGGGCCGTATCCCTGAGAGATGGTTTAGGCTTGGTCTGTGAAGCGTACAGGTGCATGAAAGTCGGCATGGCCGGGCACAAGGCGGGCATGTTGGCCATCACGGGCCTGGTCCTCCCGATTGTCCAGGAAATCATGGCTGAAGCTGAAAAATATGGTGTGGTAGTCATTGCCAATACCAATTCGGACCGCCAGTTTTTTTTATCCGGCGATTATCAAGCCCTCGAAGTCGCATACGAAAAAGCCCGGCGACCCGGCCTTCTGAATATCCGCTGGTTACCGGTCAGCATTCCCTATCATTCGCCCTTGCTCCAATCCGCCGCAGCTCAGTTCAACACTTATATCCGGAAAATCGAACTGCTCGAACCTGACATACCCCTTGTGTGCGGATCAAATGGGGCTGTTTTGGACCGGGTCGATCAGATTCGTGAACTGCTGGTCAAGCAACTGGTTGATCCCGTTGATTTCCCTCGCAGCCTGGCTTCACTCCTCGAACGAGATGTGACCGATTTCTGGGAAGTGGGACATGGCTCATTTTTGGCTAAATTACTCCGACGCGAGCAGCGGGTCCGCCATATTTTCCAGGCTGAGGACTGGTTGATCGCCTCGCATTCATCAGAATACACTCTTGGAAAGGAGTCCCGTTGTGACTGTGAATAACTCAACTGAAAGTGCACTTGTGACCGGGGCCTCCCGCGGTATCGGACGGGCCATTGCCCTCGAACTTGCCCGTGCGGGTTACAATCTCTGTTTAAACTACGTTTCGAACGAACAACGCATTTGCGAGGTCCAGCACCAATGCGAAGAACTCGGTGTTCAAACCCTGATCGTCAAGGCTGATGTCTCCCAAGCTGAAGAAGTGGAATTCCTGTTCAATGAAATCCGAAAACTGCCGGGACAACTCAGTGCTGTTATCAATAATGCCGGTATCAGGATCGACGGTCCACTCATGCTGATGAAGGAAAACGACTGGGACCGGGTCCTCGATGTCAATCTCCGCAGCGTTTTTCTTGTCTCGAAAAAAGCCATCAGACCCATGATCTCGAAAAGACGGGGCTCAATTGTCAATATCGTCTCACCCAGCGGATTGACCGGTCGTGAAGGCCAAACCAATTACGCCGCCTCCAAGGGAGGACTGGTCGCCCTGACCCGGTCCCTGGCCCGCGAACTGGCCCCGCTCGGCATCAGGGTCAATGCCGTCTGCCCCGGTGTCATCAAGACCGATATGATCAAAGACCTGAAACAGGAACTGCTCGACCAATTTCTCGAAACCATACCTATGGCCCGTTTCGGCGAACCGAAGGAAATCGCCGCTGCCGTCGCTTTCCTCTGTTCCGATCAAAGCAGCTACATCACCGGCCAGGTCCTGATCATCGACGGCGGACTGACCATGGGCCATTGAAAGGACAAGCAATGTTGAAATCAAAATAATTACTCGAAAAATAACCTTGCCCGTATCGTGTTGTGATAGGTGACCAGGATTGTTCGCATAACCTAGAATATGTTTATTCTTATTCTTCTCACAAGGAAGGTCATTATGAGAGATAATAGAAGGAGTTTAATGATTAGTATTCTCGTGCAGACACTGGTCGTGGTGTTTCTGGTCATGTCTCTGATGGGGATGTCGCATGACAATCTTGAGGAGTTTCAGGCTCAAGCTGACGATGAATCTCTCATTGTAAGTGATGAACTACGGGCATACCCGACCGACCCGACGTCCGATATCCCTTGGTCGGGCGGTACCAGCGGTGTCGCTGATGTCCAATCATCATTCAACAATGGCCGTACCGTCGAGAACACTCAATTGGGCACGTCCCTGCCTATGCTCACTTTTCCCAGCCAGGCCACGTGGGATACGATGAGTATCGGTGAAAAATGTCTGTGGATCATAAATAATGAACGTCTGGACCGCAGCATAGATGCTATGACCGGTATCGAAACCAATGTGACTGGTGTCGCCCAGTATTATGCACAGTATCTTCGGGATAACGATGTTTTCAGTCATAATGCAGATGGTCGGTCCCCCTGGGAGCGTCTCGAGGATAATCCTACGATCGGGGCCTGTTATGATTCCCTGTCAGTGGCCGAGAATCTGTTCTATGTTGTCACCTCGGGCAGTTCGATCCCGCTTCACATCGAACGCGCACTCTATACGTGGCTCTACAATGACTCGACCTCGAGCTGGGGCCACCGTCACTGTGTCTTATGGTATCCTTACAATGATAATTCAGGCACAACAGGTGTCGAGGGATTTCTCGGCATCGGTAATGCCGGAGGTCCCTATTTAGGCTGGAATTATGGGGAAGTGGTCGTCATGAACGTCTTTGATCCCTGTTCGATCTGGTCCTCAGGCTATGACCTGATCGTGACCAAAACAGGTTCTGGAGCAGGAACAGTCACCAGCGATGTGGCCGGGATCGATTGTGGCTTGACGTGTAGCAGTACCTTCGAGAGTGGAACAACGGTAGTCCTGACAGCAGCCACTCATCTCGGTTCACTGTTCAGCGGTTGGAGCGGCGATTGTTCCGGAACCGGAACCTGTGACCTTTACATGGATCAGGCTTTCGAGGTCACCGCAGTTTTTGATGAAAATCCGACCTATTCCCTTCTGATCGAGCTCGAAAAAGATTCGGATAACCTGTCTCTCAGTTGGGAAGCTGTCAATGGAGCAGACTGGTATCATATTTATCAGGGTTCGTTGGGCAATTGGTACGATCACACGAGTTTCACCGCTTCAGGCGATATAAGCGGTAGTGACAGTTGTTACGAAATAGATACGAGCGTGAGTTTCACACCACCTGCTGGAGACGCCTATTTCCTGGTTGTTCCCGGGGATGACCTGGCTGAAGGACCGTATGGTCATGACAGCACCGAGGAGGCCCGACCTGCGGCTACGCCAGCCTGTCAATAACCTGCCCCTGATCAAAGGAATGACCGACGCAGGGCCACTCGGATCAGAGTATGTTTTATCGAGCTATCTGTACAATGAACTTGACAAATGAGTCAATTAATGAAAAGGTAAATGAATATAGTCGCTTTTTTTGGACTCAATCCTGTCAGAGCTTTATTGACCTGGTCTCAAACTGTAACTTTATATAAATACTGATTTATTTCATCAATTTGTTCCGGTAGGCATGGAGGAATGATCATGATCCGATTTGTTGATTTTCCGCTTGTGGTTCAGAATTTTCTCTCTGATTGGATGGACGAAATTATTCTGCAGAATGCTGAGCATGAAATCAACAAGCCCGAGTTATCCGAGATGCTTGTCCGTATTTTTGATCATTTTGCGGTTGCGGTCCGGATTGTGCTTGATGAGGTCCAGTCCGAGGAGCGTGAAGACGGGGCTCCTTTTCATTTGACTATAGGTCCCGAGGGGTTTCGGTTTCGGTCCAATAAGGACCATTCTCTTTTTTCCGATGCAAATCTTTTTCCTTTCAAATATGCACTTGTGCGGATAAATGAATGGGAACAGGATATCCAGCATGTCCTGAGAGAGAGTTACAGACAGTTAAATATTTGCATGAAATTTCTCGAGGAGGCGACCCGCGGGTTTCTGCAGACATTATCCGATCAGGTATCGCTAACCTGCATTTTCCCGGTTCCACCTCCCGATGGTGCTCCACATGAAAATGTGGCTGTCTTCAAATGGGAGAACAATCAACTGAAAGTCTTGTGTGAAAGCAATACTCGCCACCAGGTCATTTTTCAGGGCTGACAGATCAGCTTGCATTCAGATCGTGATACGGCTACTTGGTCGTATTTCTGAAGACCGCCCAATTCCCGGAGATGTAGTCATACGCAGACCACAAAGTAATACAGGTCACGATGAACATTAATATGAAAGCAATGTAACCATCGGGAAATCTGGGAAAAAAGGACTGCAGGATCACGGATATAACGATGGCGTGATTGGCGCAGGCCTGTACGATTGCCTTGATCTTGCCGCTTGCCCGAGAAGCAATAATAATGGCTTGTCCGGCGGCGATACTGCGGATGAATTGAACGGTTGCATCACGATAAAAGATCAAAAGGACCATGATGATCGGAACGGCGTCAGCTGGCCCGTTGACAAAGGTGTAACCGGTAAAACACAAGAAAATACTGTAACGCGAAACACTATCGGCAAAGGGGTCGAGTAATTTGCCGAAGTCTGTTTTTTCTCCACGTTTCCTGGCCAGATAACCATCCAGGAGGTCGGTCACTTCCGTTGCTATAACCAGGGCAAGTGCTACACATTTGGCCCAGAACGAGTCCAAAAATAAGAAAAAGAACCAAAACAACGGACCAAAACTTAATCTGAAAAGAGTCAATCTGTTTGAGATCGTCATCGTAAACACCATTACTCGGAAGAAAGGTTTTATCCCTTGAGAACAGCCGCTATGTTGATTTTACCCTCTAAACCAAAATATGATGCGGCCCAATCGCATTTTGTCCGCAGCAAACTCACCACTGCTCCGGGGAATTCATGTTTGTATTCAGAAAATGTATAGAAATTTGCTTGTCCTTTGCAGATGATCAGGTCCGCCCGCTGTAATTCCTTATGCAAACGTGGGCTGGCTTCATGGAGTAA
This sequence comes from bacterium, assembly GCA_016934675.1. GTDB lineage: Bacteria > CSSED10-310 > JAFGSJ01 > JAFGSJ01 > JAFGSJ01 > JAFGSJ01. Next base: position 31,502 of record JAFGSJ010000044.1, on the reverse strand, counting down.
TATGCCCAAGGTATCCGGTCCCGCCTCGAACACATCGCTGGCGATCCTGTCTGCACCGACAAAAAGGCCATCTTCCATGGTGGCATCGCTGGTAATGGGACCGCCACGCAAGGGAAAAAGCACTTCCATGCCCCATTCCCGGAATTGTTTTACCAGAAGAAGGTCAAAGGCAATTTCGCCAACATTGTCCGGAATGTAGACCATGCGGGTTGATCTCTTGATCAGATCGAGAATTTGATCGAGATGATTCACGGCCAACGGTCGTTCCACGCAGCTCTGTAATCGCGTTTCAATCTGGTCGACCTCGATCTCATAACCGGTCCCAACTGTCCTGAAATCCAGTTCATTCCCGGCGATAGCCCAGCGGACCATCTCAGCGAAACGCTCACGCTCCCCGAGATCGACACAACGTTGCTCAACCCTTTTGGCTAATAGCAAACCAATCTCATTGCATCGTCGTCGTAATCGCTCGAAGGGGAGTGTCAGGCCCGTCACTTGTTTGAGGATACGATGGACCTGGGTAATGAAAACCGAAGGCACCTGTTCGAGCGTGAATTCCTGCTCCAAATAAGCCAGACAGCGTTTTATGACCGCTTGTCTGACCAAGTCATCATCGACCAGGGGTAACAAAGCTCCCACGACATCATCGATGACACAACCGATACAGCCATATCCCGCCAGGACCATCTCAACCTCTCGCTCGCTTGACTCATGAAGGTGGATTACTTCACTGAAATAAAAAAAATAGTATCACTGCCCGTTCCCAGCGTCAAGCACACCAACTGGATTCTAGCCCTGACCTCGATTATTCCCCATAACATACAGAGCAAGGAAACTTGTCAAAGTGCCAGTTGCAGGCGGCGGAGTTCGCGGAGGGCTTCCTCGTTCGCGCTGTCGATGACAAGGCAATTGCGATATGCTTTCATGGCCAGGTCCCTTTCTCCGATCGAGTTATATAATCGGCCGATTTTAACAATGAGTGTGACATTGTTCGGCTGAGATTCAAGAGCTTTTCTGAAATACATGATCGCTTCTTCCTTTTTACCCGGTATCTTCGAGAGCACCTCGGCCAGGGTCAGGAGGCAGTTCATGTTACGTGGATCGTTGGCCAGGGCCTGTTTGAATGATTTGATCGCCTTGTTGAAATTTTTCTGCTTCAATTCCTGTATGCCTGAATTGAAGAAATTTTTGCTTTCAGTACTCCTTTTTTTCTCGCGAGCCTCAGCAAGCAGATTATAGTAGAGTGGGCTATTGGGATTATTCAGGATGGCTGCTTCCAATTCTTCGACGGCCCGCAGGTAATCGCCCTGTTCCGCTGCTTTTTTACCTTTTTTATAATGCTGTTCGGCCAATTGAGTCCGATCGATGAATCTGGTCCTGGTCTGTGTCGGTCCCTGGGCCGAAGTAATTTTACTTGTACTCAGGCTGGCAGGAGCGGTTTCGGGTATGGTTTGTCCGGGATCAAGTTCGAGCTCGTTCCGGACCGCTTGTTGTTCGGTCTTGACCGATGCAGCCGCCGGTTCGGGGGCTTTCACTCTTTTTTCTTTCAGGAGCACCAGTTTCTCGGAAAGGAACATCTGGAACATCTTGAGGGCGATACAGGTATCCAGACCAGTGATGGCTATGATTTCCTTAATGCTGTATTGGCCGTTGACTCGGGAGAGAAGATAGCCTTCGTGGGGTGACAGAGTCAGTTTCTCAAGCTTGGCATCACTGATCTCACTGTTGAGCACGGGTATGGCCTCAAGCGTGCCGATGTCGGTCTCTAAGCTTTGGGCCAGACGATTCTTGGTCTGTTCGCGGAATTTGATCGCTTTGGTATTTCCCGGTTCAGCTCGAAGGACTTGATCGAAAAGGTGGGCCGCTTCTTCATAGTTATCCTGGCTAAAGCATTTCAAACCGCTCATCAGGTTTTGGACCACTTTGGAACGGTCACTGCCTTTTTCAGTTTTATCAGCTTCAGTGATAGCCGGAGCAGTCTCTTCCGCTTGATCTTCGAATTCAACCGGTTGGGTCTCGCTGAGAGGCGGGACGAACTGCCGCAAAGCAGGCTCACGTTCGGCGATCTTGTGCAGATAACTTTGGGCTTTCTTATAATTGGGATTGGTCGGCGGTATATTCTGGAAATGCTTGAGTGCCAGGTCAAAGTGACCGTCGCTATAAAACTTCAGGGCTAATTTGAACGATGAGGGCACCTGGTTTGTGTGAGCAATGACAGTTTCGAGATTTTTCTTGACATTGGCCCGGAGTTCCGTGTCGGCAAGGAACAGTTGACTAATATCCTGGAAGACCTTGTTCACGATCTGATCATATTTTTTTTTGCCGAACAGGTCCTTGAGTTTAATGACAACATTGGCCAGGAACGCGTTCAAGCCGTTTCGAAGCATGGGAATTTGCTGGGTGAGCGGGACAGCCAGGATGTTCTGCATGAGTTGAAGATGGTTGAAGGAGCCGGTTTGACCCAATTCGAGAGAGTTGAACAATTGACTGAAGCGTTCTTTGGCTTCCTTGAGACATTCACGGTAGGTCTTGATAGCACCGGATACGATATCGGCCTCAAGCGCAGCGAAAATCGATACGAATGCCTGATTATAGATAGAAAGCATGGTCGTCAGCGTGAGCAGGTGTTGCGACGATTCATCAATATGCTGTTCGAACAGCCTGACCTCCTGCGGTTTGATCACATTAAAATCGAGCAGATCATGGAGTATCCGGCAGGTAGTGAAGGTATTGGCCGGGTTCAATTCGCAGATTTCCGCTACGGACCTGTGTCCGTCAACCAGAGACAACACCTGCCATTCATCGATGGTCAGGTCCACCACCCGTTCCTTTTCACTGGTTTCCGAGATAGGATTTAATTCAATGACCAGATTCATCGAGGGAATTGACTGCCGTATTTTAAGCAGTTCCTCGATCTGGTCCCTGCCTTCAGTGATGAGAGCCGATGTCTGTTCAGTCAGGTTGACCAACGTCGTATCCGGTAACTCACCTTCCTGAAAAGAATAGGTCCCGGAAGTCCAGTTGAGTAACTGAAAAACCACGTCTTCGGCTTGAAACCCGAGGCAGAGTGCCAATTCATCTGCCGAGATCAGATTCATTTTCTGCAGCAACTGTCCCAATTTCTGACCGGTCTTTTTTTGTTTGGCCAGTATCCGGGTAAGGTCCTGTTCGGTCAACCTGCCCTGCCCGATTAGAATCTGGCCGAGTTTTAACCTATGCTCTAAAGACTCGGCGAAAACGACGCGACCACTCCGAAAAGAAATGTTCCCTGTTTCCTGGCCATGGACCAGATTCAAAGTCCCGGTCATATTTCCGAGATTGATCGTTCGTAGGATTAATGGAAGTCCGACATCATTCAGGTTACCTTTTAAATCAACCATCTGGCCTCCTTTGACGGAGTACATTTTCCCCAGCTTTTATATCAGCATTCACAGCAAAATGCCAGAAAAAAACGATGAGAACAACCTATTTGGCCCCATCCTTGACCTGACTTCCAGAAACATCTATAATACCATTGTGATCATTCAACAGAATTTCCATCATCACTCTGGGGTTTATCATGGTCCATAGCATTGCAGGCTCAGTTTTTCTATCATTACTCGTTTTCGGTTTTGCTCTGTTTGTCTTCTGGTGGGGAGTCATACGTCACCGCCACAGAGAGGGTCGGTCTTTTACCAGTAAAATGGACCGCCGAGAATTCCGACGGACCCTGATCTCCGCTCTGATGATCATCGTCGCAGTCCTGATCTTCCTTAGCGTCGCGACCATACCTTCGATCAAGGAAAAACCTGAAATCTGGGCTTACTACATGCTGGCCATTTTCATTTTACTGATCGGCATTATTATTCTGGCCATTTTTGATTCGCTCGAAAGTCTCCGAAACCTCATCGTCCATCTTAGCTCGACCCGACCTGATCCCCAGAACAAGTTTCGCATCCAGGAAGAGGACCTGCAGAAATTCGGCATCTATCCCGGGTCCAACAATGGCAAGGGCCACATCAGGATCGATAAGGAAGTCTGATTATTCTGAACTGAGCCCGCACAGGTCGACACTGACGATTTTATAGGCTTGATAATCGGAAGTCAGGCTATCAAGTTGCGTTGCCGATGCGGGTGTAGCGATGATGTCCCAGCCGGTCGGAAAGCTATCAAGTGTCGTACTGTCGAGCGATGTGCTGGCATAAACCCAATAGATATCCAGGTCTCCACAATCAACTTCCGTCCAGGTCAGCGTAACATCAGAGCTGTCCTTGGTCAGAGTCAGCGAATCATCGACTGCTGCACAGGGTGTTTGGTCATAATCGTCCGATATGTCGGTCTGTCCGGCACTGTATGTCTTTTTGTCGCAGGCATTGATATAACGGACCCGATAGCAGTAGTCCGTATTGTCCGTCCCCTCGTTGTCAATATAAGTCGTTGTCCCGTATGGAATGGTATCCCCGATACCGGACATATTGCTAATCGTGCAGTTCGGTCCTCGCCAGACGCGGTAATAGCGGGCATCAGGATCGATATCACGATCGCCCCAATCGCCCGGGTTTTGCGGCCAGGTGATCTCGACGCCCGTATCGGCACAAATATCGAGATCAAAAGCTGTAAAAGCCGGTATATCGCTTGGCGTGACACTCGACTGATCAAGAGTTGTATCCGCACCGCTGTCACAGTCCAGAGCGCAACCATTGATATAACGGACTTGATAATAATACTGCACATCGGCTGCAGCCGTACTATCGATGTAGGACACCGTACCATATATAAGATCATCACCGATCTCAGAATAGCTGAGACCATCCATACTCCTGTAGACATGATAGTATCTGGTTCCGGTACCACTGTCCCCCCAATCATCGGCATCCTGGGGCCAGGTGACTTGAATGCCGGTATAGGCACACTCATTGGCATCGATCGCGGTCACACTCTGTGAGACGGTCGGATTCGAGCCACTACTATCCATGATCCAATCCTGAGCGGCAGTAGTATCGTTTTCACCACAGCCGTTGATATAGCGGACATAATACAGATACTGGTATCCCGTGATTGTAGTGCTGTCCGTATAACTCGTGGTCCCGTAATCGATTTGACTTCCAAGGGCTTGCCAGGTACCCGAGACATTGTCCAACCGCCAGACCCGGTATTTTCGATCGCCGCTGCCATTGTCACCCCAGTCACCACCGGGGTCCTGAGGCCAGGTGATTTCGATACCCGAATTGACAGTACAGCCGTCAACATCCGTGTTCGTGTGATCAACGGTGACAATGGGGGCTGAGGCGATGTAATCGCCGGCGATCACGCCGGTTGTTGTGACGCTTTGGTCGCAGGCATTGCGGTACCGGACCGAGTAGGTATAACTTATGTCATCGGTCCCGGTCGTGTCCGTGTAACTGGTTGTGCCATAGTCAAGGTCCGTCACGAGTTCCAGCCCATCCCTCAGAACATCGTAATGGCACTTGTAGCCTTCTTCACAACCCCAGGTAGTCGGGTCCCGCGGCCAGGTGATTTCGACCCCGGAATCGGAACATAACTCCAGGTCGTCTGCCGTATTATTCAAAATCGTCGAGGGTGAAGCCCAGCAGATATAATAGATGCCGCCAGTTTGATGATAATTGGCATTATAGCTATTATCCCTGCCTCCCCAGACGAGCATGACCCCATCCATCCAAAGCAGCGTATGACCGTCCCGTACCGCCGGAGTTTGTGCATCGGTCGTCGAGATCGAGGTCCAGGTATCATCGTAGAAATTATATATACCACCTGTATTGGTCATTGCTCCCGAACTCAACTGGCCACCCCACACGATCATGTCTTCACTGGCAAGGATTGCACCATGCTGAAAACGGGCCGAGGGTGCTCCCGCACTTTCCAAATCGGACCAACCGGTCCAATCATCAAGAGTACTACCCCTCGAAGTGCAGCCAGATGATGTTCTGCCGCCCCAAATAACCATCTTGCCAGACGCATTTATGATAGCAGAATGTGAATAGCTTTCCGTGGGGAGATTCGTTGTCCCTATGGAAACCCAATTGTCACTCCCCGGCATATAATGCGCACCGGTGTTTATTGGATACAGCCAATCATTACCACCCCAGACAACCATCCCCAAGAGATTGGTATAGACGGCACTATGCCATCTCCGAGGCTCAGGACACGAACCGGCCGTCCCCATCTGGTCCCAGCTATCTGTGTCCGGGTAGTATTTGCCACCCGTATTCACGGGATCACCGGTCCCATCAACATAACCACCCCAGACGACCATCTCTTCGCCACTCCAGACAGCCGTATGACCGTCTCGTGCTGTGGGACAATACATATGTGTTGTATTTGTAGCGGTCCAGGTATCTGAGGCAGGATCGTAGCAGCCGCCTGTATTGAGAAAAGAGTTACCGCCCCAGACGATCATCTCCGAACCGGTCCAGACTGCCGTATGGCTATATCGGGCTGTCGGAACGTTTGTGCCCTCTGATGTCGTTAACCAGGTATCTGTTTCGGGATAGTAACGGCCGCCTGAATTTAAATAACTCGAACCTTCGTAACCTCCCCAGATAATCACCTCGGCACCCGTATATATGCCCGAGTGAAAACTTCGGCCCGAGGGTGTGTTAGTATCAATCCCCGTAGCTTCCCATTCTTCGGTATCTTTCGTCGGGGATTTACTCCAATCGATTGTGTAATCTCCCTTGGTAACAATCACATCCACCCCAAATAAGGCCCGCACCTCCGGCCACCATTGATCGAACGGACAATTCGACCGAGGCACGCTACTGTCCACTCGAGCCCGATTCATTTGCTCTCCCTGAAAACGTTCGTCCTGGGAATACTTCTCACGAATTATCCGGTCAACCAGCAGAGGCCGGGCGAAACACTCAGCCACGAGAAAAGGATCGTCGTCCAATTGTCTGATGAGTTTCTTCAACTGATCCGGTTTTTTCGAATTCTGGAGCATTCGATCGATCTCAGCCTGCAGCTCCTCGCTCCTGATCGTAATATCCCAGAAATAATGCAGCGCATTTGTCTTGCGGCAGTAATCGGCGACTTTCTCGCTGATGGTTTCTGACGATATCGCTGTGTTAAAAGAAGGCTTTTCGCCAGGATTGACTTCGGGCCATTCACGCTTTTCGTAGTAAAACCGCTCGATCTGCTCCTGATAATGGACGCGTTGATCGAAATCGATATGTGCGAGACCATCCATTTGATCGTTTATCATAAAGTATTCCCGAGTTTCTGCCCGAGAAGCACGAGGTACAACGACACTCAAAACCTGAGCAACAAAAACGAGAGAGATGAAGAGAATGAAAAGCGGAGATGTATAGCGCATACAAGAACTCCTTCACCCTCCTCATTGTGGTTAAGGATTTAAAATACATAAGTAAACGAAGAATAATTACAGACTATACTGATTAGGAGGGATTAAAGCGCATAAGAAAAAAGTCAAGTTAGTAGGGCTTATATTTCCACACCGAACGGTTTTTTAACGGCGAAACCGGCGATGATCGAAACGATCAGAAAGGTGATCAGCCAGTGGATATTGAAGCCTAGTATCGGGGTGGTCCGTTCGGGGTAGGCAATGGAGAGCCCTTGAATGGGGACATTCTCAGGCGGGCAGGGTGCACCGGGATAGAGCCAGGTCTCGAGGAAATCCGGTTTCATGGTCTCGGGATAGACCCGGACCAGATCGTTCGAAACCAGTAAGGGGTGGCGGTACTCGAGGCCTTCAATCGAAAAGACCAATTCATAATTACCCGGTTTTTCTGCTCTCACCCGCCAGTCGACTTCGCCTGAAAGCGTTATGCGGAGCGGCTTACTGGCCAAAGTGACGCCCTCGGGCTCGATCTCGAGATTAATCGTATCCAAGGCATAGACCGAGGGCTCGGTGGTCAATTTTACGAGCACATCATCGCCGGGCTGAAGTGGGCGGTTGCTGAATCGAAAATTCATCTGGATCAGAATGAGTATGACCGGAACAATCATGACCAGCATGGGGATAACCGAATATTTCATGTAGGTCAGGTTCGTACGGAGCAGACGTTTCTGCGATTGCAGCGACTGTTTCAGATCGTCTTTATATAATCGTAGTTCGAGAAAAAGACCTTTGATGATCTGTTTGGTTTGTCTGATTGCCCCTTGATTCGAGGTATACTTGAAAATAATCAGCATGACCAGACCGGTCACAATCGAGATGGCCAACAGACCAATTATGCCCGGCATCCGGGAAAAGGGGTAGAAAAAAAGATCAAAAATCGAACTGATCAGTGCATTGATGAAGACCATACGTACGCCATCATGTCCCTATAAGTAATGGCCCGGGTCACGCTTTAACTGATATAACCGAGGCCTTGCAGTTTTTTCTTGATTTCTTCTTCGGAATCGGCGTCTTCGAGTTGGGCTAGTTCTTTCTCGAGGGCATGAGTGATAAACTCCTCGATCGATGAATAGCCGGCCATCTCCGAGAATTTCTTGACGCGAATGAGCAAATTTTTATCCAATTTAATCTTAGAACCAAACACGAAAACCTCCAGGTTAATAGAGTGGTTGACCGATCATGTCCGCGGGCACGGGTAACCCGAATTCGGCCAGAATGGTCGGAGCCAGGTCCTGCAACTTGGGATTGATGATCCTGGTCCTATTATTCGACAGAAAAACAGCGGGAACGACATTGGGCGAGACGCAATGGTCGCCGCTCCAGGCATTGGTATTGTCCTTGATGAGTTGAGTGGGGAAAGCACCCATGGCGTTCTCCCAGGCAGAACGATAACCGCGGTTATAACCGATGATAAGGTCAGGGGCTTGATCGGTATAAGGTCCTGTATACTCCTTGCGGGTATCGAACACATCCAGAATGACCTGCTGCCCATTTTCCGGGTCCCTGATTTCTTTCAATTCGTAGATCAGCCGTTCGACCAAACCGTCACGTTCAGGACCGTTCGAGACGATGCCCTTCTTTTCCCGGCCCCGGAGATTGATATAAAGCCCGTTCAAACCGAGAGCATACGCCCTGGTCCGTGACCAGTCCACATTGTGAAACAGTTCGCTCTCTTCCCGTTTGCTCGGATCGCTCAGGGTGATGTAACCATTCTCGAGCAGCCAACTGTTTAACTGAAAAGCCCGGTAAAATGGAGCAAAACCGTGATCGGACATGACAATCAGGGTCGTTTCTTCTGAAATCTGTGCGAGGGTCATACCCAGGATGTCATCCATCTTCTGATAAAGCTGCTCCATGACCTCGGTAAAATCGCTGTCCCGCTCTGGATTATACGCGGGGGATTTGTGGTCCATGGTTCGCCAGAATACATGCGAGTTCTGGTCCAGCGTCGAAAAATAAAAGAAGAGAAAACCCTGTTTCATGTTCAGAAAACGCTCCATTTCGATTTGAAACATTTTCATTCTCTCTTCATAGACAAAATTGGACTGATGCAAAAATTCTTCATTGGTGAGTACTTCATTTGCCAAGGCATTGGTATCTTCCGCCATGCCCTGAGTATAAAATAATCCGATCCGATCATAGAGTTCACGGGCATAATCCTCGGGATAAGTGATGGGCAGGGCCGCGTTCGAGGGGTCGATGTTCAACGGTGTGACATAAAGCTTGAATTCAGGGGCGACTTCCTTGAGATAAAACTTACAGATACCGGTCAATCCTTGAAGAAGGGGAATAGCCTCGAATTCGATTTGGACCCAATCGCTCCACTCCCCCTGATTCAGCAGGATTTCACGGTCAGGCAGTACGATCTTGCCCACTAAATTCTCACGATCGAGATAGACCGTAAACGGAATCGTCAAGTCTGGATTGCCGTCTTTGAACGTATTCGGTGGACCATACAGTAAACTCTCGATTGTATTATCGAAAATATCCACGGTATAAATTTTACCCCCGGCTATTTCCTGCTTTTTGGCTGGTGGTGTGCTGCAGAAAAAGGAGAAATTGCCGTACGAGCCCTGCAGATCAGGAGTACCCATGCCCGAAATCGAACGTGAACCTGCCTTGACCGGGGGATAATTCGAGGGGGCCTTGATGATCGAACTCTCAATACCGGCCTCGTCCAAATACTCCCAGAAAGCTTTACCCCGACGCATCAGGGTGATATCGCCCCCGGAAAAAGGTAAGTGATAGGAACTGAAAGGAATATGAAAATCATTGGTCACCGATAGGGGACCTATTTTGAACTTTTCCGCGGGTGGGCTGCTGTCACTGGTCGAGAGATAGAGCTTCATTGTTTCCGGGTCGCCCATTGTCTCCGGAATACGATGGATGAAATCAAAGATACCGTGTCCGCCCGGGTCCTTACCGGTAATGAAGTTTGACCAGGCTACCGGACTCTGTGGTGGTATACTTGTCCCTAATTTATAGAAACAACCCTGTTTGGCCAGACGTGAGAAATTTGGCATCTTGCCCCGTTCCATCAAATCCGACAGGATGATACCGTCCATGCCGTCAATGGCCAGGACCATCACCTTTTTACCCGTTATGTTCCCGTTCGAGGGACAACCGATGAGGGAAACGATCAGAGAAAGCAGGACCAGAAAGGCCCCTCCATACAATAACCGCTGTATTCTATGTTTCGAGTGCTCGATCATCATGTCACCTCGATGCATGCTCTTTCAGATTTTTCAGCTTGTTCCGAAGCCTGATTGGAAGGCATGCCGGTCCCGGAATTGAACAGCGGCTGACCATCCATGTAGGCGGGAATGGGCACATGGAAAAGAGACAGAGCGGTTGGCGCAATATCAGCGATAGAGGGGTCTTTTTTATCTATTTTTCTGCTCGAGAATATAACACCCGGCACCATTTCCGGGTCCACGCAGTGATCGCCACTCCACTTGCGGGTATTGTCCATGAACACCTTTTCACCGACTATACCGGTTACTCCGTCCCAGGAAGCCCGATAACCGTTGCCATATCCGATGATCAGATCCGGAGCATTGTGCAGATAGGGCCCCTTATAGATTACAGCCGTATCATAAACACGCTCGATGGAGACCGCTCCGGTATCTGTATCGATCAAACCGTTCAATTTGGCTATGAGCTCCGCTTTCAGAACAGGGACCTGTTCTCGCGTCACAATACCGTGATTTTCACGCCCGGCGACATTGAGATAGATGCCCCCGAGCCCCAGATTATAGGCCGACGTCTTTGACCAATCCACATTTTCGAACCATTCGCCCGAACCTCGGTCACCGTTCTTCAAAGACAGGTATCCGTTCTGATGCAACCAGGTGTTCAGATTTATCCCGCGGGCAAACGACCTGAAACCATGATCGGACATGATCAGGAGAACGTCCTTCTCGGTCAATTGAGCCATGACCCGACCGACCAGATCATCGCAATGCTGATACAGCTTCTCGACCACATCCTGATATGCGGTCCGATCTTGGCCGCGTAAAGCGGGATGGTCCGGGTCAAGATACCGGAAAAACATGTGCTGGACACGGTCAGTTGTATCAAAAACACAGGCACAGACACCCTGACGCGTCCGCTCGAGCGCATTGAAGAACATCTTTTCCCGCTCGTCATGATACCGATAACACTGTTCGAGAAAATCGGCGTCGTCAATGATATTCTCGTTCAAAGCCCAGGTGTCCTCGGCCAGACCCAGTGTCGCATACGCTCCCTGCATTTTGGATAGATACGGGGCATAGATGAAAGGATGCGATATGGGCAGGGCCGGACGCTCGGGATCGATATTGATCGGCGTGACATACAATTTGAAATGTGGCCTGACTTCCTTGAGCAGGAACCGGCATTCACCATGGACCTTGATCCATAACAGCGGCCGAAAAGTGACATTGATCCAGTCACTGTATTCACCCAGCTTCAAAGTCACCTTTTTGTCAGGTAACTGTACGAGCGCGCTCTGACCAGCGGCATCGAGCTCGACACTGAAAGGAATCTCCATGGGCTTGGGCTCGACCAGCAGGCTGTTGGTCGGTCCAATCAGATGGGTCTGAACACGACCGTTATTGACCTCGACCGAAACCTGCATACCACCGGTCCGGTGCTTACGGTCAGGCTCTGAACTGTAAAAGGTAAAAGTGCCCTGACTGCCTAACAGATCAGGCACACACATGGCCGAAAGTGATACCCCGTTGAACTTCTCCGGCGGAAAAGTGATCGGGACCCGTAAAATATGACTGAACAAGCCTCGTTCACCCAGTATTTTCCAGAACGGCTTGCTTTTACGCAACAGCCTGATATCGGGTTTGCCAATCGGGATCTGATACTTGCCCAACTTGATCGAACGCGTCGAAACACCGATCCTGGCCGATGAAAGATCAGGTAGATATGTCAGGGGATTTCTCGATAGAAAATCGTATATGTTGTGCTTACCCGGATTGACCCCGGTTGAAAACGTGGACCAGGCCACTGGTGAAATGGCCGGAAAGGTCGTCCGTAAAGGCGTGAATGTCCCCTTGTCGGCCAGACTCGCCAAATTGGGCAACTTGCCCTCCGCTATCCATTTCCGGGCCAGACTCGGCTCCATCCCATCAAAACCGACAATGATCAATCGATCGATTTCACTGACCTTGGCCCGAAGTTTACCCGTTATCAAACGATAGATAAAACGTATCGGCCAGAAAAGCAGTGTCAGCATTGCGATCAGAAAGGTGGCCAGAAAAACGAAAAAAGTCGAGACAAACGCAAAACCGGCCCCCGGCCCAATGTACGCTTCAGAGACCGATAAGGGGGTGAGACAGAACGCACCCAATAGTCCCAAATATACTATATGTTTTATGTCATTTTGCTTGGTCAAGGCCGATTCTCACAGTGGTCGTCTGAAATAATGTGTCCATGCCAGAGCAGGGGAAAAAACCGCTGCACATACAACGGAACGAACCCTATCAATACAACTCTTTAGGGCCGATCCGGCCGCTTGTCAAGAAAATTCACGGCCCCGCTTCCGATCGATCACTGTGAGATCAACGCTCATTATCAAGCATTAGCGAGTCGGATTCTCTTTATGCTGGCTTTTGTATGCGGCAATCAGCTCCGTGACCAGATAACCATCTATGGTCATGCCTGCGATGTTACAGTCCACAATCTTCACATTCGATAAATCCACCCTGGTGAAACTGCTGTCGCATAATTGCATCTCCTCGAATATGACAGGACGCTGGCGGGCCTGCGTACCATCCTTGGATGGCGGCGGACCGATATGTTTGAATTTTGCACCGCCGATCTGGGCCGCGGATACATCGAGATCGCTCAGATTGATGTCATGCATCCTCGTTTTACTCAGGTTCACGTTCTCGAACGTCGATCCGGAAAGATTGACATCATTGAAAACCGATCCCGTAATATCCACGTGCGCCGCTACTTGTTTGCCACATGCAATAGTCGTCTTCATCTGCTCCTCCTCTTGCGACTTTTCAGTTTGAGCCAATACCAGTGTCACACAGACAACAAACATAATTGCCATGATTGATGATACTACTCTCATTCTTTGTTCCTCCCCTCGAAAAAGTGACTGGATTCTAAAAATCAACGGGATAACGGGATTATACGATAACGTATCTCACATTTCACCATCCAACACGCTAAAGGATAAACCAGTATACAACACTTACCCAGTATATCATACGTGTTCCCATTGAACAATATCATTTGAATGTTCGGTTTGTGTTTCGATTAATTCACGGTTAGGATATCGAGATGCTGAGAGTGCCACAATGACAAAGGACTTCTCTAGCAGGTCCGATCTTGTATCGTGAACAGGGCATCAATTTCGGAAGGAGTAAGTCCAATGTCACGAAGAAAATCAGTGCTTATTTCCCTCGATCTGATTTCCTTGATATGTTCGATCCCTTTTTCAGGTGTGAGTTGGCCTGTCCTGACCCTATTGCAGATATGAATTTCATCTTGTCCTGCACCCCAGGTATTTTGAAGCATGCGATCATAGATTTTATGGACCAGACAATCGGTATGCGATTGAATTAAAAAAGCCGTATTTACTCCCGCTTCGTTCAATTCATCAAGCATTTTTTCTTTGTCCCAGGCGATAAAATCAAAAAAAGCGAAGTTATGTAAATGGTCAAACGGTTTGAGCAGTGCGGGATATCCATATTTCCGGAAAAAGAGTTTTCTCGGCGGTAAGCCAGGAGACGGAACTTTTGTAGCCTGATCGTATCGCCCTAAAAGGTACTTGAATGCGTCTATGCCTTTGGAAGAGGTCAAAAATCTGAATAAATTGACATTGAGACAGAACTGAAAGGGGATAACGTCATAGGTATGCTTACCCCAGACACTGTGAACACCATATTGCACCATGGTCGAGGCAACAGAAGCTCTGATCCCATAACCGCAGTGTCGGCAAAAGGCAGCTTGGACATAGCGTGGACCAAAGACTGACATTGAACGAATGCCATCTCGAATGTTGGCTTGTGTTTTCTGATCACTCCAACGGTGGACTCTAATCGGTATTTCAAGCTCCTTCTCGATCCATTCAAGCATCTCCCATTTACCCTGGTCGCTGATAGAGTTGTCGTAGTGTATACCGCGACAGCGGAGTCCCAATCGACGCGTGAGATAAAAAGCGGTGTACATACTATCAAACCCTCCGCTGACAGGAACGATACAGTCACATGTCCGATCTCCAGGAAGTGAAGCGGTCAGAGCCTCTTTTAAAAATGTTTCACCCTTGACTGCAATAGGCTTGAACTGGGCACAGATAGTACAAATATCATGAGCTGCTCTGTCAATACCAGGTAAATCGTAGAGAAGTAAACAACGACTACAACGGTCCCCAGCACGAGAAGAATCGCCTCGATCAACTCTCGATACGGTGCTTGCATCATTACTGTTTAAAATCATCTCACGCTTTTTCAAAAGACATTCTCACATATCCACTTTGATCTGTCTCGAAATTCTTCGTCTGTCCATAGTAAATTGAAAGATTATCGACTGTTTTTGAGCCAGTTAAATTCCTGGGTGAGGCCGTATGAAAGAGGGGTCTGAGGTTTGTAATTGATCAGTGATTGGGCCTGGACGATATCAGCAAATGTATGGCGCATATCACCTTTTTGTGTTTCTTTGTGGATGATCTTGATTGGCAGGCCGGCTACATTTTGAATGAGTTCAATCGCATCAGTTAAAGTGACACGGCAGCCACCGCCGATATTGATGATACTGCCGGGTGGAGCCTGGATAGCATTGATGTTAGCGGTAACAATGTCATCGATATAAGTGAAATCTCGTGTTTGCAGACCATCACCGTAGAGCGAGATAGGCTCATTGTTGAGAGCGTGACGGATGAATTTATGGAAAGCCATATCCGGTCTTTGTCGTGGACCATAGACGGTAAAGTATCTGAGTGAGACCGTGGCCAGCCCGAAGTTACGATGATACAGTTGAACGAGATTTTCACCAGCCAGTTTGGACACTCCATAGGGGGAAACAGGTTGAGGTCGAGCAGTTTCCACAAGGGGAAGTTCAGCGCATGTGCCATAAACGGACGATGATGAAGCATAAATAAATCGTTTTAATGTCCGGGAAAGGCAGTAATCGAGAAGTCGTTGAGTTGCCAGAATATTATAATCAGTATAAATCTGGAATGAGGAACCCCATGAAGTTCTAACGCCAGCCTGTGCGGCCAGATGATAGACAATCTCGAAATCGTGACTGTCTAAAAAACTTAAATCTTCGAGCAGGTTCTTCTCAATAAATTTAAACGTACGATAGTGCCGGGCTAGGGTAAGATTGTTCTCTTTGACAGTGCGGGCGTAATAATCAGCGAAACAGTCGATGCCAATCACCTGATGTCCTTCAGAGAGTAACCGCTCTGTGAGATTGGAACCGATAAAACCGGCAGCGCCCGTTACAAGAATGTTCATAGTCCCTGATAACCTTGTGAACCAAGATGGAAAGTGTGCTGTTAATCACATCACTAGAAAATCAAAAACAACCATTATTGCATGAGATTCGAAAAGTAAAGCCGGATTTGGTGCTGAGACTCCTGGAATGAGTCATGATAAGGCAATCAGTAGCAGGAACCGCGACTATTGTTTATTCAGCCACTGTTCCAGAATTTTTCACTGACAATTCATCAAAATCCTCCGGTGGGATCAGAATGTCCTGATGCAATGTTTTGTCGATGCTCCAGGTTAAGGGGATGAGATAAGCGACAATACCGGACACGATATAGACGAACAGGAGCAGAAAAATCATCAGAGATGGCTCAAGCATAATGATCACAATAAAAAGAGCCAGGAAGAAGATGACCTTTGCAGATCGTTTCTGTTTCAGATCGATGTCCTTGAAAGAACGGTAGGGGATAGTCGAGATCATGAGATACGACAAACAATAGACCATGACCATGATGACAATTGACAGAAAGCTGAGCGGTTCAACCTCAGGGACGAGGAGAACAAAGGAAGCGATCATGAGTGCACCCGTGGGTATCGGTAAACCTTTGAAATATTTATTGTCCACACCTTTCGAAGCCTGAACATTGAAACGGGCCAGTCTCAGTGCGCCACAGATCAGAAACAGGAATGCCGGTAACCAACCAATACGTTCAAAGGGAAACAGGGCCCAGCTATAGACCAAAAGACCGGGAGCCATACCGAATGAAATGATGTCGGCAATGGAATCAAGGTGCATGCCGAATTCTGAAGTCGAGTTGGTCAATTTGGCTATTTTCCCGTCAATGCCATCCAGAAAAGCGGCCAGAAGTATTAACAGTGCTGCCTTATGGAATAAAGCTTCGGGTGTGGGATGAGACGTGTGTGAAAAGAGAAGGACAATGGCATAAAACCCACAGAACAAATTGCCTAAAGTAAACAATGATGGAATAAGATAGATGCCTTTGGTTTTTATAACTTCTTGTTGATTTTTGATAAATTGCTTCGTCCTTCGTTTGCGTCGCTCTCCAGACGCTGATTTAGTTAGAACCATGGTCCGCCTCTCTCTGCTCCTGCAGTTCCGCCGGGTAACCCAGAACGGTCTTTCCACCATAAACCTGCTCACCGTGCTCGATCGCACACCTGAAACTCGATGGAACATAGACATCGACACGTGAACCGAACTGAATCAAGCCAATCTTTTGTCCTCGGGCCACTGTATCGCCGATATTGACCCAACACCGTATTCTTCGAGCTACTATGCCGGCGATCTGGTTCACAACATAGGAAAAATGGTCCGATTCAATCCAGAGTTCATTATGTTCATTGTCTTTGATAGCCTGCTCCCGGTAAGCCGGAAGAAATCGCCCGGGACGGTAGTGTTTGGCTTGTACCGTTCCCGAATAAGGACAGCGGTTAATATGGACATCAAAAATTGACATGAAAATACTGATCATCAGACATCCTGAGTTGAAAAGATCATGATCTACATGTTGTATAGCAATGATTTTCCCATCAGCCGGTGAAAGAAATGCATTGTCAGGACCAGCAAACTGGCGAACAGGATCACGGAAAAAGAAAAGAGCAAAGAGGCAGAAGGACATACAGAGTATGCCTAAGGTAAACCAACCCAACACACAAAACAGTAATGAGAGAATAAAAGAGCCACCGTAATATGGTAAGCCCTCACGTGCAATCGACATAATAGTCACTTTCGCGGGTCGACTCGATCTCTAATAATAAAGCTTCCTGGCTGAATGTCGTCCAATTTCTACCGGAAAATGTGTTACCAGTTTTGCTGCTCCTGTTGCTCAGACCACATGATCCGCGCCATCTCGTCCTTCAATCTCAATTTCATCTTTTTCAGTTGTGTCTCTTTCATTTGTTCTTCTGGACTGAGATAAGGCTGGTTGACCAGGTTTTGTAGTTCATGGTCGTATTGTTGATGTCTTTGGACCAGACGCGCAAATTCAGGATTTTCATCCATAAGTCTTTGCTTCAGAACGACCTCATTCATCTCCATCACAGCACTCCTTTGGAGAAGGTTGAAAATCGAAACAACACTGGCAACTACTTATACTATATCAGGAAATTTTTTTTTGACAAGCACAATCGTCCTAAAATCAGTCTCGACATAGGGAAAAACTTGATAGAGTGACCTGCCTTGAATCCTTGTTCAATTATCTCCCTCGAAGCTAGCCATCCCCCTATCCTATCACAATCTTCAAACCGTTCTCCCGGCTGAATGGTTCCAATTGTTCAATCAAATTTTATGAGGAAAGTGGTACAGTCAAGAATCAGGAGCTCTCCGGACATGGTACTTGGTAATAGGGTAGGGAGTCAAAATATGAATAGGCCCTGTTCAGATGAAATAAGCCGAGGGATTCCTTGACAAGCACTTGACAAATGGGGTAAAATGATTATTATAAAGCTACTACATTCCGTTTTAAGAAGCGCAAGTGAGTAACATCTGGGTCCCGCCCAAGACGAAGAAAGAGCATCAGCGGAGCAGGATAAAATCCGGACACATCCAACCAATCCCCGACAGTCATTATCAAGTTTGACGGTATGAATCCAATATAAGGGCTAACCTGGTAATTGTCTTTTGGTTCATCTTCAGGAGGTCGTAATGAATCTTAATTTAATGGAATTACAGCAAATGCCATTCGAGGATTTGCAGAAAGTCGCCCAGAAATTCAAGATACAGAATGTGAGCTGTATGAGTCGTCAAGAGGTCATTTTCAATATTTTAAAGACACAGACCGAAAAGGATGGACTCATCTTTGCCGAAGGTGTTCTGGAGATATTATCGGATGGATTCGGTTTTCTGCGGGCTCCACACTATAATTATTTGCCGGGGCCGGATGATATATATGTATCGCCTTCACAGATTCGCCGATTTGACATGAAGACCGGGGACACGATCTCGGGTCAAGTCAGGCCACCCAAGGAGAATGAACGTTATTTTGCCTTATTGAAGGTAGAAGCCATCAATTTTGAAGACCCGGAGAAGTCGAAGACCAAGATCCTGTTTGACAATTTAACGCCTCTTTTTCCGACAGAGCGGATCAATCTTGAAACGATCACCCAGAACATTTCACCACGTGTTTTGGATTTATTGACGCCTATCGGTAAGGGACAGCGAGGTTTGATCGTATCTCCGCCCCGTGCGGGCAAAACAATGTTGCTGCAGTCGATTGCTAATAGCATTACCTATAATCATCCGGAAATCATTCTAATTGTTCTGTTAATCGATGAGCGTCCCGAGGAAGTCACGGACATGCAGCGTTCCGTTAAGGGCGAGGTCATCTCCTCGACATTTGATGAGCCGGCAACGCGTCACGTTCAGGTGGCTGAGATGGTCATCGAGAAGGCCCGGCGATTGGTCGAGCACAAGCGTGATGTCGTCATCCTGCTGGACAGCATCACCCGTTTGGCCCGAGCTTACAATACGATCGTACCGCCTTCGGGCAAAATTCTGAGTGGTGGTGTGGATTCGAATGCTCTGCAGAGACCCAAGCGGTTCTTCGGTGCTGCCCGTAACATCGAGGAGGGCGGTAGTTTGACAATTATCGCTACTGCCTTGATCGATACCGGCTCGCGGATGGATGATGTGATCTTCGAGGAATTCAAGGGCACCGGTAACATGGAGATCCATCTCGATCGAAGGCTTGTTGATAAGCGGATATTCCCCTCGATTGATGTCATGAAATCAGGGACTCGTAAAGAAGAACTGCTCGTGCCACGTGATGAATTGACTCGGATCTGGTTGCTCCGCAAAGTCTTGAGTCCTCTGTCAGTGGTTGAATGCATGGAACTTATTATCGAAAAATTGGCTAAGACAAAGACCAATGCTGATTTTCTGGCATCAATGAACAGCTAATGCCCGCTCATTTTGGTGGAATTTTAGTATTTTGGTTTTTGTGACCACTTGCATTATTGTCTGCGAGAAACTATACATAGTAACCTCAAGATATTTGTCTGGAGAACAATTTTGAGAAACCTTCTTTCCCGATAGTGGGAGGTTAACATGAAAAAAGGAATTCATCCTGAATATGTTGAATGCACGATCACCTGTAACTGCGGTCAAGTCATTAAGACACATTCGACCAAACCTGAGATGCATATCGAGATATGCTCGAACTGTCATCCCTTTTTTACGGGGAAGCAGAAATTGGTTGATTCTGCAGGGCGAGTCGATCGCTTTGTCAAGAAATATCAGAAAGTCCCGAAAGACCAGAAGAAATAAGACCGTTTGTTCAATGCGTGCGTATGAGCTTTATGTGTAGGCCCCCCCTCGAGGCGAACCTATCCGGAGAGAGATTATGTCTGAAAGTGAGACCATAGGAGGACAAGCTGTTATCGAGGGTGTCATGATGCGCACACCGCACACCTATACAGTGGCGGTTAGGACCCCTTCGGGCGATATTACGGTCAGAAAGAACACTTATAGTTCTTTGACCAGGCGCTATAAATTTTTGAATCTCCCTTTGATTCGGGGGTTCTTGATTCTGATCGAGACGCTCTATATTGGGATTTCAGCGTTGTCCTATTCTGGTGAGGTCGCCTTGCAGGCTGAAAGTGGTTCTGCTCCGACTGAAGAGCGGAAGACCACTTTCAGAGACAAATTAAGCCTGATCATGGCCTTGGTCTTTGCTTTTGCTTTTGGCATCGTTTTGTTTACTCTTGTCCCATATTTCCTGTCGGAACTGTTTCAGAACAAGCTTCAACTCACCCGTGACAGTGTTTCTTTTAACGTAATTGCGGGTCTGATCAGGGTATTCATTTTTCTGGTTTATTTATTTCTCATCACGCGAATGAAAGACATACAGCGTGTCTTTGAATACCATGGAGCCGAACATAAGTCTATCCATGTCCTCGAGGCCCACAAACCGCTTTCCGTCGAAAATGCTCAACACTATTCGACCAAGCATCCCCGATGTGGTACTTCTTTTTTACTGGTGGTCCTTTTGGCCGCGATTTGTATATACATTGTCTTTGATTCGGTCATGACGGTTTTCTTGGGGAGTCGTCCCACTTTGCTTTTTCGCATTCTGTCCCACATTGCGATCCTTCCGTTCATTGCCGGCACGGCTTTCGAGTTCATTAAGTGGAGTGGCAAGTTTCACGCCGGACATAAATGGGTCCGACTGATCACGTTACCTGGGCATTGGCTCCAGAAAATAACGACTCGTGAACCTTCCGCCGATCAATTGGAAGTTGCGTTTGCAGCTCTCAAAGAAGCTCTCAAACTTGAAAAGAACGAGTTTTCGCTCGATCTATTTCCATCTGTTCCAAGAGACTGAATGAAAGAGGAGCACCAGAGGCGGCGCAGCTATGTTCGACAAATTGGATGAGATAGAACGGGAGTACCGCCAAATTGATGAGCAACTGTCGGACCCGGCAGTACTGCGAGATCATACGAAAATCAAGGACCTTTCCAAAAGGAAATCCGAGCTGCAACCAATCGTCGAGTGTTATCGCAAATACAGTCGGATTCTCAAGGAAATAAAGGATTCTGAAGCGTTACTCAGGGATGAGCATGAAGAGCCGGAAATCCGCGATCTCGCCGAACTCGAGTATACAGAGCTGGTCCGGCAAAAAGAAACCTTGAAACTCGAATTGCAGAAACTGCTCTTACCCACGGACCCCCATGATCAGAAAGATGTTATCATCGAAATCCGGGCCGGCACGGGCGGGGAAGAGGCCGCTCTCTTTGCCGGTGAATTGTTGCGGATGTATGCTAAATATGCCGAGGGACGTCGTTGGAACCTGTCCATTCTCAGCCAGCATGCGACCGGCGTCGGTGGCTTCAAGGAAGTGATCGCTTCCATTTCAGGTAAAGGCGTGTATAGCCGTATGAAATATGAGGGGGGCGTGCATCGGGTCCAACGTGTGCCACAGACTGAGGCCCAGGGCCGGATCCATACTTCTGCCGTGACGGTGGCCGTCTTTCCGGAGGCGGAAGAGGTCGAGATCGAAATCGATGAAGTCAATGATATTCGCGTCGATGTTTTTCGATCATCGGGTCCGGGTGGGCAAAGTGTTAACACTACGGATTCAGCGGTCCGGATTACCCATATCGCTTCTGGTATTGTTATTTCGTGTCAGGACGAGAAATCGCAACACAAGAACAAGAGTAAGGCCTTGAAAATTCTGCGGGCCCGTCTGTTGGATATCGCTGAGCAAGAACAGCGGGACCAGATCAGCCAGGAGCGGAAGAAGATGGTGGGCACAGGTGATCGTTCAGCCAAGATCAGGACATATAATTATCCTCAGAGCCGGGTGACCGATCATCGGAACGGCTTGACACTCTATCGACTCGATGCCGTGTTGGATGGGGACCTGGACGAGTTGATCGATGCTCTGATTGCTTACAACCAAGCTGAGGCCCTGAAAACCGGTGCTGTCCAAAGCCGATAAAGGCCGGGTGTTTCTGAACCTGTCGGTCATTTCTTCGTGACATCGAATATGAGTATGCAGGGCTGCATTTTTTTCCCACGCGATGCCTCTCTTATTCATTGGTCTAGTGGGGCCGGCGAGTCTTTGGGGGAGAACTGATTGATCATGGATTGGACAATATCACGACTCATTCAATGGACGACACATTATTTTCAGGAGAAGGGGATCGCGACCGCCCGGCTTGATGCCGAAGTGCTGTTAGCTGATGTTCTCAAGACGGACCGCCTTCACCTTTATCTTGATTTTGACAAACCGATCGATCAGACTGAACGGCTTTATTTCAAGGAACTGGTCCGTCGCAGGGCAGACCGTGAGCCGATCGCCTACATCACCGGTCGTAAAGAATTCTTTTCACTGGACCTGAGAGTGGACCGTTCTGTCCTGGTCCCTCGCCCGGAAACGGAAAAACTGGTCGAGGTCTGTTTGGAGTCAGCCCGCCCCATGCTCGAAAGTGGCATTACTCCCCGTATCCTTGATATTGGCACAGGCTCAGGCGCAATTATTTGTGCTATCGCAGCCAATCTTGACCAGGGTGAATTCTATGCCACGGATTGTGATCAGGCCGCCCTCCAAATCGCTCGACACAATGCTTCTGAACTGGGTTTATCAGACCGTTTGAATGTGGTCCAGGCTGATTTATTCCCTTCGGATGAGTCCCTCCCTCCGACTTTTGACATTATTGTCTCCAATCCACCCTATATTTCTTCTGCAGCAATCGAAGGGCTTGAGCCTGAGATCAAGCTCTTTGAACCTCGTTCTGCGCTTGATGGCGGGCCTGATGGTCTCACTTATTATCGCAGAATCGTGGCCTCTTCCTTTAAAAAACTGTCAAAAATTGGTATAATTGTGCTTGAAGTTGACGATCTTGTCTGTCAGCGGGTCATGACTTTGATCGAACACACTGATCATTTTGGATATATTACCTGCTTGAAAGACCTGGCGGGGCACCAGCGGGTGGTTCGAGCCAGTCGGCTTGACAGTTAGGCCAATCGATCGATCGGGAACTTCGGTGTTTTGCATTACTGTATTGTGCGGGCGCAGCAACAGGTGCTGACTATACACATTATCAGGTACGGTTATGGATAAGTTTATCATCAGCGGCGGTCATCAACTTTCCGGTGAAATTTCAGTTGGAGGCGCTAAAAACAGTGCCTTGCCCATTTTGTGTGCCTGTTTGCTCAATGGAGCAACAAATACGGTCCATAATCTGCCCAAATTACGTGATATCGATACGATCAGGAACCTATTAAAATCACTGGGTTGTTCTTGGGAACAATATAAACGGACTGCCTATGTTGACTCGCGGATGATAAATACCATGGAGGCCCCGTATGATCTGGTCCGGACCATGAGGGCTTCGGTCCTGGTTTTGGGTCCGCTGGTAGCCAGGTTTGGGTTTGCCCGTTTGTCATTGCCCGGCGGTTGCGCCATAGGTGCCCGTCCGATTAACTTGCATCTCGATGCTCTGAAGAAAATGGGGGCCGAAGTGGTCCTTTCAGGTGGCTATGTCGAGGTCAAAGCCAAAAAACTAAACGGCGCCCGGATACATTTAGATATTCCGACCGTGACCGGGACCGAGAATATCATGATGGCGGCAGTCTTGGCGGAAGGGGAGACCATTATCGAAAACGCGGCCATGGAACCGGAGATATCTGACCTGGCCATGGCTTTAATAAAAATGGGGGCCCGAATCAGCGGTCATGGGACTGAACAGATCATTATCAAAGGGGTGAAGACCTTAAAAAGCTTCGAGCATACCATCATTTCCGACCGAATCGAAGCGGGCACCTTTCTGGTAGCAGGAGCGATAACCGGTGGGACGTTGACCATCAGAAATATCGTGCCCGAGCACTTGTCAGCCATGATCGCCAAATTACGGGCTACAGGTGCAAGTATCAAACAGAATAGTGATGTTGTGACCATCTCCTGCCCGAACAAAACACATTCCGTTGACATCAAAACGTTACCCTATCCCGGTTTTCCTACTGATATGCAGGCCCAATTCATGGCTTTGATGTGCGTCAGTGAAGGATTGAGTGTTATCACCGAATCTATTTTCGAGAACAGATTCATGCATGTCAGTGAACTCATCCGTCTGGGTGCCAATATTCGGATCGAAGGTCCCCATGCCATGATTACCGGGGTCGCAAAATTGAATGGTGCGCCTGTTATGGCCACAGATTTGCGGGCCAGTGCCAGCCTGGTCCTGGCAGGTTTGGTCGCTGAAAACCAGACCACGATTTCGCGGGTCTACCATATTGATCGCGGTTACGAGAACATCGAGGAAAAATTGCATCAGGTTGGTGCTGATATAGTCCGGATCAAGGAGTAAAAACGGAACATGGCCCTGCTCAATTCGGAACAATTCCGCCCAGGTCGTGGCCAGACTTAACCCGCTCTTGATAAATGTCACTCTGAGAGCCAACAGACAAGACAAATGATTACTACAACACATTATCCTTATCATTGGTTTTTTTTGGCCGCGTTTAGCCTGGTCCTGATCGGTCTCGCCCTCACAGTTAATTTTCAACAATCCATTACCGGCTTCGTGGGAGATCTTGCCGTTTATCTATGCATGGGCCAGAGTTTCGCCTATGATTTTGATTGCATCTATGCCCGTCAGGACGTTTACCGGGTTTTTCGGGATTGGGGAACCTGCCCCAGCGGTGTCTTTCTCAAAGAAGTCGATCGGACCCTCTATTATGCCAAGCCCATCATTTACCCCTTGTTTGCCGCCCCACTGGTCCGATTACTCGATCCGAACGGTTTCCTGCTTCTGAATTGCCTGTTACTCCTGGGCATGATTGTGCTCGGCTATGTCTATCTACGTTGCTATAATGGACCGACTTTATCCTTGCTCTTCTCGTTTTCATTCTTTATTCTTCAGGTCGGTTATGTCTATGCCTTTACCATTGTGCCTGAAATCATGAACATGTTTCTGATTACTGCCGGATATTTCCTGTGGTTGGTCCCCAGGCATGTTCTGGCTGATTCGTTCAAACGTTATCCCCGGATTTCTGAGCTTTCCCAGGGAAAACTCCGTTATGCGCTGTCAGCTGTTCTTCTTGGATTGGCTGCTTTCTCGAAATTAACCAATGCCTTGCTCTTTCTTGGCCCGATCCTGGTCCATCTGTTTGATCGGTCTGATGTGTTCGAGGGGGCTGCCACTCACGAACAGCGTGCTTCTTTGCCCAAACGAGTCATCAGCGTGCTCCTGGCCGGGCTCGTCTTTGCTACTACTATCATTTCAATGTTTGGACTACAATATTATTTTACCGCAGACTTCAATCCCCAAGGCGGGAATCGCAAAGTCTTTCATTATGATGATTGTCCGTACAGCGGGCAGGACCGCACATTTGCCTCCGGGGGGGTTGAAATTTCACCCGACAAGACCATCGAAGTGAAAGACGACTCAGGCTTTCTGGAAAAAATCCTTTCTTTTATCAAGCAGCGGGCGGCTTTACTCCCTGCCAGGATGTTCCTGACCGACCTGTTTTACTTCTTTTTTGGCCGTATGGGTGGGCTGTTGCCCTTTTTCCCCATGACCATGGTTGCCCTGGCGGTCGTCCTGATTGAGCGCACCAGGAGACAGATCCTGCTGTTGATCGCCCTGGGTTTGACTTCACTCCTTTTTCTCGTAGTCATGCCCCAGAATTATGTCGGTGGGGCAGCCCTGGGAAATCGCTATTTCATCAATTCCTATCCCGTTTTCCTGTTCCTTTTTACCCGGCTGCTCAGTCCTCATCTGCTCTGGTTCACCTGGCTCACCGCGGGGCTGTTTCTGTCACCCCTGCTCCTCAATCCCTTCCAGTCCAATTATCATATCGGAAATTTCGCGACCCGTTTCCCCTACACGCTCCTGCCCCTGGAACAGAGCCTGATTGCCAATTACCCGACCAATGTCGATCCCAAGTTGAACTATGTTCCCTTTTCGGTCGATCCCTATGTCAGACATATCCCGGGATCGGGTCAACCCTCGTATAATATTACCTTTGCCGATCACAACACCTATGGCTATGAATGGGCCATGGACCGGGAAGGCTTCTGGGTGCGCGGTGCGGCCAAAGCCCAGTTCGTTCTTCGTTATCCAGCGCCCCGGTTCAGGGTCAACTTTTCGGTGCATAACGGAGCGGTCCCCAACACGATCACCCTGAACATCGGCCGGGAATGCAAGGATTCATCCGAGTATTATGCCGGTCAGCTCAAGACATTTTCATGTGACTTGTCTGATCCATTTCCCTATTTCGGGCACTCATTGGTGAAATGTTCGGTCCGTTGTTCGGACGGTTTCATGCCCCGCTTCTTCGAGGACATCACCAGTGAAGATGTGCGTTTCCTCGGCTGTTATGTCTCGATTGCCGTCGAGTCGCTCGGGCCGGAATAGAAAGAGGGGACCCGGCTCTAAGATCAGCCAAATCCCCTCTGTTCATTGCGATGGGCTCATGACAACACGGCCATTACTTGATCTTCGGTGCCTGCCCTGACAGGATTTTAAACAGACCGCTTTCAGTGCTCATTACTGTTGTGGTCTTATCGTTGACCACGGCCTCGATCGCTTCAAGCGATTTCTGAAAACGGTAAAAATCCTCGTAATTCGAGTAAGCATCGGCATAAATACTGGTTACCTTTGCGTCAGCATCACCCCTGATGATTTCAGCTTCCTTTTCCGCATTGGCCAGGATAATCTTCACTTCAAGATCAGTGTCCGCTTTGATCCGCTGGGCCATTTCCTGTCCTTCGGAGCGATATTGTTTCGAAATCCTTTCGCGTTCAGCCTTCATGCGTCCAAAGACAGCCTGTTCGTTCTCGGAGGGAAGCTCAGCCCGCTTGATCCGCACATCGAGCACATATATACCCAAGGGCAGGGCCTTTTCTCGGCTGATTTTAGTGATTTCATTCATGATCCGTTCACGACCCGTTTGAATATGGACCCGTTGATGTTCATCGATCCCTTCCAAGGGTTTGTCCGAAGTCCTGACCACCTCGATCAGATCGTTCTGGGCCAAGTATTCTCGAACGGTTGAATAAATTATATCATCGAGCCGGGAATGTACCCTGGCTTCTGTCTGGACCGATTCGTAGAAATCCAATGGATTTATTATCCGCCAACGGGCAAAATTATCAACCATCAGGTGCTTTTTGTCTTTCGTGACAATATCGGTAGGTTCGGAATCATATTCGAGCAGCCGGTCTTCAAAAATGACCACTTTTTCGATCAAGGGCTTCTTAAAATACAATCCGGCGCCAATCGTCAGAGAAATGGGCTTTTTGACCTGCCCCAGACGGCTATTCAAATCTTCCTTGACCAGATTGATCAGTTCTTCACCATGGTTACCAATGATCATTCGAACCGGTTTACCGAGTGACAGGATCAGGGCTTGTTCGGTCTCATTAACCACAAAACAGACGGAGCGAAGAAAAATGAGTCCGACTATAATGATGAGGATAAGTAAGGGCAATGATTTCATCTTCATCTTATTTCCCTCCCTGTTCAAGTTCCGGTAAACGGTTGAGATTGACCACGCCGACTTTTTCATCGACCACGACCATATGGGCTTTGGACAGGACTCTTTCCATGGTCTCGAGATAGAGACGGGCCATGGTCACATCGGGGGCTTTCTGGTATTCACGGGCAACTGCTTTGAATCGCTGTGATTCACCTTCAGCAATCGCTAACCTTTCTGCCGCATAGGCTTCAGCCTTTTTCACGATTTGGGCAGCGTTACCCCGGGCCTGGGGGAGCTGCTCGTTCTGATACCCTTTCGACTCGTTGATGATCCTTTCCTTGTCTTCCTTGGCCGTGGCTACGTCCTTAAAAGAATTGGCCACGGCCACCGGTGGCTGCACCTCGCCGAGCTGGACCTGTTGGATGACAATGCCTAGCTGGTAAAAATTCACCAGGTTCTGGAGACTTTCCTTGACCTCATTCTGGATCGTGCCTTTACCTGTAGTCAGGACTGTATCGATGGCATGATCACCCACGATCTGACGCACCACAGCTTCAGCCAAGTCACGCAACGCCTTTTCCGGCTCCTTGACCCGAAAAGCATAACTGACCGCATCCGAAATCCTATACAGAATAGTCATATCCGTACTGACGATATTTTCATCTCCGGTCAACATCTGAGCTTCTTTTCTCATCTCCGGATCATTCCGAAAATCACGGTATTTAGCCGGCGGACCCGCCGCAATAGTCCGAAAGCCGATCTCTGCTCGACGGACCGTAGCCACTTCCAAAATGATTACACTCTGGATCGGCCACGGTAGTTTCATGTGCAGACCCGGACCAGTCGAATGCGAGTAATGACCAAACGTCAGAATAAGTCCCTCTTCGGCCGGTTCCACGATATAGAGCGGCCCTCCCTGAATGATCCAGATCAACGCAGCAAAGGCAATGATGCCATACGTGTAGAGCATGACCTTCTTCCTGTTGATCGGTACAACTTTTTCAGCCATGTATTCCTCCTTCCGGTTAAAAATGTAATGCAATCCGATCTTGTTTCACACTTGTTGACTGGGCCCGAATGAACGAACCGGACCAGCTCATTGCTCAACCAAGCATATCACATATTCCCCCAAATGTCAGCATTTGAAGTGAGTTGGACTCCCATGTCTACCCGCAATGATTCTCTTGTTTCATGTGAGCATGAAGCATGCTCGATAAACATATGCCTCGATGAAAAATGGTTTGTTCATCATAATGAACAATCCTGATGAAAAAATCTTCAATGAATGGAACAGGACCGTTGAAAAAAAACTGATTTCGCTTCAATAAATCATAACGAATTATTGATTAATGTATTTCAAGCTGTAACTCCTGTTGAATCTCATGTGATATCATGACACTATTTGGTTTTAAAGGCAACTTCGATTAGATTATACTATGATTAATAGTTCTGGTTGACTCATGACTGGTGATAGGATTGTCGCTCATGATAACATTTGCTGATCTTACTGAAGAAAACCTTAAGGATACTCCTGAATGGGATAATCATCCTTTCAGTTGCAAGTATTGTCTCTATTGGGAGTCTCAGGCAAGAATTGAAAATAGCATCACGATTGACAAGGATAAAGCATTGAGTCTGAAGATTGACTGGTTGATCAGGACTAAAAAGTCGTTTGGGTCCTGTGGCACGATCATCTATTTGGATAACAAAGCAGTCGGATACGCCCAATATGCTCCGGCTGCGTTTTTGCCAAATATTTGGAGTTATGCAACTGGTCTCGTAAATCCCGAGACAGTCTGTATCTCTTGCCTATTTATTCCGGACAAGCGTTTAAGGAGATCGGGATTGGGCACCGGATTGCTGAACGAAATTATCACCGAACTGAAAGCACGGGATAGAAAGACAGTAGTGACTATAGCCCGGAAGGATAGCCCGGACAATCCCTCGGGACCTATGGAATTCTACCTCAAGAATGGCTTCTTCATAGCACATGATGATCCATGTTTCCCTCTCATGACTAGGGGACTCACCACAAATGAGCGACGAAAGTGGTAATGACTCATCCCGTTGACTGTCCCCTCGGAAGACGCTGAACCATGATAGTGATAACGTGATTGTCGTATTCAGGGCAGGCAGCCGCTTGTGATTGCTGTGTTCCAGATTAAAGGAGTGCATAAGTGAGCAACAAAACAATAGTGAATCTTCTGATGAAGAGCATAGTTATTATTTTGTTTATCGCAAATGCAACGTGTCATCATGATGATGGTCCAATTCACATAGTCCTCAGATTGGATTTACCTACTGCTGAAAAGTTGACCATAATCGAAGAATTACTCAAAAATGGGGCGACAGTCGATCAGGAGGATTTTTATGGGAAATCGCCACTCTATTGGGTTTCAGAGCGGAATGGCCTCAGATATGCCCAGCTATTGCTCAAATATGGAGCTGATATTAATTTTCGGACAGGATTGGGGGAAACTCCGTTATATGGTGCGGCAACACAGGGACAGATTGGAATAGTTAAATTACTCATCGAACATGGTGCAGATGTTAATGCTAAGGCTTGGTCTAATTTTACACCATTGATACAAGCCGCTCAACGAAAACATCCAGAAGTTGTGAAAATATTATTAGAAGCAGGCGCAGATATAAAAGCGAATACAACTTCTGGTCGATCAGCTATTAACGGGATTGGAGTATTTGGGAAAGGAGAAGAGGATAATTACCTCAAAGTCGTCGAGCTTTTAGTCGCGGCAGGTGCGGATGTCAATCAGACTGAAGATGATGGGCGAACACCCCTGTTTGATGCGTGTCAGGCTGGTGCAACGGACGTTTTCATGTATCTCCTCGACAAAGGGGCACGAGTCGATGTTCGGGATATTGATAGAAATACACTGCTTATTACAGCCAGCAATTCAGGAAACATAGAGATTGTGAAGAAACTCATAGAATTAGGTCTTGACATTAATGCGAGGACAATAGATGGTAGAAGGGCAATCGATTTTGCCAAGAAAAGAGGGTTTCCTGAAATAGTCAAATTGCTGGAGAAATATGGTGCTCAATAGTGTCTCGGTTCAGTTCGTTACTGTTTAACTTAGAAGAAAATTGGGGGACAGTCCCGTTGAGTACCAATTGAGTATTTGTATGTATTTTCAGACATGAAACACACAGAACTCAATCGCTACCACAGAGTTCCCAGAGAACACAGAGGAAAGCGAATTCTGTCACCGCAATTGACCGGATGACGCAGAGGTGGTTTGCTTGAATAAGAACCACGAACGGCAGTTCGGATATAGACTGAAACCGAGTCAGTTCCGTGAGAAATGGCCATGTCGAGCATTCTCCGTGAGCGTGAATAGTTATCAATTTCTGAACCCGATGAGCATTCGCTTGTGGGCCATGAACAGGCTCTGTCACCCGCTGGCGGGGGCCGGGGGGTGGAATTCTGGAGGTATGATCAAACATGCACGCTGATCGCACCAATAATTATGGTTACAATGCGCGGTTGCGCCCTTATGCGAATATGCTGCGGAAAAAGATGACCAAAGCTGAAGCGTGTCTCTGGAAATACGCTCAGCACGCCAGACAGATTAAAGGGTATCAATTCCTCAGGCAACGCCCAGTCCTGCAGTTTATTGCTGATTTTCTCTGCCGCGAATTGATACTGATCTTCGAAGTCGATGGCTTGCATCATCATTTGCTTGATGCGAGCGTGACGGCTGATCGGCTGAAGGATAGAGAACTCATCCGGGCTGGATTTCGTGT
>JAFGSJ010000043.1 GCA_016934675.1 bacterium | reverse complement strand
CTATATCACCCTCTTCACAGACGAGAACACACATCCTGGATATTGTCACTGATAATCCTAGAGATGCCCGGAGACTCCATGACTTCATGGATAATCACCTGATTAAAACCCGACACGACGACCAGGAAGTCCGCCAATTTTTCGATCAGACGACCTACGATACCTGGCAGAAAGAAGAATCCGGCTATCGATCGAACATCAATAGGTTTTCAAGAAAAAAAAGAGGACTATGTCAAGACCAAGGTTGTTGCTTTCTGTCAACGGTGCAGTGTCTACAATGGAAAGCAGTACAAAGAAGTGATCTTTGATGAGGAGGACTAACCAACTTCGAAGTATTTTCCTGAGATCGAAATATGGGATAAGAAGGATTGGAAGACAGGTAAAGGTTATACCAGACACCTGACCGCGCTGCCTGCACAATACATTCTCGACATGAAAGACGATGTCTTCAACCAAAGGTGATATCATACCACCTTATGCAAAGCTTTACATAAACCACCTTCTGTCATAATGAGCCAGCCTCGTTGTATGTTTTCTTTCTTTGTTGTGAGCCGCCCGATGAAATCGTCAAAATACATTAAAATATCGGGTATTTCAGGTCAGACATACTATTCTATTCCCAGGGCAAGGCCATGAAGGGTCAGGAGACCTCGATCAAAAACAGGTTTGATTGTGATCGTGTGCACGGTGAGCGTTTCGGGAAGAGGAAGTGAGATTTGTCGGCAGACGACTTGTTCGGCTGGTGGTTCAAACCAGAACGATCGACCGGTCTCAGGATGGGCCGGCAGTTTCCAGTTAAGGGGGAGAACAATTGTGTCACTGCGTTCGAGGTCTGCGCTCCCGAGAAACAAAACCTGTTTCTTTTCATTTTCCGGAATCAGTTCGATGCGTAATAACGGTTGTTGAATATCCGGAGGAATGTTCTCGAGACCATAGACCAGGTCAAGACTTTTGACATTCTGAACTGGTCGCAGGTGAATATCAAGTTCCTGATGGCCAGGCGCCAGAAACCGGTCCTGGAAATTCAGTTTTCCGTGTGAAAGAAAGGGAGACATGGAATACTCCCAGTACGCCTTGCGTAAAAATATGCCTGCTGGTCCGAACAGGAGATAACTCGACTCTCCCGGGTATATGTCTTTCTTGTCGATTTGAAGCATGGGGCCGGTGTTGATCTGGTGCTGTTGCGCCGTAAGTTCTGAAAGTTGCAGGGGAACTATGGTCCGTTGAGGTGAGGGATTTGGAAATAGATAGATACTGAGCCCAACCAGATAGAATGCAGCAAAACCTAAACAGATGGGCACGATTCGGGAATGTCGCCCGAGTTGTGCGACGGTGTGACCGAACAAGAAAAACAGCGATATGGTCACGATCAGGATAAGCATAATCGAGGCAGATTGGAGCCAGGCCCCGTTTTTAATACAGCGTAAAACCGCCCAGAACGGGTAGGCCGAGTCAAAAAAATGCATGAGGTATTCCGGCGCTTCGTCGAACTGGTTGCGCACGAGTTGATGGAAAGACATGCTCAATGTTTCCCCGGGATCGCCATATTTGCCATAATAATATTGGGCCATGAGCAGGAAGTTCCACAGCGAGAGTAAAGCGATGATAATGATAACGCCGGTTTTAAGAATGCGAGACCGACCCCATTTTTTTTCGAGGAACGAGAGTAGCGATGCAAAACCAAAGGCCAGAAAAGGTATGGATTCAATGATCCGACGCATGCCGAAACCGACGCCGCACCAATCTCGTCGGACCATATTGATATATAACTGAATGGCGATCGTGATTCCAAATAAGAAGAACAATAATCGGTCTCGTTTGAAAAGGAAAAAGAGACCCAAAAAGGCCAAGAGATACACGGGATTAACGACAAACAAGCCCCGGGTCTGATGAAAGAGAACTATCCAGATACTGGGATCAGCCCAGTGCATACCATGCTCACCTTGAGGGTCTGCCAGCGGACTGCCGAAAATGGTAAGTTGTGAAACGAGTTGCGGCAAGAAAAACAAGCAGGCGGTCAGACCGGCAATACAATATCGTCCGATCAATCCAACCACATTCGTGTCGCCCCTGTTCCGCAGTCTCTCGAGCAGAACAGAAACCACATGCATGATCGGAACGCTCGAAAAGAAAAGACCTTGCAATCGCTGGGTCATGAGCAGGCCAAGGCTGGCTCCCACGATGACAAAAAGCACAGTCGGGGCCCGGTCACCTTCTCGGTAGACCACTAGCCAGGAGTAGAGAAAACAGGTTACACAAAAGAAACCCGTATTGTGGGCAAATGCCGGCGTGATAAAGGCAAAGGCAGGCACATTGGTCGTGAATACAATGATTAAGACGGTCAGTAAAGAGCAGTCCGCCGAAAAGTAGTATCGAAGCAATCGATACAGGAGAATCAAAGCCAGGAAAAGCAAGAGCGAGGACGTCACGGTGGCATTATACAGCGATGCCAGCGAATAGGACGTGTTCAGAGCTGTCTCATCGGAGAAACTCGAAAAGGAATTGGCCAGAAAATTGATGGCAAGTTGACCGGGTAACCAGGTCAGGGCCGGCCCGATCGTGAAAATATTGATCGGGAAACCCGTTTTCTTATGATTGAGCCCCGGAAAAACAGGCATGTATCGGGGCGAATACAAGGCACGTTCATTCCAGAAATGAATGTCTCCATCATGAGCGATGCTGTGAACGTACTCGAAATAATGGGCACTGTCCGAATTGAGCCGTGGCCCGAAAAAAAGGAGAAAAAGGGCGATATACATCAACATCAGCACCAAAATATTGTGTCGATCATGCGGATACAATGCTGGGTGGATTTGATCGGTCATACCTGCTCGCCGATGATGTGCCGGATTGTTGAAGGTAGTCCCTGCTCGAGCTTAATCTGGGGTTGATAACCCAGCTCCTTTTGGGCGGCGGAAATGTCCGCGATGGAATTCCTGAGTTCCAGGGCATTATTCGGTTGATAGACGGGCTGCCCGTCTGAGTGCAAAACCGAACAGACCAAGCCGGCAATTTCATTGACGGATGTGCCGGTCCCGGTGCCGATATTATAGGTCCCACTGGCGGAAGACGGTGCCGATAATGCTTTCAACCAACCCTGGACGACATCGGAAACATGGATGAAATCGCGTCTTTGTTCGCCATCATCATAAATAACACAGTTTTGCCCGGCCCGGATTTGATGACAGAAAATCGTGATCACACCGACATAGGGCGTGAAGGTCTGATTCGGGCCATATGTATTGAAGAGCCTCAAGTTGAACCAATCGATGCCATTCGCCCGGGCGATTGTCCGAACATAATACTCGGCGGTCAATTTAGCCTGGCCATAGGGTGATTGCGGTGAGGTTACATGCGTTTCCGGAATAGGTATCGCCGTGATACTATCCGCATAGACCGCCATGGATGAGGCGAAACAGAAACGCCTGACCGGGCTCCCGGCTATATGTTTTAGCAGATTTAACGTGCCCATGAGATTGGTGTCGGCGTCATCGTAAAAATTATCGAGCGAAGCCCGGATACTCACTTTGGCGGCCAGATGACACACAGCATCGACCCGGCTCAGTAAAGACGATACGATTCCAGAATCGCGGACATCTCCCAGGATGAATTCAGCCTTTTGTGATACGTTTTCACGCTTGCCCAGCGATAGATTATCGAGCACGGTGACCTGCCACGCGTCCCGAAGTAAAGCCTGAACCAGATGATGACCGATGAAGCCTGCCCCACCGGTAACCAATACTCGTTGCCCCATATTATTTTCCTTTTGTTACAATCTGAACGCGGTTTTATAGAGTCTGGATAATCCGGGCTCGAAAAAGGGCTATCCTGAACCGTAAATACAAGAGAAAAAAGAAAAATTGAATCCCGGTCCGAAAGGGATGGAGTTTGGAGAAACCAGCCTCTCGTTCCCGATGACTGACCCCGGTTTCCGCAACACGATAGCCGAGTGCGTGTGCCTTGAGTGTTATCTCTGTTGGGGTTGGATAACTCATAGCCTCGATGGTGATGCTTTGTAAGATCGAGCGTTTGGCAATTTTCTGGGCACAATTGGTATCACGAAGTGAAACCCGGAACAGGACCCGGACGAGAAGGTTGAGCATCCTGTCCGCGAAGACTTTCACGGGCGTGTCCTTTTTACCGAGTCGGTACCCGGTAATGATATCGGCGTTTTTCTGTTCGAGGGCTTGCATCAGTTCTGAATAATGCCTGATCTCGAATTGTCCGTCGGCATCCATGGTCATGATATAGTCAGCCGAGGCGGCCCTGATCGCCCTGGAAAGAGCATAACCATAGCCGTGATTGGGTTCGTCCGAAACAACGACGAGTTCCGGATGGGCATTCTGCAACCTGGCCAGAATTTCAGCCGTCCTGTCCGTGCTGCCATCATTCGCGATCACGATTTCAAAGGGTCGGCCGTCTGCTCGAAGGACATCGAGCCACTCGCAGACAACAGCTTCGATATTGTCTTCCTCGTTGAAGGCTGGAGCCACAACCGCCAACCATGGTCTCTGGGCCATGTCATCTCCCCTGCTGAGAACGCAGTTAGTTCACAATGATAACGGGTCGCTGTGTTCAGGAATTGTAAGTCAAATCTGCCATGTTGTCCACTTCTTTCTGAAAAGAGGGCCAGACGAGCGGGAGTGTTTTCAGGAAATCTGGTACAAATGGTTTTCTTTTGAACATTTGATCGATTGGTAGGGCGTAAAAATGGCATAGGAAATGTGCGTCTCGGCTGGCACAACCGCATCGGCAAAAATGACACACGCATCCAAGACACATCCTTGCCCGATGACGGCTCGGGGACCGATGACACACTGTTGAATGGTCACTTCTTCTGAAATAACTGCCGATTCATCAACAAAGTTGGACATGCCCATGCGCCGCATCTCGAACCGATTGATATCCAGAACATCGGAAGGGTAGGTCAGGTTCATGTCTTCTTCCACAGCGTTGACCTGTTCGACGCGAAAGCCATCATTGATCAGTATCTGAATCGAGTCCGTGATCTCGTACTCATCGCGCATCGCCGTCCGCGGTGTTCGACGGATTGCATCAAAAATCGGCAAATCGAAGAGATAGATGCCGACACCCTTCAGATTGTTCTCGACATAACGAGGTTTTTCTATGACTCGTCTGACCGACCCATCCGAAGAGAGCAGGATGGCATAATTCCGCTTTATCGCCTCGATGTTGGCTTCTTGTCGCGATATGAGCATACCGTGGACGTCCTTTTTCCTGAGAAAAAGATCGACTGATTTCTTGAGCTCGGTGCTGATGAAATAGATATCACCCAGCATCAACATGAAGGGGCGGGTGATGATATTCTCCAGCTTGCCGACGGCATGGGCGATACCCAGTGTTTCGCCCTGATCGATATACTGTAATGACAGGCCCTCGACCGGATCGCGTTCGAGTTGACGCACAATTTCATGGCTCAAATGACCGACTACGATTATGACTTCGGTGATGCCCATGGATTTCATCTGTAACAATTGATGGGTCAGGACCGGTTTGTTCAATATCGGCAGGATCGGTTTCGGGTAATGATCGCTGAAGGGGGTCATGCGTGTGCTTTTGCCTGCCGCAAGAATAACGCCGATCAACGACATTTCATCACCTACCCGATCAGGTTGAATACCGGAAACTGTGACCGAAGCATACCGGGAAATGATGAAAATGTCAAATTGCAGGGACAGAAAGCCAGGCCCTCCATCAATAAATCCCTTGGTCCTGGCTTCCCTGCCAGACCATCTCCGTGATGAACAGAGCATTCGAGTCGAGGCTGTGGTTGGCATCCGGGCCACGCAGAAGCAATGTTGCCCGGTGGGGCAGTGAATCATTACAGTCCGGAACTTCGAGAAAAAGACGCAGAATAAAAAATGGTTCTGCGATCCAGAATGATTGAGGGGTGCGGTCATCGATCTGCAGGACTAATTCCGGTGGTTGCCCGGGCCAGTCGCCCCTGAAATATGCCTCCAGCTCCAGGAGGTTGCGATTGTGCAGGCCCAACAGAAATATCTCGCCCTGTTTTTCCAGCATCCGGCCATACCGTTTGATACGTTCATCGTAATACAGGTGAGACCAGCCGGCTCCCAGAATAACAGATTCATTAACCAGGCTCACGTTAAGATAACGATTGCGGCTCAGTTTCCGGATAATTTTCGATTTGATCCTGGCTGATGATAAGGGCCGATGGCCGATGTCCCGCAGGCCTTCGAAGAGGGCATAGGTATGCTTTCGTATATCATTCAAAAGATTATGATCCGTTATATTTTCACGGACCATGATTGTGGCCTTATATTCGGGAAATCGAGTTTCGAGGTGAAGCTTTAAGTGCCGGTCGGCCAAAATGATGAAATCCTGCTGCTCCTGTTGGGTCAGTTTATTGGGTAACTGTGCAAGGACGCTCTCGAGAGGTAACGGTTTCTGACGGATTTCTTTCAGTTCGATCTGCATCAGCACGATGTAGGTCAGACAAACACACACAGTTATTACCCGGGCCGCATAGCTACGCCCCGTTACTTGTTTGGAAATCCGGTTGAATGCATTCACGGCCCAGAAAACAATGAAAGGCAAAAAAGGTAAGGAATAACGTAGAATATAGGCATTCTGAAAGAACAGCATAATCACAAAAGCCGGGGAAAAAATGAGACCAAGGGTAAGCAGATCGGCAGAGTGACTCGAACGTCTGTGCCAGATCAGACCGAGAACACTGAGAAACATGATCGCATAGCCCAGAGCATCAACTGCCCAGATATCAATTAAAAAGCGTTTCAAACGTTGGTGAAATTGAAAAACCTGTTCATTTTGGAAAAGGCTTTCAGCCTCGACGAGGTGTCCGGCCTGGATACAGCAAATGTGCATGTATTGATCGAGGCCGCCCACATTCTGGATGACGATACCGGACCAGGCCAGGTTCATGAGCATGAATCCAATGATAACAATCAAGAAGAGTTTTATCTGCCTTGCTTTCAGATAGAACCAGATAGAATGCAGGAGAATCGGGATTATGATCAAGAGGTATTGGGGCCTGAACCCGAGAGCGAAACCCAGCACAGCCAGACCGCATACCAATCTGTTCCATGATGTTGACAAGGGGAAATAGACGAGTAAACCCCAGTATAACCAGAAAAGGGCGACACTGTCATTCATGGCCCTCTCACCCATAAACCAGACAATAGGGCAAACCTGGACCAGCAGGACGCACAGAAATGCAGTCAACCGATCGGAAGACCTTCGATAAAGATAGAACAATGGCATGCAGGTCAGAGAGCCGAATAGAAGTGTCATAAGCAAGAGGGCCTGATCGGGGGCATGGGTGACAATGTTGAACAGTTTTCCGAGACCGATATAATAGGGATAGCCCGGTGGATGAGGATGGTGGGCCTTGACCTCATAATCGATCAGGCCCTGGGCAAACAGGACCGAATCCCATTCCCAGACCGTGGGAAACAATGAGGCAAAACGCAGACAATAGATGATAAACACCAATATGGCAACTAAAAACAGATCGTGTGAAAGGAGCCGTTTTAGTTTTTGAAAAAGGTGTCTGAATCGCATGCCGGCCATTATTCCCTCCTAACACCCCTTCTATACTGAATATTGAAATCAAAATCAAATGAAGCAGAACTTCAGGAGGGGAAAAGGTCCTCGATAATGTATGGTCGTATGAGCAGACTATGAGTGAACGGTGACATTATTATCCGGCACATTCTGTTTCATGAAGAAGCGGTAGCCGAGGCTGATCAAGGCCACGCTGCTGAAGAGACCTGCGAAGACAAAAATGGAGGCGAGGCCCAGATAATGGGCAATCAGGAGTCCCAGAAAGGGACCGATCAGGGCCCGAACCCCGGTCAGGCTGAGGTGGATGGCGGCGAATTGTCTGATTTCGGCTTTACTTGTGCCAAAGTGAAGCACACCGATGGCCCATAACAGGCTCGTCCCGCCCTGAGCAAAACCTTTAAGGCATTTGGCCAGGGCAAATACGGCCAGATTGGTCCCTACGCTCATCATCAGATAGTAGAAAACATCGATGATGCAAAACAGGAAGAATGGTTTGAAAATGCCATGACGATTAATCATGCGGGCCACGACGGGAAAGGTCATTATGGTCACGAATTGGGGAATAATGAACAGAATGAACGAGAATTCCTGATAGCTGAGCCCCAGGAGTTATTCGAGATAGGCCACCTGCAACACATTGTGGA
The DNA here is from genome assembly GCA_016934675.1 of bacterium. Lineage (GTDB taxonomy): Bacteria > CSSED10-310 > JAFGSJ01 > JAFGSJ01 > JAFGSJ01 > JAFGSJ01. Next base: position 3,362 of record JAFGSJ010000043.1, on the reverse strand, counting down.
TCCAGTTCGCCGACCCGAAGAAGAAGAACAGGAATAAAAAATAAGCCAGTGGCTTGTTTTTAATCAGGACGTGATAGTATTCGACCAGGATGTTTCGATCGCTTTTGTGACGGGGTGGTACATCTTCCGTATCCCCGTTGATCAGTTTGACCCGGCTGATAATCAGAAAACTGACTGCCCCGCAGATACCGGACAGCGGCACGATGATCCGGAAGGTCAGTTCGTTATAATCAAATAACATGGTGATGAACCAGGCCAGGGCCATTTCGAACAGCGATCGGATCGCGTTGAGTGAGCCCGTAACTTCCATCCGCTCCCGATCGTTATAGTTCGCTTTCCAGAGTCTGCTCATGGCGGGATGAATGGCAGCATACGCAATCTGTGATAATCCGAAAACAACGATCAGGCCGACCGGTGTTTGAACAAATCCCAGGAGAATGAAGAGCAGTGATCGGACCATACCGGCGTAACGAATCAGTGTGCGGGCCCTGATCTGTTCGGTCAGACGGTTGAGCCAGATGGCAGAAATATAAGCGATAGAGGAAATACTGCCAAAGATACCGAGTTGAAGCAGGGAAGCGCCGAAATATTTTTTCAGGAGCACAACCAGCAGGGCATTTGCTCCGACAAAGACACTACCGACGATCCCGGCTTCCAATTCGGCCCGGAAGGTCATTCGTCCTGATTCAGACAGGTCTTTGGGAAGAAAAAACATGAATGTCCCCGCCACCAATGGATCGGTGCCTTGAAACATGAAATTGCAGGATTCAGAGTATCACAGCTCGAAGCTGTAGAGCATTGGACCAATCACGGCAAGTATTAATCCCTCCCGAGTCGAATCACAAGGGACAACGAATAGGCGGTTTTCAAGTTTCCGGATAAGTTTCGGAAAGTATGGTCCCCGATTCATATTGAGTACATGTCAAAAGAGAACTAATGATCAAGAGCGTAACAGACCATGAATGGAAGTGAATGCATATGTTGATCCGCGCAACAGTCAAAAGTTTACAACCGTATCTGATGGCCCACCGGCGGGAGATGTTCCTGGGCGCTCTGGCCATGGTGATCACGGATATCTGTGTTCTGGCTGCGCCCAAATTGCAGGCGTATGCCATCCGGTCGATCGAGTCCGGGGCATCACTCGGGACGATCTTTATCTATTCCTTCAGCGTCTTTGGTGTCATCGCTTTTGCGGGCATCTTCCGCTATCTGTGGCGGATGTATTACCTGGCGGCCTCGATGAAGATCGCTTACGAGCTGCGAAACACCTTGTTCAGAAAATTGTTGAGTTTGACCCCGCGTTTTTACTCAAAGTATACGACCGGAGACCTTATGGCCCGGGCGACGAACGATCTCGAAGCGGTCCGGATGGCGACCGGGCCGGCGGTTATTTTCGGGATCGATATTTTGATCCTTGGCCTTTCCGCGGCCGTGCTCGTTCTGGTCATGGACTGGAAACTGGCCCTGATGACCCTGGTCCCGGCCCCATTCATTGCCCTGGTCGTCGGCTATTTCGATGGGCTGATTCATAAGGTCTTTCAGAAGGTCCAGGAGCAGTTTTCACTGATGTCCGAAAAAGTCCGGGAAAACGTAGCCGGGATCAGAGTCATCAAGACCTATACCCAGGAAGAGGCTGAAATCGAAAATTTCAGTTCGATCAGTAACGAATATGTCAAACAGAACATGAAATTGTGGAATATCGAGGGTATTTTTCGTCCTATCGTTATTCTATTTTCATCATTTTCAGTGATCATCATCATGGTGTTTGGATTGGATCGGGTCATTCACGGTCGGATGGACCTCGGTGACTTCTGGGCCTTCAACGAGTACCTCTGGTTGATCGTCTGGCCGATGAGCGGTATCGGCTGGATCGTGGGCATGCTCCAGCGAGGCACCGCCTCGATGGAACGAATTTCCGAGATTTTCGATCAAGTCCCGGAAATCCAGAGTCCTCCCCATCCGGTCCGCCTGAATCAGGTCCGGGGACAGATCGAATTCAATCACGTCACGTTCGGTTTCTCGGGCGAAGCGGGACCGGTGCTCAACGATATATCCTTTACGGTCACAAAAGGTGAAAAGTGTGCTCTGATTGGTCGGATCGGTGCCGGAAAATCAGCCCTGATCGGTCTGCTGTTACGTTTTTACGATCCGGACCAGGGGACAATCAGGCTCGATGGTCATGATGTGAAGACACTTGATCTGGAAAACTTGCGTCAGGCTTTTGGCTTTGTTCCCCAGGAGACCTTTCTCTTCAGCGACTCGATCAGGGACAATATCGGGTTCGGTCTGGACGATGGCGATCTGGAGCGGGTCAAGGCAGCAGCGAGTTTGTCTCACATGGACCGGGAAATAAGTAGATTTCCCATGCAGTATGATACGGTTGTCGGCGAAAAAGGCGTGACCCTTTCGGGCGGCCAGAAGCAAAGGGTCTCGATAGCCAGAGCCCTCATGGTGGAACCGGCCATCATCGTGTTTGATGATTCATTTTCGAACCTGGACAGCGAGACCGAGGAACTGGTCTTGAAGAGTTTAGCTGGCGTATGGTCTGGCAAGACTTGCCTGGTTGTTTCCCATCGCATTTCGACCATTCAAGGTTTTGATCACATCATTGTCCTCGATCAAGGACGGATCATCGAGGAAGGAAAACATAGTGAGCTTCTATCGAATAAGGGTTTCTACTGGAGTCTGTATCAGCGACAGAAGCTTGAGGAGGCCCTATCCCAATGACGAATTTCCGTTATGACGATGAGATCAAGGGCAAGATTTACGATCATGTCCTCATGAAGCGTCTCTTGCACTATGTTCGTCCGTACAAAAAGTGGTTTTTCCTGTCAGTCCTGATGATTATGCTGGCCTCGGGACTCGAATTGTTATGGCCCCAATTCATACGTTTGTCCATTGACCGTTACGTGATGAATGACCAACTCAGCCCGGCCCAGAAATACGATGGCGTCTTCTATTATAGCCTCTTGTATCTGGCGACCCTGCTCTTATCAGTCGTTGTCCAATACGGTCAGATCATGGTCATGAATTACATGGGGCAAAAAGTGCTCCACGACATCAGGTTGGACCTCTTTGCCCATGTCGAATACCTGTCGGTCAATTTTTTCAGTCGCAATCCGGTCGGCCGATTGGTGACACGATTGACCAATGATGTCGTCCAGTTGAATGAATTGTTCACGACCGGAATAGTGGGCATATTCGGTGACATAATCATGCTGCTGGGCGTGGTTGCCCTGATGTTCTGGATGCATGTCAAGCTGACCCTGCTGTCAGGGTGTGCGACAAAAAAATGATCGAAAATTGACATCTTCTTTTTTTTGCCCTAAAATCTGGTAGCTCACAAGCAACCAGATTATAGG
>JAFGSJ010000042.1 GCA_016934675.1 bacterium | reverse complement strand
GGCTGAGATCATATATTGAGACCGATTGGGTCAAAACGCAGGAATACCTTCTCCTGTACAGAAAGCTCATTTCTGTTCAGCACAACTCTTTTCAGCACAACTTGCCAAATAGCAGAAATTTTTATATATAAACAGCAATAAGCCTGGTTGTGGGGTCCAGATAGCAAACAGGAGCATCACCTGGTAGGAATCATGAATCAAAAGCAGAATTATCCGTCCGAGCAAGAGAGTCGGGTCCTGATGGTCGACCTGGGGCAGCGGCTTTATCAGCGGGGTTTTGTAGCGGCCAATGACGGCAACATTTCGGTGCGGCTATCCGAAGACTGGATTCTGGCGACGCCGACCGGTGTGAGCAAGGGCTTTATGAAGCCGGAAGAGCTGGTCATGGTCAACCTGAAAAACGATGAATGGCGGGGTATTTTGAAACCGTCGACCGAGATCAAGATGCACCGGGCCATTTACCAGGTCAGACCCGAGGTCAACGCGGTCGTTCATGCTCATCCGCCGCATGCCACAGCGTTTTCGGTGGCAGGCATTCCTTTGGACACGACCATTCTTGCCGAAGTTATAGTCTCTCTGGGAGCGATTCCCATTGCCGAATATACGACGCCCTCGACCCAGGAATTCGCGGACCAGACGGCCCGCTATGTCCGGAATTATGATGCGGTCCTGCTGGCTAATCACGGTGCGGTTACGGTTGGTCGCGACCTGGTCCAGGCCCATTTTCGGATGGAGACCCTCGAACATTACGCTCACATCTGCCTGATCGTCAGGCAATTGGGCAGCGAGAACCGGCTCAGCTTCGAACAGGTCCGGGAACTGATGGACTTGCGTTCCTTTTACGGTCAGGCACCGCCTTCACCCAACTGCCTGACCTGTCCCAGTTACACCGAGCAGATCAAGCAACCGCAGCCGGGCCCTGAACAGTCAGAGCCTGGTCAGAGCGTGACCCGATCGTCCTCAGGAATTGATCAAGAGAAACTCGGAACAAACTTCATCGAAGACATCGTCCGCCAGGTCCTGACCAGATTGACCGGCGCTTAAGGGCGGGTTGAATTCGGATACTCAGGGATGGAGAATACCCTTTTGGATGGCTTTAGCTATGGCTTCGGTCCGGTTTTTTGCCTGTAATTTATTGAAGAGGCTGTTGATATGGGTCTTAACAGTGCTTGTGCTGATAAAGAGGGCTTGACTTATCTCGCGGTTCGTCAAACCTTGGGCCATGGCTTCCAGGACCTCGATTTCCCGCTCAGTAAGCTGTTGAGAGCCGACCCGCAGGGCCAACATTTGTGCGATATCCGGTGGTATGTGCTTTTCTCCTCGAACTACTTTCATGATAATAGTCCGAAGTTCTTCCAAAGGTGTATCTTTGAGGAGATAAGCCCGGGCACCGGTTTCGAAAGCCTTATAGACATCTTCCCCGCCTATATACGTAGTTAGGATGATAATTTTTGCGGCGGGATTGTGTGCTAGAATCTTTGATTGGGCGGAAATGCCGTCCAAACCGGGCATTTTAATATCCATGAGCGTGATTTCCGGATTCAGACGGTGATGGAGTTCGATTGCTTCATAACCATTACTTGCTTTACACAATACCTTGAAGTTTGAAATACTGTTCAGAAGTGCTTCAAGGCCTTCGCGGACCAAGGCGTGATCATCGACTATCATTATTGTAACGGTTTTCTCTTCACGTAGCACTCGTGACTCCTTATTGACGGTTGATATTCAGGATAAGCTCGACCACAGTCCCGGAATCTCCGAAACTGGAGATATTGAAATGCGCCCCGATTTGTTTGGCCCGTTCCGCCATACCGACGAGCCCGAAACCACTGTCTTCAGTTATTGCCGGTGCGTTGTGAATGAAGCCGTGCCCATCATCGCTTATTGTAAGATGAAGGCTGGGATGGTCATAGTTTAGAGAGATGGTAATGCGGGTCGGTGAAGCGTGTTTCAATGCATTTCTCGCGGCCTCCTGGGCAATTCTCATGGTATAAAATTCCTTCATCGGCGACAATAGAAACGGTTGTCCCTTCACTTCAAACTCGAACTTAATCGGTGATTCAGTAAAAAGCGGCTCAATCTTCGATTGTAGGAACTTAGGAAAATTACCTTCATGTCGCGAGTTTCCCTCGTGACAGGAAACCGAGTAACGGGCCTCTTGCAGTGTTTCGCGGGCCAGTTTATAGGCTTTGTCAATTTCTGTGGAAATTTCAGATGGTGCTTTCGAGATTTTGTTCTGGATGATTTGCAGCACTATGATCAGACCCTGCAATCCCTGGGCAATGGTATCATGGATTTCCTGGGCTAGTTTGTTACGCTCGGCCAGGACAGCCGCTTCCGCTCGAACCACTCTCAATCTGACTCTATAGCTGAAATACAAAAGAACGCTCACGATAGCAAGCACAGCCGTAATCAAAAACACTCGAAAGATAAGGGTCTGGTAGTAGAAAGGTTTCAGGGTGAAATCGTATGAAAGGGCTTGATCAGTCCAGACTCCGTCGTTATTGCAGGCTTTAACCATGAATTGGTACCGACCGGGTGGAATATTGGTATAATAAGCGACCCTGCGTGTACCGGCCTCGATCCAGTTTTTGTCGAACCCTTCAAGCTTATATTGAAAGCGCACTTTTTCCGGGACAACAAAACTCGAGGCTGAGTAATGAAATTCCAGATCACCTCGTCCCGGTCCGTATTCATTAAGACAATGATGATCGACCCGGCTTTCATTAGCCAGGACCTGTTCGAGGAAAATCAGCGGTTTCACCTTATTCATGATGAGGTGGTCGGGATCGATGACGGCAACACCCTTCATGGTTGGAAACCAGATCCGCCGGTCCGGTCCGTAAATTCCTGCCGGCTGACAACCACCGTTACATTCGGGGGAGAGCATACCATCGGACAAACCGAACGATTGACAGGTAAGACTCGTGCTTTTGGACCTTTCAAATTCATCGAGTTCCTGCTTTGAGATGCGAAATATGCCTTTATTGCTGCTCAACCATAAATGAGCTGCATTGTCCTCGATTATTTGGAAAACACTATCATCAAAAAGACCGTCCTGCTTCGTAAAACCACAAAAAGTGCCCTCTTTAAGTCGATTCAAGCCACCACCATAGGTCCCGATCCACAGTATGCCATCGTTATCCTTGTACAAGCTGACGACAACATTACTGGTAAGTCCGTTTTCTTTAGTGAATACTTCGATCTGACCCGCTCTCATTTTGCAGAGGCCTTCCTGTGTCCCTAGCCACAGCACATTATCCGCATCGGCCAAAAGGCTGAAAACCCGGTTCGAGGGGAGACCATCCTCGATGGTATAATTGGTGATGAGACCGTCATGGATCAGACTGAGCCCCCCGGCGGAAGATGCCCAGATATCGCCGTGCTCGTCTTCCTGAATGGCCCAGATTGAGACATCCACCAAGCCGTGTTTGAATTGGGTCAGTTGCCCGGAAGGATCGAGTTGGATCACTCCTTCGCCACGCACACCCAACCACAAGCCGCTTTCTTCGCTTGGGTATAATGCCCAGATCATATTTTGACTGATAGCGTCATACCGGTCAAACACTCCCTGCTCATAGAAGGTCAAGCCCGAAGAAGTTCCCAGCCAAATTCTACCCGAATGGTCTGCTGCAATTGCCCAGACAATATCATCGTTTAATCCGTGCTTTTTAGTATAGACCACAACATCTCTTTGCGATAATTGATAAAGGCCTCCACCGATCGTACCCAGCCAGAAGCTTGATTCCCTGTCTTCTATGATCGTCAGCATGGGTATCTCGGGATCATTAAATGTCGCACAGTATACAACACCGTCCACAATCCGGAAAAGCCCGTTCGCGCGTGTTCCGATCCAGATACCACCGCTGGTGTCCTCATATATTGTCCGGACCAAATCATCAGGAAGTCGCGGTATTTCGCCCGGTTTTTGAAAGACGCCGTTTTGATACACGAGCAGTCCTTTTCCTGTTCCAATCCACATGGTTTTGTTCCGGTCTTCGCAAAACGAGTATATATTGTCATCAGTCAATCCGTTTGAGCGTGAGTAATGCTCGATCATGTCCGTGTTGATTCGAAGGATGCCATCTCCTTCGGTTCCGAGCCAAAGCCAACCTGCACTATCCCTGATCATGGCTCTGATCGAAATTTGTGCAGAATCTGGAGGAAGTTCAAGCTGAGAAAAAGAGCCTTGGTCAAATTTCCAGAGTCCTTTTGCTTCGGTCCCGATCAAGAGCGCCCCGTCCTTATCCTGATAAAAACACCTGATAATATTGGCCGGCAGCACATTATCCGATAGATATGATTGAGCCCTGCCCTGCCTGAAACTATGTAAGCCTCCATCAAATGTGCCGAACCAGAGCTGTCCGGAAGCATCTTCAAACAAGGACAGAATATGATGACCAATCATGCCCGGAGTATCATTCTTGGTATACACATGGAAATGGACCCCGTCAAAACGGACCAGCCCGACCTGGGTCCCCAACCAGAGATAGCCGTCCCTGGATTGCAGAATCGTTAAAATGGAATTCTGGGGAAGACCATCCTCGACTCGCCATATTCTATGCTTGTATTGGATGAGTTCCGGATACGGGACCTGAGCGCATACAAAGGTACAGTTAAATGCCAGCACCAGACCTATCCAGAGGAACACTGTTTGAACAAGGCCCAGACCGAGATTTATCGTTGCCTTGGGGATAGGCATTACCCGCATATTCCGAACACACACACCCGGAACTATTGGCAAATGCGGTTGTGGTCCCATTTTCTCGCCTCCCCGGCTTATACACATTACTAAGACCAGGATTGAAAAAATCAAGTTCAGAGTCTGTTCAGCCGAAAGAAGGCGAAATCTGTCAGAAAATGCAGTAAGAGTGCAATGCAAGCACTAGCTGTTTGTCGGAATTATGGTTTTTGACAGATAATACCTGACTTTACGGCGTAATTGGACCAGATCACCCTTGCAGATATAACCTCTGACCTGGTACCGGGTCGCCATTTGGGCCAATGACGTTTCATCATTCGAAGAATAGAAAACGATGGGAATATTCCTCGTCAAACGATTGTCTTTGATAAGTTCAGCGAGCAAATCACCGCTGAGAAAAGGCATATTGATATCGAGCAGGACCAGGTCCGGCTGTTCCTTGATTGCCCTATTGGTTGTGCCAAAAGCCTGATCATGAGTCGACACCTCATATCCTTCCATCTCCAATAATTCTTTACTCATCAACAGTATTTTGGGATCATCGTCAACAATGAGTATCTTTTTTCGCTCAGGCATGATTGATCTCTCTTTCTTTGAATTGAGGTTTACAGGGGAAAATAACGATAAAAGTTGTTCCGACACCAAATTCACTCTCGAAATATAACTTGCCATGAAGCAGCTCGACCAGATACTTGGTTATAACCAGGCCAAGTCCCGTGCCTTCATGGGAACGGGTCTTGATATCACCTACCTGTGAAAAGGCCTTGAACAATTCACTCTGGTCCTCCTTTTTTATGCCGACTCCTGTATCAGCGATGCTCAATATGACCTGATCAGCCCGAAACTCGATTTTAAAAACAATATGACCGTGCTCGGTGAATTTGGCGGCATTATTCGCAATATTTGTCAGTATCTGGCGGACCTTGATCGAGTCCGACTGAATATAGATATCCTGACTCGGGCATTGATTAACTGTCCGGACATCCTTGTTTCTAAGGAGTATTTCGGTCGCTTCCTTGACCTCGATCACGACTCGGGACAAGTTGAACGTATCGATCTGGACTTCCAAACGACCAGCCTCGATTTTGGCCAGGTCGAGAATGTTATTCACCAGGGCCCGTAGATTAGTGGCGGCTGTCAAGCTGAGTGAAGCATAATTACCGACTTTATTCAGATCACCGCTGTTCTGTGCGAACTGGATCAATTCGGCCAGACCGATCATGGTATTGACCGGCGCCCTTAATTCGTGGGTAATACATGAAATGAATTGCGATTTCATTGTATTGATTCGCTCGAGTTCCTGGGCTTGTTTCTGAGCTAGTGCGCGCTGATCAAGTGTGTTGACCAACATGTCGGTCTGGCGCAGGACCAGTTGCTTGACCGAGAGAATACCATAGTATTTTCCAAATCGGTCCACAACGATCAGATCGTCATACACATCCTCCTGTGGTCGGTCAAGGGCCCGATTGATGACCGAAACCAGCCTGTCATCAATCCTCACGATAATCGGATGACTTTGGGCGAGTCTGGAAATGGGCTTTCGTCCATATAAAGCGTGACCAAATCGCGTGAATAGACTCATTGATAATTTCCGCCGGGTAATCAAGCCAACCGGCTGCATGTCCTCGATCAAAGGGAAAGCATCTATTTCAGGTGAGCGATGAAAGGTATCGGCCACCAGATCAACCAACATGTCCGGTGGGAGAGGAGTTATCTGGACCGCAAGGGATTGAATCGAGAGCAACTGTGCATCAGATTGCGCGACATGCTCCCGGACGGTATGATAGGCTTGCATTAATTCATCCGATTCATCGGTGTTCAACAGCAGCTCCATGACTCCCCCTCTATTTCAGTAATTTGGCATTGAGAAAACAATATACAGATAGCAGCTATCTGTTAAATCAATGTTAAAGAACTGTTAATTTATGATCAAAACTGGCATTAAATGACCGTATTCTCTGAGCCAAAAATCTGAAATATCATGGATAGTCAATCCGGGGTGATGCTGTGTATTCATCATTATTGGGTGAGATGTGCCCGATGGAATAAAGTAACACACAATCATGAAAAGAGAGACAGGATAACAGGACGCTCGAAGTGGGAGTGGTTGATTGCCGACTATGCTTTTCCTGTTATCCTGCCTTAGGTCGTTGATCTGATCCGTTACATTAATAGACTATAATGAGCGTTATGGACAGGTTCCGGTATTGTTCAACTCCCGCTCACCCGAGCTGGCAGAACCGGCCGAGCCTTCTCCAGCCCCGTTTACGCCGACGACAATAAAAAAGTAGCAATCATTGACAGGTGCAGTCTCGCTAAGCGTACTGATCGAGGTATCACCGGAACCGGTTGTGGTCGATCGGATACAAAAATCCTGGTTGGCATTTAATAGATTGGGCAAATCAGCTAATTGGCCTCGATACAGGATGTAACCATTTGTTGCCGTTGGTTCCTCAGGCCAGGTAGTTGTCGTAGAATCGGTCCAGGCGAGGGGTGTTATCTCCGGTGGCACACCGCTGGCCGCATCGGTGAAGACCTGGCTGTTCGAGTCGGCATAACAGCTGCCATTGTTTGTTCTGATCACGTAATTGTGACTGTTCGTATCACCCGGATTGAAGAGAGTTCCCGAGACGTAATCGGTGATAAAGGCAGCCCCGTCCATATACAGATCATGCGATGTTGACGGTGAACCGGCACTATAGAACACATAGATACCATCCTGAACAGCGGGATCGTGGTCGGTAAGACCGGTGATGATCGGGGCTGTGGTTATACCTCCATTGGCATCGGTCTCGGCCACTGCCGACGAATCCGTATAACAGTCATCTTCGCCATTAATGGCCCGGATGACATAGTTGTGACTCGAAGTATCACCAGGATCGTATCCGGAACCTGAAATATAATCATCAACAACCTTGACCATGTCACGGTAAAGATCATGAGTGGTTGCAGGTGAACCTGAGCTGTAGGTTATGGTTATCCCCGTTTGTGAGCAGGGATCGTTGTCCAAGATCGTGGAAATGACGGGCGTACTGGGTGGTTCGCATGATTGGCAAGTCCCACTGCCAATGTAACTGCAATCCCAAAAAGAGCCTGTGCCGGTTATGGTTACATTATCAAATTTGGCCCTCTGATTGACACCGCCCGAAGTGCACCTGAATCTGATTTTGAGTGCTGTAATGCCTTCACAATCGCTCGGGAGTGTCACATCCTGGATACAAGCCCAAGTTGAGGCCCCTGTCCGTGACCAGATATTGGTATACGAAGTGCCGCCATTGATCGAATAATCAAGGTAGAGCGTTACACCCGTATTGGTCGCACCGGCGTCAAACAGAACATGAATCGCGCTATACCCGACCGTAGAGATCGAGTCCACAAGAGCACCGTTACTATTACGGTTGACCCGGTAATAGATCGCCGTGCTGGGTGAGCAGTGCGTTTCGCTCTGTGAAGAACCACCGCTCGTCCAATAGCCCGAATTATATGGGTCATCGTCTGGCCCGAAAAGGGTCACGGAGCTGCTACTGCCCTCACCGACATTGACCGAGAACAGGTCGAATTCGTCCGGACCCGCCGGCGTCAACTCCGAACAGGCCTTGTTAACCACGTCAAAGCCAATACTGTCACCGCAGGGTGAAAAGGAGGTCGAAATAACGAATTCAAAGGTAGCACTCCCGGACCCGCTTAGGGCGATGTTGCCGAATGATTGGTTGGGAACACATACTTCAATCCCGTTTCCGTTCAGGCTAGCGCTCACATTTGTTGCGTCCATTGTGCCCGTGTTGGTCAAGGTAACGTCGACCGACCACTTCTCACCCCTTTCATAATAGGCATTGCCGTTTCCGGTCATTTCAACGAACAGTCCATAAGAACTGAATACAATGTTGGGCTGACAAGGAGATATGGTCACGACGTGAGCATTGGAAGTCCCGGAGCAGCCGCTCATGTTCGTATATGACACGGTATAATTGCCTGTCGCAGTTACCGTGTATTGATATGTGTTAGCCCCTCCGAGCGGGCTTCCACTCTCATACCATTGATAGTTATTCATCCCGGCTTCAGTAGAAAGAAGGACGGTCTCCGCCGGGCATATGTTAGCTGAATCACCTGTTATGAACGGTGTTGGACTGTTATTTGTATCTGAAAAAGATGATGCTGTAGAATCGGTATAGCAGGAATCGTTTCCATTGATGGCCCGCACAACATAGCTGTGTGAGGCCGTATCGCCCGGATCATAGCTGCTGCCCGACGAATAGCCATCAACGACTTTCACGGCATCACGATAGAGATCGTGCCGTGTGACAGGTGTGCCTGCGCTGTAACTGATCGAGATGCCGAACCCGCAATTGCCACTGGAATCTGTGATGGTGTTTATGACGGGCGCACTCGGTAGAGTGCAGGATGTGCATATGGTCTGGGTGCATGATGAGTTCATATACTCCACCGATACATCGTCCAAATACATATTCATGCCACTGTCCGAGATACCGAGATAACCTATCTGGAAATCCCCGTCCCCGATGAGAGAGGAGAGATCGAACGTATGCTCTTTCCAGCCCGTTGTGCCATCGTAACGGTGAATCACATCACCCTGGTCGGTCCAACTCAAACCGTCTGCTGATGTCTGGACCTGAATCTGGTCATCGCCCCCAGCTAACAATGTATCGTGATAAACCCACATAACCGCAGTGGCTGTCGGTGATGTGGAGGGAATGGAAAACGTTGTTGTTCGTGACAGGCGGGTCATATCCCCGGTCGAGGCGTTGTAACTGTTGAACTTGGCAAAGGCCGCGCCACTGTGGGGCGTAGCATTGGGATATGTCGAACTGGTGACCCTTGACCAATCGCCGGTAGTTCCGCTCACATCCGTTTCAACCCAGCCTGTTGGCGGAAAGGTTGTACCATCAAAACTCTCGGTAAACGCAGTGGCGGGTGTATAGGTAATATCGCCCACAAACATTGTGAAATTCTGGGTCCAGGGACCGCCTCCCGTTACGGCTGTAATAAGCAGTGAAAATTCTATCTTTGATTCACAAGCCATACCAGAACTCACCACAAAAGTAAAATAGGGATATTCGCAGGCCCCTGTTTCGTCGATAGCCAGGTCGGGATAGGTCGCGGTTGTGCCTGTTACCGTGACCCCGGGCGTCGTAGTCGATAGTGTCGCACTGATCCCGGTCGCGTCCTCGGTCCCCACATTTTTCAAAACAGGCCGCACCGTGATTGTCTCACCAGCATCGATATAACCATTGTTATCCCCGGCACCTCCACCGCTGCAATTATCTGAAAAAGTGTTACTTTGATAGACCGGGTCTGCCGTGCAAGAAATGGGTTTGCTGATTTCAATATCATCGAGGTACCATCCCTCTGTGGCACCAATACCATCGGCATAAAATTCAAAACGAATATACACGGTCGAACTATAATCAGCCAAGTCGATTTCTCTCAGGGCCCAGCTCGTCCCTACTCCGGTATATTGGACCACCAGGTTTGTCCAAGTGCTCCCACCATTCGTACTGATCTGGGGACGGCAGAAATCATATCCTATTTCGGTCCGGTAATATTCCCAGAATTTCAGATGGAAGCCGTGCCCTGCGTTTCCGAGGTCTATAGCCGTCGCCCAGGTCAGGTCCGAGGTCAAATCGTTGCTATATGTCCCCGGACACTCCGTGCTGCCGAGCTTAAAAGCATAAGAACCACCATGGACCCGGCAAGTATCCTGGTGCCATTCCCCGGTGAGCGTCCAACCATCTGTTCCGGATTCCACATCCTCTGGCCCGAGAAGATATATCCGGCCGTAACTCATGAAAGAATAACAAGCACCGCCATTGTCCGCCGTGGTTGAGTTGCCGGCTGGATCAGTCGATGTTACCGTGAAATAATAGGTCGTACATGCACTGAGACCTGTCAATGTCAGACTGTGTTCGGTTTCATAGTTGGTCAGGTCCTCCACATTGATATCGGGTGGGACCGCTAACCCGAACATTAGTTGGCTATTGGCATTTTCATCGGTCTGCCAGGTGACGATCGCTGATGAATCCGTTATATTGGTCACTTGCACATTAGTGATGACCGGATAGATACAATCAATAGCCGAATTCATATCGACGGTAACATCTGGTGTCCCACAATAATCTGGGTCAGTGTAGCTGACAAATAATATGTCGCCATCGGAAACTTGGACCTGTTCAGGTCCGGCTGGACCTGATGTCGTTTCAAAGATGCCTGAATAGGTGGAAGGACTGCCGGTGAGCGTTATGGTCTTCGGCGAACTGTCGGTCGTTGACCATGCCTCGACTTGGACCGGACTGACAACTGAAGAATCGCACACCATCACGGTCACTGTCGCTGCACAATTATAAATGACCTTTTCAAGCATCACCTCACCCCCACAGGGCTGGGGCGTAACTGCGACACAGTTGCTCAACGCGCTCACACAGGCATCATTAGCTGTTGCGGCCTGGACCCTGTAGTAAGAGCTAATACCAACCATAACTGTATTATCGGTATACGATGTTGTCGGAGCACTAACCGTGGCTATTTGAGTAAAGCCGGCCTCGCAGGAGGTGTCGTTCCGGAATATGAAATATCTGGTCGCGTTTGAAACGCTCGACCAACTCAAATACACAGAATCATTGTCTTCACTAATGCCTGTTAATGTTGGGGTCGTCAAGCTCGGGCAAGTCGTCTGATTCTGATTCGAAGTATCTCCCGCCGCACCACAGGCAATGCTGTGCCGGGCAAATGCCTGGTAAATTGCCTGGGCGTGGGGTGTCCCGTTCGAAGTACCATCTCCCGTATCGTCAATTGCCCTGAATAAATTGAAGAGGCTGGTCGATCCACAGCCATCCGATGTGGGCGGTGTACAGGTATACATATCGCCCAGTTGCGGCATTGAGCCGTACCATAACCTGTCTATTAACTGCCAGGATGAAGCAACATCCATCGAACAGTATGTAGGCAGGTCTCGATTGACCAAATCCCAGAGGGCTTGAGTTGAAAACCCGGCTTCACAATGATCCTCCCAACCACACGGTCCCTGATAACTACCAAAACCGCACGGTCCCCAGAGTATTCCGCCACCATCGACATTGTTCGCTGGAGTCCAGGGTGTGTTTGAGGTATGTTGGGCCCAATCCGCTTCCCTGATGCCCGAGCAGGCCAGACAGCAATCACCGTATCCGTCACAATTGTATCCTGCAGATGTTACTCCACAGCCCTGGTCCCAATCATCAAAAAAACCACCGCCGGCACATGATTGATGTGTTTGCAAAATCGCAGTCCAATCAGCCCTTGTTTCAACAGGCGGGCTTATCCCGCCTGAACCGTCGTTATCATCCATGCCATGACCCCACTCATGTAAGGCTATCCCGGGAATTTCACCGGTATTACCGCAGCCACCACCGGACCTGTAAAAATTAATACTGGAACCGTTCCAATAGGCATTGCAGGTCGAATTGATATTGACATTATCCGATAACAAGCCTTCCAACCATGTATTTCCCGGAAAATAGTTGTAAGCTTTAATTTTCACCCAACTGATATTGTAATATTGGGTCCTGGCGGCATGTGTGTTACCGTCACTGCCAAAACCGGGTGTTGTACAGTCAGTGCCGGTGGAAAAACCGAAATCGATGAGACCGTACGGGTCCGCCGAAAGTGAGATCAGACCACAGTTATCATTGATAACCACGCCCCCGACCACACCAGTACTGCCGATCCTGCCGGTCAAGGTTGAAGTCCCGCTTGTGCCTGAGAATGAACCTGTTATATCAGAAAACAAGCCAGTACCATAATCGACAAATGGTAAGGGCATGATTACCTCAGTCTGGGTCGGGTTCCGGTCCGTTTTATAGACACCACCCTGGATGTTGCCATACCGATTTGCATCGACAAACCGGATCAAATCTCCCGTATGAGCATCGATCAGGGCTTCCCATGTCCCGATGATACCCGGTCTCTCGAAGACAAGCCTGTAACACAGAATATAATCATACATTTCCCCGATAGGACCCAGATAAACGTTAGCGTCCAATCCCCGGGGGGTTATGGGTATCAACGCAAGTTCGCCAGGCCCCAGAATCCGGTCGTTTTCCGTAATAACGTTTTTACCGAGATAGTCATCGAGCAATTCCCACGCTGTCTGAACCGTGATTTGAGGCTCCGTGCTTATATTCATTGGTGCAATATGACTTGATGCAACTTGTAAGAGATTGCCGCTGTTTATCCGGAAAAAAATCGAACCGCCTTCAACCGGAATATCATCGATAATCCATTGAAATCTCAGCATATAGATAGACTCCCCGAACGGCAGTGTCCCTTCGGGATCCAGGACCAATTCTTCCTGGGAAATAGGGAAAAGTCCTTCATAACGTTTTAAAAACGCTCGGGCGCACTCTTCCACTTTCTTCTTGGAAAGGCATTGAATTGAGGTGCAACCGGGTTCGAATGATTGCCAATCAAGATCATTCATAAAACCAGGAATAATAGGCAAAACCCCTCCGTCAATCAAGGAAGGCACACCACGCCTCTTGTCGATGATAATCGACCACTCGCTCCCTTTTTCTGTGAGAAATGAAAGACATCCTTGTTGTGAAACGAAGCTTTCCTTGATCACCCTGAAATCTTCATTTGTCTCGACAGTCCTCAATTCAGGGGTAATAAAAACCATCGCATCGAGCCCAGATTGTCCATCCTTGACCATCTGTGCCCAAACCGGCACTGAGAAAATACATAATATCAAAAGCAAATATATTTTCATAAAATAGTTCTGTTTCATACTCAACTCCTTTGATGGTCATACATTATACTTCACCTACTCAACTGGATTTAATAATTTATTTTTATTGTAATTATCTTCTGCCTCGGCCAGAGTGTGCTATTCCCGAAACACTTACAGTAGTCACAACCCTCGCTGTCCCTTAAAAAGCAGGTTATATATCTCGAACGTTGACTTTCAGGGAGCTGCTCGACATAGACATCCCAATCCATAATATCCGAATGGTCTTTCTTGTAATGCTCGATTGCATCCAACAGGTCCCCAACTTTCATCCCAGAACCTCCAATCACAAGCGTTTATAAAAATATTTCTTTAAATATAAGAATAAAAAATGAAGCAGAGTCCGTCAATCAGGAAGAAGGTTGATCTTTTTCTCAACCTTTTGGTCGAGGAAGATCGGAAAATTGAAAATTATTTTCCCAAATCATGTTTCAAACAATGTGGATGGTATATTAGTATCCAGACTTGACCGAATCGGGCTTGACTGCTATAGACCAGGATATCTGGACTTGGATCACGATCAGCATAAGACTGGAAAGGTATGAATGATTATGAAACCCATAAGATTTTCGCAGAGGTTGGACCTGCTACCGCCATATCTGTTTAACGAGCTCGACCGGATGAAAGTCGAGGCGGTCCGGCAAGGTGTCGAGGTCATTGATTTTGGGATCGGCGACCCGGACCGGCCCACACCGGGCTTCATTGTCGAGGAATTGTGCCGCCAGGCCGCCCTGGGTCAGAACCATCGCTATCCTTCTTACAAGGGCATGGCTTCATTCAGACAGGCGGTCGCCGAGTATTATTCCCGACGCGGTGTGACCGGTGTTGACCCGGATACCGAGGTCCTGACCCTGATCGGCTCGAAAGAGGGCATAGCCCACCTGCCCCTGGCCCTGATCGATCCGAGCGATGTGGTCCTGGTGCCCGATCCCGGTTACCCGGTCTATCTGTCCTCGACCCTATTTGCCGGCGGCACGCCTTATTTTCTGCCTCTCGAGGAGCAGAACGATTTTCTGCCCGACCTGGAGGCTATTCCCGAGCAGGTCCGCCGCAAAGCTAAACTGCTCTTTCTGAACTATCCGAACAATCCGACCACGGCCTGTGCCAACCGGGATTTTTTCGAACAGGTCTGCGCCTTTGCCGAAGAGAACCGAGTGATCGTCTGCCATGATGCCTCGTATCTGGATATTACCTTCAACGGGTACAAGGCCCCGTCCCTGCTCGAATGCGAGCGGGCCCGTCAGGTCGGGCTCGAAATAATCTCCCTGTCCAAAAACTATAACATGACCGGTTGGAGGGTGGCCGCGGCTGTCGGCAATCGGGACGTGATCGCTGCTCTCCTGAAAATCAAGATGAATATCGATTCCGGTGTCTTCGATCCCATCCAGAAGGCCGGTGTCGCAGCCATGGTCCGGGGCGGTCGACCCGATCCGGACACCATGGCCGCGTATGCCGAACGAAGGATCATGCTCCTGGACTGCCTCGATCAGCTTGGCTGGTCTTACTACCGGACTGACGCCACTTTCTATATCTGGGTCAGAACGCCGGCAGGCCAAACCTCGCTCGACTTTACCAAGCAGGTCCTGCAGCAATATGGCCTGCTGGTGACGCCGGGGGTAGGCTTCGGTAAGAAAGCCGAAGGCTATATTCGTTTCTCGCTGACCTTGCCTACGGACAGGGTTGCCGAAGCGGTTAAACGTTTACTGGGCCGTTGAAAGGACGATGGACGGGCCATGGCCCTCAGGGAAATCGTGATCAGCACGGACGACGCGGGTCAGCGTCTTGACGCCTTTCTAAACAAGGTGTTGGACGCGGTCCCTCATTCAGTTATCTATCGCTGGTTACGGACCAAAAAGATCAAGGTGAATGGGGCTCGGACCTCCTTCAATTACCGCCTCGAGCCGGGCGACCGGGTCAGTCTGTTCATCCCCAGGCAGGACCTGATTGGCTTCGAGCGGGAATCCAGTCCCACCTTCCCGGCACCATTGCCGCCCATCATATACCGGGACGACCAGATTCTGGTCCTGAACAAACCGGCCGGCCTGGCCGTGCATGGCGGGAGTGGCGTTTCATCCGACCACCTGGCCGCCAGGGTCCTGGCCTGGGCCCACTCCCAACCGGACCGGACCCGGTCCCTGAGTTATGCACCTTCACCTGTCCACCGGCTCGACCGGGAAACATCGGGATTGATTGTATTCGGTCTGACCCGGCAAGCCCAGGTCGTCATGGCCCGCCAGATACGAGAGCATCAATGGACCAAAATCTACCTGGCCGCACTCGAAGGCCGGATTACGCCCGATCAGGATGTCATTGACCTGCCGCTCGAACACAAGCCCGGCACGTCCCAGCGACCGGCACAGCCGGCCCGCACCCATTACTGGGTCCTTGACCAGAATGACCGGACCTCATTCGTCCGGATTCAATTGGAGACCGGACGATTTCGTCAAATCCGCCGCCATTTCAGCCAATGTGGTTTTCCCCTAATCGGCGATAGCCGGTATGCCTCACCCCCAGAAAAACCGGACCGACACAGCCGCCTCTTTCTGCATGCCTATCGACTGGAATTCCCGCACCCAGCAAGCGGCCGGGACCTCTCGTTTACTGCTCCGCTCCCGGACGAACTGATTGATCTGCTCAATCGCCGCGGCTTTAAATTTAAGGACAGTGCGGATCAACCATAAACGCATATGGAATGTAGCGCAGTTCTGGTTGCCGCAATGTCTTGAAACGAATGGAAAAATCTCAGCATTCGAAAGGGAAACGCTTCCGAGCAGAGTGCTTTCTCTTGCCGTTCTTCACTGCTTTAGCTACGACAAAAGCTCCTCTACCAAAGCCATTCTGAATCATGACCTTTGTCTCCCCAGGAATAAGGGTTTGCTTGAAAGTGAAATCACCGAAACCAGCATCTGTGAGATAGGTGCACACTTGCTGTGTGGAGAAAAAGGTAGCCTCTTTGTAAAAAACGCTTGCATTCCGCTTCTCCCTATATTGTTTTCCCAATTCACTTTCTTTGTCCACAAATCCCACAATGATACATCCGTAGGGCTTTAACACGCGAAACGCTTCCCTGAACGATTTTAGAATATCATCAACAAAACAGATCGTCGTTACCATCAGCACATAGTCAAACGTGGAATCGAAGAATGGCAAGTCCTCCGCGACAGAGCGGATAACGCGGATTCCCTGTTTTACGGCTTTGATTGCCATCTTCTCTGATGGCTCCACGCCAGTCTTTATACCCAAAGGCACAGCGAACTTGCCCGAACCGACGCCGACCTCCAAACCGTTGGCTTCAGGAGCGGGGAGTAGTTCGAGAATCGCCTCCAATTCGTAATGATAGACAGTCAGGTTCCTTTCGAACCACTCATCATATCTAGCGCTATATTCTTCAAATGGTCCTGTTTTAGGCAACCCAACCCACACGCTTTCAGAAGAGAATCACGTTAAAAGGTCAATACCTTATCACATTCAACTATCCATTGGGCAAACTCTATCAGGTCTGGTTATGGGGCAAACGCAGAAGTAACCAGACCCGGCAAACGTGTCCAATATACAATTACATTGAAGAAGAGTCAACGGCTGCCTGGATACTATCTCAAGTCAAGACAGCGAATGTGCCAACATATATTTCATTGTGTTCCATGATCACAGAATAGGATTATGGTTTAGGAATTTTGTGTTGCGGACGGGCCGCGGGTTCGAGCGAGTCCTCCTGTTTCACAAACCGTCCACAAAACCTTAAGGCCCGGATGGCTTCCAGGGTCGAGGGAGGAATAATCCTTCGCCCAGAACGGCGACCAACCGCCATCTGGCCTCTGACCCGCACAGAACTTGGCAACCACTTCTTGAGCAGGACGTTCATCTGACAAGAAATACTTGAGTCGGGCTTGTTCTACTTCGTTGCCTTTGCTTCTGATGAACGCAGATGCTCTTTCGAGGTTTATCATAAATGCCTCCCCATGAATGGACCCTCACGCGGCGATGTGACGAACGGGCTTACACCGACGATACGCTGCGAGCGACGGGGCCGCCCCATACTCAAGGCGCAGCAAAAAAGTAGTCGTACGTATGCCCGTGCGGTTCGGATCTGACCGCCGGGTTCAGTAGGGTACGTAGTCGTTTCGCCTCGCTGTCGAGCCTGAAAGCTTCTGCGATCGCGATCAAGTTTCCAAGGTGCTGGGCCAGTGCTGCCCGAAGCCGCCGGTTCCCAGCCTCGGAGGCCATGCCTAGATCCTGTGGAATCTCATATGTCGCGTCCAGCTTGACGTAGCGTCGCTCGATCACCTGCCAGAGCCGCTTGCGAACATCCGAGTCGAGCAACTCCGTGTGCTCCTGTGCAATCTCGTCCAGCGCATCCAACAGACCCGACAACGACGAAGTACCCGGAGGTATGGTGGGACGCGGCGGGCCCCACAGCGAAAAAGACACGTTCTGCCTCAACCACTCACGTAGCCCCATCACCCACTCCACCTTTCTGAACGATAAAGCTAATCGAGTCCAACAAGAACTCAAGTTTACCGATCCATGTCAAAGATGTCAACGATTATTTGTCAATTCTGGTTCGACATCTAAACGGTTGTTTTTCGACTCAGCGATTCGTAATGAACCACAGAGGGCATAAAGGGTAAGAGGTTTTGCATTAACACAATCATTGAACACGGATTCAGCAGTACCGTTCTGTCATGTGCCTGTAATTGCATTGGCCAGCATGAATATCGCAGCTACTATCGTGAGGATTCCCGAGATGGTTTTCAGGCTTTTTGGCTTTGTTTTAAGCGAGATCTTACTGCCGATCAAAGCTCCTATGACCGCCACAGCCCCACATGGAAGTGCCAGGGCCGGGTCAAAACCTCCATGCAGCGAGTTGCCGACAAATCCTGTCAATGCAGTAGCTGCCAGTATGGCTGTGGCAGTGCCAACCGCTTTGCGCACGGGCACAGCACAGCCAACCACCATGAGTGGGACCAGGAATGATCCTCCCGAAATCCCCACCATTCCTGAGAAGAAACCGGTCGCCATGGTCAATGGCACCGCCATCCATAGATTGATCACATACAAATTATCGCCCTCGTGGATATTCCAATACCCAAAGCGAGAAACGGCCGTCCTGTGTGCTTGTTTTTCGGGAAACAGCATTGCGATGCCAGCAACAAACAACAGCATGGACAGGATGATCTTCAACAGTGTGCCGCTAAAAGAATGGGCCATGAACCCCCCGACAAAGGCCATGGATGCATTCAGCCCACCAAAAAAAAACGCCAGTGGCCACGACATGGTCCTTGCCTTCCCAAAGACAATCGCCCCCACCAATGCGCTGACCAACAGAATGAATTGGCTGGTCGTGGAAGCCGTATGCATGGGAACGCTCAAGAAAACAAGCGCAGCTACATAAAAGTTGCCGCCACCACGCCCGCTCATGATCATGACCAGTGTGAGCGCACATATGATGGCTACAATCAAGAAAATATTCATCGTATTGTGTTCCTGAATTGGTTAACGCTATGAATGCCGAAGGGCCTTGTCAAGTTATAAGGGGTATGTTGAGTATGACAAAAGGAAAGGCAATCATACAAAACTAACGGGCCGGAAAAGCGATCAATTCCGGCCCGTTCTATCTGGATTATCCGCTTATCGGGAGTATGAAAACCTGTTCATGCTCCGCGTTTATTAATCGAAGGCCATGTTCGTTTTCCAGACTTCCCATACCTTACCGACGAGGTCGGGACCAGGCTTGAGAGTCATTTTGCCGGGTTGCCAGCCGGAGGGGGTCGCCTGGGTGCCTTTGCTTTCACGGACCAACTGAAAAGCCTGGACCTGGCGGTAGGTCTCGTTGACATTACGTCCGACCGGTGGTGTCAGGACTTCATAGCCCTGGACAGCCCCGTCGGGATCGATGATAAATCGCCCCCGGGTCTCGACCCCTGCATTCTCATCATAAACACCATACACTGTCCCTACCTTGCCGCCCGCATCGGACAGCATCGGGAAAGGTACACCACCCGAGACCATTTTGGACAGCTCATGATCATTCCACATTTTGTGAACAAAAACACTATCAATGCTCATGGACAGAACTTCAACCCCCAATTTCTGAAAATCGGGGTGCTTTTCGGCAACTGCCGAAATTTCTGTCGCTCAGACAAAGGTGAAGTCGCCGGGATAAAAACACAGCAAGACCCACTTACCCAGATATGATGATAATTGTTTACTGACAAATTGACCCTTGAAATAAGCCGGAGCTGTAAAATCCGGTGCCTTTTGACCTACTTTGATCATTGACCTGACCTCCCTTATAATCGTGTCTTCTGACTTGTTTTCAGGTGGCGGCGATTCGCCGACAGGACCTCCCGTCGGGCGGGCACATCCGACTTTGATTTCTTCTTCCATCGGCCTTCTCCTTTCCGGGCAGAATGAATTGTTTTTCTTCCCCAACGCAAGACAATCCAGATATTTTCTCAATAGCTCTCATTCAACTATTGATATTTTAAATATGGCGCGAGGTCCCGTAATTCTAGCTGAGCTTCGAATCTGTCGATGTCCGAAACAGCAGAATGTACAAGCCGAGAGAATAATCAGAGGTTATGCACATAAGGGTCTGACCCGGTCACAAGGGGGCTCGTGCTTGATTGCATAATTGCCTGATGCTATTTTTGACAGGATAACAGGATGTTCTGGATATTGATTAATCCTGTACATCCGAATTCACGTCTTGTACCTTTCGTTGTACCTCTCCCTTTTCTTGTCCACAATTGAGGAGTAATCCGACCTTGGTTTTCGTGGCTTTCAGATAATGAACGAGCTGGAACTCAGGTGATTTGACTATTCCTTCTTACTGATTAAAATTCAACCATCACTTTTCCTTAATTTTTGATGTTCCATGCCCTTCCTCCATTCCTCAGGTTGTGATCATTTTTTTGATGAACATGATAAAGGATAGAGAGTCTGAAACTCTCATGGTTATAAACATCCGGTTTATCCTGTAATCCTGTCTAATAATATCAAGCATTTTTGCTATTGGACACTAGCTCTTCGCAGATGGCTTTAAAGAAAAGCTCAGTATCACGAAGGAAAACAGACCAAGCAGACTCAGAAAAAGCCCCAATTGGTAAGACCAGGGGGCAAAGATCAGCTCGACGATATGGTTACCTGCCTGGACCCGGACACCCTGAAAAGCAAAATTAGCCCTGAAAACTTCCCTGATTTCACCGTCTACCAAGGCTTTCCAGCCTTGATGAAAGGCATTATTAACGACCATGATCCCATCATCCGCCGCAGAATACTCGACACGCACACGGTTCGGTCGTTCAAGGAAGGCATGAAGAGAAAAAGACTGATGACGGTCCTTGTCCGGATTAACAGATAGCAGTGATTGTATGGGCCTTTGTGCAGTCGCATTCTCTTCTACCAGAACATGGGTCCGGTACATTTCCTGATCAAAAAAGTCCTTGATCGAAGCCAGTTCTGTC
Organism: bacterium; assembly: GCA_016934675.1. GTDB lineage: Bacteria > CSSED10-310 > JAFGSJ01 > JAFGSJ01 > JAFGSJ01 > JAFGSJ01. The sequence continues at coordinate 29,433 of JAFGSJ010000042.1, read as the reverse complement.
TCTGAAATTACAGAGCGATAGAAGGATGCCCGCGGCAAATACCCGGTCCGCTCGTGGACCCAGACCTCGCCGTTATGAAAATGATGGACCAGGCGATAGAAATGCTGTTGAGGCATCATGGACTTGTCTGACAGGGTATATCGCACCGAGAGCAGGTCCAGTATTTTCCAATGGGGCCGATTCCAGGGCTGGACCGGATTCTTAGTGATCTCCGGATTAAAGAACGAGAGCAAGGTATAGTAATATTTGTTCTCGAGCGCATCATAGCCCCTGATATCATTCAGATTGTAACACATGGACAGATTCGGTCTCAGAGTATGAAAATGCCCGATGAATCGCTCATTCCCGAGGCTCTGCTGCAAGAAGGGCACCGTTTTCGAGGGTGGCAGCAAATTGTCGGATCGACAGGCGATATTGAGCGAATGATAGACCAGATACAATTCGAGAAAAATCACGAGTGGGAAAAACAGAAGGATGAAACGATTTCTTCGATCGGAGCGAGTGGAAGTGACTGTGACTGCAGCCAGTAATCCCAGTCCCCAAAAAATGAGTAAGGTGGTGATCTGTTGGGTGTAGGCTGATAAGGATAACATTTTGGCAATAGGCTTCAGATACCAGAATGTATGGAATAAAAACAGATAAAGCATCAGAAGAACAAGACCGATGCTCAGTATCTGCAGGGGGTCTGATCTGAGAGCGAATAATCTCTGCGTCGAGCGGCGGCTTGATTCCGAGAGAACATGGAGACCGGCAGCCGCGAGAAAACCTACGGCCAGGGCCAGGCCAAAAAGGATACGATGGTTCAGGCTGACTTCAAAACCGGGTATCATGCTGATCAGGTCATGGGCAGCGCCGAAATTAAAGGGGATAGCCAGCGAAAACAGGCCGATAGCCAGAAAAGCCATGAGACTATTCCACTTTCTGTACTTAATGAGTGCGATCAGGGCGAGCAGCAGGGAAAGAGTGCCCATGAAGTACGAGGTCTCAAGCTGTCGGGTCACCAGAACCTTCGGTAGAAAGAGAAGTAGAATGAACTCGGGCTTGAACAGATAACCGCTCTCGAGTCCGGTCTGCCTCATGGCCAGGCGATAGCTCTCCTGAAGATACTCAAGAAATGAAAACAGTTGGACACTCGAGATAAGACAGGCCAGAATAAAGGCGGCACAAGACAAAAGAACGGCTGGCCAGGCCCGCCAACCATAATGAAATAAACGGACTGCGACATAGATCATGATCAGGCACATTTCCTGGAACAATATCTCCGGATTACCCGCTACAAGTGTCAGCGTAAAGAGACTGACACTTGCCAGAAACGCACGCTTCTGCCAACCGCGCAGCAATGTTTCAAGGCTCAGTAAAATAAAAGGCAGAAGCGCGACAAGATTGAAAATGGGATATTGCAACCAACTGACCGCGAAACCGTTAAACGTAAAAATGACAGCACCGGTCAGTGAGCCCGACTGATTGAGCTCAAACGATCGGAGTAACAGATACATGCCCATTCCGGCTGTAAGTAACAGGCATATCAATTTGATTTTCAGGGCCAATCCGTAAGGCAAAACAATGAAGAACACATTATAGGGATTGAAAACACCGGACTGGTAATTGGCCATAAAAGGGCTGCCACAACTCGAATTATGGTTCCAAAGGGGGATTATACCCTGACGAATCATAGTCCGGCTAAAAACACTCCAGGGGAAAAATTGCCAGACCGGATCGGATATCATGCTTTTGGGAACGGACAGGCCGGGAAAGTGATGTTCCCAAACATGATCGATTTTTATGGCGTCACCATTAAACAGGGTGTATCCCGGCATAAAACCGGGTTGATAGAACAGGAAACATAGCAGGATCAAGCAAACTGCCACTACCAACAACTCGGGATAGTTTTCGACCTTGTTCTCACTCCTGTCCTGATCATGTGCAATGTGCCCGTTCATTGCTTGTGATCACCATGCCTTGAGAATTGAACTACTCGGATTGCGTTAGTACAAAATAAGCAAAAGGACTATCGGATATCCTGATTCTCTTCAAGCTGTACAGTGACGAAAAGGCAGGATTCTGTTCAAGCTTCTTCACGCTGAGAATATGGCCCTTTTTGCTCTTGCTCTGACTGGATTTCAGTGAAAACGGGTTTGTAAGACCATACTTGTCATGACTCGGATTGGATTTAAACTGCTGATACTTCAACAGGGATATTTGAGGCAGAAATAATCTGGGTTTTCTGTCCAGGATGTATTGCAGATTCATTTTCTGGTGGCCGATCATGAAATCGCCGCGGTCCTGATCGCGGTCATGGGCGATAGCCTGATCGGTCAACCCGTACAAATCGATGACTTTACACTGGGCATAATAGGGTAAAGCCCCGGCCGGATAACAGGCAATCCAGTCATCGGGCTGCACGACAGTCCGGACCCAGCGGCCGATGTCGATACTGGACAAAACAAAGGAATTCGTCTCCTGAATACTTTGAAGCAATGTTTGGGGATGCCAGGTCAAACCTGCTGCGGCTAAGAAATAGCCTGTTATAACCAATGAAGACAGCGGTGCCCGCAGTGAGTACCTGATCTTATCCAGTTTTTCCAGTATCCGTTTCAATCCAAGCGTGTGGAGCAGGTAAAGCAGTGGGAGCATGGGCAGAAAAAAACGTGAAAAATAGAGGGCGTCACCGCCTACACAAATAGTTGTCGCTGTGATCCAGATAATCAAGCCCAGGGTATAAAACCAAGTCTGCTTGGTAGCCAGAGCTTTACGCCCGCATAAAGCCAACAAGAAAATGAACCCGGCTGAATTCACCAGGAAATACTCGAAATAAACCAGTCCACGATGACATTGGACCGCGATATCTGCGGATTTGGCATAATACGTGTTCGGAAAAAAGTCCCCGAAATAGAGCACCCTGAAAATAGTATAACCCGCATAGATCGCCGCGACCAGAATGAAGGCCCGGTAATCGCTCCAAAACCGTCGGACCCGCCGCCAGCCTGATTTATGGCAGAACAGAAAGAGCCAACTAAACAGGAAAATACCCAGACCTTCCGGCCGGGTCAAAGCCGCACCAAACAGGGTCCAGGCCAGTAAAAAAGCCCCCTGACCCCGCACAGCCCGATCGTAACCGATTAATGCCAGCAGCACAAAAAAACAATAGAAACCGGTTTCCATACCCGAAGCAGACCAGAATTGAAAAGAGATGTTGCTGACCAATAGCAATATGCTACCCCAGAGGTACAAACCCGTCAGTCGAAAAACGGTTCGGGCACAATACCAGGTCAGAAAAACGCAGCCCAACGAAAAGAGAAAACTCAACGCGAGGGCCGTCAATTCATGTGGCAATCCCATGAAATAGAGCAGTGCCAGGACGATCACCCACAGAAAATTAGTATAACCTTCGACCGGTGACTCATCCTGATTATACCGCAAACCGTGACCCTGCGACAGATGGACTGCATAACGCAAGGATACGTATGCATCATCGACCACCAGTCTCTGCTCCGAAAAAATGAAAACCAACTGGCCAAGTATGACCATGATCAGGACCGTTATTAAGATGCGATTGAGATACAACATGTGCGCTCGAACTCGAACCTCTTGTTAATGTTCCATGAAAGAGTGCCATCAGGACAAAGCCTGATCTGCTCAATAGTAATGAGCACATAATAAAATGTCAATCAGTATCCTTGACAAGGTTTGGAGCGAATGCCTATAATGGCCGCCATATAATCCTGACGGTTGACCATGTCAGAAATCCATCGAATTCTGACACACCATTGCGAAAGGAAAGCCGGGGGAGTATTAACTGTTTCTCTGTATGGTTCTCGAATATGGACGCGGTCCCGAGTTCAACTGAAAGGACTGACTAAGCACATGAATCAGAATGATAAGCGTGAAGAGCAATTGAAGCATAAGCGACCGATGTGGATCGATCTGTGCGTTCTCGGGCTCTTCATGACCGTTCTCGGTACGGTGGGTACTTTGACCTTTCGACAGGCGGACTCTGTCCAGGTCCCGATCGTTAAACAGAAAAAAATACAGGGCCTGGACCCACGACTCTTGAGTGACGAGATTTTCCATTATCGACAGGTCCGAAACTTCAGTGAGGGAAATTACAGCATAGTGCCCGAACTGACGACACTGCCCGGTTATCATGCTGTGATCGCCGCGATCGTTCGCTTGACCGGCTCAGCGACTGTCGATGCGGTCAGGTTGAGCAGTACGGTCCTGGGGCTTTTAGCAATACTGGTCTTCTTTTTTGTGTCACGTTGCATGCAGCCTGATTGTGCATTGCCCACATCCTTGACCTTCTTTTGTATGCCCGTTTTCTTACCATTTCTGTTTCTGATCTATACGGATGTTTTTTCGTTTCTGATCATTATGAGCGCATATTGGTGCGCCTGTTCCGACCGTCCCCTCTGGGCAGGCCTGATCGGATTGATGTCCCTGTTTGTCCGGCAGGACAATCTGCCCTGGCTTTTGTTGCTGGTCCCCTTGGTCCACTGGGCCAAATATGGGACGGACCAGACCCGACTTAAAATATGGCACACTCTGTGCCGAAACTGGGTCCTCTGGACAGTCATGCTCCTCTTTATCGTGTTCCTCCTCGTCAATCGGGGAGTGGCCATCGGTAACCGTCAGATGCATCCTGCCTTCGGGCTCGGACTCGCCAATATCTACCTGTTCCTGTTTCTGGCTTTTTTCCTTTTTCTGCCCTCATTAGTGGTCAGTATTCCGAATCTGGCCCGGCGCTGTGGTGGACAACCCTGGTCCCTTCTCATGATCATTCCTCTTTTCATAGTGTATCTCGCGACTTTCAAGACTCCGCACCCATTCAACCAGAGCCGATTCTCCTATTACCTGACCAATCAAATACTCGAAGCGATGCAATCGTCGCTTTTCATCAAATCCATCTGTTTTCTGCCGATACTTGTGGCCGGGCTCTACCTATTCAATCTCAAGTTGATTATCCCCTTTCACCGGCCGATCCAGCTTGTCATCGTACTGGCCTTGGTCGCGCATCCACTGGTCCAGATTCGGTATTATCTGGTGCCCCTGGCCCTTTTCATACTTTTCCAGAAGCGGACCAGAACCATGGTCGATTATGTCCAGGCGGCTTTTTTTCTGGTCCTGTCGCTGATCATGTTACCCGGTATCGCCGGAGGGAGGTTCTTCCCCTAAAAGGAGTACGGTATGCCACACAATACTGATATGACCGGACCGGAACGGACCGTTCTATCGAGCCAATCCGGTCAGGGAACAGATAATGTCGCCAGACGCGGGGCCATCCTTGTTCTGCTTGTCCTTTTCGCGGGCGTGTTGCTGGTACGCTGGCCCTTTATATCCAATATCCTGGTCGGCGAAGAGGGGTATTTTGCCGTCTTGTCGGTACATGACGGTTTGACCGAATTTCCGCATACCGGTCAGTATCATTTATTCGGCCGGATTGACGGCAAGCCGATTTTCGCGGCGCCCGAGCACCCGGCCCCACCTTTTCTTTTTCTGGTCAGGGTCCTCCGTCCTGTTTTCCGGCCTGCACACTTCGATCAACTCACGCTCGAGTCAAAAACACGCTGGGCCCGAGCACCCTACTTGCTCTGTTTCTGCTGCGGCCTGCTCAGCCTGGCCGTGATCACCATAAATGGTCTTTCCCAGGCACACCGGACCGGATATGTGATAGTGCTCTGTGCATTGGGCCTGGGACTTGTCAACCCACTGGTCGTAGGTAGTTCGATCCAACCCCAACTCGACGGCGGGATCGGCGTTCTGTTTATGACCCTGACTGCGGCCCTCATCCATTTCAGTGATCGGAACGGACGACCCGGTCTCATGATGCTGACCCTGATCGGAGCCGGTTTAATCACCGGACTCGGCAAGAATGAATGGGGCCTGGCCCTGCTCGGAGGATTGCTGCTGGCCATGGGCCTGCTCCTGATGGACCGCTTGATCACCCGGACAGACCGCCCTCTGTCCGACCTACCCTGGAAGCACTTCAGCCTGATCGTGCTGGGCTTGCTCGTGGGCAACCTGCTTTCATGGCTCGTCGATCCCTGGAATTATGTGCACGGACTGGCCGTGATGAAACGTTACGGCGGCAGCTCTATCATGACCCATGCCCAGGTCTGGAACCTTCGCCTGCCCTGGATCTGGCCGCTGCTGCTTTTATTGACCCTGACGATTATCATTATCGTTCGAGGTTGGCCCGCCCTGCTCCGAGGCCGATTCACCAGCCTGGTCCTTTTCACCTGGGCCCTTTGTTTGTCGGGCGGTTTCTTACTGTCACGCTGGAGCGGTGACGGCTTTCCCCGCTACTTCTGCCCGGTGATCATGGTCCTGCTGTGCGCCTGGTCATCCTTCTTGCCGCACATCCGCTGGCGTTGGCCGACCACACTGGCCATGGTCCTGATTTTAGCTGTGGGTATGACTCTGGCAGGTCTGTCACTCGTGCAAACCTGGCGGGAACAGCGCACCTTGGGTAGTACGCCCGGATTGTCACTCCGGAAGCAGGAACATATCCTGGCCCGAACACTGGAACGCTCGATACTTAAAAACAGGCCTATCCGCGCGGACTTCACCTTCGGATACTACTACCCCGAACGTGAGTTTGTGGCCCGGTCCTTATCTCCGGAACAGGCTAAGCGCGTGCTCAGCGGCCAATCGCCCATTCTGGTCGGACCTGGCAAAAAATTCAGTAAGTTTCGGGCCAACGATACCTCGTATCTCGAAGATAAGCACGATTTCCTTTATTGATACTGTGCAATGCTGTCACTTCCGAATAGGCTTTGACTTTTCTGGTGTTGCCTGTATGTCTCTGCTTAACGATATTGATTTTCATGCTTCAATGGGCCTATAGTATAGGTATATGTCCATACTCACATTGCCGTTCTTATCATATCTTCCAATTGTGGGGGCGATATGGGTTCGACGGGGATTGTTGAGGTCAGAGCAGCATGTCGAGGAAGCATCCACCTCGTTAATCAGATGCACACGTGAATAAGCGTCGATAACGACTACGCACTGGCTGCCTAATAAAAGGTAGCCCGCCCCGCCTCGCTCTCCGGGAGTGGGGGCCGGGGCGCCATAAGCCCGGATAGCTCCAGCGGACGACTCCGCCGCGCCGAGCGAAACCTCAAGGAGACTACGCCGGTCCGGATCTGCCGGTTCTGACGGCCCGGCGGAATTCAAGAACCGACTGAACATGGAGAAGCTCTCGACTGAAAATTCTCGGACGGGGGTTCGATTCCCCCCGCCTCCACCATTCCCCCTCTTTGTTCCCTTTTACGAATATGTCGAAGGGCTTAAGGTAGACTGGCTCTAGGTTTCCGTGATAGTAGTTGCAGTTCGATAGTAGTTTTTTCAGGATTTTTCGCTTGTTGTCATAATCTGCGGTAACGTATTGTGAATAAACACTTCTGGCGAGTTCGATAGTCCCCTCGGCTGTATTAATGAGCATTTTCGGATCATCCTTCTGTGATAATATGCTTTGAAGGTGTATCATCTCCTCCTGCCATGACTTGTAATTCCGTTGCCAGAATTCTTCGGTTATTGTCCCTTCCAGCTTATCCACATAGGCTTTATCTATCCTCGTCTGGATTTTCGATATCTTCCCCTTGATCGTGCTCTGTTGCTCCATCTGAGTTTCATTGAGTTTCTTAAGCTCTCTCTGAAAGTTGGCCAACATCCAGTCAGCTATGTCATCAGGAAGGTTTACACGTTCGACAATCGCAGACAGGTCGGTATCAAGTTTTTCCTGCCTGATGTAATCATTATCACAGAGGTGTTTGCCATGGAACTTTGTGCAGTGATAATACACATACTTCTGTTTCTTTATCTCGGCCGTGACAGCGCATCCGCATTTAGAACAGGTTAGCAGGCCGATGAACGGGAAATCCCTCTTTGTCTTGTTGCTGAGATTCTTCCCCTTCAATATCTGCTGTACCCTTTGCCATTGAGCCATGGTCACGATGGGTACATGCTTTCCCTGATAGGTGTCCCCGTGCCACTTTATAATACCGCAGTAAAGAGGATTAGTAAGTATCCGGTGGATCTGAGTTCGACGGAACGGTTTGTTCGTCTTGGGGTTGATAATCAGGTGTTCTTTTGCTTTCGTCGCAACCTCATCCACAGAATATCGACCCGTAGTATACCAATCGTAGAATAATTTGACATGGTCCGAAAAAGGAGGGTAGATGTCGATCGCTCTTGTTTCTCGGTTATTACGATAGCCAAAAGGAGCTGTACCAGGGAAACCTCCACTCTCTAATTTCTTTTTCATACCCTTTGTAATCTCTTCCTTGAGATTGTCGATGTAGTTTTTTGCCAAGACGAGTTTTATATCGTGGATAAGCTTCTGGTGACTTTTAGATTCTCTATTGAGGACCTCATTCTCCTTGACCAAATGAATCGCGAGCCAATCCATGTCACTGATAATGACCCTGTCCTTCATGTTTCTATACAAGCGATCGGTTTTCTCGACGAGGATGTTTTTTACAGCTTTGTTTTTCTTGAGGAAGGACACCATTTCCGAAAAGTTTTTTCTGCCCGATTGTTTTGCCGTCTCTCGGTCTTCGAATTCCTGAACGATGTCAATATTATGTTTCTTTGCATACTGATGGATTTCATCAAGCTGAGCTTCCAGGGAATAACCCTGTGCCTGCTCCTTCGACGAAACCCTGATGTAACTGACAGCTTTATCCATTTTTTCTTTCTTCAGTTCTGTCTGATAACTCTTTTTCGATGAGTCGATGAACCCAGTCCTGCATCTTTGATCTCTCTTCAGCTACTTTGATCTTTAGCTTTCTATGCAGATCATCTGGTAGCCAGATATGGATCATTTTGTTCTTTTTTCTTCCACTACTCTTACCGTTCATGATGACTCCTTTTTGCAAGCATATGAATACTTTTATATCCACTTTTTGCAAGAGTGTCAACCTCAGATCAGTTTGGATCATGAGCGATAAATGATAAAACATCACCATTCGATGACGCTGCAAAATGTAAATCGATCAACAGGAAGAGAAGTCTATTCATATTATCGCAAATCTCCCTGGCTTCTAAATCTGTAATTGTCCTTTTATAATAAGGCTCGAAGACCTTCTTCGTGTAAGCGATGAATTCATTGTCATTCATATTACATGTTCCAACAATCAACTGAAGTTTGACGCCGGTAAACTTAGTCATTCAGAGGACAAAACGAGACTGATTAATCATCAACCGATCTTGCTGGTTATTCCTCCCCTGAAAAAGTAATAGGCAACCACTTCCGCCTTCCTGACAAAAGACATGGCTCTTCTCCCGAATAACCTTCTCTCCTCGCATGACTGCAAGAGTATATCGTTCATAGCATTACAGTCTGTGCTGTCTCGGAATTCCTTATGATATATGAAGATTGTCGTGCCGATCATTGAGCCATGTCCGCCAGGTCGTGATTGCCTTTTTTCTTGTTGGCTGAAGGACCATGACGAGACGTTAATACGTTATCTCAACTCGATCTAGTTCTTTTTTATCTGATCATGCCCACCACCTGTTCGATTTTAGCTTGTGAATTTATGGGAATGAATCCACTGGCTGCCGTCCTCATCGCTTTTGAATGATTGTTACTTCGCTGAACGGGTTATCCGTCATTTGCAGTACATCAATAAGGGATTCTCCACAAATGCTGCATGTCCGCACAATGACCTCTCCGCATCTTGTTTGACTATCGTACCGCCGAGGTCTGATGTAAACCGGGACTGTTTTACCCTCAGACATCAGTAGAACAGGAATGAACCTTCCCTGCCAAATTTCTACTCCATTATCGCGTGGGCTTTTGAATTGACTTGAGTAACTTTGTATGCCGGCTGAACCTGTCAATTCATTCTTGCACCACGCACATAGCCTCGTAAATTCATCATGTGGTGAACGAACATTAAAATTTTCCAAAACCACCTTGGTGTATTGGACATTCTGAAAAATCCGTGGGGCTCTAAACATCGCGTCATAAATGTCCTTTCCACACTGGCTCGAACAAGCTTTCATCAAGATGTTCCCATTCTTGATCCTTGCCCGTTCACTGAGAGGTAAGACATATCACGAGAGCGTTTTGGCCTGACGATGAAGAAAAAACGGGACAAAACTCCCTGCCCATAATTCTATCTGACCATCACCAGGATCTTTGACGTTTGCCGTGACGGTGTACGTTCCCTGGTCTTTGCACAACTTTGAACGGCATAGTCCGCATCTTTCTGATATCGTGTCATGCATATTTCAACCTCCCTGCCTTTAAAAGCTGTCGTAGCCTGTTTTTCATGTACAGAACAATCTGCCGACTGAAAACCTGCATTGTCTTCAGACGATTCATGACCTTCGTCATATGAACTCCTTTCGATCTGACCTTTTGGTCTTTGGTTTCTTTGCATCTTCTTATGATGCAAACATCCTGGGGACAGCGAAAAAGCCCCAATACAACAAGAGCACTACAGTTCTCTTTCGAGCAACGCTGGTAACACTAGAAAAGCTCAGGTCTGATCTGAAAAAGTGGGCTGGATGACGCAATGGTGAGAATAACTCGGTGGAGTGAACCTTTTGAACCGGATTCTTTTCGATACGATATGGGTTGCTTCATAGCGCATCCGCCTACTTTCTGATCATGGTTTCCGCAGGTCGTCCTGCGGATAATCAAAATGGCACCGGCGATGCGCTACTTTTCGCTCTCTGCAGGCAACAAAGTTTGCCGTCATTACTGAGCATTCCTTACGGCGCATAAATTGAAGGCCATGCTGATAATATACATCGCCACGAAAACCTGTCAAGAGCCTTGATTTAAGCCAGTTTCATCCTCGCCGTCTACAAGGGCGACCTGAACGTCAAATTTTTTTTGCACTACCAATTTTCCATCTACTGCGCCGTCGTCAAAATAGATTCCAACTCAGAATGCATGAACGATTGATGGGTCGAGAAAGCCGCCGCTATAGAGGGTATATAAGGTGCCATAAAAAAATCAGTTCGTCGATTCGTGACACGTTCGATAGAAGACTTATCATTGAATCCGGATAAAAAAAGGGTAGGAGAGCCCCGGCAAGGCTCGCCTATCCCTTCAACCAATACAATCCTATCAGCAGTGTTTTTCAGACAACATCCCCTACGCCTGCCGTCAAGAAGCAATGGCAATTCAACAGCCCATCCATTTCTTATGTCCTCGTCAACCCTGAACCAGAGGAGGTGACCTGACATCAAACCATTTTATCCCTAACCCCGAGCCACGGCACATTCTAATCGCGTGGCTCTTTTTGTTTAACCTTATTTATAAAGGAGGAACCATGTTCCGGACAATTTTAGACATTCTGATGTCACTGTGTGATAACCCAGTATTGCCACAACTCGAACAGTTTACCGAGCCGGAAATGTACTGCCCGACCTGCGGGCAGCAGTTGGAATGGTTCGACTTCGACAACCTCGATCGCTCGACGGTCGGCGAGCCAATCATTCCAATCATTGACTTGGACGAGTTCTGAGACAAACCTTATCGAAGGAGGTATTACTATGTGGGACGCGATATTCAACTTTTACAATGTGCTCGACCTGGATGAACTGCTCGAGCAGGAAGCAGAACAACTCCATGACTATGTTCAGGATGCATTCTGTAGCGAATGCGGTGCATATTATGGTGAACTTGAATCAGATGACCGTGATATCCGCTGTGAATATTGCGGTGAACATGCAGTATGCTCATTATCTGAGCTCCTCAACTTTTGAGGTTTCATATCCAGCCTCGTTCACTTCAGCAACATTAGCGGAGAACTGACTTGAATTCATGCCGTCGGATCAGATCACAGAATCTCCGCATATAAAGGAGGTCTCCTATGTTAACAGCTGTCAACGTCAACATTCCCAGTTTTACCGAGTTTTTTGAATCTCTGGCTGAGCACTACCGGACAGACAAGGTCCGTGCCCAGCTCTAACGAGGGTATGACCTCGAAGTCAGATTCGACATTTGGCCCAGAATCGATTTTCTCCCCCTGCCGAGGGTAGAGATAGCCGGGCGACAATTTTGGTTCGTCAAAAGGCCTGTTTTGACATTCGCCAGAAGATTGCCGGAGATTCTGGACGATATTCCCAACCAGGTCATTGTCCGCATAATCATTTCCATCATTCATCAAACCGAGCTGTCTCTCATTACGGCAGCTCTCTTCAAGGAGGTCTTTCATGAACAATCGTATTGTCTCCATCGTTACTGATCGTATTATCCAAAAGCTCGAACAGGGCGTCGTGCCATGGCGTCAAACCTGGAATGCGATACCATGTAATCTGGTCACCAGAAAGCCGTATCGGGGTCTGAACGTCTTCATCCTGGCCTGGTCGGGATATGAGTCTCCGCTCTGGGCGACCTTCAAACAGATCAGCTCGATCGGTGGTCAGGTCAAGAGGGGTGAGAAAGGGACGCCCATCATCTATTGGAACTGGATCGAACGGATAGAAGAAGCTGATGAGCAAGCCGAGGGTCGGGAGCGGAGGATACCGTTCCTGAGGTATTACAGCGTCTTCAATGTCAGCCAATGCGTCCTGCCAGAGGGGACCGAGATCCCCGCAGTGGAGAAAATCATGGACTGTGAGCAAATCTATGCCAACATGCCGGACAAGCCCGTGATCAAACACGAGGGTCTCTCGGCTTGTTACAATCCCGGGACTGATGAGGTGTACATCCCCGGCATTCAGAGTTTTGCTAATGCCCCATCCTTTTACCAGGCTATTTACCATGAGCTCACGCACGCGACAGGCCATCCCAGGCGTCTGAACCGTTAGGGCATTACTACCATGACCGGTTTTGGCTCTGAGACTTACTCGAAAGAGGAGCTGGTGGCCGAGCTCGGTTCTGCCTATTTGTGCGCGTTAACTGGGATCGAAGCCGGGACCTTCGACAACAGCGCGGCCTATGTGGCCGGGTGGCTCCAGAAATTGTCTAATGATCGCAGCCTGATTATTTCTGCTGCCAGCGCTGCCCAGAAATCTGTGGATTACATCCTGAATATCCAGCCTAAAAAAAATGATGCGCCATTGGTAACGGAGAATCCTGATGAAAGTATGGTGCACGTCGGAACATAGATCGAGTTGGTGTCTTGTCTGATCAACAATAAATTGTGCTCAGGGGTGCAGTTTGCCCCTGAGTACATTCAACGTTGCGGGTAATGTGCCCTCGGACAATGTACCTACCACATTGGTCTCCTGGCAGGTCATAAAGTGAAACCAGGACCGAAGCAGGTGAGGAGGGAACAACAACCCGCTCCAGCCCTGAAATATTTGGACCATGTCTGCATATTCATTACACCATTAAATTCAGAGTGGGCGCCAATAAGGCACGACCGCGTGTTATTCTATGGGCAATCGCTCTATCCCACCGAACTCCAGGGCGGACGGGCTGCGCTGCCGCCGCCCCTTTGACTGGTGTGCCTGACCTTTTCGGCCATGACTTTCAGTTTTTTTTTGTGCCAAAGGCACAAATTCCCAAGTTCCTAATTCACCGACCTCACAAGACGGAAGCCGATGTAGTAGTACCGAAAGCCGGGCGAGGTGCCGTCCCGGTCCGCTGACCGGCAGTCCCGGGCGTAGTCGTCCCAGTAACCGCCACGTAGCACCCGGAGCGAGCCACTTCCAGCTCCGGTATAGTCTGTCGTATCTCCTGGATACGTCGCATTATACCAATCCCAGCACCACTCATACACATTTCCATGCATGTCCTTCAGATTCCACGGATTATACAATTTACTCCCCACTGGTTCACTCTTACCCGTATCGTTTGCACAATACACTGCATACTGCTCAAGCGTCGGATGCGTCCCCAAGGTGCAGGACGAACAATTTCCTGAGGTATAATTACTCTCGTTGCAGGAAAAGGGCGTCGTCGTCCCCGCACGGGCGGCATATTCCCACTCACCCTCGCTCAACAGTCGATACCCACTCGCCGCAAAGTTACAGTAAAAAGTCCCCGACGTATAATTGCTACTCGTCACCGGATCGGTAAAACCTGAATCTTTATAATAACACCGCTCAAACCCGTTCTGTAGCGACAAAAGATTGGCGAACAGCACCGTCTCATACCAGGTCGGTCGATTGACCGGATTGCTCATGCCCGCACCATAGGACGTATTGGTCGGATCAGCGGGCAACGTCGGTTGCACTGACAGAAGATCAGCCCACATCTGACGCGTGATCTCGGTCTCCATTACCGCAAGGTTTCGGGTCAGGGTGTGGTTGAACTGGGTCTCATTTGTTCCCCGGCATGGTTCATCAGTGGGAGAACCCTGGGTAAAGGTCCCGCCCGGCACATAACGCACATTCCCCACGATCGGATCGGTCGCATACACATCACCGGGCATCAGACCGCTCTCAAGATACGTAAAACCGTCGACCGCCGTCGTGACTCCCCAGGCGACCGAGCTGACCACCACATCGCCCAGACCCGGGGTGGGCGTGGAGCCGGTCAGCACTGTCACCGAGGAAGCGGTTTGCCCAATAATCGTGGCCGACACACCGCACAGGGTCACACTGTAAATATCTGCACCCGAGCCCAGATACTCACCACTGATGACCACCTCGGTCCCACCACTTTGCTCGCCTTCATTCGGCACTACCGACGTGATCACACCGGGATAACTGAACGAATACGGTCCTTCTGCATTGCATATCTCGGACCAGGCGGTGATGTGGTAATACCAGCCCTCGACTGTGTCACAAGACGTGTCGATCCACTGGATATTAGGTAATGACCCATCCATATCAACCACGTTATGAGCGTACAACGGCCATTCATCACGTGGCAGACTCGGGTTGTCCGAACGGTAGATATTGTACCCCGTCACTGTGCTCGGATGGTTCGGATCAGAAAAATGCAGCCGAGGACAACCCTCGGGACAGACACAACCATCGGTCACCAGGTCCACCTCATAGAGATAGACCGGTTCCGCTGGACCGTCACACCCGACGACAATCCCGGCATCGATGTCAAGGCTGATCTCTAAATCAGCCAGCACAATCGGACCGACCAGACCGGTCACCCGATCAGGATCGCTGTCCAGCATGTCATCGCTCCCCTGTTTGGCCAGGGTCAGGGAATACCCTTTCGGAACGATGAATTCCACAGAATAGCTCCCCGCGGTCAGACCTGCGAACGAATAATACCCCCCGCTATCGGTCAGGACCGAGCCGATGAAGGCCATGTCCACGTCATAGAGCAGGACAGGGATCCCGCCAAAACCAGGCTCGCCCACATCCTGCAACCCGTTTTCATCCAAGTCCTGCCACACCCAGTCGCCTAACTCACCGGCCAGGACCGGACTGCCCGGTAACCCGGCACCGGCAAGCAGGAATACGACCAGGGCGAGCAGAACAATCCCTCCCAAATGGGTAAGAACAGTGCCGTTTAGAGGTTTACTACTTCTTCGAAATAAACCGTTCAGTGCCTTTTTTCCCGCCATCACCTTCTCCTTTTCCACCAACTTGTTGTGGTTTTGGTTGACGTGTTCCTTACACCAAAAACATTTCACTCGAATCATCAGCAAAACTCTACATTTTTATAAGGCTGGTGTCAACCAGCTTGCAAACTTTTCTTATGTTTCCCCTGATCAATGAAGTGCCCGATAGCCCTGTGATCACGTATGCCATTGCCAGACCTGCACTCAATCCAGTGATTACACCTTTGTTCCATTCTGAAACCTGACCCAACGAAAGGAGGTGAGAAATGATCAGGCACAAACCATCATCCCAGACAAGCAAAATTTCCCGGACAGTTGTCAAGAATTCATTGAAAACCATCCTGCGGGAAAAGGCCCGGTTGTCACAAGCAAACCCGACCCGGCGTTTCAGAACCAGGTTCTGCCACGAGGGCCAGGAGTGGGTCAACCAGGTATTTTACGCGGACGGTTGGCTCTGTCTCCATAATCAGTAATCACAGAAACAAGAATGAAGAAAGGAGGTGGGTAGACCAGCCCAAGCTTTCATCATAATACTGGGGTGTCTACTCCATATTAAAGTATTTGGATTCATTACGCACCCCAACGTTCCCCAACCCTCACCACGGAGGTGTCAATTGTCACAGAAGCAACCACACGTTTTCGAGGTGACTGTCGAGCTGACGATCAGCTTCGAGGTCATGGCTTTTAATCAGCAGCAGGTCGAGGAGCAGGTCCAGCGATTGCTCACCTGCGGTTTCACAGGAACGAACAACAACCTGCTCGACGTTCCGGGCAGGACCATCACCAGCGTCGGCATCAGAGAGGTGCCCGACGAACAACAACCATCTTTCCAGAAGGAGACGCATCATGTTGAACACGTTTAGCGGTATCGGCAGACTGAGCAGTGACCCACAGGTTACAAAAGACAACGGGACTGTGACCACCCGGTTCGAGATCGGGATCAACGAGTTTTTCCGCCAGGGCAATGACCTCAAGAAGAAAACGCACTGGGTGCCCTGCTTGTGTTATGACCGGTTGGCCGAGATTGCCGGAGAGTTTCTGACAAAAGGCAGCCAGGTCGGCATTCGAGGTCCACTGAAGTCAAACGAGTGGACCGATGCCAACGGCAAACACAAGAACGGGCTGGCCGTGTTTGTAACTGAACTTGAATTTCTGTCGTCCCGGTTAGCGGACGAATCAACCAATTAGCGAAAGGAGTCTATCATGCCATGGTGTTTAGCCTGTCACGAAGAGTGCGATGTTATTACCGTCGATAATGGTATCGGACATTACGAATACTGGGGTTTCCCGGGTGTTGACCGCAATGAGTGTGAAGTCAGCGATTGCTGTGAAGCGGCTTTTACCGAAGACGAGTACGAGCTCTATCTGCTCGACGAGAACGGTGATCCGCTCGATGAAGAGACCATCTGCAACAACCACCGTCGCGAACTCGGTCTGCCGGATTATGACGGTGAAGACTGCGATGAGGAAGACTGCTCGATAAACTGCCCACTGATGTAACTCCCCGCTTTACCCTGACCACTGCTGCATTCCGCAGCAACAAAATTCCAACAACCTGAACGAACAACCGGGCCCGGTATCTGGCCATAAGCCGGAGGTATGCGCTTATGCCGATGCACCGCAGCCCCTCATACACGAAGGAGACTATCATGCACAGCTATGTCATTTCACGATCAGATTTACCGTATCTACCCGTTCCCCAGGCAACGGAGACATTCCAGCCTGTGCCTCACCAGACAGCACTGTCCATCTGCGAAGAGCAACTCAATGGTGTCGGGCTCCACGTCAGGGATGAAGCCATCACCGTGACCGGGAGCGGCGCGGTCATGGCCTGCCGCTGGATCGTGCACAACGGAACATCGAAGGGTGTCGAGGGCTTCGAACCACAAGTGATCGTGCTCAACGGCAACACCCGGCGGCACAAACTGCGGGTCGGGTTCGGCATCCGGGCCATGGTCTGCCTGAACGGCATGTTCGCGGCCGAACGTCAGATCGGGCGGAAGCACACCAAGTATGTGCTGCGTGACCTCGAGGAACTGGTCCGGGAAGCCATTCACGATTCCCTGGGCTGGGTCGAGGAGTATGTCAGTTACCTCTATTGCCTGAAAACGGTGACACCCTCTCGACAGAATGTCAATGACCTGCTGATTGCCAGTGCCGAGCAGAACATCATCAATTCCTCGATGATCATGAAGGTGCTGAGCATATACCGGAAACCGACCTGGCCCGACTATGGCCAGGGAACGCTCTACACATTGCACAGTGCCTACACCGAAACGCTCCGGACGGTCAGTCCCTTTATCCTGCCCCAGCGGACCATCAAACTGGACCGGCTCTTCCAGGAGCTGCTGTTCGAAGGCTCGCTGGCCCTCAATTGATACCACTCAAACCGGGCCACGTCACCACGGCGTGGCCCACCTTTCCACATCTCTCCACAGGAGGATACAACCATGTCGACGAATAACAACAGTGATAAAAGTGGTGCGTTAGTGGTCCCCGAGAAGACCGAGAAACCTTCAGTCGAGCTCTCCATCGATCTGATCAGACGTTATATCTGTGAGAATGCTACGGACCAGGAAGCGTTCGCCTTCCTGCAGCTCTGCCGCTCCCAGAACCTCAATCCTTTCCTCAAGGAAGCGTATCTGATCAAGTACGACCGAAAGGCGCCAGCCACCATGGTCGTGGGCAAGGACACCTTTACCAAGCGGGCGGACCGTTTGGCTGAGTTCGATGGGGCCAAAGCCGGTATCATCGTCACAAAGGACAATGCCATTGTCTACCGTGAAGGCAGTGTGGTCATGCCCGGTGAAACTCTGATCGGCGGGTGGGCCGAAGTCTTTCGCAAGGACCGCTCCCATTCCTTCCGCAACGAATGCTCGATGGCCGAGTATGACCGCAAGACCAGGAGTTGGCGGGAGATGCCCGGCACCATGGTCCGCAAGGTGGCCCTGGTCCAGAGTCTCCGTGAAGCGTTCCCCTCGAGCTTTTCGGGCATGTATACGGCTGAAGAGATGCAGCTCGAACCCATGAACCTGCCCGAGTATACCATGGTCGACCCGATGAAGGTCCCGCACGAGGTCATCGAAGTGCAGTCCGCCGGGGAACCAGCTCCCGCACCTGCTCCTGTCGAAGAACAGACGCAAGCTGACAGCGACGCACCAGCGTCCGGCAGTGTCACCCCCAAACAGATCGGCTTGATCAACAAGCTCCTGCTCGAAAAGTGCGGTATTGCCGAGAAACCGGCCAGGCGTGCGTACCTCTCCCGCGAATTCGGTTACGACGGTAAAAACATGAGCAAGCAGCAGGCTTCCGATGTCATCAAACAGCTCCTGTCCATGCCAGAGAAGGGAGGGGAACACAATGAACACTGAACGCATGCTCGAGATCATTGCCGAGACCAAGGAGCAGTATGATTACAAACGTTTCCTGCAGCCTGACCGGCCCTTTATGCCCAGGAAGAACTATTGTTCGTCCATTGGTGACCCGTGTCTCCGGTTTCTCGTTTTCCAGAGACGCTACGGGAGTCAGGCCAAAAAGGACGCCGGGTTGCAGCGTATTTTGGACAGGGGGACACTGCTCGAGAGACACCTGTATAATGAACTGGGGACATTTGGTGCCGAGGTTGCCGAGCCACAGTTTCCCATCGACTTCCCTGATCTCAACCTCAGCGGCAAGGGAGACTGGATGCAGAAGTTCTCTTTCGGCTGGGCCCCGGTCGAGATGAAGGTGGTCAGCTATTCGGACCGGATCAAGTCGGTTAAGGATTTCATGGATTCAGACCAGCGCTACCACAGGAGATATGTCTACCAGTTGACAGCGGCCATGGTGGCCCAGGATGCATCGGTCGGAGCGTTCCTCATTTTCGACCCGGTGTCGTTTGACTGGAAGCTTTTACCACTTGAGCTTGACTGGGACCTGTGGGAAGAAGTGGTCAACCGCTGCCGTGAGATCGAAACCCATTTGAAGGCAGGCAGTCTACCACCTGCCATGGAGTGGCATGAAACCTGGTGCATGAACTGCGAATACCTGGACCGCTGCCGTGAGAGCATCCCCGAAGTCGAGTACGGTCTGCTCACCGACCCCGAACTCCAGGATCTGCTTGAACGACGTGAGGATATCCGGGCGTCCTATCTCGAGTACAGTAAAATCGAGAAGTCCCTGAAAGCCCGGCTCCCGGACTGTGAGGGCACCTTCCGGGCCGGTCCCTTCGAGATCACCGGCAAACGTGTCGAGCGGCAAAGCTACGCTGTCGAGGCTGGTTCATACATCCGGCGTGAGATCAGAAGGTGGTGATACTACGGTTGTGATACTATCAAGACAAGGGCGGGACCTGGAATTATCTCGGATCCCGCCCTCTGTCTTATCCCGCCCGAAATGGAAGGGGCAGCATAAGCGATTCACGAACCATTCATTGCAACTGAATAGCGTTGAGTGTTGACAGCGTATTGATCATTTGGTAGACTTGGAAGGACATTACAGGATAGTGTTTCAATGAAACTGAGAGTCTTATTTCTTGTGGTTCATAACGCCTAAACCTTTCGGATTGGAAGGCATGGTGGAAAGACCGCGGAGACAAGAAATGGCCTTCTGGTCATGCTGTCTCCGCGGCCCCGTGCCGAAAGGTTCGGTGGATTACTCCGAAAGGAGTGATCGTGATCAGGGGGCCATTTTTTTTATGGAGCGAATATTCGAACATTGAATATTGTGGAAATTCTCGATTGAGCTCATTCAAAACCACAACAAAGGGAGTCCGTATGAATAAGGTGCAGACAGAAACGGGAAGCCTGAATAAGGCGTTGTGCAAACTTGCTCGTCTGGTAAGTAAAGCTGACAGTGTGTTCAAGGGTGAAGAACTGGACTACATCGAAGCCTTGATGAATAGATAATACAAGGAGGGATTTTCATGACTGATGAAAAGAAATGGTATGACAACAAAGCAGTGGCTGTTATCCTGCTCATCATATTTCCGCCGGTCGGCCTCTATGCATTCTGGAAGAACAGGACCTTTTCCGTTGCCGCCAGAGTCTCGATCGTCTTGGTCTGGGCAATTCTCATGATAGTCGGTAATACTATCGATACGGACAGTGAAAAGACCACGGAGTCTGAAAAGAAGGCAAAGTCCGTGAGCTGGTCGCCGTATACTGCCTCTGCAGAAGAGCTGGAAGAGCTCGAAGGGAAATACGAGATTCTGTACACACGAAATGTCGGCAACACGATTGATGTCCATGTTTTCATCAAAGCAGGTGCCAAGATTAAACCTGTCATTTTAAAGATATGGCGCCTTCTGCTGGCACATAACTATGAGGCGGGGCAGATGTGGGACGTGCGAATGCGGATGAAAGATGAAAAAAACTTCGACCTATCTTCTTTTCCAGACGGCACTCCTGACGCTCATATGATTGCACATTGGATGGTCACACAATTGACACTCACTGCCGATTACTGGGGCGAGTGGGAAACATACGAGATCGATTACGACGAGCACATGAAGCAGAAAGGGACCCTATCGTACTGAGCATATTAACAACAACCCATTAAAGAAGGTCTTCGCCGATGCGTTATTCGTCGGTATGATCATGAGCCATTTTAAAAAGGGGGAACCATGAAAAGATTAACGACCTTCATCATCACCGTAATATCAATAGCCTTTTCAGGCTGTGGTTCGGGCATTAGCGTCGAAGATGTTATAAAAGCGAGTGATACTTTAACTTCTCAATTCAACAAAATGAATGAGGTTGAGAAACAGTATCTGCCGGTGATGATCATCGGAGACATCAATGACCGAGAAAAAGACTCGCTTCTTATCTGGGGGACTGCACAACCCCTGAATGGTGACAGGTCAAGTTTTGGCGCTATAAGCAGCGATAAAGAGAACATAATGGTTTACCAGCCACAACAGGATGGCATCCTTGGGAATTTTTACAGTTCCCCCGACCCTCATTATTTCTTAAAGAAGAGTTCGACCAAAAATGCATTCGGCGGTACTGTCCCTCTCTGGATTTATGGCTCCGAACCCCAGGAATTGAAGGATGAAAAGGCGAAATACGAAGCGGCCAAGGAAAACTATATAAAGACACGGCGGGGGTACTTCACAACTGTGTTCAAGAAAATACGGAAGCCGCCCAAAAAAGGCGATGACCCGGCTATCAAGAGAAAGGCCCTCTTTGGTGCACTTGCAGGATTGGAAAAATTCGATGGTATGAATCTCGGAGACTCTATTGATGAGAACAAGGTCGATATAAAGACAACCGCTACATATGGTAGAATAGCCATTTATCCGTATCCTGATAAGGGTGTCATGGTCCTTGTCACGGGTAGTAAGGTTGTCGGTTTTGTCTATTTAATCCAGGCAAATGTCATCGGCGACTATTTCCCTTTTGTCAAGAAACTTGCGTTCCAGAATTCTTTTTCTTCCACTCCTGCGATAGAAACGCTGTTGCATATCCCGCCGGATTCTCTTCTGAAAAGTCAGGATGAAGGAAAGGTGGACCAAACACCGATGTTGCTGGCAGAGTTGTGCGATGTTCGGGTTAATCCATCCGAGCATAATCCCAGCGGTAACACGTATATTTTCTGTTGCCGAACAGATGGTAATACAACGGATATACTCAGTGCAACGGTCATCAACATTGATAAATCTGGAGTCGATATATACGTCACTCCCTTCAGCTATGCCATGTTCGGTCATGATCCGATACTGGGTAAGGATGTTTATGAAATGGATTTAAAAATAACAATGGAGTCGAGGGA
Organism: bacterium; assembly: GCA_016934675.1. Lineage (GTDB taxonomy): Bacteria > CSSED10-310 > JAFGSJ01 > JAFGSJ01 > JAFGSJ01 > JAFGSJ01. The sequence continues at coordinate 7,246 of JAFGSJ010000042.1, read as the reverse complement.
ACAAAGAGCCGCAAGGGTTGAAGAGGAACGTTTCGCAAAGTTGCAGGAAAAACATCCGAGGCTGAGGACAAACCTTGAAGAAGGCTTGAGAAATTATCAGAATGGCAATTACCCATGGGCATATTCAGAATTATATGAGGTATTGAAGGCTGACCCTGAAAACATTGCGGCACAGAAAGTCATGAATTCTATTGAAACTCATTATGAAACGAACCGGGGCACATTATCAGCAAACGACAAAGATAATTTTCTGAACAGGCTGATACAAATAGCCTCTAGAGAAGAAGATGAGAAAAGGTCAATTACCGTGTATGAAAAAGTATTACACTTCGACCCCGAGAATAGAACAGCAAAAAACAGGATACAGGATTATGAAACTGAACAGGCTCTTAGAACACGTTTTATTGACAACGGCGACGGCACGATTACAGATACTCAGACACAGCTCATGTGGACAAAGAAGGATTCATTCCTTGAATTAAATAAAGGGTTGAATTGGGAAGACTCGAAGAAATATGTCATTGAGCTGCAGACGGGCGGATACTCGGACTGGCGAATGCCGACAAGAGATGAGGCGAAGTCATTATTTAACCACAGTTTTTCAAATAAATCGGACACGAGTGAAGCTTATATCTCACCTCTCTTTACGAAAAGCTTCGCGTATTATTGCTGGACCTCAGAAACAGATGATTTAGATGCATATGCCTTCAACACCCGATTGGGCGACTGTTGGGGCAGTCGTCGAGGCGATGTGGGTTCATGTGGCGTTCGTGCAGTCCGAGGCCTGATTGAGAGTGAAACCTCGGAGTGACATCACACAGTAATGTTCTGATATCCAACCGGTAATGAGTCTCGCTGCTTCGACATAGAAGGATATTCAACAGTCTCTTCGTCAAGCTTATTCCTGCCTACAACAATAAACCGGGTGATGTCCGGGGATCCAGGCCAGGTTGAGTAATCATGCATCTGGTTAAGTTCCCCCCGGACGTTGTCCGCAGTGGGGGAATGTCTTTACTTTTTTTTTCACCCATACTCTATTTTCAGGCTCATGACCGATGAGGGACACAACGAAACAGTTACCCTCTATTTTGCGCATGACACGTTCTAGCATCGGGGTTTGTGTACCTCAAACTACTGACTCGATTCTTCAAAGCAGGGCAAGATCCTACCAGGTTGAACGCTGAAGAGATGAAGAAAGCTGCAAAGAATGTTGCGGAGAACGAGGACATAAAATCGGTCATGAAGGAAGCAAGAGAAGCATATAAGTCCGCAAAGTCCCGCGGTGAAATGGAGAAGGAAGACTAATATTTAAAAACGTACGATACACCGGCACGGTCGAAACTCCGATCAAACAAACTCACCTGGCTAATGGTACGACGGTCCTTGAGTTTGATCCTGAGAACATTGCCTATGTATATATTCCTCGACCACACAGAAAAGCGGACTGAAACAACGGCTGAGGTCGAGTGGAATGCTCCATAGTTAACAAACACCGCAGCATGCATGGTTCGTCCATAAGTAATCGCTTCAAGTCCATCCTGCCATGATCACAATGTTAAGATTGCAGAGAATCTACATTTTGACATAGTTAGTTCTATCGTTAAACTAAGCAAATAAATGGCTTGACTTTCATCGTTGATATGTTGTATAGAAGTTAGTTAGAAAGTTATATCATCGATTAATCAGTATGCTAAGGAGAAAAGCATGACGCCGATATCATTGGGCAGGTTGACGCTCTTTCCTTTGGAGGAAGTAGCGGAGTTACTGGGGATCTCCGAGGAAGCCGTGAAGACGATGATCCAAGAGGGAAAGCTTCGCGGTAATGAAGCCGGGGGCCGTTGGTTCGTATCGGAAAGTTCCCTGACCCGATACTTTGACAAGACCCCACACAAGAAAAGGGGGAAACTCGCCGGACGTGAAGAAGATGTTTTCCAGATGCTTGAGCAAGGCAAAACAATAACCGAGATAGCGGAATTGTACAATGTCTCTTGGGCAGGGATGGATAAGTTTATTAAAAGGAACGACCTCAAGGCAAGGGTAAAGCAAGAGGCTCAAATCGCCGAGATACTCATGGTATTTATTGATAATTGGCCTCATTTTGTGACACATGAAGAGCTTCTCAAGACTAAGTTCAAGGATATGTTGATGTCCGGTATTTCAGATAAGACAATTATCGGCGTGATTGAGAATCTCTCGGATAATTACGAGGATACTGAAACCCTTGAAAAAGTTCTTGAGGATATTAATAAAATAACTGCCTCGAATAAAAACTCTTGAGAAGAAACACTAGATGTTAAAGCCTTTTATCCTGTCAGTCTCGCTTCTTATTTTTATAAGGCATAAATGCATAGCATGGCTTATCCCTGAGTTCACAGTCGGCTACGCCGTCGTAATAGCCCGCCGTGCACTCATAACACATCGCTTGCATAATTTGCCGTCTGGATAATTTCTTACCCTCCAAAAACAATAGATACTCCTGTTTACCGATAGCCCGCTTCCAGTTTTTCTTAACGTCTTCATATCGTGCTCTCGTTTCTTCGTCCATAACCTTTCTCCTGTGTATTCCCTGGTTCGTTGTGACCCTGGTCGTTGTTTATTCAGGAGAAAGAAACCTTCATAGGCACGACAGTTATAAGCTATGAAATAGCTTATAACGGGATTAACTTTATAAAGTTATGTTAGTTATATTTACAAATCAAGTTATAAAGCAATCTCTAGCTGATATTAACAAGATGATAACTTAGTTAGTTTGATTATTGAAGGGTTTAGATGGTTGGAGGGGGGGTAGTAGTGGATGACAATGATGACGTTCACCAAAACCATCAAAAACCCATGGCTAGGACAACAACTCATAGGCAGCCGGTGTCTTCACCCTCGTCAACAATTTTATTGTGCTGGTGAGCCCATTATCAGAGCCCTGGGAAGATTGTCGGGCATTGCGGGTCATGGTCACTTGGCATCCATTATGTCAGAGTTATCCTGACCTGAGACACATTCATAGCCAGCGACCGTTTAAAGGGCCTGACAGCGCTACGAATTTTTCACCCCGGTGTCACCACCCCACTCAGGAGTTTTGTTTCTCCCGGACCCCCATTTTTGATAGCCGCCAGAAGATGGAAGAGGCATTTTCGGTGAGTGGTATCGTTTGATGCATTCACCCTTCGGACCACCCACCCTCGCTAAAACGCCGGAAATGAATCTTAAATCTCATTTCTCGTCCGCCCTGCTGTGGTTACCCTTGTGTTGACGAGAAAATCGTTTTAAACGAATCCTGGCGAATCTGGGCATATGGTCTTGATGAGATGACCTGGCAGAACTCCCTGTAGTCCAGAATGAGGACCATCGAGGTAATGGGGCCGGAAACATTCATGTATCGGGGGCTCGTTGAGAAGCTGGTTTAGATAATAGGTAAGCGACGGCCCATCATTTCTGTCCCTCCTGCTGTCGGATATGCCGTAGGATGAGTTATTGGGGTACTGGTCAATGACCTGATGATCAGTCGGGAGGAGATTGCCGGGCTGATGGAGAACCGGCTTTATGTCCAGGCACCTCCGGCAGGGATGACAAAGCTGACTGAGTGGGCAAGGCAATGTGCAGCCAGGTTGGGCCGGCACTACACCAGCGAGCTGGCCAGGAGACGAGACAGGATGATAGAATATCGGAGTAATTGAACTCAGACACTATTAATCACGGAGAGTTGATTGCTCATGTCTTTCTTGCCTTACCCTTTCGCTCTTTTGTCTGCGGCTTATTCCACGTTTCATTTATGTGATTATAAGTGCTGCCATAGAGCTCATAATAGCGTTTTAGAGGAAAGCGTTTTCCCAGATGTACTTCGATATCGACCGGCTCTTTTCCCTTGATCTTAATCTGGAAAACAACTTCTTCAACGGCTATCTCCTCTTCTTCGACAAGGCTTGGGTGGGGGAGCATGGTATATCTGTTCGAAGTCTGTTTGCGATCCTTATATCTGCCGGTCCTGGCAATGAAGCCTTTCTCTTCCAAAGTTCGTAGCCCCTCAATTATTGTGTCCCGGTTACAACCCAGTTCGTCGGCAAGTGTGGCAGTAGCCTGGAAGCAGTATCCTTTGAAGCCGCAATGTTTTCTCAGTTTTGCCCAGAGGAGCTTGTCAGTGGGTTTCAGCTCTGGATTTTCTAAAATCTTGGTTGGGATGATCGTCGGTTTTGGGTCTTTGAATGCCTCATAGGGGACATACATCCCGCCAACTCTATTCTGGCTGTCTTGAAAACTTTCATGCCACAGGGGGATGAGCGTATTGGCAACCTTTGCTTTTGTTCCCTTGACTGGTTCTATCCTGATGTATTTCAACTCACTCAATCGCTGGATGCTGTTAATCACAGCCTGCCTGCTACAGGCTATCCTCACCGCGATATCATTCATTGACGGCCGACAGGATTTTTTTATCCCGGTTGCAACGAGTATGACAGAAAAGACCAATTTTGTGACGGGCGAGAGTCTCCCATTGTTTACCCTGAGAACTTCATCAGGTATTACGGTAAACTCTCTGAATGTTTTGACTTCTTTCAACACAAACTCACCTCTTTGGTTATGACATAGTGCGCACCTCCATAGTTGTAAATTTTTTCACCCAGGGTAGTCCAAAATTCCGGCACAGTTATTTACAATATAATTAAGTAAGCTAGATAACTTAAATAGCTCTTTAACAACGTCTTTTATAAGTACTTATTGGACGGTCAAAGTTGAGAGAAAGCAAGCGGCTGAGCGAGTGGTGTTGAATATCAGCTGGGAAAGGTCAGGTGAGTACTGGCAGGTACCGTGCGGGGTATGTTTCGTTACAATGTTCTCTACATGAGTCAGCTTCTTCAACGTAAACTGCTAAGTTTTTTGTTTTTGAAAGTTTTTGTTGTGGGGGTGCAGCCATGGATTCCTGGACCCAGGCTATCCATCAAGTGAGCACCAGCCGGTACCTGTACTCAGTTGGCTTCCGGCATTGACTGCCAAGGACATTTTTATCCCTGACTCAGCCGGTAGACAAGTTCACGGGCAGCTTCCTTGAGATTGTTGAACCACTTTTGCAAGCCATCCTGGGATGTTGCCTGCATCTTTGACCAGATACTGTCAGGTGGTGAGGGTCTTTTTCCGACAACACCTACCTGGTGAAGAAACGGGGTGAATGGAAACCCATACCTGCAGAGATTTTGGATGGCAGCCTCAGTGAACCCCTCCAGCAAGAGCCCAGTCAATGCCTGTTTCGCTTGCTTCCAGAAAAAGGTGAGTGGAAGAACAGCCACCAGCTTTACCGGTTCGAGCGGTGCCTCTCCAAAGGAGAGGCAGGGCAGTCGAACCAAGTTATGGCTGACCACCCTGGTCGGTGATAGATGTTTCTGGACAGGGTGGTTCAGTGCAGACACCCTATTGCGCTGGTTGAGGTTGAAAGGAACCATACCGGCAGTCCTCCATGACAGGCACACGCATCAGCTTGGGGGTGAATCAACCCCGACAGATTCCAAACAAGACATTGGGTGAGTGAGGGAAGTGGTAGGGTTCCTCTTCAGACACAGCCCCCGTATGAATGACTGCTCACCTTTCTTTATGTGGGGGTAATCTTCGTCTGGGGAACCTGTGGCTGGTACCACACCTCCTGACCATCCGGGATAGGTGACAACATTATGCAGGAGGATGTGGTACCCCTGACATGAAGTACGCCTGGAAGAGGAGGGTGACTGGTCGATTCGAAACGTCAAAGCAAACTGTCAGGCTACCTCTATGTTTGTGAGAGCTCTCTGCAGTGCGCCCTGCCGTTGGTATGATGGGTGAATGTGGAGTGAGCGTCACGGGGACCTGCCGGGGTGGGATGGAGAATGTGAGGTCGAGGGTGAAGTGCGTACGAGGAGGTCGGACGGAGGAGATGATGTATGGTGAGGAATGTCTGGGATGTCGGGTCGTGGTCGAAAAAATGTTCAATTATAAGTAGTTAAGTGAAAAGAGGGTGATGAGCTCACTTATCAAGATCTAAAAAGATATATATAAAGGCAGGAAGGGAGTGACGTCGATCTTTTCGAGGAATTTTATCGCATTCCTTTTCTTGCCGGCAAAAGCCCGACCGTAATCGAGAATGTGTTGTGCAGGCAGAGCGGTCAGAGGTCTGTTCATACTGATACCTGTCGTCCAATCATTCTTATCCCAGATCTCTATCTCAGGAAAAAACTTTGAAGTTGGTTGTCCCTCTTCATCAAAGATCACTTCTTTGTATTGCTTTCCATTACAGACACTGCACCGTTGCCAGAAAGCAGCAGCCTTGGTCTTGACGTAGTTCTCTTTTTTTTCTCGCAGATCTTTCAGGTCTTTCTTGTCTCTGAGGCTTCTCCATTCGTCTTCGTAATACTTGTTGACGGCGTCCAAGAACAACGGAATTTTTATGTAACGCAGGTCGAGAAACTTTTTCCAAAATTCGTTGAGGTCGATGCTCAAGATAGAATCGATCGTACCGTAATGCTCTTTTCTAACCCGCCCCGTCGACTCAAAACGGACCTCATAGTGACAACAAGGCTGACGGGCAATTTTAGAAGGTCGATCTGAGTAAATGATCAGATTGATGTTCGGTCTATAGCCGGATATTTCTTTCTGCCAGGTATAGTAGGTCGTCTGATCGAAAAATTTGCGGACTTCATGGTCGCCGTGGCGGGTTTTGATCAGGTAGTAATCCATGAAGTTATGGAGTCTAGGGGCATCCCCAGGATTATCAGTTACAAGGTCCAAAGAGAGATCAAACCTGGCAATACGATATCTCCGGCAAAGCCTTCGCTCCAGTCCAGGAAATACTCGAGGACTGGACGGCGGGGTTGTTGTACTTTGAACATTGTTGGCCATTTCAGATCGACGATCCATTCACCTGTTTTTTTATCAGTATGCCCCCATGGATAGTCGTCTACTATAACACTCTCATCATCCCCATACCCACAATGTTGCCGCAGAAAGTCAACGTCAAATTTGTTCTTCTTTTCATTTACAACGATATAAAGGGTATCGAGATAGCATATCTTGTCCTTAATCATGCCCAGGACCTCTGCCTGTCGCTGCTCATCATAGACGGGGATCTTGCTTCGGAGATAGTCGAGATGTCTCAGTTTATCGAGGCTTATCCTCATAGCGCAAATCCTTCAACGGTCACTGTGAAATCCAGGATGTGTGTTCTCGTCTGTGAAGAGGGTGATATAGTCTTTGAAGCTGAAACGCCGGTTTCGGACTTGTCCCGTCATTTCTT
>JAFGSJ010000041.1 GCA_016934675.1 bacterium | reverse complement strand
TGCTCCAAATAAATCCTCATACACCGCAGCAGTCACGTCAATATCATTGAAGATAGTCCCAACTGATGGGGCAGTATTGAAGAGGTCTGTAATGTAGGTAAAAGGACGTTCACCAATATAACCCCAATGGTCATTATAACCATTTTGATACCAAGACACCAAATCATTAATAGTAGCCTTAGTGATGTCACCTGATGTAGCGGTAACTTGAAGGCCATCAATATAGGCGGATTGAAAATTCTCTTCGGTGACACCGGCACCTGAAAGTGAAGAAATATCAAATTCAATGACAGGAAAAGAGCTTTTAGAATTCTTGTGATTTTGATAAAAACTAATCACACAAAAGTTCGAATAGTAGGTACTGGAAGTACAATGAATCGAGGAATCAAGAATTAAAGGATCAGAAGAATACATGCCTGATAATTTTAGATTGTATGAAAACCCACCAAATAAACTATTAACCCAAGAGCTGAACATATTAGTAGTCATGCCATCACAGAATTGAGTAAACATCCAACCAATATCTTGACTCATACTAGCACTATTACTTCCAACAGAAGCAGGCGGATTGAGGACGATCTGAGCCTGGGCTGCCCCGCACACACAAAAAACCATGAACATAATCCCGATTATTTTTCTCGACATGGCTCCTCCTCCTTGGTACGAGAGCCCTGAATGACTCATTAGTATCAGTATAGCATAAAAAAGAGCTTTTGTTAATTTTTTTTCATGTGACCGGAAAAAAAGATCCCGAGCACAGTATCCGCAGCTTTCGCCGATGCCGCCGATAATCAGAGAAGATCATCTGCGCTATCTGTGTCATCTGCGTCATCTGCGTCATCTGCGGTTAACTCTTTTCGTTCTTCAACATGCGAAGATTGTTTCCCTCAGAGTCCATTGACAATCGAATGGCTTGATCGTATAATCGTTTGGTCATTTCAGGAGCATTGAGGACTGTGCGGCGGATACTTCTCATAAAAGTGTTTTAGTCAAAGGAGAACACGATGGATAAAGAACGAGAGATCACCGAGGAAGAGTTACGTCAGATATTGAAGGAACCCTTTTATTCATTGATCTTTTCACTTTTTAACTCGGCCATGATCTCGCTGGGCAAGCTCCCAAATCCGATGACTGACAAGGTCGAGGTCGATCTGGACCAGGCCCAGGTTACGATCGAGATGCTGAGTATGCTAAAAGATAAAACGAACGGCAATCTGAACGACCAGGAGCAGCTCTTTCTCGATACCCAGTTATCCGAACTCCGCTTTGTATTTGCCGAAAAGGTGAAACAGACTTCACCGCCCAAATGAATTCACGGAATCAGTAAGGCACTCTTTCAGTAAAAGTTGCACTTTTCCGAACGTGTGTTCATTCCTAAAATGGTGAAAGAGGCAATCTCCGAGGATATAGCGTGAGTAGTCAGACTCGATCCACAACATATATCGATAGTGTGAACCGGGATAGATCGCCGTCATTGTTCGAATTCTTCGATGCCGGCCTGACAAATCCCGATCTGGTCAGAGAGTATTACCGTTCGTGTATCGAGACAGGCCTTTCGCTCCTAGTGACTGTCCCGGTGCCGACCTTGATCGAGAGCGGTCTCGTTGAAGATGAATGGCGGAAGCGGGCCTATCATGCGGTGAGATTGGCCCTGGAGGTCAGTCAGGACCGGACCCCGGTTTGGGGACAATTGAGAAGCATTCAACGCGGACCGGAACGATGGTCCCGGGATGAGTATAGCAAGCGTCAGAAAATTTATGAACACGCGGCCGCGATGATCGTGGAAGCAGGTTGCACCGAGATTCTGCTGACCGGATTCAGGACTATTATCGAGGCCCGGGCTGCTTTTAATGCCTGCCGGGCGGAAGGGTCCGAGCGACCGGGTCTCAGTTTTTCACTCGATCGAACTGATCAGGAATCTTCAAAACCGGGCATACAAGCGGAATGTGTCGGTCCTGCTTGTGACCCTTTTGGACCGCGTTGCATCCTGTTGGAAATGCCCGCACTCGATATGGTCTGGCTGCGTCAGTATCGAGCTTTGGCAGAGCAGAGCCGGTCACCGGTCGGTTTTTCATGTGCGGACTTCACTTCGGTGAATAGCAAAACCGGTGAAATCGCCCGGATATTGAAAGACACACGTCTGGATTATCTGGGAGGCCCACTCGCACAGTTCGATCAGGTCCGATCATGCTCGGCTTTATTCGAGATAAAGGACACGAGCCCTGCATTCGACTCGATCAGGATAAGTTCCAGTCAGCGGGTCGAGCTGATCGGCGGGAACAATCCGGTCAGGATTATCGGTGAGCGGATCAATCCCACGGGCAGGAAGAAACTGGCTGCGAAACTGAAAGAAAAGGACTGGACGTATGTGGAACGGCTGGTGATCGAGCAGGAGAAGGCCGGGGCCCATCTCATCGATGTGAATGTCGGCGTAGCCGGGCTCGACGAGAAAGTGATCTTGCCTGAATTGATCCATCATCTCGATGCTGTGAGTGCCAGTCCTTTGGTCATTGACTCGACCGATTACCAGGCGATGAAGTGGGCCGGATTGATGTATAACGGCCGCCCGCTGCTGAATTCGACGACGGCCGAGGAAAAGCGGTTGATGGACATGTTCGAAGTGGCCCGTGAAACAGGCGGGGCCTTTGTCGTAATGACCATAGAACATCAAGGTTTACCCACGGATGCACAGGCGAGACTGAACATAGCCCGTCGTGTATTGGACCTGGCCGAACGAAACGGTTTTGGCCGCCAGGACATTCTGATCGATCCGCTGACGCTCAGTGCCGCAGTTCAGCCGGAGCAGGCCCTCGAGACGCTGGCAGCCATGCGTCAGATCAAAGCGGAGCTTGGTCTCGGCCTGATTTTGGGTATCAGTAATATCTCGTTCGGACTGCCGGCACGATTGAAGCTGAATCAGTCGTTCCTGGCCATGGCCCTGGCTGCCGGTCTGGATTGTGCGATCATTGATCCGCGTATTCCCGAGCTCCTGGACATACTCAGGTCCTCCGCGGTCTTGACCAATCGGGACCCGGGGGCACTTCACTTCATCTCGGTCTATGCCCGGGCTGAACAGCCGCAAGAGCTCTCTGCCCAGGTCCAACCAGAGTCCGACCAACAGGTATCCGGTCCGAAACAATCAATTCCCCCTCTTGATCACATTCAAGCTGAAGTCCTCGCTGCGATCCGGAAGGGTGACCGGGAGCAGGTTTCGACTCTGACGAGCCGGCTCCTGGAAGCTGGCTGGACAAAGCAGATGGTCCTTGATCAGGCCCTGATTCCCGGCATTCAGAAAGTGGGTGATCTCTTCGAACAGGGCCAGCTCTTTCTGCCTCATCTAATGCAGGCCGCCGAATGCGTTCAACAGAGTTTCCGACAATTGGGTCTGGACCAGGATGATCAGGTAACTCATCCTGAGACCAAGGCCCCGATCCTCCTGGCCACCGTGAAAGGTGATATTCACGATCTCGGCAAAAACCTCGTCGCCACTTTTTTACGTTCGAACGGTTTTCGCGTGAACGATCTTGGCAAAAATGTCGATAAAGAAACCCTCCTATCCGCTGTCAGGCAGCATAAACCCGAACTGGTCGGCTTGTCTGCCCTGATGACCACGACCATGCTCGAAATGGAAAAGACGGTCCGTTTTCTGAAGGAACATGAGCCGGGGCTCAAAATCCTGGTTGGTGGGGCCGTCATTAGCCCGGAATTTGCCCTGAAAATCGGGGCTGACGGCTATGCACCCAATGCTGCTGAAGCGGTTAACCTGGTTAAAACATGCCTCGATTCCACTCATCTCTGACAAATTTTAAGAAGTTACTTGACAAATGCTCCGAAATAAGAGATAAAGTGGAGAATATAAAAAGCGAAAGCGTTCATGACCTCCGTCATGATAAAAGTGCAGGTAAGAGAAGTTTTGGTAGATATACTGCTTCGAGGGGAGCACGATGACGCAGAAGAAGCCGAAAATACTGGTTGTCGAGGATGAGCGGATTGTCGCGGAGGATATCAAGGCCAGTCTGTGCAATCTGGGCTATACCGTGACTGAATTAGTGTCTTCCGGTGAAGAAGCACTCTCCAGTATCGAGTCAGCAAGACCGGACCTTGTCCTGATGGATATCATGCTCCGTGGTTCCATGAATGGTATCGAGACAGCCGAACGTATCCAAACGGTCTGCACTCTGCCCATTATTTATCTCACGGCCTATGCTGACGGTAAGACCCTGGACCATGCCAAGCGGACCGAACCTTTCGGTTATATACTCAAGCCTTTTTCTGACAAGGAACTTCAGAGTACGATCGAGATGGCCTTATATAAGTACAATCTCGAGGCGGAACTCAAACGAAGTCGGACCTGGTTGTCAACCGCTCTGAACAGCATCGCCGATGCAGTCATCACGACCGATGAAAACGGGCTGGTCACTATGCTCAATCCGGCTGCCGAGGAATTGACCGGTTGGCAGGCAGATCAGATCATCGGACATGCGCTTAAGGACAGATTTGCTGTCAGGGAAGAGGAATCGGGACTAAAAATTCAGGACCTGGTCCGGGATATGCTGACAAGTCAGGAGCAAACCCGCCTGCTTTCAAATCTCGTACTCTCCCGGAAGGATGGGAGCGAGGTCTTTATCGAGGGCAGTGCTGCCCACCTGAAGAATGAACGAAATCAGGTGTTCGGACTGATCCTTGCCTTTCAGGATATCACTGTCCGACGACTGGCAGAAAAGGCTTTGCGAGACAGCGAAGAAAAATTCAGGGCTATTACCGCCTCGGCCCAGGATGCTATTGTTATTATCGATAACCAGGGCTTGATTTCCTACTGGAACCCTGCCGCTGAAAAGATATTCGGTTACAGTTACGAGGAGATGTATCGTCAACAAATGCATCCGTTGATCCTGGCGGACGACTACATCAAACATGTTACGAATGGGTTGCTCGAATACACGATCTCCGGCCAGCCCCCTTTTATCAGTAAAATACTCGAACTTGACGCCATCAAGAAAGATGGCGGCGATTTTCCGGTCGAATTGTCCCTTTCATTGTTGAAATTAAAAGAGGAATGGCATGTTCTGGGCATTATCCGTGACATCAGCGAACGCAAACGACTGGAAGAAGAGCGAAAAAAAATGCAGGACCAGCTCTTTCAGATCCAAAAAATGGAAGCGATCGGGACCTTGGCTGGCGGGATTGCTCATGATTTCAACAATCTATTAACTGCGGTCTGCGGCCAGGTCGATCTGGCCATGTCCAAACTCGACGAGAGCAGCCCGATCTTCGAGAGTTTCAAACATGTGATGGCAACGTGCAAGAGTGCCGCCGGCCTGGTCAGGCAACTGCTGCTCTTCAGCCACAAACAACCCGTCGTTCTCTCGACCCTCAATTTGAATATGCATATTCAGGAAATCCTGAGCATGATCGAACGGATCATTGGTGAGGATATTGTCATCAATACCCAATTCGATGAGGACCTTTGGTCTGTCCGGGCCGACTACAGCAATATCGAACAATTGATCATGAACCTTGCCATCAATGCCCGCGACGCCATGGTCGATGGTGGTATCCTGACGATCAAGACTGACAATGTAGTCCTGACTGATCAGGATTGCCAGACCAAACCCGACACCCGGCCCGGTCGATATGTCCGAATCACGGTCACTGATAACGGCTCAGGCATCGATGAAAAAGATTTACCTCATATTTTCGAACCTTTTTATACCACGAAACCGGAAGGCATGGGCACTGGCCTCGGCCTCGCTGTGGTCTACGGTATTATGAAGAAACACAAAGGCTGGATCACCGTTGAAAGTGAATTGGACCGGGGGTCTCGTTTCGAGTTGATGTTCCCGAGTACCTCCCAAAAAGATGAGACTAAACACAAGAAGATTGTCTCAGCATCAGCCCTCCAGGGCAATGGCACACGGGTCCTGATCGTGGAAGACCAGGAAAATGTCCGCGAGTTTACTCACACGGCCTTGATTGAAAACGGATATCAAGCCATGGAAGCGGCTTCGGTCAAAGAAGCACTCCATATTTTCGAGACACAGAACGGAAAATTCGATATTATTTTCAGCGATGTGGTCCTGCCGGACAAAACCGGTATTTCACTGGTCGAAGAATTACTGTCCCTGAAACCGGACCTCAAAATACTGCTCAGTAGCGGTTATACCGATGAACGGCTCCAATGGCCCATCATTCAAGAACGTGGTTTTCGCTTCTTGAAAAAACCGTATATGCTCAACGAGTTACTCCAGGCCTTACGCGATATCATTGATCAGACCTGACTAATCGCGAGCGGACCATCGTGTTCCTTTCACGACCAGATGCCCGCAATCTCGGTCTGGCAATCCGGACAAAATCCCTTATCGTCCTTGATTTTGATCACGTTCATCGTTACGGCATATCCCCGACGCTCGATCAGTTTCTTATGGCACTTGGGGCAGTAGGTATTTTCAGCTTCATGACGGGGCACATTGCCGATATATACATAGCGGATGCCAGCTTCGAGAGCTATGTTTCGGGCCATATCCAATTGACTGATCGGCGTGGGCGGCACATTGGTCAGTTGATATTGAGGATAAAAACGGGAGAGATGAAGCGGGACATCAGCTCCTAATTCAGACACGATCCAGGTGCACATACGCTCGAATTCACTCACACTGTCATTCAGGGTCGGGACCACTAAATAGACCAACTCGAACCATATTTTCAGCCGGTGCAGCAGTATTAAATTTTCGAGTACCGGCTGCAGGTGCCCGGCACATACTTCCGCATAGAATTTCTCGTTGAATGCCTTGAAGTCAATTTTTACCGCTGTCAGATAACGGGCCAGTTCTTCCATGGGACCGGGTTTGATAAAACCGTTTGAAATCATGACTGTTTTAACACCCTGGTCCTTACCCAGTTTGGCTATATCTAGCATGTACTCATAAAAAATGACCGGCTCCGAGTAGGTAAAAGCGACCGAAGCGATCTGCCGCTCTTTGCACAGAGCAATCACCTTCTGGGGTGAAAGATCATAATTTTTCACTTGTTCCGGGCGGACCTGCGATATCTGCCAGTTCTGGCAATACTTGCACATCATGTTGCAGCCGGCTGTGGCCAGTGAAAAAGCGGCGCTTTGGGGCAAATAATGAAACAGGGGCTTCTTCTCGATCGGATCGATATTGACCGAACAGGGTCGTGAGTGGACCAGGGTATAATACTTCCCGTCATAATTGACTTTAACCCCGCAATAACCGCGTTCCTGCTTGGCAACACGGCATTCCCGCGGACAGATTTCGCATTGGACCATGCCGTCGGGCAATTTCGTGTAAAACATGGCTTCCTTGAGCGGGAGTACGAGGCCACCCTGATCGCGATGTTCCGGCAGGGCCGCAGGGGTAAGCCCCGTCAGCATGCCGGTCAACTCGGGCACATGCAGCCAGCCCATACAGGACATGAGACCGCCGGTTTTAAGAAAAGAACGTCGATCGACTTTGTTCCGGTCTTGTTCGGACATGGTTTACACCTCGAGCCTGATCTCCTGAATGAGATCGTGATCGGCGTTGCCGAGATCATAGGGTGATTGTCCGGCCGTCAGCACATGCCGCGCGGGATGGTCCGTCTCGCTCAGTGGTTTCAAACCCTTACTCAGCCTGATCTCGTCGAGAATCTTAAGTTGGACCAGGTCCAGCGCGACCGGGTCCAGGCCGATAATAATTGTTTCCAATGCAAGGAGATAATGGGCCTGATAACCCGGACCACCCTCATATTGCACCTTGAGCGCATCGGCGACAATCAGGCCCTGGTTCTGTTTGATCCGGGGCAGGGCATTGAGTTGGGCCACAAACGGGTCGCAATTGTTATCATGATACTTGTTCGGATTGTGAATGGCCCCGAACATATTCTTGAGAGCACCGGATAACCCGGAAAGATTATGGTCCTTGAGGACAGGCACATTGACGGTCAGCGTGGTCTGGTCGGTCACGATCCGGCTGAGCATGCCGCAGACCTGACCGTTTATGCATAACTCACCCTGATAACCGACCCCTGATTGATTCGTACCGAAACATCTTATCCCGGAAGTTGACGTCTGCAGACTGAAACCAGCCCGGGTCAATTCAGCATTATCGCGGTCCCAGATTATGATCTGACCCGATTTGACGCCAGCACTCTCACTGATCTTCCGGGCCAAAGTCATGGCCAAAAGCGGATGGGTCGAGATACCTTTGCCCGCAAGCGTATTGACTTTTAATCCGACCCGATCGTCCGGTTTAAAGAGAAAACGCCAACCCGCTTCGGCTTCGAGGCCAGTCAGCGTTGCAATGCCTCGATCAAGCATCAACTCGAGCCTGGACCGATCAAGCGCTCCCCCCTCCCCCACAACGCCTCGTGCGTGAACGCAGACTACCCGGGCCTTTGCCTGGGACAGACGTGACCGAGCAGGACCACTATCACCCGCCCGACACGCTGAAAAGCCACTGCTGGCCCCCCCAAACGCTGCAATCGAGCACAATGTTTTTTTCAGAAAAGAACGACGATCGTCTCGGCTCATCACTCATACTCCATTAATGGTCTCTCTATTAAAAGATACGCCATTCGGGAGCAATGATCAAGCTGATTATGAAACTTATATAAAAAACAAATAATCCGAGGCCCTCGAGCCGGCTGATCTGCATCTTGCTCCGCGCGATCGGATAGATGATGGCGCTGACCAGGACCATCAGCAAAATGTCACGGGACAGTTCGAGCTGATTCACTATCGGTGGACTAATGACCGCGGCTCCGCCCAGGACGCAAAAGCTGTTGAAGAGATTGCTGCCGATGACATTGCCCACGGAAATGTCCATTTCACCCTTGTAGGCCGCGACCATTGAAGTAGCCAATTCCGGTAACGATGTCCCCAAAGCGACTATGGTCAAACCGATCAACCATTCCGAAACCCCGAAACCGCGGGCTACGGCTTTCCCGCCTTCAACGACCCAATGACCGCCCAAAACAAGAATGGCAAATCCCCCCACTGTTATCATCAGCGATAGGAAGCACGATCGTTCGGGCAGACCCTCGCTGGCGGCCTGAGAAGCCTCCTGCTTATACCTGCCCAGCGAAATGACCAGGAAACCGACAAACATCATAAGCAAGAGTCCACCTTCGAGCCGGCTAATCCGACCCGATAACGAAAAAAGAAAAATGATGATTGCCGACAGAATCATCAGGGGGATTTCCTTGCGCAGTATCCCCCGGTCTGTCATCAGCGGAGAAAGAAGGGCCGCACAACCCAAAATCAGGGTGATATTGGCAATATTGCTCCCAATCACATTGCCGACGGCTATGCTAGGCTCCCCGTGAATTGAGGCGATAAAGGAAACAACCATTTCCGGCAGCGAAGTCCCGAACGCCACGACGGTTAAACCAATCAGGACCTTGGAAACACCCAATCGGGTAGCGATTTGACTCGCCCCACGCACACACAACTCGGCCCCGCCGATCAATGCCACAAAACCGATCAGAATAAGCGTGAAATCATATGCCACGATCTACCCCATCTTTCCCTACACATACGAATTGTTTGTGTGGTCCGATCAACATCACGGTCGTCTATCAATAGCCTTATTAGCACCGACTTTCAACAGCACAATCCTGTTTTTCGTTACAATGCTCCAAGGGAAAAGAAATAGTCGCCGCTCCGGTTCGATCGCAGTGTCTTCCAGGGTTTTAGTACACGGCCCTCAATGAAAAGAAACCTGTCCCTTCTGGGAAAAGGGGAAACTCTTCGTGCCGATCTTGGGCACATCAAAATTCATGCTGCCCTGAAGAGAATATGAGGTCGCCTTTTTCTGGGAAATGTTCTTATACAAAGTTTGACCCAACTCGAGAATGTTGAGCTGAAGCGGAATACTCATGATCGATTGCCCTTGCTTATCGATCGATTTGTACTCCATGGTCTCGCCACTGAGTACCTGCTTGTCTCCGAGTGATAAACCATATTTCAGTCCATTCAGGGCGACCGTAAAATCGTTCGGGTTCTTTAGTTTCAAATTAAACACGAGTTTGGCTCCGGTTAAAGAAAGATTTTTGACATCGACATTCTGTAAGGAGATTTCCGGGATTTTGGGGATGGGCAGTTTGCCCTTGACCCGGAACGGAATGGCAAAGATGTGAACACGAAATGAGCCCGACAAATCATACGGCACTTCATCCTTTTTGATGAACTCGGCGACGTTTTGAAACATTTTCATGAAATTGACCGTGACCGGAATTTGAAAAGGCTCGGACCCGTTGGCTTTAAGGTTGATACCCTTGTCGAGTACGCCCTCGATAAAGTCCTTGTTGTCCAGCTTCAGATCATAATTGACATTCTCGAGAAGCAAGCCGATCGGGTTGGGATTGTCGACTTTCAGATTAAAAAGCATGGTCCCCTCGAAGAGAGACAAATCCTTGACCTGCATGTTTTCAAAGCTGACCCGTGGCTCCTGGATGAGGTCCTTCAGGGTCGCACAGCTATAGGTCAGCAGGGCGAGTATGCTGATCAACAGTAAACAAACATATCCCTTTCGTGGCATTGGCTCCTCCTGTTATGAACGTTTCGATCACGAAACGGTTTTCTTATGTAGTATCAGTATCTGGTCCTTTTTTCAACGGTTCTCAGGACACAATTACCAGAACGCTTAATCCCCACCTGTTAAAGTCCATGCCCAGTCCTCGTCTCACTCACATTGACGAGGGAACACCTACCAAAAACCTTTCAAAAATCTGAGGGTAACAAAAAAATATTTTTGACTTTCACTGTGCGGGGCCGTATGATGGATATGTACTGATATTACTACACTGCAAATAATTACACTTTTCGGAGGGTTAACCGTATGGACCGCTATCGTGTTTCAATTCGTGTTCAAGTTTTTATTATTCTGATCATTGGCCTGGTTATGTTATGTGCTGATCTTGGTCAGGCAGCCTGGGTCAAACAAGGCAAGTTCGAGGGTTTAATAACCGATGTTCATACGACGAGTGCGCGTCATTTTGTCGCCACAGCGGGGGCCGGTGTCTATCGCTCGACCACAGGATATACCTGGGTCCAGATCAACGATGGTTTGGAATCGCTCGATGTGGTCGCGATCACTACCAATCCTTCAAATCCCGCGGTTGTATTCTGTGCGACCCAGACAACGGTTTATTACTCCACCGATGCCGGGAGTTCATGGTCTGCCTATGCGACCCAGACACCGGAACATCCCCGTATTTCGTGTCTGGCCTTTGTTGCGGGGTGCGGTCTTTATGTGGGGACATACGGTAGCGGCTTGTGGAACTGGGACGGTGCCATCTGGTCGCAATGTTCCCTGCCCCTGCCCAATCTGCGTGTTCTCTCGATGGCCTCATATGATGATCATCTGATCATAGGAACCGAATATGATTCGCTCGATGCAACCAATCATCCGGGCGGACTTTATTTCTGTGATAACTGTGTTCAGGATACCTGGACGACAGTGAGTGGCACAACGACGATATCCTGGCCCTCATTAGCCGGTCATGCCATCGGATCGACGGGTTTTGCCATGGTTCTGGCCGGTAGTGCTTTTAACGGTATTTGGTATAGTCTCGATTCCGGGGCTTCTTTTTCGGAATACTGCCCGTTCTTTCGCCCAGCACTAGCGATTTTCAAGGCCATCGATTTCGCCTGCGGTTCTTTGTCGGGCGAATTTGCCGGTCTGGCAGGCACCGGACATTATCTCTGGTGTCTCCATGATGATCCGAGGGGAACATGTACCGATGGCTATTCGGCGATCGATGGCTTTATCGCCAATATTTCCGCCATCGGAGTGATCAATAGCTACTCGGTTTTAGTCGGTGTCAAGGGTAAAGGCCTCTACAAGGATGATTTTGCCCTCAACGGTATCTGTGAAATTCCGACCAATATTTCTGAGAACTATATCACGCATAAGAACGTCAACGAGATTGCCGTATCTCCCAATCTGAATTCGGATAATACGATTTTTATCGCCTCAAAATCCGAAGGAATATACAAGTCACGCACGGAAGATCCGCTCGGGAATCGTGAATTCACCCGCTATTTTTGTGAGCCCGGTGGCTTTGCCCCGACTGATATCCTGTCCATTGCCCTGGTCCCCGGTTACAATGACGATGGCAATGCCTGGTCATCCGATTTTACCAATGAAAAGGTTATTCTGCTCGGCAGTAATGGCAGTGGTGTTTTTCTTTCGTATAATGGTGGGGCATCCTGGTATGAAGCCAATGGCGGGACAATGACCTCAGATGCGGTGATCACTGATGTTACCTATGTGCCCTCAGCACCCTCGAATCCGTATGCCTTAGCTGCCCGTTGGGGCAGTGGGCTCTATATCAGCGGAAATATGGGCCAGGGTTGGTCCATGTTAGATATTTATGGCACCGAATGTTATAGTGATCTGCATGAAATCAATGAAATCGCTGTCCCGGACGATTTTCCGGCCAATATGACCATCTTTTTGGCCACCAATGACGGCCTTGTCCGCGTTTTCTACAATACAGTCTACAGCCATTGGGATTGTGAAGTGCTCCATTCCATTCCGGTTACCCAACTCGAACTCAGATACAATACCATGAAAAGCACTATCTACTACGGATCACCGGGTTACGGTATCTGGCGGGGTACTTTGATAGAGCCTGATTCTATGTGGGATACGGTCCAACTCTACGATGGAAATCTCGGACCCAACGCTAAGATCATCGACTTGACAGCTTCACAAGGATTTTATGGGCCGGACCTGTTCTATGTACTCTATGCGGTAGTCCATAACAGTGGCGGTGATCAATTATTCACAACGAATGATTATCCTGATTTTACTTTTCCCGGTTGGATCCCGGTGATCACGCCCATGGGCGGCACGGGCGATCGCTTACGGTCCGTTTCCTTTGGACCGGATTTCGACCCGTTCAATTATGGACCGATCAACAATATCTATCTGGGACATGCCTTTCAAGGCTTGTCCTATGCTGAACACGATACCATCAGTGGACCCTCGTCCTGGATTTGGGCGAGTGGCTTCTATGCCTTCCCCCACGAGGTGACCGCCTCAGCCTCAGACCCCTTGATGCCCAATCTGGTCTTCTTTGCCACTAAGGACCTGGGCATGTTCGTCAGTTATGACGGTGGAGAGTCTGCCTGCCCCTGGGGCAACTATCTCGACTATTATGACGGGCTGGTCTATCGAAGCACGACCGACATTACCAGCATTGCCGTCACCAACAATTATTCCTTTCTGTTTCATGATGATTTTACAGACGATTTCAGCACCATGGGCTGGACGGTCTCCGGTGGGACCGAATCATGGTTCAGACAGATAGATGGGACCCAGGGCTACGATGGTTACCTCTGCCCGCCCACATTCAACAGTAGTCTGCCCTTTGCTCAGGTTGACAGCGATTGTGCCGGCTATGTGGCCATGGATGAACAATTGATATCTCCGGTCATCGATACGTCAACCAGCAGCAGGGTCTTTCTCGAATTCGACCACTATTTCAGATATTATTCCGGCAACGATCCGTCAGGATATGCAGAATTTGGGGATGTCGATGTCAGTTCGACCCTGACCGGTGGAATCTGGACCAACGTGGCCCGCTGGGATGAAACGACCGGTTCGAGCAGCAATCCGGAGTTCACCAGAATCAATATCACGCGTTACGCCGCTGAAATCTCGGACCTGCAATTCCGGTTCCATTACTATAATGTCTATTATGATTGGTACTGGTACGTGGATAATGTCAAGCTCTTTGATCTTGACGATACGGAGCGCAAAGTAATCATCGGGACCAATAATCACGGCATCTATACCAACTCATACACCTCCATCTTCAATGTGGGCTACAATACATGGAATTGGGCCACATCGGATGACGGTAACGCCTTGCGGGAAAGCTCGGTCCCCGAAGTGGTCTATTACGGACCGGGTGAAGATTTGTGGGCAGCGGTCACGAATAATCTCACGATTGCCCCACCGGCTTATCGCAGCGTCTATAACCCATTACTGCCCGGAAATTTAGGTGATAACTGGGAAATGGTCTACGGTGGACTGTCTTCATCCGGTTTTACCGGGATCGATTATGGCCTACCGGAGCAAGGCAAGAACATGTTAAAAGATCCCAAGGGCATTGTCCAGGAAATGTGGTGTTGTTCCGGCGGGTCCCGCTCACCATACAAACTTGGCGACCTGGAAGAATCGAAAGCCCCAAAATTGGATTATGCCGGCGCTTACCATTATGATGGCTCACTGTATAATTTGAGTAATGGCACTGCCCCCTACAACTTGTCCGGATACGTGTATTACAATTCTATCATGAATACATCGGCCGGTCGTTTGTATATTGGCGGTTGGACTGAGGAAACCGGTTATACTCAATTCAGTGGGGTCTGGATTTCAGACGATGAAGGCGAAACATGGTTCCAGGCCAATTCGGGCCTCGAAACACTCGATAGTCAACAGATCAGTTGTTTTCTCGAGCTCGATGACGGTCGTATCCTGCTGGGCGTGAAGGACAATACCGAGGGCGGGGTCTATCTCTCCGAAAATGGTCTGGCCTGGATACGAGTCGACGATTTCAGCGGTGATCGGGGAGTGAATGAATTGAGTACTGACGGTTCCTCGATCTATGCCGACATGGTCTCGGATGGCACCAAAAAAGAGACTGCCTTGAGTATATCCGGTTCGGCGGACCCGGTCCCTGAATTCCTCTATAATAATGATCTCAGGACCCTGGCGGACCACGTCTATCCCGAAGATACCGATTACGACAAATGGGTCTGGGTGAATGTCAATGATACCATTGCCACGTTCAATAACATGTCCACCGGTTTGGCCAATATTACCGGTTACGAGTGGGATTTCAGCTATGACGGTTCCACCTTTTCAGTTGAATCGACCGATGAAAACCCCCTTCATCCCTACACCAGGGCGGATTGTGGCATCCAAACCGTGGCCTTCCGTTTGAACGGATCAATCATAAAAACCCATAAAATCTATGTCTACGAGTCAGCCCCTCCACCTTTCCCGGATGGCAAATATGATGGTGATGCCATGACCGTGGTAAAAACGGGCAGTAAAGCGGACGGGGATAGTCTATTGATCACTTGGGACGCTTCCTGTGCTCCCATTCAGGCCAATATCCTCTATGGCAATCTCGGTGACATTACCTCTTATGTGCTACAGCCCTCGGGAACCAACGAATGCGATATCATCACCAGTGGCAATACCAATTATACCTGGAATATCGGCTCGACCACGAATATCTGGTTCATTCTGGTCAGCGATAATACCGGCACCATTGAAGGTTCATGGGGCTATTCGGATATCGGTACGGAAGATTTCCGGAATGGAGGTATTGCCAGCGGCCAATGCGGATGCGACGACAGAAGTAACGCCGGAGCATGTGCTTATTAGATCTGATTAACGCTATTTTATCGAGAGGGAGGCAGATCGAGAAATCTGCCTCCTTTTTTACATGTCGACAGCGACTACATTCATAGCCAAGGTTGGTTCCACCGGTCAAAATTGGTTCAGGACACTGGGGGCTATCCTCGAATTGCTCGTAGCCGCCCTTATTTGCCTGGCTAATTGTCTGATCCGACCTCATCATTTTTCCTGGCGTCAATTCCGGGACCAGGTCCTGTTCACCGGCGTCGACGCCTTGCTTCTGGTCGGTCTGCTCGCTACGATCACTGGCATTACCATTGCCATTCAGGCCATTACCACTATGCCGGATTTCGGGATCAGCGAATATTTCGGCAGTATCATGGTCATCGTGATCGTTCGCGAACTCGGACCCTTCTTTACCTCTTTGATTGTCATCGGCCGTTCCGGTGCTGCACTGGCCGCCTATATCGGGACCATGAAAGCCAACAAGGAGATCGCCGCCCTTGAAGTCATGGGCATCGATCTGCTTGTCTTTCTCGTTGTACCCGCCCTTGTGGGTATGATTATTTCATTGATCTGCCTCACGGTCTATTTCGACCTGATCGCCATCGTGGGTGGCCTTTTCCTGGCCCGCTTAATAGTCACTATTGACCTGACCAACGCTCTGACCAGCGTGTTCCAAGCACTGACTCTCGGTGATCTGCTCGTTATTCTGATAAAAAATGTCCTGTTCGGAGCCACGATCGCCGTGATGAGCTGTTTCTTCGGCCTCCAGGCAGACAGAATCAGGTTCGTGCCCCGATCGGTCCATCGGGCTATCGTCGGATCGCTTACCGTTACCCTGTTTCTCACCGCCCTTATTACCGTGATCTACTACTTCTTCATAGGATTTCAAATCTGAGATGATCCAACTCGAACATGTCGCTTTTTCCCGAGGACCCAAGCAGGTCCTGCGGGACATTAACCTGTCAGTGCAACAGGGTGAGACCCTGATTATAACCGGCAGAAGCGGTAGCGGTCTGACGAGCGTGCTTGAAATATGTGCCGGATTAGTCGAACCTGATCACGGCCGAGTCCTGTGGCACGGAAAGCCGATCAGGGACTTCAGCAAGACCGAACTGATCCAGGCCCGCACCCGCATGGGCTACCTCTTCCAAAACCCGGCCCTAGTCAGTAACCTGACTGTCTTTGACAATGTGGCTCTGCCCCTGCGCTATCATCTCAAACTGAATGCAGCTCAAACCTCGGAACGGGCCAGACACTATCTGTCACTCACAGGGCTGATCGAACAGATGGACCGTTTGCCTGAACAGTTGTCCGGTGGACAAAAACGGATGACCGAGCTGGCCAGGGCCCTGGTCATGAAGCCGACACTCTTATTGATGGATGAGCCGGGAAATGCGCTGCACCCCATCGAATTACAACGTTTCATCGCAATTATCGAACAGGTCCGACAGCAATACGCATTGACCATCCTGGCGACCAGCACTATCATCCCTATCATGAAACACTTGGCTACCCGAATTGCCCTGCTCGAAACCGGAATATTGACCGCCTTTCACCAAGAACGAGCAACCGGCCAGATCGAGTCCCAACTGTCTTCTCTCGAATCCTATTTGAGGCAGCACCTATGAACGAACAGACAACACGTATGAAGTCTGACCCTGGACCTGTCCATTATCAATACCGGACAGTGGTTGTCGGCTTGTTCATCCTGCTCCCCGTGCTCCTGATCGCCCTGTTCGTAGCATACCAATTGGTCCAATTCGGCTATCTCGAACGATGGGTCCACATCGAAGTCCATTTCGATGAAGTCTATAATTTGCAACAGGCCGCGGATGTTATCTATCGCGGTGTGTCCATCGGCGTCGTTGACCGGATCACCCTGGACCAGGCGGATTTCGTCAAGGTCAGACTCAAAATCAGACAAAAGAATTTTCCCCTTATCCAACAGGGCTGTTCCGCCCAACTGGTCCAGAAAAACTTCCCCATCGGTGACTGGCAGATCAGACTCACTCGAGATAAAAACTCGACCTTTGTATTATCAGAAAATGCGGTTATGCCTGTCCGAGAACCACTCACCCTGGATATCCTCTTAGTCCGTCTGGAAACACTGCTCTCGGCTCTGACGGAAATTGCCACCGAAATGAAAACTGGCCAGGGCATCATCGGCCAGTTGCTGTCTGACCAGACCATCCCCGCCGATATCGGAACACTCCGAACACAAATGAAAGGATTATTGGGCCAGGTCGACCTCCTTCTCCGCAAAGCTGATACCACCCTTGGCTCTACCCATAATATGGTCGGACATATGGATGAATTCTTCCGGCATGGGACCGATACAGTCGATTATGTCGAAGAAATAGCCCGTGATGCCGCACCCCTGATCACCAAAATTGACCGCTTGATCGATCATTTCGACCAACTGACCTCAGACCTGCAAGGACTTCCACCCGATCTGGAAGAGGCTATTCAAGGCATGAAACGTGATCTGACCGAAGCCGAAATCCTGCTCAAAGCCCTCCAAAAGCACTGGCTCCTCCGCAAAGCAGTCCAAAAAACCATCGAGAACGACACTCCCTCAAATCATCACTCTCAGGACCCTTCCGATCCCCCGCCCTGATGCATGACGTACTTGCTAAAGTAAACGCTTCACGCTCCCTCACCGACAGCGGGAAAATCAGATTCATGGACTTTACCCCAGCTTGCCACCGCAATGAGTATCGGCTTGAGACTTTCGCCAAGTTCCGTGAGACTGTAGTCCACTCGAGGTGGTACTGTGGCATAGATTTTTCGTTTCACTACACCATCACTTTCCATCTCACGGAGTTGCTGCGTTAAAACCTTTATGGTTTCAAACGGACTCACCACTGCTTGTGGCGTAAATGATTATTGTGTGATAGTAAAAGCTGGTGATCTCCTGGCTCGTCGCTTAAACCTTTGCTCAGCCCAGTAGCCGGCAGCCGAGAATGAGCTTTTTTCTAGTAGAGTATGAACCGGATCAATACTATGAGACTCTGCAAGATCGATGGTGAGGACGGTACACCAAGTCTTAATGCACAGGTCGTCGAAAGCCTGATCTCCACAAACGACCCAAGCGATGCGATCGCCGCATACTACGCCTGGTGGCATGCAGGGACTCGCGTTCATATAAAGCGCAGCGGCAAGGACATTGGCGTTTTACTCGAAGCGTCAAGCGTTTATGGGCCCGTCGTCATCTTACGCGCAAGTGCCTCGTCGATCGTACCAATGCTCCTGGACACGGTTCCGGTCGGGCGACATTATTTCATGACCCCCTGGACTCTGGCTGACGCGGTGCAAAGGGTGGTCCCCGTCGAGGAAGTCGAGCGGAATTGCATATTCTGCCTTGAACGCGAAAAGTTCTCAGCCTGTACAGCAGCCAGTACTTCTCTTCGAATCGAGGATAACTCTGTTGCTGCTATCATCGAAAATGACGTGGCCGCAAAGTGCTGGCTGCTCTGGGAATCTCCAACTTTCGCCGAGTTAGCAGTAGCCACAGAACCAAAGCATCGACGACGAGGGCTTGCCCGAGCAGTTGTGTCAGGCATGATCTCCCTGCTGCTTGAAAGACACGTAACGCCTCTTCATATCGCCAACTTCACCAATAAAGCATCCATTCGTCTTGCTGAGAGTCTTGGTTTCACGAGAATCAGGGCTGACGAATTCGCAGGCTATCTTGTCAAAGAGCGGTAGAACCGACCTCAATTTCTGAGAATTGTGTGCATTCAACCTCCGACATCGCCCTGAAGCGGACGGACACGGACAAGGTAAAGCAATACATTGAATGAAGCCATTTTCGCAACAATCCCCACGGTCTGACTTATTACATCCAGTGAAACCTCATCCCCAATCTTCCGGGCTGAGTGGCTCAAAAGTGACCCACTTCCGAGACGAAACCGATCAAAGCCTCGTCAATCCTGGGATACTACCTGGGTCACATTTTGACCCGGCGTGGGCAATCATTGAGCCGCTTTGCAGACGAATGCCCTCTCACTGTTTTGAGATTTCAGAGTAATCCGTTGATAAAAAAGTAACCTTATTTCGCGGATGACACTGATTTTTATCTGCGATCTGCGACATCTGCGACATCTGCGGACATGTTTTCATTTCCCCGAATAGATGATGCCATGCATGTGTGTCCCTGATTATTCCGCATTAAGATTCTTCAGGATTTTCTTTGCCAAGGGTTCTTTAATGTCATTATGCCGAGGAACAGCTTCTATCGTCCCATTCCTAGGATTAATCCAGAGAGAGTGAGAAGCACCTTCTCGCTTCAAATAACAACCCGCAATGCGTAGTTTTCGCTCCAAATCTCAGCGTTTCATCCAATCATTACCGTATCGAGAATGGTATCTTCAGGCAACCCGCGAAGAATATCATTCTTGCGATCTTAAAGAATCAACTTTATCGCCTGACGCAAGTTCTTTTTAGCTTCCTCAACAGTTTCACCTTGACCGTTTGCGCCTGGAATTTCAGGACAAATAGCCCAGAATCCACCTTCTGGCGCAGGTTCGATGATTGCTGTAAACTCTGCTTTCATGCACTTCTCCTGTTGAAAATGAATGAATTGAACCCTACCTTTATTTGTACAAGAAACTGGTGATACTGTCAAGCTATGCGAGTTATGTCCTCGATAATCGTTTACCTGGGTCCCGCTTCATGAAATGACAGGATTAGATGACTCCTTTAATCGACGTTTTAGTTATACCAATGGCTTTGAAAAGAGATTCCTTCATCCTGGGAAGAGCAATTATATGAACATGGCTCGTCATAAGATAAAAGCCGATTATGTCGAGACTATAACGACTGGCTTGTTCTGATAAGATGGTCAGGTACCGTTACCGATCATCATTGACGAAAAAAACCTCCTGACGATTGTTACCCCGCTGAGTAATATGGTCTGGACCATCAATCATGGTGAGTCTTGGCCGTCTGGCCACCATTTCCTGCTTGTCATAACTATTATTCATTTTATCAAGAAAAAGGTGGCTGTCCCCCATTTCTACGGGGTTACATTCTGGCCTACCAGGCGGACCAGCTCATTCGGGCGATTGAACGCTTTCATGAACCAAGACAGGAGTAAACGATGAAACATCCGTATCCCATCAAACTCTTTTATGATCCCCGGGACCAGTCCTGGATCGCTGTTTCAGATGATCTCCCGGGCTGCTCCGCTGGTGGCGCAACACCGATCGAGGCCCTTCAGGAATTTGAATGTGCCGTGGCGGCCTGGCTCGAAGCCCTCGAGGCTACCGGACAGCCGATCCCTGAACCGACTGTGCTCCAGCACACAAGCGGGGTCGGATAACTGCGCTGAGCACACTCAAAAACCCAACTCTTGACCTTTTAAGCCCACTTTTTCACCGGTCGAGGGCCAGGACCACCCGGCCAAAACTGCTTTTTTCACATTTATCCCTTTCACCGCTGTTCTTTTCGGGCTGTGGCTGCGGGCCCGTCCGCATCCTATGACAAAAGGGGCACCCTCTTTCCTAGGTTAAAAACGGACCATGGAAGAGCACATTGCTCCTCGCGAATTGGATGTAACTATATGTTTAACAAGGATTTTCAAAATTATAGAGTCAACAGCGTATGACCCCGAATCTTTGCAAGGCGGAAGAATATCTTTCTGTAATCGGTGCTGAGAAATATGCCGAGCAGTTAGTGGAAAAGATGAACCAGGCTGCAGAAGAAGCAGCTCCACTCGCACTGGATATCTTCGTTATGAACCAACGGTCAATTCAGGGTAATCATACACCACGAAGTGGTGAAAGATGTTAGCCTGGGGCATAGTGAGTTGTCACGGCTGTGACAACGAACGTCGCCCCTGGTTCAGGATAACCACGCCCTAAGCTCTGAAAGA
>JAFGSJ010000040.1 GCA_016934675.1 bacterium | reverse complement strand
TGCGTCCACATCAAAGTACTCAACTTGAGATACCTTTGTATGCATACAGCTGAAACCAGTGGGTGAGCCCGGTGCGGGAAATCCGCAAGCCGGGTTCGATGAGGAGGCGGGTTACGCCCGCCTTACTCTCCCGTTAAAAAAGAGGGTCCAGGGCTGGTGGTTATTCAAACAATGTTTGAAATACTCCGGGCTAAGTGGGTCAAAAAGTGGCCCGAACATGGTCTGAAATGGTATTGAAACAGATAGAGCACACTACGAATGGGACCCAGAGCAACATCAAAGAAGATAAAAAGCAAGCAAACTCGAGTGAGAGAAGTATCGGTTCAGGAGCACGATGTCATTTTTTCGGGAGCTTGGTTCTGGCTGTTGTTGGGTGCAGTGGTCCTGGCCTATTCCCCAACTTTTCTGAATGGTTTCTGTTATGATGATCTTGATCTGATCCAGGGTAATCATCTGGTCCTGAACGGGGAATGGCGTGAAATATGGCATCAGGACATGTGGCAGTCATCCCGTGGGGCCTCGCCCTATTACCGGCCCCTGATCATAACCTTTCTTGCGCTCGAGTATCATCTGTTTGGTGATAAGGCCTGGGGATATCATCTTGTAAGTTTGTGCCTTCATCTCCTGGTCGTGCTTCTGTTATATCGGGTCAGTGTGTTGACCGGTTTGTTCCGGGCCAATCCACGAGCAGCTTTGGCTCTTAGCAGCTTTTTTGCACTTCATCCGGCCCTGACCCAGACGGTTTATTGGATTTCAGCCCGGGCTGAAATCATGGTAACTCTTGCCGTTTTGCTCGGGATGTATCTGATTCAGAATGGGGAGGGTCCGCTGCTATTCTTTCTGCCGTTGTGCGCTGGCCTTGCCCTGTTCAGCAAAGAGACAGGTGTTCTGTATTATGTTCTGGTGCCTCTGTATCTCGTCTTCTTCGATACAACCGAGCTTAAGAAAAGAAAAATCATGCTCTTTATCATGCTGACGGTGCCCGTGCTTCTCCTGTATCTGTATCTGCGGTCCATGGCTGTATCGGTTTCACCTTTCGAGTATGTGGACGAGAGTTTCTGGCATCCGGACGACGGACACGCACGGAGATTGCTGACTGTTTCCATAATCTGGGCATATTATTGGCTGCGGGCAATTTTCCCGTTCTATCTCAATTTTGAATCCGGAATACATCTGTTTTACTCGTTCCTGGATTGGCAGTTCCTGGGGGGATGCCTCCTGAGCATGTTTTCGGTTGTGATTGGAGTGTGGTCCGTGAAAAAGGACCGTGTCTATATCTGGTTCTGGTTGTTTTGGGGCATGGCCCTGGCCCCGGTCCTGAATATTCTACCGGCATTTGAATCGGGCATGGAGCATTATCTCTATCTGCCACTCGTTGCTGTGGCCTTGATCGCCGGCTTGATCTATCAGAAAGAGCCCTGGTTCCGTCGCCTTTTCCCGCTGATCATGATCGCTTATGCCCTGACCGTTTTTCTGCGGGGACCGGTATGGCGAAACAATACATCGTTGTGGACAGATGCCAAGGAAAAAACATCGCTGCACTGTCGACAGGGTTGGACCCGATCCCGGATCAATCTGGCCCTGACCTATCTAGAATCAGCCCGTGGTGCGACCGAACCTGGTCCCTTTTACAATCGGGCTGAAGCCATCTATCGTGAAATACTTGAGCACTATCCTGGTTATGGCGGTACATATAAGGCACTCGGGAATCTCGCCCTGCTAAGAGGGGATTACCGGAAGGCCGAACAGTATCTGAACGAGGCACTTGATCATTATCCCAACAGCCATGCCCTCTACAATAAACGTGGTATTGTCCATGTTCAGCAAAAAAACTTTGACCGGGCCGCAGACGATTTCAGGAAAGCCATGCACCTGAAATCTGATTTTCAAGACCCGATAGTAAATCTGGGACGACTCAGTTTCATCCGGGGCGATCTGGTCAGTGCTCGTCAATTATCGGCCCAATTGACCACCTGGACGCGTCAAAATGATGCTCATGCCCGTGCGCTCGAACGGGCCCTGGCCTTCTTAGATAACTCGGATCTCAGTCCTGGTCCGGACGATCTCGACTCCACGGTCATCCTGCTCGATGAGTCACGACGCTATGCTGACAAAGCCGCCCTGCTCGAAAAAATCACGAGACTCGAACCCGACCAGCCCGAACCGCTCTATCGTCTCTGCCTGACGCTGCTCAATCAGCTCGCTGATAAGCAAAAGGGCCGGCTTTACCTTGATCGAGGGATCGCACGCTTTCCAACCGAGGTCAGATTCATGAGAGAACGAGCCGTTTTGCACATACTGGATGGTCAGCCTGAGCACGCTTCGAGTCTGTTCCGCAGAATTCTCGAACTCGAACCCGATCATCCGGAAGCAGCACGCATGAAACAGTTTCTGGCACAACAAGCATCTTAAGATTGAGGGATGAATTTTGATTCTCAATTGACCGGGTACTGCTGAAGAATCGAGAGGACACGCTGGTATTGGACTTGAAAGATGGCCTGATAATGGTCTAAGAATGCTTAAGATGAGAGATCACACATAACCGTTCGTTCTGATTCATAAGGAGTCTGATATGGTATGGCTAAAACCGTTTAAAGGACTGAGACCGAAAAAAGAACATGCTGTCCAAGTGGCTGCACCACCCTATGATGTCCTCAACTCGGAAGAAGCACGCGAGATGGCCAAGGGCAACCCGCTCTCGTTTCTGCACGTTACCAAACCGGAGATCGATCTCGATCCCTCGATTTCACTGTACGATGACCGGGTCTATGCCAAGGGTGGCGAAAATCTGAAAAGGCTCATTTCGGATGGTATCCTGGTCCAGGACCCGAAAGATTGCTTCTATGTCTATGCTCAAAGGATGGGCACACATCGCCAGGTCGGCCTGGTGGCTGGCGCTTCAATCGATGACTATGAAGCAGACCTGATAAAAAAGCACGAATTGACGCGACAGGACAAGGAAGATGATCGAACGCGTCATGTTGATACACTGAATGCCAATACCGGTCCGGTTTTCCTGACTTATAAGGCCCGACCGGCCATTAACGAGCTCATCACCAGGGTCACCCGCCAGGAACCATATGTGGATTTTACCAGTGCGGATGGTGTGCAACACACTTTCTGGGTAGTAGCAGATCAAACCACAATCGATTCTCTCGCGACCGAATTCAAGAATATAAGTCATCTCTATGTGGCAGACGGCCATCATCGTTCCGCATCAGGATGCCGGGTCCGAAAACTCAGACAAGATAAAAACCCGGACCATACCGGTCAAGAAGAATACAATTTCTTCCTGTCCGTTGTTTTCCCTCACGATCAGATGCAGATCATGCCCTACAATCGTGTGGTCAAGGACCTGAACGGATTGACTTTTGACCAGTTCATGGATGCAATCAAACAATCATTTATTGTCAAGCCCTGCACGAGCCCGGCTCCGGAGCAGCCCAAGCAATTCGGTCTGTTCAGCAAGCAGGGCTGGTTGCGACTGGAAGCCAAACCGGGTAGTTTCGATGCTCAGGATCCGGTCCGGAGCCTCGATGTCCAAATTCTGCAGCATAATGTCCTGGACCCGCTCCTGGGAATAAAGGACCCACGCCGCGACAATCGCATCAATTTCGTCGGCGGTATCAGAGGAACAGCCGAACTCGAAAAATTGGTCTCGACCGGGCAGTATGAAATCGCGTTTTCTCTCTATCCGACCACGATCGAACAGTTGATGGCCATCGCCGATGCCGGGAAAATCATGCCTCCAAAATCGACCTGGTTTGAACCGAAACTACGGAGCGGTCTGGTTACCCATCTGCTGTCCGATTGAATCGGTTGCCGATCAAGAGGAAGCTTGACCGGGTTTTGATGCCTTTTTCTCGAGTGTATTGAAATTCTCGAGGAGTACCTTGAAATTATCGTGGTATTTATCGTAATTCTGCTCGTCGGCAATGTAGGCAAAGAGATAACTGCGTTTGTTCTTATCAAAGACGATGATTTCCAACTTGCGGGCAACCTTGAATTTATCCCAGTAGTCGAAGATAACCCGGGCAGTATAGATACTGCGTGTCGCCTGATTGCCTTCTATTTCGAAAGAGTCGCGGTCAAGCAATTCGGGTTGCCCTGCTTTGAATGATTTGAGAAAAGAATTGGTCCTTTTTTCAGGATCAGGGACCCTCAGATAATGACGCTTGGCATCGAGGACCATCTGGACGGGAGCATCTTGATTGTTGTACAAGAGTGTCCATTTCTCCTTCTTGATGACTTGCCAGAATCCGCTGGGGTGAGTGACGGTAAACCTTTTCCATTTACTGGTATGGACAGTCTTTTCCAACAAATCGTAAGGATCGTCAAAGTTCTTTATTTTCTTCTTTCCGCATGAAAGAGTAAGGCACAACATGGCACTGCAGAACAGGATCAGGCTGATTCTGGATCGTCTGGACATAGTCGCCCCCGTTCAGGTCTGGGTCATGAGAATCTGATGGTAAAACTGACACGTGTTTGTGATGATTTGGGATTTATATGCATTGTAATACTTGGCTCCTGATTCAAGGCAGGAATTATGGTTTATTCCGTGGTGGAATCATCCTGGAAATCGGTGTAAAACCCGATATTACCGGCCCATTCTTATTTGACTGATCTGTTTGATCAGAGGTCCGCGTTGTCTGATTTCATCGGGTAGAAGACTGATTGCCTGAGAAGCTTTACCATAGCTTGAGAACAAACCGGCATAAACATAATACCTGCCCTTTTTCTTCAAAAAGAACAAGTTGTACTGACTATATTTTTCGAACGAACTATGGACAGATTTTTCAAGAGTATCAACTTCAAGTTGCAAGGTGTGGGTCGCTGATGTTTCGTAGAGCATCCTGTTCCAGATTCTGGAGGCTTCATCGGCCTGATTATCATTAAAGATTTGTAGTCCTTCGCGATAACGGTCCCCCATCTGGGAGCCGAAGCTTCCCGTCAGAGGTTGGGTTTCGGTGAAAGCTGTCATCGTTGGTTTGCGGGTCGGTTCGGTCCCGGGAGTCCTCGTTGGGACAGGTGTAGGCATGGGAGTTGGAACCCTTGTCGGTAGAAGTTGAGCATCCTTGTTGGTCAGAGCGTCGAATTTTGAGGTATGTTGATTGACCGGTTCGGACTCCAGAGCAGCGGTATCGTCTGCCTGGTCCGGTACTGTCAGCGACTCATCGGTGAGAGTATCATCGTTCGAAATTGTCTCATCGCCCGGCATGGTCTGGTCATGATCGAAAGGTGATGGTCTGGTTGGCTCGGTCTGAGGAGTGGATTGCGTTCCAGAAGACTGCTCCTGTCCGGATTGAGAAAGGTCCGATGGCTGAAGCTGAGCAGTCTGAAGCCCTTTCTCGGCTTGCCAGGGTCGATAGAGAAAATAATAGCCCGAAGCAAGTAGCGCCAAGATAACCACAGCGATCAGCGGGACCAGCAGCTTTTTCTTCGATGAGGTTTCAATATCCATCAAATCGTCTTTCCAGGGGTGTGCTCCGACACCGACCAGAACAACAGAAATATTGTCACTGCCATCACGATCATTGGCCAAGTCAACCAGTCTGTCTGCAGCAGTTGCCAGGGAATCGCTATCGGTAATTTCCTTGAGCAGGTCCAGGTTGCTGACCTTGTTGGTCAGACCGTCCGTGCACAGTAACATTAAATCGCCTTCGATAATCCGGTCGGAATAAAAGTCCACTTCGACCTCATCTTTGATACCCACGGCCCGGGTTATGATATTCTTGAATACATGGGCTTCCGCTTCCTCTTCCGTGATCAACCCTTTCTCCAGTTCCTGCTGGACCAATGAATGGTCCTCGGTGATCTGATGGATCTGGTTCTCACGTAAGAGATAGGCCCGGCTGTCCCCGACCTGAGCAATATAATACTTACCGTCATGAAAATAGAGCAGGGTAATGGTCGAACCCATCCCACGCTGCTCGGGATTCTGTGAGGCGGATGTTTTTATGGCATAGTTGGCTAACTGGATTGTTTCATTCAACGCTTCCTTGACCGATTCATCATCAGTGGGCACAAAATCCGAGAACGATTCCTCAACGATGTCAATCACCATGCGTGAGGCGACGTCCCCGGCCGAGTGTCCGCCCATCCCGTCAGCAACGGCACACAGTCCTATATTTTCATTAACATAGACACAGTCTTCATTGACTTTACGTTTCAAACCGACATCTGTTTTGGCCGTATAATGCAGCTTCAAGGTTACAATCCTCCTTGACAAGGCGATTTTTCTTGATGAGGAAGTATCAAGAGCATCCAACCATTACCCATTCATTCTGTAAACAGTTTTACGAAATTATATCATAAACTAATCTACTAACGCAAGAGTTGTTGAATTTCAACCAGTTATCGCACGGGGGAGGCGAGGCATTGTCAGGCTTGAAAAGCAAGCCCTTGGTAACTATACAGTCAAGGTGTTTACTATTCGATGAAAGAAGTATCCGGACACATGTACAACAAACTTAAAACCCTGTTGAAACTGAATGATAGTCCTGAATGGATCGCACTCAGTTTCAGTATCGGTATCTTCGTTGGCTTCACCCCTCTGTATGGCCTGCACACGCTCAGCGCGATTCTGTTGTTCACCCTGTTCCGTTTTAATAAACTGGCTATTCTGATAGGCTCGACATTCAATTTACCCTGGATTGCGCCGTTTATTTACTTTGCCGGTTATTATCTCGGGGAGCAGATTTGGTTAGCGAGTCCCTTTTTTGCCCATCATCAGCTTTTTGAAAAAGCTGATTTCATTCGTTTTTTCTCGTCATGGGGCCAATTCAAGACCATCTTCTACCCCACACATTTCCTGAAAATATTTCTGCCTACCCTGCTCGGCACGACCCTGCTCGGAATTGCCGCGGGCGGAATGAGTTATTTCCTGCTCAAAGCGAGTGTCATCAGATACAGAAGGCTTAAGGAAATAAGGCGATATCACATTGAGCACCAATACAAATCCGGCCTGACCAAACCATTAACCGACTCGGATCAAACGGTGATACAGTCAGATTTTCATGATATAGCCATTCCTTTTGACAATTCCGAGTAAAATTGATACAATTATTGATACATATTTGTCATAGTCTGGCCAGATTGCAGGCGATTCATCCGGTCAAGGATTATGCGTAAATCCAGACCTTCCCGACCGGCTCGTCAGAGGGAGACCCTTATGGTCGAAAAAGCTGGTTTCGAGCACTTCTCGACGACCGCAGATGCTGGTTTCAGATTATGGGCTCCCGACCTGAATGGTCTCTTTCAGCAGGCCGGGCTGGCCTTACTCAGTCTCATGACCGATATTCAGCGGGTCCAGGTCCAGGAGTGGTTCGAGGTAACCCTGGTCAATGAGACTGTTGAGGATTTGCTGATTGATTGGTTGAATGAATTGATTTTTCGTGTGGAAACGAAGGGCTTCTTTTTTAGCGAATTCACCATAAATCAGGCGACATCCAAGCAGGTCGATGCCCGGATCGGCGGTGAGACCATTGACCCGGCAAAACACCTGCTGCTGACTGAAGTCAAGGCGGCGACCTATCATCAATTAGCTGTGACAGGCTTGGACTCGTATCAGGCCACTATCATTGTGGATGTGTAGCGAATGGATATTCAGAAAATCGATCGTTATCGCTGGCGGATTGAGATTGATCGGAACAAAGGCATGCGTGTGCCGGGGATCGTCTATTCCGATGATACCTTGATCAAAGATGTGATCAATGATCAGTCCCTGACGCAAGTGGCCAATGCCGCGACCTTACCTGGCATTGTTCACGCTTCTCTGGCCATGCCCGATATTCATTTCGGCTATGGCTTACCGATCGGGGGCGTGATCGCTACCCGAATAACTGATGGAGTCGTCACACCAGGCGGCGTCGGCTTCGATATCAATTGCGGTGTGCGTCTCCTGACCAGCAGGCTTGAATTAAACTCGATCAGAAACAAAATCCCAGACCTGATCGCCGGATTGTATCACGCGATCCCTTGTGGAGTGGGCTCGAGCGGAAAATTGAATCTTTCGCCTCGTGAATTGAAACGTGTCCTGCAGATCGGGAGCCGCTGGGCGGTCGAACAAGGACTGGGTTTGAATGAAGAATGTGAGCGGACCGAGGAAATGGGCTCATTTGATGACGCCGATCCTGACCTGGTCAGTACAAAAGCCCTGGACCGCGGTAAAAACCAACTCGGCACACTTGGCTCCGGTAACCATTTCGTAGAAATTCAGGAAATCGACCAGATTTATGATCAAAGGACAGCCGAGGCCTTCGGCTTGTTCAAGGGCCAGATGACCGTTATGATCCATTCTGGCTCGCGCGGCCTCGGTCATCAAGTTTGCACGGATTTTCTAGCGGTGATGGGTAAGGCCACTCGAACGCACGGCATCACGATCCCTGACCGACAACTTGCCTGCGCACCTGTGACTTCAAGAGAGGGGCAAGATTATATCCGAGCCATGCACTGCGCGGCCAATTTCGCCTGGGCAAACCGTCAGATCATGGCCCACTGGGCCAGAGAAACCTTCATGCGTGTTCTGAATATACCCCCCCGTGACCTGGCTATGATCACCCTGTATGATGTGGCCCATAATATCGTTAAAATTGAAAACTGTGTCGTGCAGGGCAAGAACATCAAATTGGCCGTGCACCGAAAAGGGGCTACTCGGGCATTCCCGCCAGGACATCCCGAGGTCACACCCGAGTTCCGACCGCAGGGTCAACCGGTTATTATCCCGGGTGATATGGGCACCCATTCGTATGTCCTGGTCGGAACGACCCGAGCACTCGAAGAAACTTTCGGCAGTACCTGTCATGGGGCCGGTCGAGTACTCAGCCGCTCCGCAGCTATCAAAAAGGCCCGCGGACGCTCGATAAGAAAAGAACTCGAAAAAATCGGGGTATCGGTCATGGCAAAAGGTCACGAGACCCTTGCCGAAGAAATGCCCGAGGCCTATAAGGATATTGACCGTGTTATCGATGTCGTTCATAATTGCGGGTTATCGTTGAAAGTGGCCCGCATGAAACCAATTGGCGTAATAAAAGGATGATAAGAATGGAGTGGACCACAACCCTTTTTCCTGATAGGGTTATGATAGACTGCGTAGCATGATCACTGATCTCGCCCTGGGCTGAGAAGGTGAGGAGGTTCTGATGAAAGTTACAGGTGATGAAAAAGGCGTCCGTTTTTTAAAGGCAATGTACATGGAAGACCAGAAAGACTGCATGGGCTATTTGAATCATGCTAAGAATAAGGGTATTGCCTATTTCAGGGCCACGATCCCGAACGGTTACATTCTCTTTGAAATACGGTGCAAAGACGGCAGTACCTATAATGTTTCCAAATTCCAGGAAGGCAGCCTGGTCCTTGAAGATAATCCCCAAGCCATGTGAATGCCACCCACTTTAACCAACGAAGTTATGATGCTGGCCTGGTTATCTCATCCTTGTACCGAAAGGAGTAGACTCAGGCCCAAGCGGGGAAAATTGTGAATGAAACGTGAGATATTTCGTGAATATGATATTCGAGGGGTCGTTGGAGAAGACATAACCGCGACTGAAGCTCGTTTAATCGGACAAGCACTGGTCCAATATCTTGTCCGGCACGGCGAAAAAAAGGGTCCAATCGTTGTGGGCAATGATCATCGGTTGTCCTCACCCGATCTGGCTGAAGCACTCGGAGCCGGTATCTGTTCAACTGGCTGGGATGTTATTTATATCGGTACGGTCCCTACCCCTGCTTATTATTTTGCTTTGAAGAGCCTGAACGCCCGGGGTGGGATCATGATTACCGCATCACACAATCCGCCCGAATTCAACGGATTTAAAGTCAACCACGGGCGCGACTCCCTCTTCGGTGATACAATCAAGGAACTGTATGACCTTATCCAAATCGGTCAATATCCTCGAGGTACGGGCCGAAGCACGACCAAGGACATTCTCGGACAGTATCGTCAGGAGATCACTGACCGCTTTCAACTGGACCGCCCGCTCAAGGTCGTTGTTGATGCCGGTAACGGGACCGCAGGCCTAGTGGCGCCCGCTGTGCTCGAAACCCTCGGTTGTGAGGTCAAACCTCTTTTTTGCGATCTGGATGGACATTTCCCAAATCATCATCCTGACCCAACTGTGGTCGCTAATCTGCAGGACCTGATCGCTGAGGTCAGACAAACCAAGGCTGACCTGGGAATAGGTTACGATGGAGATGCCGACCGGATCGGTGTGGTCGATGAACACGGAGCCATCATCTGGGGAGACCGATTACTCGCTCTCTTTGCGACTGACTTACTCACCCGGCACCCCGGCGCCAAGATCATCTTTGAAGTCAAATGCTCGCTGGCCCTGGAAGAAACGATCGCCTCCGCGGGCGGTGTACCGATCATGTATAAAACCGGGCATTCACTCATCAAAAAGAAAATGAAGGAAGAACAAGCCCTCCTGGCCGGTGAGATGAGTGGACACATGTTCTTCAGCGAAAACTATTACGGATATGATGACGCGATCTATGCTTCCGCCCTGCTGACCCAGATTGTCTCACGTCAGCCCAAACCGCTTTCGGAACTGATGCGAGCTATCCCGCTCTATCCCTCGACACCCGAAATACGCCTGAACTGCCCGGAACACAGTAAACAGGCCATCGTATCGAGCCTGACCGAGCATTTTCGGGCCCACTATCCCGTTATCGAGGTCGATGGTGTCAGGGTCCTGTTCAAGAACGGTTGGGGCCTGGTCAGGGTCTCAAACACCCAACCGCTGCTGGTCTTGCGTTTCGAGGCCAGAACAAACGAGGAACTCGAGGCGATCATCTCTGTCTTCAAACGTGAATTGGCTCAATTCGATCAGCTCGAACTCTCAGCCTTGTCCGAATCATTTTCGGGTAATACCGGTTGAAGTAACTCGGACCTCACCCCGACAGTTGTCTCCTGGAACAATGTCCGGATTACGCTGACCACATTCCGACGTCTGATCATATAAAAGCACAGCATGTAGAGAACGCCTACAACAACTCCCTTGATGGCAAGTGTGATCAGGGCTGTGATGATACCGGCCTCGGCAGCCTGAACAAAACCGGTCCAGAACTGAATCAGCCCGCAACCAGTAAAGGTCATCCCCAAGAGCACAAAATAAGACAGGTATCGGTTCGGACCTCGCCGTTTCAGGCAAATCCTGATCAGTCGGACCAGCATTATGAAATACAAAAAATAGGTCACTAGCTTGGCAATGGCTGCACCCATGGCCTGATACTGGGTAATGAGCCACAGATCAAGGACCAGATTGAGCCCAAAAGCCCAGATGGTCCGTGGGACAATCAAACGCTGATTCCCGGTCGCTGTTAAGACGGCATTATGCAGGAAATTGATGAAGATAAAGAGAAAACTGGGAGCCAGAATCAACAGATTTATGCCAGCCTCGGCAAATTTCTGCCCGGCAAAAACGGATACAAGTTCCTGATGACTGAAGAACACAAATACCAGGATCGGGACTGAAATGAGTAAACCCAATTCCTCGCTTTGCAGGACCAGCCTGGTATATCTGTCAGGATCGGTTTTGTAAATCCGCGATAATACCGGTAATAAAGCCGTCACCAAAGCCGTGGGCAAAATCCCAAATTGCAGGATAATGTTGTGTGGGACCCAAAAAAGCGATACCTGGATCGGATCTGCCAAAACTCCCAACAGCAACACATCGAGTCGAAGCAAAGCAATAAAAAAACTAATGGATAGAAACAAAGGCGTACTCTCGATCAGGAAAAAACGCAACCGTTCCCATGCGAATGCAGGCTTGACTGGGCAGAAACGGCGATGAACAAAGAACGTCGATACTGCAAACAAGAAAAAATCTGCGGTCATGGTCGACATAAAAATACTTATAAAACCCAAGTCTAACCTGATGACCAGAAGTATCAAACTCAACTGCAAAGTCCGAAATAATACTGTTGCGATACACTCATATTCCATTCGTTCGATCGAACGAAAAAAAGCCAGATACGCCAACCAGAACTGAAAAAAACATTCACCCAATCCTAAAACCAGAAACGCTTTCTTGATGATGAAGGGCAACGACGAGAAAAAAACCATACTCAACAGAAAAAAAACGAACAGGAGCGTAAAGACCACTTTCTGAAACAGGACCGTCTGGAACGAGATCACCAATTGACTGCGATCGCGGGCAATCTCCCGGACCATGACCTTGTCCATTTCATAATTCAAGAGGGGTTGAAAAAGCATAACCAATGCCGTTATCCAGACATAATCGCCATAGAGACTTGTGCCCAGATAGCGGGTCAGAAACATCATCATGACCATACCTGTCAAAACTTCATACGAACGTGCAATCAGAACCGCAAGCGTGTTCCAGTTAATCGATTTCCGCCCCAGATCAGCCATTCCACTCTTCTCCCCTACTCCTCCTCGACCAGACTACGATCTGGCTCACTGAAATACTATCACCTTAGCACAGTTTACCGTTCAGATCACCTCGAAAAGTGAACTTTGTATTGACAAGCCGGATGGATGTATTTTATAATATTTTATAATAATTTTATCGTTCTGTTTCCCAGGAAATTGAGCCCGTTTGTTTCAGGAACTATTCATCTATGAAACAATGTCCACAATGTGGTTATGTCATTTCACCCGGTTCGAATTTCTGTTCAGCCTGTGGTTGTAATCTGACTGAATTCGATCCTGAAAAACAAACCCTGCGACTCCCCCAAACCCCCCACAATGTAGCCATTGGGACTGTCCTCGACGGACGGTTCGAGATCATCAGCGAAATTGCCCGAGGCGGCATGGGACTCGTCTACAAGGCCCGTGATAAGACCCTCGATGAAATCGTTGCCCTGAAAATACTGAAAGCAGACCTTGATGATCAAGAGGAAATGGTCAGCCGTTTCAAACGTGAGATCAAAATCGCCCGCAAAATCAAGCACCCGAATGTCTGTGCCATCTATGATTTCAGTTATGTCGACGAGGTATTCTATATTTCAATGGAATATATCGAGGGTGAAGACCTCTCAATCCTCCTTAAACAGAATCGCTTTCCAGAACAGGAAAGGGTCCCCTTGTTTCGCGGTCTGATCAGCGCCCTGAACGCCGCCCATCGCGAAAACATCATCCACCGCGATCTCAAACCATCGAATATCATGATCGATTATCAATACCGCCCAATTATTCTCGATTTCGGCATAGCCCGTTACATTGGAAAGTCCGACATCACCGTTCAGGACGACATTCTCGGAACACCAACCTATATGGCTCCTGAACAGTTTCAGGGTCGC
The DNA here is from genome assembly GCA_016934675.1 of bacterium. Lineage (GTDB taxonomy): Bacteria > CSSED10-310 > JAFGSJ01 > JAFGSJ01 > JAFGSJ01 > JAFGSJ01. The sequence goes on along the minus strand of JAFGSJ010000040.1, from coordinate 26,620 downwards.
AATATCGACCAACGCAGCGATATATACTCGCTGGGAGTGATCATGTACGAATTGTATACCGGAACCATTCCCTTTTGCGGAGAAACGCCTTTATCCATCGCCCTGAAACACATCAAGGACCAACCTAAATCACTCCGGGATCATAATCCTACTATTCCAACCATGATTGAAAAAATCGTGGTTAAATGCCTCCACAAGGACCCGGTCGAACGCTATCAACAGGTCAACGATATTCTGAAAGATCTCAATCCCACCGAATCATGGCAGAGGACCAAAAAAAATCTGAAGCTGTCACAAACCAAAGTCCTGGTCGCTGACAGTGATAAAAATATTCAGAGTATACTCGATCTGGTCCTCAAAGAGAAGGGCTTCACCACCGTGACCGCCACTGATGGTGAAGAAGCCATAATGCTCTCCATGCACGAACACCCAGCCTTGATCCTGATGGACCTGTCCCTGCCTAAAATGGATGGGTATCAAGCCGCTGAATATCTGCTCTCCAACAAGGATACCGCCAAAATCCCGATAATCATGCTCAGCAATCGCAATGATCGCGAATACCGGGCTTACTCGAAAGCGATCGGTGTACGGGAATACCTGACCAAACCAATCGATTATAGCAATCTGATCGGGATCATCGATCAAATCGGGATCAAACCGGGTCCCAAATGAGACGATCGAGTATGTGATCAATCCAACTAACCGACCGATCGATAATGAAACAACCGCTTTACCATAAGTGGTGCCATGCGCACCACGCTGAACACCCGATACAATGCTGCCAGAACAGCATTCAGACTCGGCCTGTTCACACTCCGGACCACGAACGGATGGCACATGATCCGGAGCACGAAGGTCGGCACCGGACGACTGAACAATGAAAAGAGTAAATTTACATAGGTGATCCGACGTCGATTGTACTGTTGATCGTAGATTTCAGCCCGATCATTCTTGATCCGACCCTCTTTCTTGGCCCGGTCATACAGGACAGTCCCGGGAAAAAATACCAACGAAAAAAGTTGGAGATAATATGGTCGCGGCATCTCGAGCAAAAGTCGCAGAGTGTCAATCTGGTCCTCGACCGTCTCCCAGGGATTGTCCAGTATAAAATCATAAATCGGAGGCCGGATCCGATCAAGATGACTCTTGATGAGTCTACTCATCCGGATAATTTCGTCATTACTTTGCGGTCGACCATACATCTTCTTGATCCGCTCACTGCCTGACTGCACCCCGATCTGAATATTGGCCAGGCCCGCATCAATGAAAACTTCCATTTTCTCGGGCGTTACTGTCCGTGGTTCCGCCAGGCATTGAAACGATAATCCAATCTCCCTTTTATACAGATCTCGAAACTCGACCGCCTGTTCAAAACTCGCAGCAAAAAAAGAATCATCCGAAAAAGTGATCTCGCGGATAAAAGGCAATTCTCGCCGGACCTGGCTTAATTCCGCTATAATGTGTCGGTTCGAACGACGCCGTATCTGACGAGGTATCTTGTACTCCTTTCGCAACGCACTCCAACAACAAAACGTACAGCCATAAGGACATCCACGCGAGGTGATGGTCTGATAAAATAATGCCGCACGAGCCTTCGTCGGACGCTCACGCCATAGAAAGGTGTGCAATAATTCCCTGTTCAAAGGCAGTATCGCCTCACTGGCCCGATCCAGAACATAATGCTCACAAAAATCATAATCAAAAAAGGGCAGGGAATCCAAATCCTCGATCGGGGCTAATGCCTCATTCCTGATAACCTCACCATCCCGCTTCATCCATATATTTGAAATCGTGCTGATATCCTCTGATCGATCAAAACGATTCGCCAATTCAACCAGTGCCCGTTCACCCTCACTGACACAAACCAGGTCCGCTGACTCGAGACATTCCTCGGGTCGAATAGACGGATGAACACCACCCCAAATCACCTGCTTGGCTAAACGCTCCTTGATCGACCGCGTTAAATCCTCAGCCATGGTGAAATAATTCGTCATCAACGAAATACCAACAAGGTCGACATCGGCTACTAAATCAACCACTCCATCAAGTATTTTTGCGGTATATCGATGCTGAAAATCAACAGTCGTCCCCGTCTCCGGATACGGATAGGGCAGAAAAATACATCGGGTCATATGACCGGCTTGCTTCAAACAAGCTGAAAGTATCCGAATCCCCATGGTCGAAATATCAGAATACGGCGAAATCAACGCTACTTTCATCTCGTCTCCCTGTAGATACCCTGACCAAACCAAAATCCAATCTCTGAACAGTGCTCCCTTCAATAGAGCATCACCTCCTATTTTTCTAGACTGAGAATACTGGAACTCATTCTGCCTGCCATTTGTTACTGATACTAACATAGCTTCCTAACATAGCTTCGCACGTTGATTAATGAAAAGAAAAGCACCACAGATTTCACAGATGCAAAATCTGAGTAATCTTTGAAATCTGTGATGATTTTTTGTTTTTCATCTCAAAACTTTGAAATTCCGATACAGAAAAAAAACGATGTCCCGTTCTTGACAAGCGCACCTTTCTGTTATATTGTAACAGATAACTTAAGCATTAACAGTAAGTGGGTCGTGAGGGAAAGACGAGGATTGTCGAGGATCATGAAAGTACACAAAGGATTACCTGAATTGTCTCGGGCAGAATTCGATATTCTACGTATACTCTGGAAAAGGGGTCGGTTATCGGTCCGTGAAGTGCACGATCAGATTGTAGAAACACAGGCATGGGCTTATTCGACGACCAAGACCATGATGGACCGAATGGTCAAGAAGGGGTTACTTAGTCGCGCGCAGTTTCATGGTGTATTTCTGTATAATCCGCTCGTATCGAGACCGCGTGGTTTTGCCCGTTTCATACAGTTTTTTGCCGAGCGGGTTTTGGAGTTAGACTATGATTCTGTGGTATCTCTGTTTGTTCGGAGTGAGGCATTGACCGCAGAGGAGATCGAGGAATTGTCGGAGATACTCGAACAAGAGAAGGGTGGTCCATGCAAGTCATGATTTCTTCAGTTTTTGTCGGGATCACCGATATTTGTTCATCGGTCATTGCCTGGATGAAGTATGAGGTTTATTATTCATCAGTTGCATTTATGGTCCTGGCTATTCTGATATATACAATTCGGCCGAGATCGGCGTATTGGCGATTGGGATTATGGAGTCTGGTCCTGATCAGATTGATGATGCCTCCTGATGCGGCATTCAGTTACAGTTGCCGAAATCTCCTGGTCAAAGCGGGCTTGACTGAAATGGTCACCGGTCAGTCAGATGATGCGGCCAAGGACGCAAGAAATGATTCTGCATATCTGGCTTCTCCCGTTCATAGAAATGATGTGAGCGGGGTCCGGGATGAATATTGTGTTTCAGGGGCACCGCGGGTCCAAGTTGGCGATTTATCCCTCTCAGTGGTCCTTAGGATTGTGCTGATTTTGGGCTGGTTGACAGGGCTTCTGTTTTTTGCCACGCTCTATTTCCGGACCCACAATTTTTTCCGGAAAATTGTCATGACCGGAACACCTATAGAAAAGGAGTTGGTCAACGGGATCGTTAACAAGTGGCAAGGTGTGCTCAAAATCAGTCGAACGATACGGATATTTCGGACTGATTCTTTTCTCTCACCTTTCTCGATGGGCACATTCAAGCCCACGATAGTGCTGCCGGGAGCTTTGCTCGATTCTGCGGACTCGACTACTCTTGAAGCAGTCATATCCCATGAACTGGCTCATATAAAACGGTTTGATGATCTGTTTCTTAAAGTGCAGAATTGTATTCAACTCGTTTATTTCTTTCATCCATTGGTCTGGTATGTTAATCGTTGTATTCACGACGCCCGTGAGCTTATCTGCGATTCACTTGTTCTGAACCGGGGTCAGATAAACGCTAAGGAATATGGCCAAGGGATTATTTCAGTTTTAAAACTGAACAATCGCCGGGTCGATTTTTTTGAATCGGTCACCTGTCTGATTCATCGGAGAAAGACATTGGAAAAGCGTTTAGTAAACCTTATAGAAGGAGGTAGAACCATGACTCGAACCACAGCGTTATCACTATTTTCAGTTATTCTTATCCTGGGTATCTTTGTCCTGCCCATGGCCCTCAGCCAGACACAACCTGCTCAGGAGACACAAACGCTCGAACAGAAAGAGCAGCAGAACAAGAGCGAGTCCAATGATATTGATAATGATGATATTGATATCGATATCACGGATGATCATCAAGTCCTGATCAAGAAAAGAGATGGTCAGCTTTCGACAATCAAGACAATTGCCCATGATGGTAAGGTCATAATTGTGATCGATAGTGACGGCCAGGAGAAAAAGATCGAATTGCGCGAAGAGGACGGTAAAATCGTCATACTGGACCAGGATGGTAAGGTCAAGGAATTTGATATCCAGGAAGCCCTTTCCGGAATAGAAACCGCGCTCCCGGAAAACGTTGAACAAATATTAAAGAATCTCAAGATAACGCATAATGGTAAATTTCTTGAACTCAATCAGCTTGATCTGAATGAGTTGGCCAAGGATTACAGTCCCCTGCTCAAAGCGGCCCTGACTGGTGAAGCAGAACAGCTCAAGAATCTTCTGGACCAGGGCAGTGACGTGAACGAAGCAAATGATCATAAATCTACGGCCTTAACACTCGCAGCCGAATTTGGGCATCTCGATTGTGTGAAACTCCTGCTTGATCTGGGAGCTGATCTGAATGCGGCTGACGCTGACGGTGATACGGCCTTGACCTTGGCTTTGATGAAAAAACATGATGAAATTGCTCAACTTCTCATAGCCAATGGTGCGAAAATTGACTCGGTCAACAAGAAGGGTTGGACCCCACTCATGTGGTCTGTCATGAATGGTAATCTCGAGGCCACGCAAATGCTCGTAAAGAAAGGAGCAGAGGTCAACCAGCACGACAGTCATAATTCGACTCCATTAACCCTGGCTGCCCAGTTTGGACATAAGGCCATAGTTGAACTCCTGCTCAAGCAAGGTGCGGAGATCAACGTCCAGGATAATGACGGTGATTCGCCGTTGTTGCTAGCCCTGCTCAACGGTCATGAAGAGATCGCCGATCTCCTTATGGGGAAAGGTGCGGACCTTAAAGTACGAAATCGACATGGTTCGACCCTGTTAACCATTGCCGCGGAAAAAGGTATGACTGAAACAGTACGGATGCTACTCAAACAAGGACTGGATATCAATGCCCAGGATAATGACGGCGACTCTTCGCTCCTGCTTGCCCTTGTGAAAAAGCAAGCTGACATTGTCGATCTTTTGCTCGATCAGAATGCCGACATCATGGCTGTGAATAATGATGGCATGTCAACACTCATGTTCGCCGCCCAGACCGGCAACCTGGAACAGACCCGATACTTACTCAAAAAAGGGGTCCGACTCGATCAGAAAAACGATCAGGGCAGTACCGCTTTGATTATTGCCGCTTTTCATGGTCACCGGGAAGTGGTCAATCATCTCCTTAAAGCTGGTGCCAATATCAATGAGAAACAGGATTCCGGTCGGACTGCTCTGATCATGGCTGCCTGGCATGGCCATGCCGATATCGTTGCTGATCTGATCGAAGCTGGTGCCAAGGTCAATCAGACGGACCACCATAATTCGACTGCCCTGACCATTGCCGCGGAAATGGGCCATACTGATGTGGTCAAGGCCCTGATCGAGAACAAAGCTGACCTGAATGCCCGTGATGATGACCAGGATTCAGCCCTCGCCCTCGCCCGGACCAAGAAACATCAAGAGATTATCGAACTCCTCGAAAAAGCAGGGGCACAGGAGTAAGACCAACCTAAACCACATGCGCTTTTCAGTCTGATCCCATAGACCGATCATAGCAAGGTCATGGGGTCAGCCTGATTCGCGTTATCCGGTCCTGTCCCGAATTCACGATATAAAGTGACGAATCCATTGTATTGAAAACAAGGCCGCGTGGCGCATTCAGCGATTGTGGACTGCGTTTGTCTGTCATCAATACACTTGATGTCCCTTGGTCTGGCTCGAAAATATGGACCCTGTTACTTCCTGTTTCGGTCAATGCAATCGAACCATTATCGAGCATGGCCAGATAAGGTTCATGCACCTTGTTTCTGTCCCAGTCTTGCAGGGCGAACTCCTGCAGGGGCACACCTTCGAGAGAAAATACCTGAAGCCGGGCATTGAGAGTGTCGCACACATAGAGACGATCGTCATGGGCAGCCAAACCGATCGGTTCCTTGAATTCACCTAAAGCCGTTCCCTTGCCTCCGAATACACCCAGTTTATTCCCCGCCAATGAATATAAACGGACAACATGATTGCCGGTATCGGCCACATAAACCCGTTCCTGGAAGACAGCCACCGCCCGTGGGCCATAAAAGGAGTCTTCCCATGACCTGACGAAAGTCCCCTCGGAGTCAAAAACCTGAATACGCTGGTTCCAGGTATCAGCCACATAAATAAGATCATCCGGGCCCACAGCGACACCCATCGGCTCATTAAACTGACCGGTCTGTTCGCCCTGTTCACCCCATTGCAGAACATAATTGCCCTGTGGATCGAATTTCTGAATACGATTGTTCCGGGTATCAGCGACGTAAAAATTTCCGTGTGAATCCAGAGCCAGTCCGCGTGCTCCATCGAATTGACCCGGTAAAAATCCGCCTCCCCCTTTGAACATGGTCCGAGCTTTTACCGCACACAACCGGGTGACCGAATTGACCCGGCTGTCCACGATCCAGTAGCAATTATCGGCGGTCTGGGCCAGTCCCACCGCTGATTGAAGTTCGATCGGCAATTCCCTGATCATATCACCGTTCGGTTTGTATTGCCTGAACTGAGCCAGACCACTCTCGATCACGGCCAATACCCCGGCTTCATTGACCAAAACAGTGCCTTCGACTGGGCTGAAACCCTTGATCTCGCCCAATGAAAAATGTTCAACCGGGCCGCCGTTGAGAGTGACAAGATACACTGCCCGATCCGTCATACTATATACTGCCAAACGGTCCGGGGCCAGATAATCCAGACCGAGCGGTCCCGGTACCTGCCGTGTCATCACGGAGATCTGTCCAGTTTCAGGGGTAATACGGTATATCGTATCTGCGGCATTATCAGCCAGATATATGTAACCGCTTGTATCATGGGTCAATCCCGCCGGCTTCCTGAATGGGTGGTCCTGAGGGCTGAACGTGCTCGTTTCATTCCGGACCAGATCGAGCCTGACCAGACGACTGTTACCCGTATCGGCAATCCAGAGTCTTTCCTGGTCATCAAGGTGCAGGAAAGTTGGTGTATCGAGGGGAGGGAGCAAGGTCTCCAGGGGTAATCGCCTTTGAAATCGACCATTCTGATCCAGTTCATAGATGGTATTGTTCAGCATATCGGCTACAAAAATATGTTTGGGACCGATTGAGATTCCAGTCAACCGACCTGTCGGTAGATCGAGTTCGTCAAGTGCAAAAGTTGTGGACATGCTCCAGTCTTTTAGTTTGGGTCGTTTTCGACTGTCTGTCCAGGTGCGTCTCGAGCTGGCGGCAGAATCGGACAGATCGGCCCCATGGGGATGAGTGACCTGTCCATGGACCTGATAGATTGTTGTCTGGCCGTATGAAAAGACCGGGTGATAGAGTTCTGGAAAAGCAGGGAGCCCTTTTCGCTTGCTTTTTGGATCGAGTTCCCGTTCGAGTTGGCCGAAATAGATCAATTGGATCTGATAACGATCGATGATGGCGGCGATCAGGTCTTCTCGATCTGTGGTATAGAGTATTTCGAGATCGGCTTTTCTTTGCTTTATTTCCTGGTGAGCTGCGCCACGTTGGATCACGTGGTATTCCCAACCCAAGACGGTCGGCAGACCGGTATGCATGGAAATGCGGCCATATTGCTGATAACTTGCCCCATGGGCTTCAGCGATGACAGGTCGACCCGTGACATTTTCGTTCAGCCAGCGGGTGCAGACGTAATCTTCCGGGGTATAGAGGACCATGTATTTACGTCCGTCAAGGGTCGGCCGTAGTGGTTTCACCCTTTTTCCCGAAACGACGACCCCTGCCCCGAAAATCGTGCCGAAAAAGCTGGTACTTATGAGAAGCAAAGCCAGGAAGATCGCAACCGGTTCGTGAGAAAACACTTTTCTTCGTTGGATCGGCAGGCATGTAACCGGTGCTTGTTCTTGCCCACTCAATCCCGGCAGTGCTGTCATGGGGCCGCACTGCCCAACGATGATCATCAGTGCAATACCGAAGAGCGGCCAGAGAGGATAATAGAACTTGAAAATCGTATTCATCCGGTCGCTGATAAAATAGAGGTCCGTTGCCACGATAACCGCTCCACAGAAGAAAAGCAGCAGCGCAGCGATCCGCACATTTAAAGAACGACGGACAGTAAAGAGGCACACCAATGACAGGATGAGCAGCACGATTCCCAGGACCAGACCACTCCGCTCGAACCAGGCTACGGCACAGTACAAAACAATCATGACAACCAGGCAGACTATGGTCCGGATGAACGAGCGCCCCGGTTTCCACTCATGTGACAGAGGCAGAAAATCATACCAGAACCTTGATCGCGTTCGAAAGAGAACATCGTATATGACCAGGAAAGCAATCGGTAGAAGAAAATGCCCGAAGTGGAGCACCAATTCGTGGATCGAAGCAAAACCGGAATCCACCTTGCCATAACTCGGCGGTGCACTTTCGAATGAAACATAAAAGGGGCAGACCAGAATAAATGAAACGATGACAATGGTCACGAGCACCAGTGTCCTTTTTGAGATGTCAAGGCCCAAGGTGCACAGACTGGACCTCATTCTGGCTGACCAGGTTTTTCCATCCTTACCAGAAGCAGCTCTCGAACGGTCCCGGGGAATCCAGACCAGTAACAGGGCCGCTCCGAGCAGACAGCTCCATGAAATGTGGTCCCAGGTGTTGGTCATGCTGATCAACGCCAGGAAAAATGAAAGGACAAGCCCTGAGATAACACTCCGTCCGGTCCGTCGCTCAGACAGTCCGTACAGCAACAAGACCACAAAAACCAGGACCACAAGGGTCAAAGGAAAGGACATGACATGGGCATGCAAATCTGCGAACAGAAAACTCCAGACCGGATACTCATTGATGACCGGGCTCGGTAAAATCCTCGAAGAAGCCCACCATAAATCAAAATTGAGTTTGTGATGATGCCACAGGTATTGAAAAAACGCGTAGAGGTTACTGCCCAGACAAATATAAATCCCGCCCAGTATTGACAGCCAAGGCCGACGGATAAGGAGAAGGAGCAGAGCAGAGTAGAGCGAGAGACTCACAGCCGGAAGCAGGGCTATGAACAGATTATAGATCACAGCCGGAGCGATCCCGAGCAGACGTCCGGGTATCGCCGCCAGGAAATACCCGAAGTAATAATAATTGACGTTTTTACCGGCGAACCAGGGGTCTTCCAGGGGAAGCGTATCAGCGCGATAGCAGGCATTCAAGAATGAAAAATCCATGGGCTTCTCGCCCCAGAATATTTCAGGATTGAAGGCTCGAATGATCACAAAGACCACAAAACAGCCTGCAAAGATGAGTTCTCCTGTAATGATCCGACCCTGCATGCGTTTGAACAATGAAACAATCGAGTCGGTCCTGTATCGTGAGAAGGCATAACACAGGATGAAAAAGAGAGTGTAAGCCAGAACAATCGAACCCCGCTCGAGGCTGAGATAGCCTGAAGTGCTCAGTAACCAGACCAGATAAACCGGCACAGTCAATCCCAATACCCGGGCCAGGGCATAACTCAATTCCTCCCGTCCCTGACAGAGGAAATGGCTCATGGGCAGGGCCAGCAGGCTACTCAACAGGACGAAAAGGTAAAACCGGAACAGGCTCGCAAGCGAGCGGTCGGCTTCAAAGGGATGGTAGACCTGGTCCCGGAAAGTCCGGGCTCGGACCAGATCATCATAGCCAAGAAAAAACTGCGGTCCGAGGCTGGTATTCAGGATTGTTTCAAGTTCCTGAGCCGTGTACGATACTTCTTTGCGAAAGATACTGACCTTGGGATGGTCATAGACACTAAAACTTTCGTCTGCCTGATCATCGATGAATTCGTAACCCAACAGGCTAGGGTAAGTCTGAAATGTTCGCACAAGTCTGAAGCCGAGTTTTCCCGATAATAATAAGCGATAATAGCGTGAACTGATCGGGTAACGTTCGGTCAGTTTCCCGATCGAGCCGGACAGGCGTCGGGTCGCTTGAACGATATAGTCGCCACTTTCCAGTAAACGGGCTATTTCGCTCGTCTTTGAAGCTCGGTCTGGTTCATACATGTTCATGACCTGCGTCTTCATCCGTCCGGACCGGCTCGGAAGCGATATGGGCAAACCGTCATCCCAATGCTCGGTCAGGATGATCTCGTGCGGGGCAACATGCTGATATATCCAGTCCGAGGCCGTATAATACGGATGAGGTTCACGATAGATCGCTGAAAATGCGAGTGCATAACAGATCAAATAGACCAGGGTTATGCTGAGCAGCGCGTAACCGAGCCTCGAGCGCCATACGCCCGGACCGGAACGGACCATCTCTACCAGCCAATTGGCCCCAAACACACACAACATGGGCATGATGGGCAGCAAATACCGTAAGAACTTGACCTGGAAAGACCCCGTAATCAGAAAATAGGGTATGATCCATAGAATGATGAGCGTTTCTGCCGAAATCCACTTCTTTCTCAGTCCCACGCAGGCACTGATAAATCCGATCATACTGATCAAGAACAGAGGATAACCCATGGACCATTTCATCATCTGTTCGAGTGGATACAGAAAAGGTCGGGTCTGTTCATATTGAAGCGTATAAGGTGGTTTCCATTCACCCGTGACCATACGACTCTGTTCGAGTACGTCATGGCTGAACTTGGCATAATCGAGGCAAGTATAGGGTTGACAGAGCATGAAACACATGACCATGACTATGGTCAGCACGATGAAAGGCACATGGGTCCTGACTTTCAACAGGTTCCGAGCATCGATCGCCCGGAATACGTGACTGAACAAAACCGGTAGCATGATCGGCAGAATACTGACTTTTACGGCAAGCCCCATGCCCAGAAATATCCCGGTTAGAATATAATCTCGCCAACGACCGCGTTTGTAGAGGTCTAGCAGTTTGAGACAGACCAGGGTAGCCATGAAAGTCATCATGATATCCACGGCATAAAAATGACTGTATTGAATATGCAACACTGTCAGGGCCAGGAACAGTCCGGCCAGAAGGCCGGTCGGCCGATCAGACAACCGTTTGCCCAGCATAGAAGTCAGGACGCATGTCCAAATTCCGATCAGGGCCGATATCACCCGACCGATCTTGAAGAGAGCGGTGTAAGCGACCAGCTCCGCACTGAACCACCCCAGGACCATTTTCACTATGAAAAGAATGTAGAAAGGCAGTGAACCATAGGCAAAGAAATGAGGATTCAGATCACTCCAACTCATATCCATGACATGCATGATATTCGAACGCTCGTCCGGATGAAAGGTAATCCCGTGAAAAAGGCCGATCAGCCTGAAAACGGTCGCGATAATGATCACGACGTACAGGCTGGTCAAGTGGTATTTCTCGAGCACTTTCAGCATGGTCTCAGTCTACTTTCAAGATTGAAACAGTACCGTGTCTGAATGCCTCATGATACTGTCTTTTCAGGCCATCCAATGCAGATACACCATATTTCTTCCGTTCAGTAGGACCGAACATTATGTAATCCACCCGGTATTTCTGGAGCAAGGTCTTTCTGACGGCCGGATCAGTGTTGGTATAGATTTGATCTATTTCCGCGGCCCGTTCCCTGATCGTTTTCCAGGACCAATCACGCCATAAGGCCTCATGCTGTTGCCAGCCCAGCACGCTGGTATGCCCACTGAACGTGGAATAGACCGACTGATACTGGTACGAATCGCCGGGCGCTTCGACCAGGACCAGGAGATTCGGTTGCTGTTCGAGCCAGGCCAACGCTGCCGCATCATCAGGATGATTACGCTCGATATGAAGGGTCCCGTCCAGATCAGGCTCCGCTCGAAATTTGTTCGAGTAGGAATAAGTCCCGAATAATGTGAAAAAACTGAGGGGAATCAGACACACAAACAGGATTGCTTTGGGACCTGGTGCTGCCCGCACGGACCCAAGCCGGTCTCGATCAGAAAGAAGCCTGTCCAGCAGTGGTCCCGTGGCCAACGAGAGCAACAACCAGGCCTGATAACCGAACTTGAAGAACGTGTTCATCCGGGGCATATTCCCGTAAAAATCCTTGATATACACTACTTCACAAACCAAGAGCAGTCCCATCCCCCCCAAAACCAGCAGGTCAGGAAAATACGAATCTGACTGAGAACGATTGAGCAGTTCATAGAACGCACAACTGCAGATCACAAACACCAGAATCAGGACCGTCGACCGCAGTGTGGTGTACAGGAACACGATCAGAAACGCGATGGCGATCAATCCGGATAAGGGATTCTGTCGCCACCGGACCAGCCCGTCCACACGCTGTCCATATTGCCTGACATAGACCCAAAGAATGACCAAAATAAAAAAACCGAAGTGTTCCAGATACTCGAACAGATTACTTCTCTCCTTGACGATGCCCAGGCCTTGCTGCTGTCCCTGGTAATACAGCAAGAACGGTAAAACGACACCTAGAGCACACACAATGATCAGGGCCCAACTCAACCCGCGCAGGACCAGCCCGTCTGCCCACTGCAAAACCGGCCACCTGGCCCCGAAACCAGCCATAGATCGGATCACTCGATCATCGAGTAACAAGACCAATAAAAGGAAGCCGGCATAGATCGGGAAATCCCAGATATTGGTCATGAACAGACAACCCAACCCGAGAGTGATACTGGCGAAACAGAATAAGGTCCGATTATGGTCCGGCTGTCGCTCTGGCACGGCTTCAACCCCTTCCGGTCGGGCCAAAGTCGCGATCAATCCGATCACAAGCAAGACAAACGGCAGAGACATGACATGACCGTGCAGATCGGCAAAAAGAAAACTGAAAGCCGGAAACTCATTGATCGTTTTCTCGATGACCCGTGAACTTTTCCAGATATCGATTTGATCCACATGTATCCCGGACAACACCTGTAAAAAAGCATCGTAATTACCCAGAACGGACAGGGTCAGAGAACCGATCAAAGCATACAGCCAGCGTCGAGTCAAAAAAAGCCCGACTGCCAACGAGATGATCAGGGTTAACGCAGCGATGCTCGCCAGTGACAGGTTGTAACCGATACCCGCCGGTATGCCCAGCAATTTGATCGGGACCGAGCACAGATAATAACCGAAATAATAATAGTTGATGAAACCACCGGCAAACCAGGGATCAGGCGGTGGAAATTCGGATGTCCGCAGGATGCTTTTCAAAAAAGCGAAATCCATCATCTTTTCGGCACCGAAAATATCGGGACGATACGCCCGCATCAGGGCGTAACCACTTAAAAGCCCCAGAAACAGCAATTCAAACATAAGGGCCCGGGACCAGTTCTGTCGAAGCAGGACCAGGGCCCGATATAGCCAAGTCCGACTGAACGGCTTTCGGATGATTTCGATCAGTGAACCGGGCGGTATGAGAAGAATTAAGACTATTCCCAGCAGTATCGTCACCCTGTTGTAGCTGAATAGTCCGCTCATAACCAGTAACCAGGTCAGATAACCACTCAGAAGCCAGCCCAGGGGCTTGGCCATGGCATAACCCCGTTCAGGAAATTTCCTGAAGAGATACAGGGCCTTTGGATAGACACACAGCCCCACTGCTAAAAAATATAGCCATTGGAACGCTACATATTTCATGGGGCCCCCTTGATTGAACGCTTCACGAAACTGTGAAATATTACCTGGATTTTTATTTCTTTTCAAGAATATCTTTTTGGGGTATAAGAAAGGGACTGGAGGTCTTCATCCCTGATTATGATTCTGTTTCTGTTGGATCATGGACCTGTTGCAGGTATTCTCCAAAATCCGGTGTTACTGCATTGTCAGTAGCCATGGTTTCCCTCGACAGATTCTCATACGGAGATACACATGTGGACACGGAATGGTTCCGATAAGCCGCCTGATTCTGCTCATGACGAGCAGGGCGGAATTCTGGTCTCCTTCATCATCGTGCATCATAATGCCCCGCATTCGCTCGCAGCCTGTCTGGCATCGCTTTATCGGTATTGTCAGCGTCCCGATTACGAAGTTATTGTAATCGATAATGCTTCAGCGGACCGTTCATGGCGAAACAGCATACCCGACGGCCAACCGGGGCTTCAGATCATCGAATCAAGCGAGAATCTGGGCTTTGCCGCCGCAAATAACCGGGCCGTCCGTCATGCTCGCGGTACATTCCTCTTCCTGATCAATCCTGATATCGTTTTCATGCAGGACCCCATCCCTGATATGCTGGCTTTTCACGGACCTGACCTCAAGATCGGCACGATCGGGCCGAAATTAGTCTATCCGGACGGACGACTGCAGCCGTCTCGAGGCACGTTTCCCCATCTTTTATTGACTATCAGCCAGTTGTTCCGTCTGAAAAGACTGCTGCCCCGAGATGAAATTCTGATCCCGGTGCTGGCTCCCCTGCTCGGAAACCTGTTTGCTCAGTGGCGCAAAGCGGACCGCACTCAGGTCGTGGATTATACGACCGGCGCAGCCCTCTGGATCAGACGAGACCTGTTCATCGAAATGAATGGATTCGATGAACGCTTTTTCCTCTATTTCGAGGAAATCGACCTGTGTAAACGCTTGCACGAGAAAGGTTATCGAAACTACTTCCTGCCCTCAGTTACCATGGTCCATGAAGTATCCAGCTCGACTGAAACCGCTCCCGGCTTCAAAAAACAACACTTCCAGCAAAGCCTGCTCTCCTATTATGGCAAACATGCCTCGCCCGGCCATGTCCACCTCATCAAAGCATTGTTACATTGTTTGAACAGAAAACGATAGAGTAGTGGCCCATTGGGCCTGGCATCGAACTTCAGTGCTGTTCGGATCGGACTGCTCATGACCGCCCACACTGGTTGAGTTTGCCTGGATTATAGTGACCATGGATTTCCAAGATCAGTTTACCTATGAATTGGGACGTCTTGAAATATCTATTGTTTCTTTATATTCGGTTTTGAAATCCAATTTTATCGGAATGATAATGGCGATTGGCTCATTTCAGCTTTATAACTCTATGAATAGAGTCCGGTTCTTCCAGTGTATCACAGAAAGGCGATCCATTGGTTATGAAGAGTGACGGTTTGTTCGAAGAGAGAGGACAACGCGGGCAGCGAGGCAGTTGTTCGGGTGAATTGGCCCTGGTGATAGTGGGCCTGCTCTTGTTGCTGCTCGCAACGCTCATCGGGATGAAGGTCTATAAAAATTGCCTTCCGGACATTGATTTTGTGGGGACCGTGGTGGATGAGGTCACGGGCGAACCGATCTCGGGGGCCATCGCCCTGGCGCACTGGTGCACGTTCAATCCCAGGGAAAGATGGTTCGAGGGCGGGAGCTATGATGTCTCCCGGATCGAGGAAGTCTATTCCGATCGGGAGGGTAAGGTCTACATCAAGGATTTCTGGTATGGGGCAGACTGGCTCGACGGCGGACCATATTACGAGGAAAACAGGAAGTATCCCCAATTGACCGTCTATAAACCGGGCTATGTGGCCTGGAACTACAGGAAAATATTTATACCCTCTGAAGAAATCCAAAGAATATATAAAGAGTCAGGAGGGCTTGACGCAGTCGAACAAATTACTTACCGTGTTGATTTCGGTCATCACAACCGGGTCATCAAGCTGGAACGCTGGTGGGAGGGATATAGCCATGATCAACATGAAGGTTTCGTAATGAGATGCATCCCCGTGGGCATCACCAATGATCTTGGCTACAAGAGATTGATCGATGATGAATTTCGTAAATATGAACTGAAATTCGTGCAGCAGGAAAGAGAAAATCAAAGGAAAGAGTTTATTAAACAGCGTTCTATACAAAAGGCAAAGGACAAGGCAAATGAACACCAAAATTAAGTTAGTGGTATCTTTCTTACTATGTTCGTCTGTTTTGCTGGGATTTGAAAATATAAACACTCATCCGGAATTAACCAGGCTATCAGCAAAAATCAACATGAAATATCATGATGATTTTTTAAAACAAGAAATGCTGATGACAGAAGGAATTGAACAACCTATAGGCGTGACAACAATCATTGAATTATTGAAGGGTGGTTCCAAGTATGAGGATGAGGGTAAACGGGCTTCGCATCATTTTCACCGGCCCATCCCGAGTGACGGTTCGATTGGTCAGAAGCCCTGGAGTGATGCGGGTATCATGGATCCCTGGCTGCTCGATTTGATCACGAGTGATGCCCCGAAATATTCAGCGGCGGTATGGGCGACGGATTATCTCGGGCCCGATCAACCCCACGAATCGGAACCGTTAACGAATAATGAGTATAATTGGGACCGAGCCCGTGAATAATGTCTGTCCCATCAACACCTGTATTCGAACAAATATCGGTTCGAGTTCGCTGCTCTTTGAAAGAGTAATGACATACCCTCCAGGACCGGCGATATTCTTCAGCTGTGCCTCGTCCCGCCTGGTACAATGGTATGAGTTCCGCGTTCACGCGGCTTCGTGAGCTTATGACCGAATCCTGAGAGTCAAATCCATTCTGAAAGCTAAAAATTCTTTCTCTCGACCCACTGACCTGTCCCGAACTCGTCGAGGGAAGGGGGAACTCATACAATTGTACCAAGCAGTATGTTAGCTTGCATTCGGGAGAAAATTGGTAGGAGCGCGTTTCTATTTGAAAGAGTAGAAACATACCCTCGGGAATCGGCGTCGGTCTTCAGCGGTGGCCTATTCCGGCGATTATCAATGTTTAAATCCCACATCCGAAACCTTGCTTTTTGTGCTAAATGACTTACTATAAAGTAAGGAAAGTGAAAAGTGTAAGGAGGTGACTATGGCGACTACAACCATTACCAAAAAGGGACAGATCACGATCCCTAAAAAAATCCGTGATACTTTGGGATTGCAGACCGGTGATAAAATCGAATTCGTCGTATTCAAAGATGGTGAAGCTCGCATAAAACTTGTCACAAAAAAAATAGATGACGTGTACGGTCTGTTATTTAAACCGGGCAGAAAACCCGTAACAACTGATGAAATGGATAAAGCTGTCAGGGAGCGGCAGAAGGCCCGGTCACTATGAAAGCTCTGGACACCAATGTTCTGGTTCGTTTTCTGGTCAAGGATGATGAACAGCAAGCTCAGATTGTCTATACGACCTTCAAGAAAGCTGAAGAACAGAAGGAAGTATTCTTTGTTCCGGCTATGGTTGTGCTCGAAACGATCTGGGTCCTTGAATCTGTCTACGAAATAGCCCGAAACGACATCCTCGCTGCACTAGAAAACCTGTTATTGCTCCCCATCATGCAATTTGAAGGACAACCAGCGGTGCGAACCTTTATTACATCGGCCCGTAGCAATAAGATTGATCTTGCTGATGTTCTGATTGCATGTTTTGCCCACCATTCCGGTTGTGATAGCGTGCTGACATTTGATAAAAAAGCAGCCAAATTTGAATTATTCACTCTCATTTCGAAATATCCCTATTGACGCAGAGATTAACCACTACCTTCGTGCTCACCTAGGGTATCTCATTGATGCCTTGCCATATTTAAATACTTTTTCATAATGATTTTTTATAGTGCCGGTTTAAATACATAAGATTATCCTCACTTTTACAGGAATCGCACATTTATATTGCAATTTGAAAGACAATGTTTTAAATTACAAGTATGATACAGAGAAAACTCGAACAAGTTATCAGAGATGCCTTGGCAGCATTCCCAGTCGTTGGCTTAATTGGCTCGCGTCAAGTAGGCAAAACAACGCTGGCAAAAAAGATTTTGAACTCGATCGGTAATGCGGTTTATCTTGATCTTGAGCTCCCTTCCGATCAAAACAGGGTCATAGAAGCTGAAATTTATCTGAGTCAGTTCGTCGACCGACTGGTTGTTATTGATGAAATTCAACAGATGCCTGAGCTTTTCCCTCTTATTCGCGCACTTGTTGATGAACACCGTGTTCCGGGACGTTTTCTGATATTAGGTTCTGCTTCACCGGAGTTGATCAGGAAATCATCACAAAGTCTTGCAGGAAGAATCGTCTATCACGAGCTTTCACCTTTGAATTATCAGGAGGTGACCTCATCAACAGCACCGGGTGGTGATCTCTGGATTCGTGGAGGTTATCCCGACAGTTATCTGGCTCAATCTGATGAAGCCAGTTTCCGTTGGCGCGAAGCATTTATCCGTTCATTTCTGGAGCGTGATATTCCGCAACTGGGTGTACGCATCCCCGCCCTTCAATTGAGGCGGTTTTGGAGTATGCTCGCTCACAGTCAGGGCCAGTTATTCAACGCGAGTAAACTGGCTTCATCGATGGGATTAAGTGCGCCGACTATTCGGCATTATCTTGATATTTTGACCGATACTTACATCATTCGGCAGCTTTCACCTTTCCATGCCAATCTCAAGAAGAGATGTATCAAATCACCTAAAGTATACTTTCGCGATACGGGACTGTTGCATGCTTTACTGAATATTGCTTCACGAGATGAGCTGTCAGGGCACCCCATTCTCGGGCATTCCTGGGAGGGTTTTATCATTGAACAAATCATCTCCGGACTGCCCGACAGAAGTCAGACCTTTTTTCTCAGGACGAATGCCGGTGCTGAGATAGATATTCTCATTCAACAGCCGAAAACGAAGATGACTGCAGTTGAGGTCAAGTATTCTGCTGCCCCCCGACCCTCGAGGGGTTTTATCAATCTCGTTGTTGATCTCGACATCTCACCAGGAATTATTATCTATCCTGGCTCTGATGAATATCCCCTCCATCCGCATGTGCGTGTCAGCTCTCTTGATCGTTTCTTGAAGACAATGACAGGGGATTACCAAGTCACCTTGTGATCCTTTTTCTTCTTTTCTCCTGTATCTTCCAGCTTGTATCTTGGTCACTTCCTGGAACAAATGTCGTATGAGGACAATTGGGCTTAACTTTTTACGGGTGTCAGTTGCATCCGGCAATTTTTTTTGCTATTAAGTGGGTACGTTTGTGAAAAGAATGCTGATTTCAATCAGATGTGACATATTCTGAACACTTCCATCGCATGAGGAGGTCATCTTGTCTCTTGAAAATTTCGAAGTTCTTGAACAGAAAATCGGTCGTTTGGCCGAGCGTTTCAATACACTCGTCAAGGAAAAAGAGGCCTTGGCTGCAAAAGTGAAAACCATGACCGACCAGCTCGAGAAAAAAGAAAAGGAGTTGAAACAGGTTGGTTCGGCCTTGCGTGAAAAGAACAATCTCGAACAGGAAGTCAAACAGTGCCATGAGGAACGTAAAGCACTCAAGGCCAAAACATTAAATGTTTTGAGTAAACTCGAACAGCTTGAATCGCTATTTACTAAAGAAGAAGATCGACAACAATCATTGCCTCTGGATGATGAGGGGCCCGATCAAGCCTTATCCGATGAAGAAGAAGGTGAAGTTGAGGGTGAGCGGGACCCGGAGGCTGCGGATTCATCCGAACCGGACCAGGTCGAATAGTGATCGAAAGCAGGTCCTGATCGACGGGTAAACACTGATTGGATGAAGAGGAGAAAAGCGTTCCCGGCCACACATGCAAACGGATAAAAAACAATCGAAAATAATCGTGAATATTTTCGGGCAGAATTATACCTTAATGGGCGATGCCAATCCGGATTACATGTTACGAATCGCCAAATTTGTCGATCTGAAGATGAAGGAAGTCAGCGATTCGACCAAAGGTCTCGACTTATTAAAAATAGCTATTCTGGCCGCAGTCAATATTTCGAATGAATTGTTCCAAGTCAAGGACCTAAACCAGAACTGGGAAAAAATTTTGCAGGAAAAAAGCGAGAGACTGATCAATCTACTAGACAAATCCATTCAGGAATGATATACTATTTTATAGGAAGTTACATAAATCAATGTGATAAGTGATTACATAGACCAAAACTGATATATGATCATGTGGAGAGTATAGAAGGAGGAAATTGGAGTTGTGGTGAAACGAAGGAATTAGGGGGACCGTTGCTGGATTATCAGCAGGCTGTACTGGTTTTCTCGATTTCCAATATTAGCTACTTTTTTTCAGTCATTCTTGCGAATGTTTTGAATAATTTTCTTTGGAACGAGGTATAAAAAATGCAGAAAACTCCCTGCCATGTGCGTGATCGTTTGAATGATTTTGAGCCAACACTCATAAAAAGGGAGTCTGCGTTTGGGAGGAGCTTGCATGCCCGCTCGTCCGGGACCCAAAAACCTCTCGACAGGACACCCACCTGGTTTACCAGGTTCAATAAATTCAGCGACACGGCATAGTGTGGGGAGTTTTTTTTTGCGAAACAGAGCAGGCAATTGATTGAAAAGAAAGTATTAATATTGAACGAGCGGTCCAGGTTCTGAGTATGAACTCTTGGAACAATGCGATCAGGCTTTTCTGAAAGCTATCCTTCCTTCGTCAAGCGCACCGATTCGTGAGACGACACCGCGCACCACTTCACCCCAATTCTCATTCTTTGTTTACTCCTCCGTTTCCTGCAGATGGAAGCATCTGCTGTGGAGGTGAAGGGTATGTCATTTGAATCGATTCCCTGGATATTGTATATTATTTTACCTCTTCTAGGCTTCATCCTGGGCTTGATTTTTCATTTTCTGCTGTATCGCACCAAGATAAACAAGGCCAGATCTGAAGCGGACAAGATAGTCAGGGTGGCCCAAAAAGAGGCAGAATCGTCTCGAAAATCAGCCGTTCTTGATGCAAAGGAGAAATTTTATGCGGCCAAGGCTGAATTCGAGAAGCAGACCAAGGAGCGTCGCGCCGAGCTTCAGGTTTTAGAGAAGCGGTTTATGAAGCGGGAAGAGAATCTCGAGAAGAAGTTGAATTTACTCGATCAGAAGGAGCAGAAACTTTCGAAGAAGAAGAAGGACTTGGAGCGTCGGGAAGCCAGCATCGATGAGCTCGAGAACAAGTTTCGCGAGACGATAGTCGAACAGCAGCGCAAGCTCGAAATGATATCCGGGCTCTCGTCGGAGGAGGCCAAGGAGATTCTGATCGCATCGATGGAGGCGAAAGCCAAGAAGGAGGGGTCGATCAAGGTCAAGAAAATTCTTGACGAGTGTAAGGAGCATGCCGATCAGAAAAGCAAGGAAATCATCATTTCGGCTTTGCAGCGTTGTGCTTCGGAACACGTGGTCGAGTCTACGGTCACGGTAGTTGATTTACCATCCGAGGAGATGAAGGGTCGGATCATCGGTCGAGAGGGTCGCAATATCAGGGCACTCGAGACCGCTACCGGCATTGATTTGATCATCGATGACACACCGGAAGCCGTGATTTTATCGGGTTTCGATCCGATCCGGCGCGAGGTGGCAGCAATTACCTTAAAACGATTGATCAATGACGGTCGGATACATCCTGCCCGGATCGAGGAAGTCGTGAAAAAGGTCCAGGATGAAATGGCCAAATCCTTGAAGGAGTTGGGTGAGCAAACCGTCTTCGAGTTGGGACTGGCCAATATTCATCCGGAAATTATCAATCTGATCGGTCGGCTGAAGTATCGGACATCCTATGCTCAGAACGTCCTGCAGCATTCCAAGGAAGTCGCGTTTCTGGCTTCAATGATGGCCGATAGCCTGGGCATCAACCGCATGGTCGCCCGCAGGGCCGGCTTACTTCATGATATCGGCAAGGCGGTCGATCACGAATATGAAGGCACGCACGCACAGATCGGTGCCGACCTGGCCAAACGGTATGGGGAAGCCGACCCCATCGTCGATGCCATTATGAAGCATCACGACGAGGAACCTCAGAGCATTGAAGCGGTCCTGATCCAGGCAGCAGATGCTTTATCTGCGGCCCGTCCCGGCGCCAGGCGTGAAATACTGGAAACGTACATCAAAAGACTCGAAAAACTCGAAGCCATCGCTGACTCGTTCAAAGGTGTGCAAAAAGCGTATGCGATCCAGGCCGGTCGTGAAATCAGGATTATTGTCGAACCGACTGAAATCAGCGATTCGGAAATGTGTGTCCTTTCACGCGATATTGCCGAGAAAATCGAACAGGAGCTCGAGTATCCTGGTGAAATCAAGGTAACAGCCATCAGGGAAACCAGGACTGTTGATTATGCCAAATAAGCGGGACCTTTCTTGGCCTGAGAAAGTCTTGACTTGATGAAAATACTGCTTATAGGTGACATTGTCGGAAAACCGGGCCGACAGGTTGTCGAGCGATATGTGGGCGATCTTCGTCAGGAACATGCGGTGGACCTTGTCATCGCCAACGGCGAAAATGCGGCCAGTGGAAAAGGTATCACACCCCAGATTGCCGATGATCTCTTCGGCCTGGGTGTCGATGTCATCACCACGGGCAATCATATCTGGCATGAACGTTCGATCATTGAATATCTCGAAAAGCAACCCCATATCCTGCGACCGGCCAATTATCCGGGTGATGCACCCGGTCGGGGCTGGACAAAAATACGTTCGGTCAACTACTGTGATGTGGTCGTGATCAATCTGCTTGGGCGGATCAATCTGGGCTATTTTGATTGTCCTTTCCGATGCATCGATCAGATCATTGCCCATACGGCCCAGTACCCCGTCAAAATAATTGATTTTCACAGTGAGACCACTTCGGAGAAAGTTGCTTTTGGCTGGTATGTTGCGGGCAGGGTCACGGCCGTAGCCGGGACGCATACTCATATTCAGACGGCTGATTATCGGATCTTGCCCGGTGATACCGGCTACATTTCAGATGTGGGGATGTGCGGAAGTTGGGATTCTGTCATCGGAATAGAAAAGGAACAGGCACTCTACAATTTTATCAATCAGCGACCGATCCGATTCACAGTTGCCCATGAGAATCTGATTTTTTGTGCAGTCCTGTTCGAAGTGGATGAAGACACGGGTAAAGCCCTCTCGGTCAAACCCATCTGGTTACCGCAGCGATGATCATGTTCGACCATGACCAGAATAGATATGACTCCATGGGTAGTCCCCTGGATTTTCAACGTCAGCAGCCACTGACCGTGACGCAACTGACCCGTTCGATCAAGAACACTCTCGAGCGCAATTTTGGTTCGGTTTGGGTCCAGGGTGAGATATCGAACCTGGCCCTGCCTCGTTCCGGTCACATGTATTTCACTCTGAAAGATGATCAGACCCAGATTCGGGCGGTTATGTTTCGTTCTGCTCTGCGTGGGCTGAAGTTTACGCCCGAAGAAGGTTTGGAAATCATAGTTTCGGGCAACATAACCGTGTATGAATCGCGGGGTGAATATCAGATCATTGTATCGTTTATGGAGCCCAAGGGCAAGGGTGCTTTGCAATTGGCCTTCGAGCAACTCAAGGCCAAACTGGCGGCCGAAGGTCTTTTCGCGCCCCAGCACAAGAAACCCTTACCGCCCTTCCCCCGCACGATTGGCATCGTTACATCCTCGACCGGTGCAGCCATTCATGATCTGCTCAACATTCTCGAACGCCGGTTCAGTAATGTCCGGGTCCTGCTGTTCCCGACCAAGGTCCAAGGCAAGGAAGCGGCCCCTGAAATCGTCGAGGGCATCGTAACTCTCGGTCGTCGGGACGATATCGACGTGATCATTATCGGACGTGGTGGCGGCTCGATCGAGGACCTGTGGCCTTTCAACGAGGAAATCGTGGCCCGGGCCATCTATGCATGTCCCGTGCCGATCATCTCTGCAGTCGGCCACGAGACTGATTTCACCATCGCCGATTTCGTGGCTGATGTTCGAGCACCCACGCCTTCTGCCGCAGCCGAGCTTGTCGTCCGGAACAAGGACGACCTGATCAACCAGCTCCGAGCCGTGGACCAGTTTCTGATCAATGCGATCAGGCAGAAGGTCGATTTTTATTGGACCCGGCTCCAAGCACTTGTCCAACGACCGCTCTATTACGAACCGGAACGGTATTTTTATCAGAAGCAACTCGGACTCGATGAACTGCGAAACCGGCTGGGCCATACTGTCGGTCAGCAGGTCGCGGACTGGTCTGCCTCATTCACTGTCCAGGCCCAGAAATTGGCCCTGATGAGTCCAATTCACACAATCGATCTGGCCCAATCGGAATTGTCAGACCGGTCCAGCCGATTGTTTGAAGTCCTCCAACGAGGCCTCGAGCGTCGTAAACAGGATTTCCGCCATGTCGTCGCCAAACTTGAAACATTGTCTCCCCTGGGCCAACTGGCCCGAGGTTATTCCATCGTGCTGGGACCGGACCAGGATTCGGTCATCAAACGGGTAGCCGATCTGCAGATCGATCAACATCTCAGGCTCCAATTCCATGATGGACAAGCCTGTTGTGCCGTCGAACAGATCAATCAAACCACCCTGTGGGGAAAAAACCATGAAAAAGAAAAAAATGACATTTGAAGAAGCATTTGCCCGGCTCGAAGAAATCACGCGAACACTCGAGGCTGGTGATGTCTCGCTCGAGGATTCACTTAAATTATTCGAGGAAGGCACTGGTTTGTCTCGCTGGTGTGCCCAACAACTGGAAGAGGCCCGTCAAAAGGTCGAGATACTTTTGAAAGGCCCTGATGGGGAATTGAAAATTGAGCCCTTTCAACATTCATGAATATTTACAAGAGCAACGCCTTTATTTCGAGCAGGTCCTGACAGAGTATTTCGAATGGACGACCGGGACCGGTCATTCGACACGAGTCAGGGAGGCCATGGCCTACTCACTCTTTTCCGGGGGCAAACGGTTACGCCCGATCCTGACCTTGACAACGGCCCGCATTTTCAGCTCCGAGTTGGGACCGGTATCTGCCCTGGCTTGTGCTCTTGAAATGATCCATACCTATTCGCTGATTCACGATGATCTGCCCGCAATGGATAATGACACACTCAGACGTGGTCGGCCCACCTGCCACATCGCTTTTGGGACCGAAATCGCGACAAAAGCAGGGATTGGGCTATTGGACCAGGCCCTGAAGGTCTGTCTTCTGGCCCATGAACGTTTCCCGGAGCTGGCCCAGCCCATGTGCAGGGCCGCGAGCGAGCTGTTCCATAATGCCGGTTTTGACGGTATGGTCGGCGGACAGATCGCCGATATTATCGCTGAAAGGATTAAGGTGGGCCTCGAAGAAGTCCGTTCGATCCATCGTTATAAAACCGCGGCCATGATCGAAGTCGCCATTGTCATGGGCTGCCTGCTTTATACCGATGACGACCGCACCATTCAAGCCTTTCGAACATTCGGCCAGAAAATCGGACTTGCTTTTCAGATCATCGATGATATACTTGATATTCTCAGTGAATCAAGTGTTTTGGGCAAGAACGCCCACAGCGATCTCGAACGAGGAAAAGCGACCTATCCAGCCCTGGTCGGAATAGACCAGTCCAGACACGATGCCGAACAATTGATCGAGCAAGCTGTTGATGCTCTGTCAGATACTGCGCTACCGGTCCAGATACTTGTAGAAATCGCCCGATATGTGTATAATAGAAAGATGTGATTAAGAATCAAGTCCTTCGTGGGAAAGGATGCTCTCATGACCATGACGCCATTGCTCGATCAGATCAACTCACCGGCTGATTTGAAAAAAGTACCCCAGGCTTCGCTGCCTCAATTGGCTGAAGAAATCAGGGATTTCATCATAAAGACCATTTCCAATACGGGCGGCCATCTGGCTTCCTCACTCGGCGTGGTCGAGTTGACCATCGCCCTGCATTATATATATAACACCCCGGTTGATAAGATAATCTGGGACGTGGGTCACCAGAGTTATGCTCATAAAATCCTGACCGGACGACGGGACAGATTTCACCTCATGCGCCAGGAAGACGGCTTGTCCGGCTTCCCCAATATCGAGGAAAGTGAGTACGACTGTTTCGGGACGGGGCATGCCTCGACTTCGATCTCGGCAGCCCTTGGGATCGCGGAAGCCCGTGACCGGCTCGAACAGGATTTCAATGTGATCGCGGTTATCGGTGATGGGGCCCTGGGCGGCGGGATGGCTTTTGAAGCCCTCAACCATGCCGGTGACTTCGAAAAAAAGAACCTGACCGTCATTGTCAACGATAATAAGATGTCCATTTCGCCCAACGTTGGTGCCCTATCGAGCTATCTGGGCCGGATCATTACCGGTGCACGTTACAACCGTTTCAAGGGTGAGGTCGAAGCCCTGCTCAAATCCATACCTTCGTATGGCGATCAGATGTTGTGGCATGCCAAGAAACTGCAGGAACGGATCAAAGCTTTCGTTGTGCCCGAAGTCATCTTTCAGGAATTGGGTTTCAAATATGTCGGGCCGATCGAGGGGCACAATTTCAAGCATTTGCTCGAAACACTCAACAATGTCCGTAATCTGCGTGGTCCGATCCTGATCCATGTAGTCACCAAGAAAGGCAAGGGCTACAATCCCTCGGAAAAAGATGCTGCCGCCTTTCATGGGGTCTCACCGTTTTATATTTCGAACGGACATGTCAAGAAACACAATTCCCAACCTTCATATACCGATATTTTCGCCAAAACATTAATCCATCTTGCCAAAAAGGACCCCAAG
>JAFGSJ010000039.1 GCA_016934675.1 bacterium | reverse complement strand
CAGCGACATCCGGTCAATGCTGGATTCAGGCCTATCTCTCCTCTGTGCTCTCGGTGAACTCTATGGTATACCCTTCCCCCCCTATCTCCAGCTCGGCCGGGCTCGCGTGTAGAAACGATACATAATCAAATTGGGCCTCGGTTTATTTCCGCTGTAAATTGTGATTGTGCCGTTTGGGTTTGCCTTCGATGCGTTCGATCGGGTCGTTGATATAGACTTTACCCAGTCCGATCGCCGAGGTGATGATACCGCCGCGTCGGTCCTCACTAATACCTTCCGAGTAACCGAGATCGACCGGGACCTTGCCCCGTCCGCCCATAGCATCGACCACATAGGTCGGGCGAAGGAAACCGGTTGTTGCTCCGCACAGGTCGCGACAGATTTCCTTGCCTTTATGGATACCGGTCCTGAAATGACCGGTGCCTTCAACCAGATCGGCATAATAGAGGTAATATGGTTTCACACCCAGTTTACCCAGGGCATGGACCAGGTCACGCATGATATCCGTGTCATCATTGACACCCTTGAGCAGCACGGACTGGTTCGCCAGGGGTATGCCCAAGTCCCGCAGAATTTTAACTGCTTGAAAGCTGATCTCGGTAATCTCGTTGGGATGGTTGAAATGCGTGTTGATGTAGAGTTGCGGATCGTTCAGCGAGTGAGGCGTATGGGCCCGGAGCACTTCGATCAGTTCCTTGTCTTCAATTATTCGCTGAGGCCAGACGCAGGGCACGCGTGTGCCGATCCTGATCAGATCAAGGTGTTTGATTTGGGCTAATCTCGTCAAAATGTCATCGAGCCGTTTGGCCGGGATCAGAAACGGATCGCCACCTGAAACGAGTACATCACGGATATCTTCGTGGGCGGCGATGTAATCGATACCGCGATGGATTTCCTCGGTCGAGGGGTGTTTATGCTCATCACCAACCTTGCGTTTCCGAGTGCAGAAACGGCAATACATGGCACATTCGATCGAAACGAAGAGGAGGACCCGGTCCGGATAGCGATGGATGATGGTTCGGGGCCCGCCCAGGGGGATATCGCCTTCTTCGTCGAGCGGGTCTTCGGTCAGGTCCATATAATGTTCGAGTTCTTCGACATCGGGGATAGCCTGTTTCCAGATCCCGTCGTTCATCTTTTCGATCAGACCGAGATAGTAGCTGTTCACTCGCATGGGATAGCGTTCAATAACATCGCGTAGGCGGGGATCGACCCGTGCTTTGCGACCAGTCAACCATTTTTCAAGATCTTCGAATGTTCTGATCGAATTTTTCAACACATCTTTATAGGTCATAGATCATTCTCCTTCAGTAAGGTCCATTTCCTTTTTAAAACGCTCGAGATCGGCCTTATGTCCGATGATGACGAGGCGATGATAACCATGGAGGACCGTGTCAGGCGAAGGGATGTCCCGGTCCTCGGCGTAGTCTTCGAAGATTGATTTTATGGCCAGGACCGTTACATTATAACGGGCCCTGATCTGGAGCTCACGACAGGATTTGCCGACCATATTCCCCGCCACTTGGACCGATTGGAGTTGATAGTCTTCGGGTAACTCGACATAATCGGCCATTTGACCGTCAGCCAGGCCCCGGTGCAGAAATTTGATTCCGCGTGGCTCTTTTTTCAGGATTTCGAGAGAATAAATCCGGAAGACGTCGTGTTGCGAGACGACGCCCTTGAGTAGCCCGTCATCACTCAGGACCGGTATTTCCTCGAGATCGTAAATGCCGAATTTTCGGATCAATTCGGTCAAAAAAGTATCTTCGGTGACAGTGATACCGTGTTCCATGACATCAGCGGCCTTCAGCTGGTCATTGCGCTCGGGTTCGTTCAGATAGTGTTTCATGCCTTCCAGATTGATCCGGCCCAGATATTGTCCCGCATCATCGGTAACATAAAGCTGATGGTGCGGAAAGTTGATCACCCGGGTGGCCAGTTCCTGAAAAGGGGTCTCGGCTTTGACGATCGGCAGTTCCTTATGATGGATGTCTTTGCATCTCAGCGAACCCATGATCGTGGTTTCGATACCTCGGTCGATGGTCACTCCCCGCCGTTTGAGTTTCTCGGTATAAGCCGATTCCTTTTTGAGTCGACTGGCGAGCTGACTGGCCATAATGCAGGCAATCATGAGTGGTAGGACCATTTTATAGTCACCGGTCAATTCAAACAGCATGATGATCGTGGTGACCGGTCCATGGGTCATTCCGGACACAAGTGCGCCCATACCCACCAAGGCATATGCTCCGGGAGGACCGCATTGACCCGGTAACAACTCATTCATCACCACGCCATAGGCGCCGCCGAACAGTGCCCCGGTAAAGAGTGAGGGAGCAAATATACCACCGGACCCGCCGCAGCCCAGGCTGATGGCTGTGGAGAGCACTTTGACACAGGCATACAAGAGCATTGTTTTAAAGAGCAGGTGACCCTGCAGGGCCTGACTGATCGAATCGTAGCCCATGCCGTAAATCTGGGGCACAAAATGCAGGATACAACCGGCCAGAGCCAGACCGATAGCGGTCCGCCAATAGGGCTTCAAAGGGATTTTATCGGCATAGTCAGTCAGGCCGTAAATGCTTTTCAGGAATACCAGGGACACTAACCCGCACAGTATCCCGAGGCCCAGATAGGTCAAGATTTCATAGACCGAGACCATCGAGTAAACCGGGACCATGATGAAAGGGTATTCTCCCAGGTGAATCCGGGCAATAATCGTGGCAAACACCGTGGCAAAAATCATGGGGGTTAGGGTTGACATGGCATAGGAGCCGAGAATGATTTCGATGGCAAAAATCACACCTGCGATGGGTGTATTAAAGGTCGCGGCTATGCCGGCGGCCGCCCCGCAGGCGACCATGATCCGCAATCGTCCTTCCGACACGCCCAGAATCTGGCCGATGGTCGAGCCGATCGAGGAGCCGATCTGCACTATTGGGCCTTCACGCCCGACCGACCCACCACAGCCGATGGTCAAGGAAGCACAGACAGCCTTAACCACTGATACCCGTGCCCGAATACGACCTCCGCCAAGTGCCACGGCTTCCATGACTTCGGGAATGCCAGCCCCACGCGACTCACCGGACCAATAATAAATGATCAGCCCCACAGTGAGACCGCCGCAAAAGCCGATGAACACTTTCAACCAGAGCGGCACAAAGCCCAAACTCAATGCAGGAAGCAATTCCGGACCACA
This sequence comes from bacterium, assembly GCA_016934675.1. Lineage (GTDB taxonomy): Bacteria > CSSED10-310 > JAFGSJ01 > JAFGSJ01 > JAFGSJ01 > JAFGSJ01. The sequence goes on along the minus strand of JAFGSJ010000039.1, from coordinate 9,776 downwards.
GTATTGCTGCTGAAAAAAATCGATCAGGAATCGGAACACGATCGAGGCATAACCCGCCGTGATACCTACTAATAAGGCGACGAGAAGGTAGAAGGTGTCTTCGGACAGATGGACATACTCGATGAAACCGAAGATGGACCGGCGTAGAAAGACCAGGACTGATCGTCCGAACCGCATTATATCCGTTGTACTCATTGTCGCTGCACTCATCAGACTTCTTATCCTATCAGTATTTACGACCGCACAGATAGCCGGCAAGAGCGATCATCAAGCCCAGACCACTGTACAGATAATATACATAACTCATAACACCGAAACGAACAAAAAAAAGAGGTTTGGTCCGGGTGGCAATAAAGGTATAGAGTTTCAGGTTAGACAGGATAAAAAGGAGGAAAAAGACCCCTCCTATCCACCAGAATCGTGGTGCGATCAGAGCTACAACAATCAGCGGCAATAACAGGTAGGCTGCCAGTAATCCAATCGCACTGGAAAAACTGGTATTGAGATCACTCCGAAAAGTCTGTTCTCGCAGCATCAATCGAGTCCAGGGAATGGCCCTGAAAAAGAGATCAGACCTGATCATACTGGTCAGAGTATATTCCTTCAAATGTGTCACCTGAATTTCCTTGACCAGACGAATCCGGTAGCCGAGTTTGGTCAGTTTATACCCAAAGGCGATATCCTCTACCGAAGCCGCTTCATAATTTTCGTTGAAACCGCCGGATTTCAGGAACACATCACGTCTAATACTGCCGCATGCGGTCCAGAACGTGATCGCCTGTTCCGCGGAGTGCTGATGGGTATAATGATGCAGATAGTTCTTAAAGCGGGAACTGAAATTATTTACCGGGGTTTCGAGCGTATAAGAACCAATTAATGCCTGAATATCAGGTTCTCGTTCGAACAGATCGACCACCTGTTCGAGTGTGTTCGTGCCTATGATCACATCCGCATCGGTAAAAAAAAGGTACCGGCCGATTGCAACGCGGGCAGCCCGGTTCCGGGCCGCTGCCGCCCCAGACGGTGACTGATCATCCGACTCGAGCACCCGCAACGGAAAAGAACGGGCGATCTCGAGCGATGTATCCCGCGAAGCATCGTCACTGACCAGGACCTCGAATGAAGTCATGCTCGAAGCAAAAACTGCCTTCAAACACTTTTCCAGCGTGGAAGCACCATTGTACACAGGAATGATTACTGAAACGAGTGGGTCTTGGACCATTTGTCATCCTTACATGAATGTGTAGTACATCGTGCTTCCCATGTATCAAGTACCATACATCTTCAGGCCGCTTTCGAGCTTCCGCCTGTCTGTTTGCCGGATTTCCTGCTCTTTGCTTTCTTTTCGGCCACCGCTCTCTGATCTTTGGGCACTGAATCGCTGAGAACCTTACGGCCCCTCTTTTTGATATCCATGATCTGGGCCCAGGCATTGAGCGTTTTGGCAAAGCATTTATCACAGAAATGCCGCCATTTCTTTTCCTTTTCCATGATCTGCAGCACCTGGAAAAAAGAAACACCGATATCATGATACAGGTAATCACTCTCTTCGAGCAATGATTCCATGCCTTTTCTGTCCAGGAGTTTCTCTTCCGGATAGAGATTTTCATCGTATCGGGAGAAAACCCGGCCAATGTCTTTGCGACCACAGCGATCGCAATCGAATACGACTCGACGCATACACAACTCCCCTATGTTGTCCTTGTTATAGTATTCACGCGGTGTCTTCTGGATCTGGCGAAAGAAAAGCCAGAACGCATCACATCGACGCTGGCAGTGTGCCATACAGGCCACGACGGCCTTCATCCTTCCATCGGGACAATAAATCCAGTCCAGAGGCTGATCTTCACTCGAGCGACCCTTCTTGGTCATACACTTCCCTGTTTGCAGAAAATTATTTCCATTTCATGTAAGGCGCCCATCCGGTCTTACAAGGGGGCATAATCAATCTGAGAAAGAGTCGTCACATGACAATCATTATTGCTAATCTTCAGTATAATACCAACGCGAGCTGGACAGGTCCATGTTCCCGCCCACTTTCAACGGATGCTGATAAAACTCGAACAGATAATTGACCAAAGACCGTGTGGTCCCGCCCGATCGAGCTTCCTGTTCAGGCCACATTCTATCAATGACCCGCCTGATATTGAGCGAAATTCCGAGCAGAAGCTCGCGTTCCTTGTGAAACATTGAGTAACCTGGTTTCGGTTCCTGACAGGTGTTTTTATACCCGGGCATATAACCCCGCGTCCTGAATCCGGCATAGAGTTCCAGATAATTGAGCCAACTGAATTGATGACCGACGTGATCATCAGGAAGTCTGCCCACGAAATAAAATTCCTGTCCACTGTAATCCTCGGCGATATTGTCAAAATTGTCACGATTTCTATATTCGCTCGATGGCCAGTAGCTTATCCTGAAATCAAAACATTGATCGAAACGCGGGTGCAACTCTTCAAAAACACCGAGAGCGCCTCCGATGAGATTAGCGGTCAGGTCCACGGTATCAAACCCATAAACCAGCGTGAAACCATCCTCGATCTCGCCAAGAAGCAAGAGGGTCTGGGCAATAGTGAAGCCTAACCAGCTTGCTTTTTTGCGAGGCATACCTGACCAAGTATAGAGCTGGGAAGCGGTGCGGGTAATCAGATAACCGCCGAATGCGTGCGAGACCTTGTCCGAACCACCGGCATAAGTCCGCTGATACGTATCGTTCCAGTCACTCACGTAAAATTCCTGATACTCGACATCATCCCAAAATACAAAATAGCCGTAAATCATGTAGCCGAGGAAACCGGACACGACGAGACTGTGTGCCATGTGGCGCCGTGCCCTTTCGTGCAAGTATTCCTCACTGGCCGAGCCTGCCTTATCCATATCATCGGCCATGAACGGAAAAGAGCTGAGATCGTAACCACTCGGTTCTTGAAGCCCGACCGTTTCGAAGACAAGACCGGTCTCCTGGGCCATGGTTTCTCGCACAGACCAAGAGGTCATCAGAACAAAAAGCAGACTAATGCTCAGACTCAAGCCAACATATGTTCTCATAAGACCTTGTCCTCAGACTCTTCCCTGTTCTCCACATTCGAAGTGAGAGACAAGGACTTAAAATTCATCGATGATGGTATGGGCTATCTTGGAACAGAGTGTGACGATCCGACGCATTTCACCGAGCAAATCCATGTGAATGGTGCCACTTTCTATGGTCTCGGGACGCCCGTGTAATAACCGGTCAAGATGCTTTTTCCGCAAATCCTTTTCTAGCACAGAGATTTTCGTTTTCAATTCCAGGACCTCTGTCGCACAGGTCCGGTCCTCTCGACGTATGGCAATCACGATTATCCGGAATATTTTCAATACTTCCGCATGAAAGGCGATCAGTTCCTTTTCTCCTTCGGGCGAAAAATGGATATCTTTCTCAATCAGTTTGGTGGCATTGGACAGAATGCCAATTTCGATGACATCGCCCATATGCTCGATATCATCGGCAATATAGAGCAAGGCGATCGCTTTCTTGGATTGCTGCTCGGTCAGGTCTTTATTCGAGAGAACGGCCAGATAATTTCGGACGGCCTGTTCGAGCAGGTCCACCTTATCATCCAGGCCCACTATTTTCTCACCAAGATCGCTCTCTTTTTTCAAAACCATCTCCATGCCCTGTTCGAGCATGAGCTCGACAAAACTGGCCATCCGCAAAATTTCACGTAAGGAATGATCGAGAGCCAATTCGGGGGTCCCCATAATTGAATTGGACAGGTACTTTGGCTTGAAGGTTTCGTCCCCTTTCGAGGACGACTCCTTGACGATCCAGTTAAGAAAGGAAACTATCGGACCAATGAAGAACAAAAAAATAAAAGCGACACTGAGCATATAGACCATATTGGCATTGGCGATCATGCGAGGCAAAGAATCGCTGAGATATTGATGCGAGAGCAATTCGATCAACCGGGCATATGGTGTTCTGAAAATGAAAAAGAGTGTGCCACCCAACAGGTTAAAAAACAAATGAAAAAATGCGATTCTGCGGCTGTCGAGATTCGAGCCAATGCTGGCCAGCAAGGCAGTACTGGTGGTCCCAATGTGGGCCCCCAGGATCACAGGTATAATCAACTGCAAGGGGATAAAACCCTCCCGGGCCAAAACGATCATCAAACCGATAGTTACGCCGCTGCTATGAATCAGGGCGGTGAAAACCAGTGCCATTATTAAGATCAGGAGCGGATAATCGTTAAGGGTCAACAGTATATGTCTGAATTGAGGGAAGGCTTTGAGTGGTTCGAAAGCCAGCGACATGACATGCATTCCATAAAAAACAAAGCCAAATCCCATGATAATTTGGCCGATGTACCAAATTTCCTTACGTTTGGAGAGTAATCTCAAGAAGAAACCGATCCCGATCATCATTAAGGCATAATTGGTGAGCTTGAAGGCGATCAGGTGAATGGTAATCACCGTTCCGACATTGGCTCCAATAACCACGCCGATTGCCTGTTTCAGGGTGAGTAATGAAGCCGATACCAATCCGACCACCATGACTGTAGCCGCAGTCGATGATTGCAGAATCGTACTGACCAGGGTACCGATCAATACACCGGCGAAACGGTTCTCGGTGAGTTTACCCATGGTCAAGCGCAGATGTTGGCCGGCAGTTTTCTGCAGGCCTTTACTGCCCAGGACCATGCCGTACAGAAACATGCCCATACCGCCGAGAAGCCCCATAAATACTACTGATGCCCAATTGCGTTCCAGACCGTGAATTTTTATACAGACTGCCCCGGGTTCACTTTCTGAATGTGTCGCCGTGATGTAGTATTCACCTGGCGCATGGCCCAGATAGCACTGAGTGGCAGCTATACCGTCAGGGCCGGTTTTAGCTAACTTCTCTGATAAGTGATACCCGTATGCCTCGGCTGGAACACTCAGAAAATCAAAATGGACCGGCTCATCCGGAACAGGCAAACCGCTCGAGTCGACCAATTGGACCTTGAGTTCGATCGCTTTGCTTGTATCCACGATCTCGACCAGATGTTTCTGGCTTGATTCATAGGTCACATTCAGCAATTGTCGCGCTGAGGCCGGACCGTCTTCAGCTTCGAGAACAGCCGGACAAACAGTCACAACCGCGAAAAACAGCAGCGTCGAAACCAAGACGAGACACCTGCATACAGTGCATTTTCCGTCTTCATGATGCATATGTGCCCTTTCACAAAATCAGGATTGTCAACCTGAACAATGATCGATAATCCATTATATGAAAAATGGAGATTGAAATCAAACAATGATATGAAAACTCACGATTCAATCCTTAAAGGATAAGACTCAGTGATACCGGTCCAACGATCTGTCGGACGAATCCTGGTGGGTAGAGTCGCCGTCCCTCGACAAGCTCGGGACAGGCCCCTCGACGGGCTCGGGACAGGTCAGCGGGTTGAGAGAAAGAATCTTTAGCTTCTGGATTGGAATTGTGTTTCAGGATTCTTGTATAGCCTCACGAAGCTGCGTAAAGGGGCTGTCGATTTAATCAAGATTATAGACGAAAATCTTGAAATTTGATGTCCCCCTCAGGAGGGGGGCGGGGGGAGGAATTTCAAAAAATTCAATAAAAACAACAAGTTAATATTTCGAGAACTCCACCCCCTGCACCCCCGCCAGCGGGGGACAGCACCTGAAATCGTTTTTTTGAGATTAAATCGACAGCCCCAAAACGCGGAACTCATACCATTGTACCAGGCGTGACGAGGCACCGCTGAAGAATGTCGCCGATCCTGGAGGGTATATTTTCTTATTTCAAAGAAAGACGAACTCCCATCGCTTTGGATGCAAATGCAAAAAGGCTCAAGACCTGATATAAAGGAGTGATCTCCTGTTCCTGGTTAAATCTTTTCATTGGTTGGAAGAGAGTGGTTCATTGTTATCGAGGACAATCTGCGAAAGAAGGCCACGGTCCGGCGGGGGCGGACCAATAGAACCAGGGGCAGCAGGCAGAGCAGGCCGATCAGGACGGTCAGGTCCAAGGCGGGTGTGGCCAAAGTCGGTGTTTCACCCCAGTAAAACCAGGTGCCTTTTTCCATAAACCAAATACCACTTACACCGCCACACATGACCATATGTTTTCTATAGGTGTCATAAACCATGGAGTGATCAATTAGTTTCGGCGGACGAAAACCGGGTTGGATTTCAATCCAGTCGGAGCCGTCGTATTCCCAGGTCCGGTCCAAAAAACCGCCAAACGGTCCTCCTCCATAGAGGACCGTCCGTTCGGTTGCGTGATCATAGGCCAGGGCATAGTAGGCGATTTGACCCGGATTATGGGCCGGAAAAGCCTGATGCCAGGTATTGTCATAAAATTCCCAGGTCTCGTCATAATATCCTATCCCGGCCGTGCCTCCATAGAGAACAACCCTTTGTCTGTTATGATCATAGACCATTTTACAGCCATCTTTTCCCCAGAGTCCCGAATCGGTTGTATCAAGTTCAGTCCAATCGTTTCCATCAAATAACCATGTTGTGTGCGGATAGGGATTTGTCATCCCGGGACCCTCGCCACCAAAGAGAATGATTTTTCCGATTTGTTCATCATAAGTCATGGCAGCATTATTTCGTCTGCTGGGTTTATGCGTTGTAACAATTTTCGTCCAATTCTGCCCGTCGTATTTCCAAGTGTCATCCAAATCATTTTCACCATGTCCGCCAAAGAGGATGATGCAGTGCATCGGGGGAAAATAGCACAAGGCTGGTTTCCATCTGTCGGGAGGATGATTTTGGGTCATAATCTCCTGCCAAGAGCCATCGAACTCCCAGGTGTCACCAAGATCACAAAAATCTTCCCCCGAGCCGCCGAACAAGACCGTGACCTTTCGGTGCTCATCATAAGCCATACCATAGAAATAGCGTGTCGAGGGTTGGACGTCCTGTTTGGATTCCTGCCAGCAGGGTGGAATACAGGTTTTACCGGGAACAATGTCCTCCAAATCATCGTCATCCTGATTGCCCGAAACATCATCGGAACAACCCGAACTGAACAGAATAATCGACATAAAAAGGAAAAGTAAAAATAAGGTTGATTTCACCTTCATGACTTTTGCCCTCCGCAAGCAATGCGATGAGTACATGGACCCGTCTGATAAACCTTGTTCTGCTCTACACCCATTTATCCTAACGAAAAATACAGCTTTTTTCAGCGAGTCCATTTTCCTTCCTTTTCAGGTACTCTTAATGAAACGCCGTATAAATCTTTCTCATCGCCTCAAGGTCCACATAGAAAATATTCACCCAGTTATCATTTTCATCATAGTATTTCCACAAGAAATCCTTGTGATTGAAATCCTCCCCCAGGTCGTGGACAGTCGATGCCCAGTTGAAAAGTCGAGGATTATAATCTCGACAACCAGCTGCACCGTCAGTGTCTATTATACAAGCTAAATTTTTCACAGAGTTTGTATTTCTATGCCATGTAATTAGGTTGTCGATATCATTACCACAATTTGTACTCGGATCTTGCCAATAATCAACACTATAGTGGTATGAAACTGAGGATACCTTGATAGCATAGGGAGCATTGTTGATCCCGTCCACCAAAGCAACTAAGGCTTCTTTGTCCGAGTATTGATCATCGCCAAAAACATTGACACCAAATTGAGGTTTGTAAGTCGCCGACCCAATAACCTCATTTATCCATAGAACAACCATTTTATGCCATTCACGGCATTCGTATCCCTGCCAATAGTTATATGCAGGTTCATTCATGGCATGATAAATGATGTTTTTCCAGGGTTTGCAGTAGGATACCACCGCCTTGACCAGCAGTTCCTGTTGATTTTTCAAGATCGGTAAATTCTCTGATGTACCTGGAGCGGTCAGGAAGAAATAATTGGTTCCGTATAGATTATAATTACTACCTACTACATCACATTCAGGCCAAACCGTCGTAGGTGATTCGATAGGATCAAGTTCGTTTCCGCCCCCGCATTGGTTGGACGGGTTCCAGGGACTCTCTTTCCAGCCGCCCTTATCAATGCGTGCGTATATTCCCCAGGCATTGTTGTCGGCACACGTCTCGCTGCCTTGATTCTGGTCCATTTTCATGAGCGAATTTTCAAACAGGTCGATTTCAACCACAGCGCCCCAGGCCATGGTATCGTCGAGCAACCGCTTCCAGCGGTTCCAATAACAGAGATGGGTCTCGGGATCAGTTCGGTCATATGCCGTGCATTCAACAAATACACTCATCCGAAATCCCCGACAAAATTCGACAAAATCACCCAACGGCTCGTCAGCTACGACCCATCTGCCCGGGCCGGGCCAGACTTTCCAGGGGAAATTGTACTCTTCGTTGAAGCTCGTACCGATGGGGTCCTGCTGGACCGACCATGGGGTGGTCCAGGCACGATGAAAGTTCAGTCTCTTCCATTCTCCCGATAATTCCTGATAACCCAAGATATATCGACAAAGATTTTCTTCGTGATGCTGGCCTACAAGATAATACATGATTCGAGCATCGAAGATCATTTGATAGTCCGAATAGCCCGCTAAATGCATGCGACCGACATCTACCCATGAACCGTCTATCCAATTCCAGCGATGATAATGACCGTTAGGACCCAATTCGATTTTCCAGATGATGATCTGATGGCCCAGGGTCAGGGTGGGCACGAGTTTGGTCCCGATTTCATTACCGCCGACACCATACACCGTGATCTGGGAAAGACGCAGATACTGTTCCATTGCCTCCCGGTTGAAATGGAACATGCTCTGACCGGACATCCGGAATTGATCAGCCACGGCCCGGCCGAATGCCTCGCTGCCGCCGTCCAACGATATCGTGCCCAGGGGGGCGTACAGCTCTGCCCAAACACGGGCCTGACCGTGCAGTTCGATCGAGCCTTCCAACGAGTTGATCGAGAGATGTTTGGTAGTGCCGACCGCATTTATTTCGGCGTTGTCGTCAAAGATCGCATCGGACAAACAAAAAAGAATGACTTTACCCTGTATCTCGAGGACCGCATTTTCTGATAAAGTCAGTGAATTGAAATAATAGACACCCTCGGGCAGAAAGAGCCGGTCCGAACCGGACAGGTTGATATCGAGTGCTTCGCTCTGAAGATTGAGGTCAGACTGGCTCTCGATAACGAGCCGGCTATTATCGTTCACGGTCATGACGACATTCGTGACTTCTTCAAGCCCACTGTGCAGGCAATCCCAGGAGTCCGGACTGATTACCTGCTCGCCTGTTAAAAAACTGTCACCCTGCATGACGATATCGTGGGCATAGAGTGAGCCATAGACCTCGGCACTGCCTTGGGCGATAATGGTCGCATTCGAGTAGACTTTCAGGTCGGCTGCATTCGATTGGAAATAATCGCCCAGAGAACGGTCATAACTGTCGAGGGAAGCGTTATCTTCGAGCACCACGCCCGCACAGCCCAAGACCCCCTGGTAACTCCTCTCCTCTTCACCAGGTCCCACAGTATCGGTATAAGCCACGTATTTTCTCTCAGGAAATGGTTTGGTTGCGGGGTCCCAGTATTCGTCAAAATCCACTTCACTGCAGCCATGAAGATCGACGAACCGGATTCTCGCTCTCACAGGTGTGGGGCCATCGTCCGGCTCGACCTCGAGATCGTAGTGAAAAATCTTCCAGGGATTGCCTTGATAGGACTCCGTATCAACGGTGACTGAGGTGAGTGATGCGGCCATGGCCGGGACCGAGAACAAGAGACAACTACACAAAACGAGGGCTACAATGTTGCGGGGGGGGGGGGGCATTTCTAGTCTTT
>JAFGSJ010000038.1 GCA_016934675.1 bacterium | reverse complement strand
TATAATCTGGTTGCTTGTGAGCTACCAGATTTTAGGGCAAAAAAAAGAAGATGTCAATTTTCGATCATTTTTTTGTCGCACACCCAGCGGAAGAAAGGCACTTGACTGGGCTGGGGATATCTGATAAAAAATGGAGGTGAAAGATGACACTATTCGAACAGTGCCGAACTACTCGGGCACAAGGACATCCGGGCAATCAATAAATCTATTTTAACCATGAGTATGAGACGGCGATTTCGCCAGATCGAGGATTGAGGCGGAAAACTTTTAAACCCAAGTTATAATCTCACACGGAGGCACGGTGACACAGAGAAAAAATATAATACAAAATAATTTTAGTTAAGAAACAGTTTTTAAAAAATACGTTAAAATATCGAAATGATTTATATTATGATTTCTAACAAAAAAAGGTGATAAGTAAACTTAATTAAAAATTGAATTACTAAACCCCCGTGGTTCCGTGGCTTTGTGTGAGAATACAATGTTGTAACGTACGAAAACAAAAAGTAGGATTATTACGAATCAATGCACGCGTAGGCCGATAGTCAGCGGTTTAAGATGTTTTTCTTGCAAAAAGAATCCTTTGTTAATCGGTGTGATTCTTGCCAGATTATCGGCCCCGGTGATTTCAATGTTAGAACGCCCTCCTGAACCCTTCGGAGATCAGTAATAGAATTTTCTAAAACGAGCAAAGCACTCCCGGTATTTACACCGTTCCAGATCAACTCGCCCCGATCAAACTCCATTATATATTCGCAACAATCGGGTTCACGCTTGTTTTTTGACCTTTTGGCTCAGTTTCAGGTTTATGAGTGTGTACTGCTATTTTAAAGGCCCGCCTTCGGTTAGTCTCCTCCGAAAACGGGTGCGGGCGGAGCTCAATCCGCCCGGGGATAATCCGAAGACAGCGGCAATTCGGGTCATCCCGTGACGACGGCGGCAGAATTGGGCTGCACACAATAAGGCCATCTGACGAGCTCTAAAGATTGAACTTTTTTCTCACTGGGAATTCCCCCGGGATACAGTATAGATCAACATTTTTCTTCAAATAAATTCTCTCATGAAGAATATTTTTTCGCACCTTTGTATAAACTATTGACTTTTATAAGGTAAGTATATATACTTACCTATATGAGTAGACCAAAAGAAACGAACAAAACAGGTAAGACCATCTTGGATCACATCCGGAAGATTAAGCCCTTTCTGCAAGGCTCCCTGACGGAGACAGTGAAACGGTGCGGCAATCCAACATGTCGTTGTGCTACAGAAGGACCCATCCATCCGGTCCTTCTGCTGACGTGGAAGGAAGGAAAGAAAACGAAGTCAATGTATGTACCACCACGACTCAAAAATGAGGTTATCGCATGGATCAAAGAAGGAAAAAAACTCAGGCACTTAATGGCAGAAATGTCAGCGGCACAGAGGGAATTCTTGACAGAGAAGAGAAAGAAAAAATAAATCTCATCAAGACAGTCGTCGCCACGATTCGCGTCTACCGGAAAAGCACGAAACATCTCACATGAATATCGCTGGGTCACTGATATTAACTACGAGGATTCTCGCCATCGGGATCACACCCTGAACGTCTTGCAGTGTCGAGAGACAGACACAACAGAGGACGAACAACAGAAGAAATTTAAATGGGTCACAAATCTTACCATTCGAGCCAATAATGCCGTTACCATTGCAACGCAAGGAGGAAGAGATCGGTGGAAAATTGAAAATGAGGGCTTTAATGACCAGAAAAAGGGAGGATATGAACTGGAACACGCCTATAGCACAGATACCACCACAAGTAAGATCTTTTACTATATGCTCCAGATTGCCCATTGTATGACACAACTCATTACCAAAGACAGCCTGATCGAAAAACTCATCACCACTCCTTTTGGATCTCTCAAAAACTTCGCTTTCCGCTTGCTCGAAGCATGGCGAAATCAAAGAATCTCTCAAAAAGATGTCGATGATTTCTTATCCAAGCGGTTCCAAATCAGATTCGATTCCTCTTAGATAAGTCTCCTGTTCCAATTCATCCTCCCCTCCCTATCATAGCAGAGAATGGTTCCTTGAGAAAATCAAAAAGCACACGTGTGCCCTCTTTATCTTTCACAAAAGCAGAAAATAAAAGGACATCGCTGCACTGTCCTTTATAATTCATTATTCTTCAGAGCTGCTCTCACAGAATGCCGCTTGACATTACCCTCTTCTCTTGATATCATATGTGGATAATTGTGAATGTTGCGTTGAAAAAGAATAGGTGACTATCCCCTATTTATCAAATCGATCAAGGAAATTCCACCCGCAGATAAGAACCTTGCGAAAAATTCGGAGACAAAAATGTTCGATAGTAAAAACATCTTAATCACCGGTGGTACAGGATCATTTGGTACCAAATGCACAGAAATCATTTTGAAACGGTATAAGCCAAGAAAGCTAATAATTTACAGTCGTGACGAACTCAAGCAGTATGAAATGGCACAGCGGTTCCCGGATTCGAAATACGGTTGCATGCGGTATTTCATTGGTGATGTTCGTGAAAAGGAACGGTTATATAGGGCATTTTCAAAAGTTGATATTGTTATCCATGCGGCAGCGCTCAAGCATGTTCCTGCTGCTGAGTATAATCCCTTTGAAGCAATAAAGACGAACATTCTTGGAGCTCAGAACGTCATTAATGTCGCCATTGATCAAGGTGTAAAAAAGGTTATCGCCCTCAGCACCGACAAAGCAGCAAATCCAATAAATCTCTATGGTGCGACGAAGCTTTGTTCGGATAAACTGTTCATCGCGGGTAATGCATATGTTGGCGAGAAGGAAACCATTTTTAGTGTCGTACGATACGGTAATGTAGTCGGAAGTCGAGGGAGTGTCATCCCATTTTTTCTGAAACAACGCGAAGAAGGGGTGCTGCCCATTACAGATCCGAGAATGACACGTTTTTGGATTACATTGGAACAGGGCGTTGATTTTGTTCTTAAGAGCCTTGAAAATATGGTTGGCGGGGAGATTTTCGTGCCCAAAATTCCCAGTATGAATATCATGGATCTTGCAAAAGCCATTGCTCCGGAATGTAAAACAGAAATTATCGGCATGCGATCCGGTGAGAAACTTCACGAAGTGATGATCCCGAAGGATGAGTCTCGCCGTACTCTGGAATTTGAGGACCTTTATCTAATCCAGCCGGATTTCTACTTCTGGAGAAAACGGAACTCGAACAATAGTGGAAAGCATGTTCAAGAAGGCTTTGAATATAACTCTTACGACAATCAGTGGCAACTCAGCATTGAAGAAATGCGGGAGATGATTAAAGCATTATGATACCTTATGGAAAGCAATCAATTGACGAATCAGATATTCAGTCGATTATTGATGTGCTTAAATCAACCAATCTGACCCAGGGACCTAAGATTGAAGAATTCGAATCGGCACTGTGCGAATTAACAGAAGCAGACTATGCAATTTGTCTGAATTCCGGGACCTCTGCTCTTCATATAGCATGTTTGGCTGCCGGCATCGGAAATGGCGATGAGGTCATTACTTCGCCTAATAGCTTTGTTGCATCTGCTAATTGCGCTGCTTATTGTGGGGCCAAGCCTATTTTCGCTGATATTGATAGCAAAACATACAATATTGTACCTGATGAGATCGATACAAAGATAACCAGTCGTACGAGGGCAGTTATTCCTGTTCACTTTGCGGGTCAGAGCTGTGATATGGCGTCGATCAAGCACGTCGTCTCCGTTGCTGAAGCAAAATATGGGCATAAAATCTACATTATTGAGGATGCATGTCATGCACTGGGTTCCCTCTATAAGAATAAGAAAGTAGGCTCCTGTCCATTTTCTGATATGACTGTGATGAGTTTTCATCCGGTTAAACAGATTACGACAGGTGAAGGCGGCGTTGTTCTGACAAATGATCAAGGCCTTCAAAAGAAATTGAGGCAATTGCGGTCTCATGGCATCACCAAGGATCCGAGCGAATTCATAAATCGTGACCTTGCTTTCACAACTGCTTCATCTGGGTCCGGGAACGAGGTTAATCCCTGGTATTATGAACAGATTAGCCTTGGTTACAATTATCGTATAACAGATATTCAATGCGCTCTTGGACTTTCCCAGTTACAAAAAATTACTCGATTTTGCAAACGACGTCGCGAAATTGTTAATAGATATAATGACGCTTTTAAGGATATACTCAATATTCAGATCCCTTTTGAAGACAAGGAATGTGATAGCAATTTTCACCTCTATGTACTTCTTTTTGATTTTGAAAAGATGTCTATCGAGCGGTCTCGATTTATGCTCGCATTGCGACAAAAAGATATTCTAACCCAGGTGCATTATATTCCGGTCTATTTGCAACCTTATTATCGTCAACATTTCGGAACAAACGTGGGTGATTGCCCAAATGCAGAAGAATATTATAAAAAATGCCTTTCCATACCACTTTATCCGGCTATGACAGGTGCCGATGTTGAAAAGGTAGTTGTCGAAGTAAAAAAAAGTTGGGGTTTTTGTTAATAATACTGATTGCGGATATTGATCGGCCCAATCAAGATCAAACCCAATGATCGACCAGAAGCCAATTGAACACATGCAATCAATCCAAAGAAATGTCTAACCTTGTTCTGGGAACCGCACAATTGGGGATGCATTATGGAATTGCCAATAAGAGCGGTAAACCCGATGCGGACGCTGCACGAGAAATAATTTGTACCGCATGGGACGGGGGTATCCGGGAATTCGACACTGCGCAGGCCTATGGTGAGAGTGAGCGTATCCTGGGTGAGGTCATACGATCATTGAAAATGGGTGATGACATTAAAATCATAACCAAACTAAATCCCGGTATTGATTATATGAATCGTACGGAAGTTGAAAGAGCGGTTGCAGAAAGCATTTGTCGGTTGGGAGTTTCCCGGTTGTACGGTTTGATGCTACATAGGGAAGCGTGTCTTGATCTTTTGGATAAAGGTCTCATGAAGAATCTCCAGGGCATCATTGCTTCAGGGATGACTCTGAGGATAGGAATATCGGTGTACTCACCCGAAAAGGCTCTGGTTGGACTGAAAACTGAGGGTATCGATTTTGTTCAATTACCTTCAAACATTCTTGATCGCAGATTCGAAAAAGCCGGAGTGTTTGGACTTGCTGAAAAATTGCACAAGGACATATATGTCAGAAGTGTTTTTCTGCAAGGGCTCATATTCTTAAAATCAAATGAGTTACCCAATCATTTGCACTTTGCCGAATCTGTTATAAGAAAATTGGAGGTATTCTTGGCAAAAAATGACTATCTCATTAAACCGTTATCACTGGGGTATGTAAAACAGGCATTTCCAAAAGCAAAGGTCCTCATCGGGATCGAGACACCCGAACAAGTTGAAGAAAATATACAAATCTGGTCAGGGGACCAACCCGAGGATGTCGTTACCCGCGTAAGGTGTGCCTTTCCAGATGTTGATGAGAGAATTTTAAATCCTAGTCTTTGGAAACAGGAATAAGGAGTTAATGATGCATAAAACAATAGAAAAGTGTCTTGAAATGCAGGGTCGTGCAAAGAGGCGAATTCCTGGAATGACGCAACTCCTTTCCAAGCGACCGGACATGTTTTCTCTCGGTGTCTGGCCCGGATATTTCAGTAAAGCAAAGGGCGTTGAGGTCTGGGATCTGGATGGAAATAAATACATCGATATGAGCATCTCAGGCATAGGTGCCAACGTATTAGGTTATGCTGACCCGGACGTGGATGCTGCGGTCAGAGAAGTGATTGCACATGGCACGAGTTGTTCACTCAATTGTCCGGAGGAAATAGAACTGGCAGAACTCCTCTGTGAACTCCATCCATGGGCGGATATGGTCCGCTTCGCATGCACAGGTGGGGAGTCCATGGCTATTGCTATTCGCATAGCCCGCACCCACACGGGAAAAGATAAGGTTGCATTTTGTGGTTACCATGGCTGGCACGATTGGTATCTTGCCGCAAATTTAGGCACGGAAAATGCTCTTGGAGAGCATTTACTGTCGGGTCTCGATCCCCGTGGTGTTCCCAAAGGCCTCATGGGAACCGCGTGGCCGTTCCGATACAATCATTTGGAAGATTTGGAACAAGTAGTGTCCAAGTATAAAGACGAAATCGGGGTCATCGTCATGGAACCAATCCGAAATGCAGAGCCAGAACCTGGATTTGTCGAAGGTGTGCGTGCAATAGCAGATGAGATCGGGGCTGTATTCATCGTTGATGAGATTTCTGCTGGGTTCCGTCTCACCACGGGCGGAGCTCATCTGGTTGTTCATAATGTCAAGCCCGATATTGCAGTTTTTTCAAAAGCCTTGGGCAATGGTTATCCCATTGCAGCGATCATTGGGAACACCAATGTCATGCAAGCAGCTCAGAAGACCTTTATCAGCAGCACCTACTGGACTGACCGAGTTGGCCCTGCAGCAGCTATAGCTACAATAAAAAAACATAAGGCTCAGAATGTTGCCGAATCCCTGATCCGGCTAGGAGGCCACATTCAAGAGGGTTGGCTTCATATAGCCGGTCAACACGATCTACCTATACATGTAGCGGGAATGAAACCTTTAAGTCATTTCGATTTTGAAATGGATGATGCCCAAACGGCAAAAGCATATTTTGTTCAGCTCATGCTGGATCAGGGTTTTCTTGCTTCAAACCTCTTTTATGCGAGCTATGCTCATACAGATGACCATGTAAACTTGTATTTAGGAGCGGTTGAGAGGGCCTTTGCTGAAATAGCACGTTCCATCGATCAAGGTGATCTTGCAGATAAACTGAGAGGAAAACCCTCAACCGTTGGATTTAAAAGGTTAACATGATGGAAACCAAAGTAACAACAATCATTCAAGCCAGGATGACCTCGACCCGTCTTCCGGGTAAAGTCCTGATGGAGGTTATGGCCAGACCATTGTTAAGTTACCAGATCGAACGTCTTCGCTTCAGTAGGAGGATTGACGAGATCGTCATAGCAACAACCACCAACATTGATGATGATCCTGTGGCAGAGTTGGCCACCAAGGAAGGTTTGACGGTCTATCGCGGGTCAGAGAACGATGTTCTGGATCGCTATTACCAGGCTGCCAGGAAATCTGGTTGCGAGAATGTCATGCGCATCACAGCAGATTGTCCTTTAATTGATCCCTCAATTTGTGATCAGATTGCTGAATATTTTTTTCATCACACAATGGATTATGTGCACACGGGACAGAGTTTTGCAGAAGGGGTCGATTGTGAAATCTTTACGTTCGCTGCTTTAGAAAAAGCATGGAAAGACAGCACACTAAAGTCCGAAAGGGAACATGTCACGCTCTATTTTCGTAATCATCCGGAGCTGTTCACACTTATGACCATAGAGAATGCAATCGACGACAGCAAATATAGGATCACCGTGGACCGGCAAGAAGATTATCTCGTCGTCAAAGCGATCATAGAAAATCTCTATAAAGGTAATAATGAATTCTTCAAGATTGAAGAAATAAAAACTTTTTTGGAATTGAATTCTGAGATTTTTGCGATGAACAAAGACATTGTGCGGAATGAGGGTTCGCTCAAGTCGATTAGTGAAGATGCTCAGGCACACACCACATAATGCAAACGAATACAAGAAATTTGTATATCAGGGCTGATGCCACATCCACTCTTGGTCTTGGGCATATCATGAGGTGTATTGCCCTTGCTCAAACCTGGCGGAACCTAGGTGGCAGGGTCATTTTTTTAAGTCACTGTGCAAGTGGAAGTCTTCTAAGGCTTATTAAGGAAGAAGGCTTTGAATATGTTCCCATTGATAAGCCGCACCCTGACCTTTCAGACCTGCAAACGGTCTTACAGTTGTTAAAGTGTACAATGCAGGATGCAGAGTACACATCGCCCAAATCGGATTGGAAAGATAATGACCATGCGCCAAACTCCGTGTTTGTCTTAGATGGTTACCACTTCACCACGAATTACCAGAAAGCAATAAGAGAACACGGCTTTATGTTATTGGTTATCGACGACATGGCCCATCTGGATCATTACCAGGCTGATATTTTGGTCAATCAGAATATTCATGCCCGGGATCTTGATTATTCTCTCGATAAGGGAACTCTCATCCTACTGGGATGTGAATATTGCATGCTTCGCCGAGAGTTTATGGACTACAAGAATTGGAAAAGACACATTCCGGAAAAGGCAAAGAAAATTCTTGTAACGTTCGGTGGCTCAGATCCTCATAATGTTACGTTGAAAGTTATTGATGCCTTGAATTATATGAAAGATACTGACCTTGAAGTCAAAATAATTGTTGGTTCATTAAATCCTCACATGGCAACTTTACAAGAGTCTGCGGCACGTTTGCCGTTCACCGTTCAGATTCTGTCCTCTGTTAATAACATTGCCCAGCTCATGGCTTGGGCTGATCTGGCGGTGTCCGCTGGTGGTAGTACGTGCTGGGAAATGGCGTTTATGGGATTGCCCAATAGTATCGTGCTAGTGGCAGAAAACCAACGCGGTATAGCTGAATGGCTTGAAGCCAAGGGAGCGGCTTTGAAACTGGGCTGGTGGGATGAACCAATATATGATCAAGCTGTGGAAACATTAGAAAAACTCATGAATGATCAAGACACGAGGAGACAAATGTCTGAAAGGGGGCAAAACCTGGTGGATGGCAGGGGGAACGATAGAGTGATAGATTCTATGGTGCATGATTACATAACATTAAGTGCTGTTCAAGAAGGGGACTGTAAACTGATCTGGGATTGGGCGAACGATCCAGAGGTGCGGAATGTTTCTTTTTCTTCACAATCCATACCTTGGGATAATCATGTTCAATGGTTTAATGCAAAATTGAATGACCCAGATTGTCTATTTTATATTGCATACAACGGATTTGGAACGCCGGTCGGTCAGGTCCGTTTCGATAATAACGGTCGGGAAAGTGTGATTTCAATCAGCATTGATAAGAAATTCCGGGGAAGAGGTTATGGAAAAATGATGATTGAGGTGGGCGCTCGTGATTTATTCAAGGTTTCAGATGCGTTAACAATTCATGCCTATATTAAACAGGACAATGGAGCTTCCAAGCGTGTCTTTATGAAAGCTGGGTTTCACGATAGTGAAATGAAGAATATTAATGGGCAACAAGCGATACATTTAATCTTAACAAGAGATGATTTGATGTGAACAACTCTATCGAAATAAATAATCGTTCTATTAGTCCAGGCAAACCCGTCTACATCATTGCCGAGATGTCCGCCAATCACAACCAAGACTTTGAGCAGGCCGTGAAGATTATTGAGGCAGCTCAAGAATCAGGTGCCGATGCAATTAAGTTACAAACGTATACTCCTGACACACTCACCATCGACTGCGATAATAAGTGTTTTCGTATCACGGGAACCATCTGGAATGGCAAAAAATTGTATGATCTTTATGGTGAGGCATATACTCCATGGGATTGGCAACCAAAACTCAAAAAGATCGCAAACGACCTAGGCTTGGATTGCTTTTCAAGCCCATTTGACAATTCTGCTGTCGATTTCCTGGAAGAAATGAATGTACCTGCCTACAAGATCGCTTCGTTTGAAATGGTGGACTTGCCACTGCTGCGAAGGATAGCGCAGACCGGAAAACCGATCATCATGTCTACGGGAATGGCATCGCTGGCAGAAATTGACGAAGCTGTCCGGACAATTCAAGAAGCGGGCAATTGTCACATAGCGCTTCTAAAATGCACTAGTGCATATCCTGCACCTCCCGAAGACATAAATTTGAACACTCTTCCTCATCTGGCTGAGGCCTTTCATTTGCCCGTCGGGCTTTCAGATCACTCCATGGGAATAGCCGTGCCGGTCGCTGCCGTGGCTTTGGGCGCCTGTATCATAGAGAAACACTTTACTTTATCCCGTAATCTGCTTAGCCCTGATAGCGATTTTTCCCTGGAACCCCATGAATTCAAAGCGATGGTTGAATCTGTGCATATTGCGGAGAAAGCTATGGGCACGGTTTGTTACGGAGTGAGTAAGGGCCAGGAACCTAGCCAAAATTTCCGCCGTTCCCTTTTTGTAATTCAGGACATGAAAGCAGGTGAGGTCTTCACGGCTGAAAATATACGCTCAATCAGACCTGGTCATGGATTGCATACGCGATACTTAGACGAAATTATCGGTCGAACTGCCAGTATGGATATCAAGCGTGGAACTCCATTGCGTTGGTCTCATGTTGCGGGAATGTAAGCAGAAAAATGCAGTGAGAAGTGGCAAAAACCTGATCCAAGGAACAGGAACATTCATGTGAATACAAGACACTCATTGAATGGAAAGGAGCTTTAAAAAGATGACGGAAGGAGCCCGACAAGTGAAACGCTTTCTGGAAGGAAAGACAATCTATTTAAGAGAAGTACGATTGAGTGATGTCAATGGGAATTATTATCGATGGCTGAATGACCCGGATGTGAGTCAGTACTTAGAGACGCGTTTTATTCCGCAATCGATGGAAAACATAAAAAAATATGTGGAAAATCTCGATGGACGCAAAGATGAAATATTCATGGCGATGTGCTTGTTAGAAAATGATAAGCACATCGGAAATATCAAATTAGGTCCCATAAACTGGATTCATCGATCAGCAGATATCAGCCTTGTGATTGGTGAAAAGGATTACTGGGGAAAGGGGATCGCAACCGAAGCGGTCTCTCTCGTTACCCGATATGCATTTGAAGTCCTGAACATGCACAAGCTCAGGGCAGGTTGCTATGATGGAAACAAAGGGTCCATAAAAGCGTTTTTAAAAAATGGTTTTGAAAAGGAAGGTGTGCGAAAAGAGGAACGGTTTGTAGGAGACAAATGGGTAGATGAAATTTTACTGGGATTAACTGTTCACAATTTTGTGAAAGGTAACACATTGCCGTAAGCCTGATGAAATACTTCTGAAAGGGTTCGGGCTATTCACATACCAATAGAGGATAGACTAACAGGTCCGCGTGGCAGTTTATGTAAATTGAAAGAGCGTTTCAATCGCTTTCAAATGTTCTTCGGCATTTCTATCCGGCTCCCCTCTCTCTCCACCATGTTTGGTATTAGCCGGACCACCGACCACTCCCTCGAAAGTATTTTCCTGGATTGTTTGAATAAAAAGAGCTACCTTGCTCTGATCAGGTGTATATCCCGCTTTAATCCGGTTGATCTGTTCTCGAAGATCGTTGATGTTGCCGGAATAACAAACGCCTTCACAATATTTATACCAGGCATGACCGAATATAAGGGCCGGCTTATTCCTAATGATCGCTTCGAAACCGGACGAACCCGTGATCGTTGCAACCGCCTTGCTGTTATCGATGAGCTTGAAGGTATCATAAAATAATGGTACTAAATCTGTCCGGGGCATGTTCTTGATGGTTGAATAGTATTTTTCTGAACGGGTCATATTGGGTAATCGTATCCTTACTCCATACTGATGGATATGCT
This sequence comes from bacterium, assembly GCA_016934675.1. Taxonomy (GTDB): domain Bacteria; phylum CSSED10-310; class JAFGSJ01; order JAFGSJ01; family JAFGSJ01; genus JAFGSJ01. Next base: position 20,137 of record JAFGSJ010000038.1, on the reverse strand, counting down.
CTTTTACATATAAGTACCAATCTTCAGGAATAGCGTTCCGAAGCATTTCCACAATCAGCAACTGGCTAACAAAGTGGCCACCAGGGGGTGACGAGCTTTGTTCCGGTTGAGAGGCGAGCATGCAGGTAACATATGGCACATCAAGTCTCAGCTTGGGATTAGCGAGTTTCTCATACAAGGCCCGTAATTCAGCATTTCTTTTCTGACTTTTTCTGTTGTTGAGGTATATATGAATACCAGTTGGCCAAGCTTGATCAAAAAGCTTCCCATTATTAGCTTTGTAATCAATATTATAACGTGTTTTCCGAAGATTTAAGATATATAAGGCCCGCTTCTTGAACTTTAGAAGATTAAACAACTTTATTGCTCTCCAAACGTGGTACTTTACATTATCGACGAGATGTTGCCTGGCGGACTTCTTTTGCTTATTCACCAGATCGAGCTGATTCCAAAGTTGTAAATGCTGCACATCACTGTAGTTACCCTTCAACTTATCGAGGAAAGACTGAATATCAGGTGCAAACTCGCCGGTAACGGTCTCTCCTCTCTCAAGCTTAAGATTATATTCTTTTCTAATGATAGGGGAACCATCCTCAAATATTTTGACTGGGAACATTCTCCCGACAAAATTCGTCCGGAGAAAAATTATCGTTTTTATATCGAGCTTCCTGGCAACTTCATAGAGGATATAGCTGTAAACTTGATGCGGCACTTCTTCAAACAGAATGACATCGGGTTTTAATTCATCCAGAACACCTAGCCAATATTTCAGAAAATAATGGTAACGCTCCAAACGGTCTCTCTGGGAAAAACAATCCCAGGGATCATTTCTGTTAAACATATTCATGGATATGGATTCATAAACTGCAAATTCATTCAACAGTTTTTCATCAATTGTCCCGAGTTTGAATATCTTGCCTTTTGGCTGTAGCCCCCTGATCGCTTGGTAAATATCATGCGTCACCGTATCCGGAAAATGGGTTTTAATATCCTTTTCGACTAATTCAGAGCTGATCCAATAAAGAGGTTTCCAGTCATACTTTTCCGCTAATTTGATTCCAAGTTTCACACTATAAGGTTGATATGAAGTATATATCACTCGTAATCCGGTTTTCACGTTAGATGTCCATCTCCTTTAAATCAACTTTTTTTCCCAAATTTCCCCAAAATTCGTTGAAACAATCCTGGGCAATTGTCCAGCTTTTTATTACAAATACAAGCTATAACATTCCTGAGCCGTAGTCAATCGGGAAGCGACGGTCGTCATTAGTGTTTCTCGTGCCGTAGAAATCGGGGTCACACTTGTTTTTTGACCTTTTGGCTCAGTTTCTGGTTAAAGGAAAAGTTGATTGTCCTCGTTATGAGAAAAGATACTCATACCCCTGTTACCACGGTTCATAACGTGGTAGCAGGCACCCTGGCATTCAACCCTGAGCGGCCGGGCCACAGAATGCTCCCTGGAAAAAGAGTCCTTTTACTGTTCATAAAAAACCATAACGGACAGCAGAAACGGTCAAATAACAAGTTTGACCTCTTATATGGCCGCTTACTACATTAACTGGTGTCTCCATGCCGCGGTAATTATATACTGCACCTAATGCGGTTTATGCACTCAACGAATTACATCTCGCGGTTGAAAAAATGTACGCCTATGCAGTACAATCATATGTATCGAGGGTTGAGAAGGTCAATCAATGAAACTGATAACAAGAGTCCTGGTTTTATGCGTGCTGTTTCTGGTCGCGGGAAGTCTCATAGTATTCAGTTTCAAGAAGAGTATATTTGATGATGGGAAGCCGAATATTCTCATTATTGTGATTGATGCCTGGCGACGTGATCATACGGGGCTTTATGGTTATCCTCGAGATACAACACCCAATATCGATAGATTTTCTCGGAAAGCATTGACATTCGAGAATGCATCAAGCCCATCTTCCTGGACTGTTCCATCAATAGCTTCTTTTTTTAGTGGTTTCTATAGTACGGTTCATGGAGTAATTTCTCATTATGATGGAAAAGCCCGGTCACTTTCCAGTGATATTGTTACATTTGCCGAAATTCTGAAGCGAGATGGGTATACTACTGGGGCCTTTATTGCCAATCACTGGGTTTCAAAAGAGCTTGGTTTCGGGCAGGGGTTTGACACTTTTGATCATATCAGTGATATCTATAAACCTACAGCATTCATGGTAAACATGCAGGTCCAACGATGGTTTGAGGAAAGTCCTCGACATCCGTTTTATGTCTATGTACATTATATGGATGTCCACGGACCTTACCGTGCTCCGGCCCCCTATTCTGTGCTCTTCAAATCGGTTGAGAAAAGGCCTTTGACAAAGGACCAGCGGGCCTTGCTGAGCTATCTCGAGGTCAATCCAATAGTAGACAACAACAATCTTTCCTATTACCTTGATCAATATGATGGTGAGATCCGATATACGGATCATAATATTGGTTCGTTGTTGGGGAGGCTCCATGATCTTAAAAAAATGGAGGACCTCATACTGGTCATAACTTCTGATCACGGAGAGGCTTTTTTCGAACACGGTGTCTGTGATCACGGATATTCGTTGTATTCGGAAGAGATATCCATACCTTTGATCATGAAATACCCGGACGAAAACTGCCTGACCGATATGCCTTCCTATGAGACAAAAAGAGTTGATCTTATGGATATTTCCAGCACATTACTCGATCGTCTGGCCTTGGGATATCCTTATACAAAGGAGGGTCATGAGATCGCGCCAGATGATCAGCAAAAGTATATTATTGCCGAGGAAATAAGCAAGGATATGAAGGGCCCACCCAAAATTGCCTGCATTGTTCAAAAATATAAAGCGATCTATGCTTTGGATGATGCTGAACTTGTCGAATTCTATGATCTTGAGAAAGATCCCGCTGAGAAGGACAATCTCATTCAGACGCTGCCAGATAAAGAGGGAGAGACTAAGGAAATAATCGAAAAGCATATCCGGACTAGTGTCCAGCGGAAGAAAGAACTTAATTTAAGCGAGAACGAGATCAATCTTGATCCGGGACTCATTGAAAAATTAAAATTGCTTGGATACCTTTAACCCTTGCGAGAATTGTAACGTGTTCACTTCAAAGATCAGAGATGAGCGGACAGTTGCCGCGGCAGTGCTGATCATGATCGTAGTCTTACCGTTTATTATATTCCATTGGATGATCCCCTTTGTATCTCCTTTGACACTGGGTAATGATTATCAATTGTTTGCCATCAACCCGCAGATGGAATTATTGTTTTCTCTGAAGAATGGCACGTATCCTTTGTATGTTCCCGGTTTTGCCTGTGGTCAATCAGCGATTGCCTTGACCCTTGGTCAGTTATTTCATCCGATAACGTTCATTGTAGGACATATGCCAGGTTATTGGGCCGGGAAGGCGTTAGAATTGAATACACTGTTTCGAATTCTATCATTAGCCAGCGTGCATTTTTTTCTTTATTTTTTTTTGGTCAAGCTTTTACGACAGGGCCTACCCGCGTTTATCCTTTCAACAATAACAGTATATAACCTTCAGATGCTGGGTTTGTTTGTTTATGCTGCGCCACTCGAAACCTGGACAGGTTTTCTTTTTCTCTGTTCAGCGATTGGCATTTACTGGCTTGAACCTGTCGGGTGGGTCAGACCGTTATTTGTGATTGGTGCGGCGTACTGGCTGATCACGAGTGGTCATCCTCATATCACCTATTACTGTGTCCTAGGGACCCTTTTTTTCATAATCATCGTTCCATTCTTTTGTGCAGCTATATCGAAAGAATATGAGCGGAATTCATCTGCAATCTTGAAATTCTGGTGTACGGTCAGTTTCTACTGTGGGGTTGGCATACTCCTTGCTTCTGCGTATATAATTCCTTTCTATTTTGATTTTTTGAAACATAATGTAATCAGGGTCAAGAGTGGATATGAATTCACGCTTACCTTTCCAGAGACATTTGCCGGAACCATCAATAATTTTATTCATCCTCTTCGATCCCATGCCGGTGAAGGATTTGGTGGATCTTCTTTTTATCTTGCAGCAGCATTGTTGCCGGTGTTGGTGCTGTTCAGAATTCATATTCCCCGGGTTATCTGGATGATCTGGGGTAGTGCTCTTTTTGTTTTCCTGTATATGCAAGGGGAGCGGACACCAATCCATTATCTTGCCTGGAAATATTTTCCGTTTGCCTCGGCCCTGCGTATACCGGAACGAGTATGCGTGGTCCTGCCATTTTTGTTCATGCTCATCCTATCATGGGTGATCAGCCAATCGATGACTGAGCGGACCATGACCCGAAAAAACATCCGTCTTTCCCCGGCAATGGTACTTGCCTCGGCTTCTCTCCTGGTAATTCTTGTGTTTGTCATGGTACCGACATCCTTTTACGGTGCTTTTTCGCCTTTCACGGCGATCACAATAAGAAAACCGCCGGCGTGGGTAGAACCGGTTGCCTTGTTCGCCGGAATAGCGTCACTTTTCGGGTTATTGTTGTGGGGGATCAGACAGGAAAATAAAATCAATTTCCTCATTTTTATCTGGTTTGCAGCACTCATTCAAATTACACTACTTGTTCAATATGGGACCTGGATTACCCCGAAACAGGACAAGCCCACTTTTAAGGAAGTACAGCTCCAGAGACAGAAGAATCTTAATTACCCGCACGATCCCGGTTGTGCCATGTATGCGGATACGGTCCTCAAACAAATCATGCATTATTCTATCGAGCCTTTTTTGGGCAAGGTATATGAATATTTCGCGTTTGCTCGGGATGAAGCCGAGGTTTATAAACTCATGGGGCAAGGCAGGTCACCTGATCAGGTAATCATAAAAGATGCCGAGCGATTTCAGATAGGAACGGGCTGTTTGAAAACCAACGAGGTGAAGCAACCTCTTACAAACAGAACAGAATTAATTTTTAATACATTCAACAGGTATATCTTTAAGGTTCAGGCATCTTCCCCCACTTACTTCGGATGTGCCTTTCCTTTTGACGAAAAACACTGGACTGCGCTGGTCAATGGTAAAGAGACTGAGATCTTTGCTGCCAACGGTATTGCCCAGGCCGTTGAAGTACCTGCCGGAATCAGTGAAGTTGAATTCAGGTTCTGGAGTGATGCCGTTTTGGGGGGAAGAATAATCAGTTTGATCGTGTTGGCTCTGGTTCTCACCGTCACCAGTTTCATTGTTCTGGATTTGCCCTGGAACTGGTTGATCTCTGTTTCTGCTATCGTATTGATCGGAACATACTTCTTTGTCTGGTATGAAAGTTTGTATTCGGGAACATCAATTGGAACTGTTTATGCCTGGGAAGCCCCTGATGATAAGGTCCCGACCAATCAAGCATACAGCAGGTCTACATACAGTTCATCCATTGTGAATGTCTGTCATTGGTACAATTATAACAGTGGCCGTGCTGTTGATGGTAATCGCCAGAAACAATCCGGTTTTTTCACCAAAGTGGAAAGACAACCATTCTGGATGATTGATTTCAATGAGAATATCATGATTGATTCCGTAACGATCTATCATAGTTCTCCGTATCCGGACTACAACACGTGTCCTATGCTCCTGAGCACCTCGACAAATGGGTCTGATTGGAGACCGGCGGGGATATTTACTACTCGTGGAATGGAAAATACTCCCATCTATCTCTGTTTCGATGAACCGTTCAATGCCCGATATCTCAAAATCCAGGGTGATGGATACTGTGGTCTTTCTTTTGATGAGGTGGAAGTTTATTCCCCCCGGGAATGACCAACTGTTTTCATTTTTGCCGATCGATGGTTGGTACATTATAGATAAATTCACATTTCTTGACGATAATGGACATGCAATCCCGCTCGAATCAGAGCCGGTGAATGACACTCTCGACCTTATTTCATGGGGAGTCAGAAATACACACATAAAGCATTAATACTCTTCTTGTATGTATCGTTCCTGTTCCTCGATCTGCTGGCGGACCCGTTCGTTATGTTCCGCTGCTTTCTTGTTCGCCTGCTCCATCATGCGCAGGGAATGCTCGTACATGGCATCCGGATCGTTTGAATTTATGGTAGCTTTTCTGAGGGCTTGCGTGGCGAACGCGTATTCTGCAGGGGTCGAGGCTTTTTTCTGCAGGATTCGGGCATACTCATACTGGGTTGCTGAGGTTTCGAAGGTGGGAACCATATCGCGTAATGCACCGGAAAGAGCAGGACCTGTTTTTTCATCAAAGATTTCTTGTGCTTGATCAAAGAAATGCGGAATTTCAGCGACCTGTTTCTTTAAGGCAATTGCATCACGATGTTCGGCATCGGTCACGTGGGCTGCACTATCATCGGTTGATTGAGCCGTGTTTGTATCAAGAGCACCGGGATGGTCAAGACCGGTTGACATCCTGAAAACGAGATAAACACCGATGAAAAGCACAACCGCCAGACTCAGCACCAGGGGTAATTTGGATTTTTTCTGCGTGGGAGGAACAATATAGGGCTTTGATGAACGAGGTGGGACCGGTTTTGTAGAGATGGATTTCCGGTGCGTTCTGCGGGGCTGGTCGGACGGTAAAGCCCCGGTCTGCTTATACGCAGATGGGTCGGTGCCGGTAACTGATCCTTGGCCCCGAGTCGAGGACGATATCCCTGTGGCAGCGTGTTGGTATCGTCGTTCGATGGTTTCGAGCTCAGCCAGGATACTGTCATACGATTGAAAACGTAAGGCCGCTTTCTTGGACATCATGCGGTAGACCATGGTGATGATTTCATCGGGCATGTCCGTATTCAGCGGTTTTAAAGGCGGCAGCGGTTCATTGATATGCTTGACGGCGACTGAAATAGGTGTACTCCCGGAAAAGGGCGGAGCGCCACTCAAGAGATGGTACAGTGTTGCCCCTAATGAATAGATATCCGTGCGATAATCGACACCGATACCCTGGGCCTGTTCCGGGGACATGTAATCCGGGGTGCCCAGTATACCTCCATCGGCAGTCAGGGTCGAAGTCTCCGTCAACAGTTTGGAAAGGCCGAAATCGAGAATGCGGATCCTGTTTTTCAGGTCAATAATGATGTTGGCTGGTTTAAGGTCCCTGTGGATGATGTTATTTTGGTGAGCTTCCAGGAGACCACTGACGATTTGCCGCGTGACTTCGATCAACTCATGTAATTCCCAGTTCTTGCCCTGATTGATCAGGGCTGATAGGGTCTGCCCTTCCACATATTCCATGGCAAAATAGTAGAGGCCTTGTTCATGAGCGATATAAAAGATGGAGACGATATTATCATGTTTCAAATGGGCCATGGATTGGGCTTCCCGCATGAAGCGTCTGGCGGCTTCCTCATTATCCAGGAGAGACTCCGACAGGGTTTTGATGGCCACAAATCTTTTCAGACCGGGGTCCCAGGCTTTGTAGACATTGCCCATGCCTCCCTGGCCGATCTTCGCGACAATCTTATAAGGTCCGACCAGGGAGCCCTGTTCCAGAAAACCTCTTTCATATTTCGTCATGATAAAAAACCTTATGGTTCCAGCCGAGTGTACAGGGATCACAACCATTTTCATTTATTTCATAATAAGATATCATAAACGACCCGGCCAATGAAGTCAAGCGAGTCTTTGCCTGTAACGTGATATCATTCTGAGGTCCGGGTGAATTTCCCGGTGAGAAAAGGATTAGTCTTCAGGGCCGCAGCAAGGGTGCTTGACAAGATAGGGCGGTTCTGCTAGGAAGATCATATGAATTGTTATCGTTGCGGTTACGAATATTCAGGTCCAATGTGTCTCGTCTGTGGCAAGATGGCGCCGACACCTAATAATCCGGTGGGGGCCGATAATGATAGCTTGCGGATTGCGGTCATCGTGCCAGAGAACGGGGCCTTGACCGCCGGCATGCTTGATCGGTTACAGACTGGTGTCGATCATTATCAGCTGGACAATGCCAGCCAACCACAGCAGCATATTTTTGTGTATACACCGGGACGGGCCGGACAGCTTTTCGATCTATTACAGAGTACGGACCAGATTAAAGACCGGACGATCCTGTTCAACGGTCGCAGGAGGCCATACGATACGGATTTATGGTTACCGTTGCTATGGTATGTGACCTGATGCGACCACGATAATTGATTCCGTTCGTTTTTCGGAGAAAGAATGAGAGACAATGGGCGTACAGGAAGATATTGAGCTCCTCGAACGTAACATCGATAAATTAAAGAACGAGTATGAGCAATTCTTCATGGGAACAATCAAGATTCCACCCTTGACGATCCAGACTGCTGTCGAGCGCATCATCCGCAAATATCTCGGTGGTGGGATCAACAATTCGTCCCTGCGCTTTCGCTATCAGAATACTGTCGCCCGCTATACGACCTTGTCGGAATTATGGAAGCGTCGGATGCGCATGAAGGAAGAGGGCATTGTGATCGGATCACGTCCTCAAACGACCGGTTTTGATATGGCCCCCAAACCACCACCGGCGGCGACTGGTGCCGCACAGGAAAAGAAACCTGCACCCAAAAAGGGACCGAAACCGCCGGCACCAAGCTCGAAACCATTTTCAGCTACGACCCGGGATCCACATCAGGAAAAGCAGATCGTTGACTCGATTTACCAGGAATTCGTCAGGGCACAGCAGAAGACCGGGGCAGGTGCGAAGCAAGTCTCGCAGGATAGTTTCAGAAATCTCATCGCCAAACAAGTTGAGACTATCAAAAAGACACACAAGTGTTCAGGCGTCAATTTCAGGGTGGATATTCAAGATGGAGAAGTCAAGCTGAAGGCCAAGCCGGTCAAGTGATGGATACCTATTTTCGGTTATTACGATATGTCAAGCCCTATCTGCCGCTTTTTTTGGTTTCGATTGTTCTGACCTTCTTTTATTCACTGCTGTCGGTTATTCCGATTTTTCTGGTCAAGAATATTCTTGACGATGTTTTCATTCAGAAAAAGCAGGAAATGCTGGTTCTAATCTCCTATGGACTCGTTTTCTCCTATCTGCTCATGGGCATAACCCATTTTTTTTCTTCTTATATTTTACGCTATGTGGGGCAGCGTGTCATTCTGGATGTGCGGAATCAACTGTATCGTCATCTTCAGTTTCTGTCCCTGCGTTTTTTCCAGCAAAATCCCACAGGGACCCTGATGTCTCGGATAACCAATGACACCTTAATGCTGGAAGATGCAATTGCCCGGAAAATAGGGGATATATTGAAAGATTTTTTTTCCTTGATTGCCCTGTCCGGTTATTTATTCTTTTTAAGTTATTACTATGCCCTGCTATCATTGGTGGTTTTGCCCCTGGCCCTGGCCCCCATTGTCAAGTTCGCTCAAAAACTACGCAAGATCAGTATTCGGACCCAGGAGTATATGGCTGATCTCAATTCGGTCTTGCTGGAGACATTCACGGGCATCAATATCGTCAAGGCATTTTGCATGGAGGATTTCGAGTATAACAAGTTTCAGCATGAAAATCGGGGTGTTTTCAAATACAATATTCGGGCGGCCCGTCTTGATGTTATCACGCCACCTCTGCTTGAATTCATTGGTGCTGTTGGTGGAGCAATCATCATTTCCTATGGTGGCTTTCATGTCATCAGAGGGACAATTTCAGCCGGGACTTTCATGACATTTATTATTGCCCTTTTTTCTATGCATTTACCGATCAGGAAACTCAATGCCAGTAATTTTTCGATACAGAGGGCCCTTGCATCGGCAATTCGCATATTTGCTTTTCTGGATATACCGGCCGACATCAAGGACTCGCCCGGTGCGGTTGAGCTACCCGCGTTTCGAGACAAGGTTGTGTTTGATGATGTTTCGTTCAAGTATGATGAGGAACCCGTTTTGAGGTCAATCAACCTGACGGTGCATTATGGTCAAACCATTGCTTTGGTTGGTGAATCGGGTGCGGGCAAATCGACCTTGGTCAATATGATACCGCGTTTTTTTGATCCAAGTGCTGGTCAGATCACCATAGATGGTCATGATCTGCGTCAAGTGACCATCAAATCGCTTCGTTCCCAGCTTGGGATAGTGACCCAGGATACTATTCTCTTTAACGATACCGTTCGTAATAATATTGCCTATGGACAGCATGAGGCCTCGTTAAACAGGATCCAGCAGGTGGCTCGCATGGCCTATGCTCATGAATTCATCGAGAAGATGCCCGAGGGGTATGAAACAATCATTGGTGAAAGGGGCACTAAATTGTCGGGCGGACAGAAACAGCGCATTGCCATTGCTCGGGCCTTGTTCAAGAATCCCCCGATCCTCATCTTGGATGAAGCCACATCGGCCCTGGATACGGAATCGGAAAAGATGGTCCAGATGGCCCTGTCCAATTTAATGCGGGACCGCACTACCTTTGTGATTGCCCACCGTCTGAGCACGATTCGTAACGCCGACCTTATTGTTGTTTTGGAACAGGGCCGGATCGTTGAAATGGGCAGTCACGATGAACTCATCTCTGCACAAGGCATCTATCATAGACTTCATGGTTTGCAATTTGAAACAGTACTCAAAAACTCGTAGCAATTCGAGAGTTGTTATACTATGATAGTGGTATAAAACGATACACACTGCGGGAGAGTGTCATGAACAACGATAAATTAGCCCTGTATCTATCCGCCGAAAAATATCGTCTGGCAAAAAACATGACTAAGGCTATCAAGCTCTATCGTGAAATAGTCGAGATTGAACCCGATGATCTCGGGATTTTAAAGAAACTCACCGCGATCTATGAGAAGGAGCATCAAAATCCCGAGGCCGCGGAAATGTATGAAAAGATTGCCCGTGTTTACCTGGATCGGGCCCAGCCTGATCTTGCCCTTGAAATGGCCCAGAAATCGCTCGAGTTGGATCCGGGTAATCGGGGTGCCTCAGAAATAGCACATGACATTAAAAACAAGCAGAAAGAGGCCGAACAGGCCAAAGCCCCGGCAGTGGTTCCAAAAGAGAGGCCCGTCGAACCGGAAGTTCCTCCGATCAGATTGGACACCCCACTCTTCAAAGACATGAACGAAGAGCAACTCGAAATGATCGTCAAGGTCATTATTCCCTTGAAGATGCTGAAAGGTACCCGTGTTTTCGAAGAAGGCGAATTGAGTAATTCTCTTTATATCATCAGCGAGGGTTCGTTCGAAGTACGGACCAAGGTGTCCTCGGTTGATGAAGAACATGATACTGTTTTCTCGGTTTTAACGCCCGGGCATTTTTTTGGTGAATTCGCTTTTTTGACCAACTGTCCCCGAGTAGCGACAGTGACAGCCCGCGAGGATTCTCTTGTCTATCAATTGACCAAAGAAAATCTCGATGAGATTATCAAGCAGTATCCTGAAGTTGAGGAACGTCTCTTTCTTTTTTATAAATCGCGGGCACTTGATCTTGTCCTGGCGAAATCCCCATTATTTAGGGGTATTTCTATCGAGGAGCGCCGGGAAATGCTCGAGCTTTTTGTCCTGAAAAAATTCAAGAGTGGGGATTATCTGATCAGGGAAGGGCAGAAAGATGACAATCTTTTTCTGATCAAGAAGGGTGAATTGCGTGTGGAAACAACAACACACAAGGACAAGAAAGTTTTTCTCAACACTCTGGGTCAACACCAGTTTTTTGGAGAAATCTCATTTTTGACCGGGCTTCCCAGGACGGCAGATGTGATTGCCGTGACTGATTGCGAGATACTGCTTATTGGCAAGGAAGACCTGGAGACGCTTATCATCAAGCATCCTCATATTGAAGAGGTCCTCAAGCGTTTTCAAAACTACCGGGCCGTTTCGACTGCGGAAAAGCTGATCCAGTCCAATTGATATGTGAGAACCGGGCTCGAGGTCTCATGGATTAATGCGATGACATCCTAAAGTGGTGATCAGTTATGCAATTGTTGAAGACAGGTATGGCGGGTCTCGATGAAATACTCTGTGGTGGACTTGTGCCACACAACAGTTATCTGATCAAGGGTATTCCCGGTTCCGGAAAAACGACGCTGGGCGTTGAGATCATCCTGCAGGGCATTACCCTGGGAGAATTGGGACTAATCGTGACTTTCGAGGAGCGTCCCGAGAAGTTATGCCGTGATTTTGCGAACTACGGCTGGGACCTCCGGCAATTTGAACGCGATCATTCTTTAAAAATTATCTCCACTTCACCCCTGGCTGCTCGGGAAATGCTCTCCAACCCGGACAGTGTTCTAAGTCGTTTCATAGCGGAATCAAAGGTGGAACGATTATTGATAGATAGTATTTCAAGTTTTGCGAGGCTCGAGGATGACCCGGTCCGCTTGCGTGAAATAGTTCACCAGTTTATCGGCAGCTTGATTACCAAGGAAATCACGCCATTGTTCATCATGGAAAAGAACCAATTACATTCCGGTCAGGTCTCGTTCGAAGAATATCTGACCGATGCAGTCATAGAGCTTTCATATGAACAGAAGGGCCAGCGCCGCCGGGAACGTTTCATCGAGATACTCAAAACCCGCGGTCATCGTCATATTGAAGGTCGACACACCCTGAAAATCGGCAGCCATGGGGTCGAAATCTATCCGAGTTGTCAGGCCTCGCCGACGGGATATACCATTTCAACGTCCCCGGATGATAAGTTGACCTCCGGGGTGGCCGGTCTGGACACCCTGCTCGGTGGTGGTTTCCCCATTGGAAGTACCACCCTGGTTGCGGGTAGCAGTGGCACCGGCAAGACAACGATCGTCACGCAATTCCTGGCTGCAGGAGCCAAGATCGGTCAGCGAGGTCTTTTTGTCCTTCTTCAGGAAAACCCGTCTGATTTAATAACCGATGCCCGCTCGATCGGAATCGATCTGCCCAGGCTTGAACGAGATAAACTGATCACGATCATGTTTCTATCGCCCATCAATATCTGTGTCGATGAACTTCTCTTTACCATCAGACAACTCGTATTGAATCACACTATTTCACGAATTGTAATCGATAGTCTATCTGATCTGGTCAATTCCATCTCCGATGACAATTATCTGAAAGATTTCGTCTTCACTTTGACCGATTTATTCAGTTGCAATCGAGTCACCGCACTTTTAAGCTATGATTCCGGGAACATGTTTGGAAATCTCGACCTGGCCCACAACAAGATCGCCGGGTCCCTGCACAACTTACTCTTTTTGCGTTATGTTGAGATCGAAGGTGGGATCACTCGTGCCCTCTCGGTCCTGAAAATGCGTGGCAGTCAACACGACAAGGGCATTCACGAAATCGTGACCACGGACCAGGGCCTGTCCATACAGCGCCGCTTCGAGGGCCGCGAAGGGCTCATGACCGGCACGGCCAAGAAAAGTGTTATCGAAATGGATGAGATTATCGACCATGTCTCCCGGCTCGATGAGGCCAAAAAAAATTTAAATATATGAAACAGAAGGGCTACGAGACCCGTTGATCACGGGAATGTTATTCGAGGCGGAGCGTATCTTTTCTGTCCGAGAATGGAGTTGCTTCATGCGGAAAGAAAACATGTCCGAATTGATTGATGCGATCAACGCATTAAAAGAGGAAAAAAATGCGGTTTGTCTGGTCCATAACTATCAGTTACCGGAAATATATCACATTGCCGATTTTATCGGGGATTCTCTTGAATTGGCCAGGAATGCGGTTGAAACTACTGCTGAGATCATCGTGTTCTGTGGGGTAGATTTCATGGCTGAATCTGCCAAGATTCTCAATCCTGAAAAGAAGGTTTTACTACCGGTGCTGGAGGCCCGTTGTCCCATGGCCGCCATGGTAACCTCTCAGGAACTGAGGGCAATGAAGCGCGAATATAGTGGGGCGGCTGTGGTTTCCTATATCAATACTCATGCCGAAACAAAAGCGCTTTCATATTGTTGCTGCACCAGCGCCAATGTCGTCAAGGTGGTGACCAGTCTGGAACATGATCAGATCATCATGGTGCCCGATCAAAACCTGGCGAGCTATGCTCAACGTTTTACGTCGAAAACGATCATTCCCTGGCAAGGCTATTGTTATGTGCATCACCATGAATTCGATCCTGAAACCGTGAAAAAAGTAATGAAGTTACACCCGAATGCGATCGTGATTGCCCACCCCGAATGTCCAGCACAGATTATCGACCTGGCCCATGAAGTTCGCTCGACATCTGGAATGATGAAATATGTGGCCTCTTCGAGTGCGACTGAGTTTATTATTGGCACAGAAATTGGTCTGATTGAAAGAATGCGACTCGAATTTCCAAATAAAAAGTTCATATCCGCCAATGGTAGCTGTGCCATATGCACCCAGATGAAACAAAACACACTCGAAGCGGTTTATCGTTCCTTGAGCGAAGAACTGCACGAAATCCACGTTGACCCGGATATTGCCATCGAGGCCAAGAAGGCCCTGGACCGCATGCTTGAATTGTCGTGATGGAAGGTCATTATGGTTGAGGTGAAAAAAAAGAACGGTCCAATCAAGAATAGCATGCCGAAACTGAACATCTATTCACTGACGGGTTATACACCGGATGGTTTGGCAGATGAAGTTTTTCTGGTCCATGAACAATCGTTTACCGCGAACGAATTTCAGGCCATGGTCATTGCCACAACGGGAAAAATGCAACAGGCAAAGGATTTCGAGCAAGCAACCGTTCATGATGTCGCCCAGAAACTTCGAGACAAATTCGGATTCAGGCGCTATTCGTTCACGACCTGTGTCATCTGGGACCGGGAACGAAAAGTGCTTTGTGAAGCGAGTATTCGTGGCTGAGGATAATGGTTGTTTGATCAATCGTATTGTAAAAGTTTTTTGAGTTGTTCGACGTCATTGGGGGAAATATCCACGAAAACCAGGCCGACATCGTACGTTCCATCCCCGATTTCCGCCACATGACGGACTTGGGTCATGGCAGTAATTATAGTTTCTTTGGTAGCGATATCAATCTCTAACAGTGAGTTGGGTTCGATCCGTTCCTTGAGAGAGACCATGATTCCCCCCAAACTCATATTTTCGGTAATGCCGACACCTTGTTTGATATAGGTATCGGTGACGATCCGATAACTCGTCAGATAATGATAATAGAGCCGGGAATATTCTCGTTTGTCCGAAACCGGTTTTTTGTTCTTCGTTTTAATCTTTTTTCGTTTTTTCCCGTTCATAATGACCTCGTTAGGGCTCTTGGGGCGTTGTGTAATTACACCATGGTTACTTTCATTATAAAGACTCTTGGGAAAATTGGCAACAAGGAGTAGGGTCTTCATGGATAAAAAACAGATTGACGGGGACCAGGAAAAACCCTATAGTGAATGAGGGTCCAGGTGTGCAGCATGGGACCGGATTCAAGGTGCAGACGTATTTCACAGGGGTCAGGATGCTTTTAATTAAAGACATTCATACATTGTATACCGGTGGTGCCGAACCGGAAGAATTGCATAATGTCCATTTGCTGCTCAACGGTCCTACTATTGTCGGCATCTATCGTGATGACGATCTTCCTGACGAAACGGTTGAGTCGATCATCGACGGATCGCGTCTGTTGGTTCTCCCGGGTTTCATCAACATGCATCATCATTTCACGCAGATATTGACCCGAAACCTGGTGGGTGCACAGAATGCCGGTCTCTTCGATTGGTTGGTCTACCACTACCCGATCTGGGCCAAAATAACGAGCGAGTCAATCGAAGCCGCAACGATGACGGCGGCGGCCGAGTTGCTATTATCAGGATGTACGACCTCGGTTGACCACTGTTATCTGTTTCCTCGAGACCAGAATGAGCTTTTGGATCATGAAATCAAGGCTGCTCAAAGCATGGGCATCAGAATGGTTTTGTGTCGCGGCAGCATGTCGTTATCCCAAAAGGACGGTGGTCTGCCACCCGATCAAGTGACCCAGGATATCGATCGCATCCTGGCCCACTCAGCCCAGGTCATCGATCAATATCATTCCGCTGAACCAGGTTCCATGCTCCAGATTGTCATTGCTCCATGCTCGCCCTTTTCAGTCAGTCGGGAGTTGATGATCGAGAGTAAACGTCTAGCCCGTGATCGTGGTGTACTGTGTCATACACACCTTGCCGAGACCAGGGATGAGGAGGAATATTGTCTGGAGCATTATGGTTGTCGTCCACTCGACTATCTCGAACAGGTGGGCTGGCTCGATGAACGGACTTTTTTGGTCCATATGATCTGGATCAATGAGCAGGAAATCGGTCGTCTGGCAACAGCCGGGACCGGTCTGGTCCACTGTCCCTCATCAAATATGCGCCTGGGTTCGGGTATTTGTCCCGTGGTATCATACCTTCAGGCCGGGCTCCCGGTCGGGATAGCCGTTGACGGCTCGGCTTCGAATGATGCTTCAAACATGATCAATGAGCTCAGACAGACCATGCTTCTGCAGCGGGTCAAAAATGGTCCCACGGCCATTGGAGCCCGCACTGTCATCGACATGTCCACGACCCACAGCGCCCGGATTTTACACAGACCGGACCTGGGCCACCTGCACGCTTCTGCGGCGGCGGATGTCATCGGGATCAACCTTGATCGTTTACCCCTGGCTGGTGGTTTGTCCGATCCCGTAGCCGCCATTATCTTCGGACTGATTGAACGGGTAGATTTGACCATTGTCGCGGGCCGGATACTGGTCAATCAGGGTCAATTGGTCCAGCACGATCTTACCGAACTCATCGCCCGTCATAATCAGGCGGCCAGGGATCTCTTGCAATAAGGCCGTGACTGATCTACATACTTACCCCGGCTTGACCGGATGCTTGAATCTGGTAAATGCTCGATTTTATTCAAAAACATCGATCTTTTAGGGATGAGGTCTCCATGTTAACCTTGGGTCGTCTCACTCGATTACTTGATCTGAATGTATTGCCTGAAAACGATCCCGAGACCCTTGTGTCGGTGGTGACGGCTGATTCCCGGGAAGTCAAACCCGGGGCTGTTTTTGTGGCCTTAAAGGGCCAGAAAGCCGATGGTCATGCTTTTATTCCCCAGGCGATCGATGCGGGTGCACTCCTGATTATCAATGCCGAGCAACACGATCCAACCGCTCCGGTACCACTGATCAGAGTCGATCGACCGCGCTACTGGCTCGGCATGCTTGCTGCCGAGTACTACGATCACCCCTCCCGACATATGGACCTGATCGGTGTTACCGGCACAAACGGCAAAACCACGACCACTTATTTTCTGAGGTCCATCCTCAACTGCGCCGGTCTGAAGACTGAATTAATCGGGACAACCGGGTTCACCCGCGAAGATATGATAGTCAAACTCGATCGGACTACACCCGAGGCACCGGACCTCCAGAAAATCCTGGCCGAATTCCGAACAAGTGGCGTTCAAGGAGTAGTGATGGAAGTATCATCACATGCCGTGGTTTTCGAGCGTATTGCCGGATGTTCGTTCCGGGGAGGGATATTTACCAATATAACTGAGCGAGAGCACCTTGATTTTCATAAAAATTTCACTCATTACCGCCAGGCAAAACAAGCATTTTTCAAGGAATATATTTCTTCAGATTCAGATTCCTTTGCCTGTCTCAATGCTGATGATCCAAACGTCGATTTCTTTCTGGGTGCCTGTGGCCATCGAACAACCCTTTATTCGAAGCAGTCTTGTGCCGGCGCCACGGTACTGGCCCGGAATTTAAAACCGGGTCTGTTCGGCATTTCCTTTGACTTGATTATCAATAACCAGACCCTACCGGTGACTATTCACCTGACCGGACCGTATAACGTCGAGAACGCACTTGCCGCCGCCGCGGCCGCCTCGAACCTTGGCCTCGAATTATCCCAGATCAAGGTGGGACTCGAACAGCTCGAACATGTTCCCGGGCGATTCGAATTAATCAGCGCGGGACAGGATTTCGCCGTGGTGGTCGATTATGCTCACACTGACGACGCCCTCTATAATCTACTCAGCGCAGCCCGTGCTTGCCAGCCGAATCGTCTGATTACCGTGTTCGGCTGTGGGGGTGATCGTGATACCTCGAAACGGCCTCGGATGGGCCAAAGTGCAGCCGAGTTGTCCGACCTGGTAATTATTACCTCGGACAACCCCCGTTCTGAAGACCCGCTGGCCATCATCTCCCAGATTAAGGCGGGCATACCCGATTCAACCAGGGTGAAAACCATTCCAGATCGGCGTGAGGCCATTGATACGGCCATCCAGGCAGCCCGAACGGGCGATATGGTCGTTATTGCCGGTAAAGGTCACGAAGATTATCAAATTTTCGCCGATCGGACTATTCATTTCGACGATCGCGCTGAAGCCCGTCGTGCTCTGCAAAATCGTTGTTAAGCAATAGGATAAAGGCTTTGGGGTGCATGACCATTACAGATTATCGCGACCATGCCCAGAGAGGGTTCTTCTTTTTCACTAAGTAGTTTCAGAAAATTATCAGTTGATAATCTTAATTCGGTAGTGGTTCTCAAGGCAATCCGGTAAACCCGTCCTGTGGGAACGGACAGCTTGGGGAAGATGTTCCATGATGGTCCGGGCCGTAATCCCGTCCTGACCGATCTCAAGGGCAGCCAGATCACCTGCCAGACCATGCATAAAAACGCCGGCTCGGACTGCAAGTTCACAATCGAGCCCCAGGCCATACATTGCCGCAATCGTTCCGGTTAAAACGTCTCCCGATCCCGCCGTAGCCATGCCCGAATTTCCGCTTAAGTTAATGAATACGCGACCATCCGGCATACCGATCAGGGAATGTGCTCCCTTGAGGACGATCATGCAGCCAAGCTTATGGCAAGCTTGCTGGAGACAATCAATACTATTGTTCTTGATCTCGTTGATACTATTACCGGTTAAGGTAGCCATTTCGCCGGGATGAGGCGTCAATACAGTCGGGGCAGAGCGTAGACTCAAAAACCCCGGCTCGCTACCGAGGGCCGTTAGACCATCGCCATCGATGACAAGCGGTTTGGTTACAGCGGCAGTAATTTCACGAACCAGTTGTCCGGTTTCTTGTTCCAGCCCTAAACCCGGTCCCAGAACCACCAGATCGACCCGCTCGGATAACTCGATTAGCTTTTCTCTGTTTGCCAAGGCAATACTACCTCCCCTGGTCTCCTTTTGCGGGACAAATACAAGCTCGCTCCCAAGGGAAGCCAGGTGCGGAACCATGCTCCGGGGTGTGGCGAGCCGGGCATAACCACCACCAGCCTTCAGAAAAGACAACGCGGCAAATACGGGTGCACCGAAATAGGTCGACGCTCCGGCAATAAAAAGAACATCCCCAAAACTACCCTTGTGACCGTCTATTTGACGCTCCGGCAGGCTTATCGGCTCATTTACCTCAATTTTCAGCCTGTCATGATTATATAACTCGGGCGGAAACGATATATGGCTGACATAAAGTTCACCACCCCATAGACAACCGGGATAGAGCACATTACCGATTTTGGGCAAACCAAAAGTTACAGTCCAGTCTGCCCGCACAGCCGTTCCCATTACCTGACCGGTGTTTCCGTTAATCCCCGAGGCGATGTCAATGCTGATGACCCGTTTATGAAAGTCATTGACCAGATTGATCACCTTCGCATAGAGCCCCTCGATTTCACGGTCCAGCCCAGTCCCCAGTATTGCGTCGACCACCACATCACAATCAACCAGGTCTGACCCGAGTGACGCTAGCTGGTCGATCGTTTCGAT
This sequence comes from bacterium, assembly GCA_016934675.1. Lineage (GTDB taxonomy): Bacteria > CSSED10-310 > JAFGSJ01 > JAFGSJ01 > JAFGSJ01 > JAFGSJ01. The sequence goes on along the minus strand of JAFGSJ010000038.1, from coordinate 548 downwards.
TTCCATATTCATGGTCCGAATAATGTCCAGATTGATTTTGGCCGCCCCCTGATACCTGGCCGGATCACCCAGGATGAACACCTTGACCAACCCGCCGTTACTGAACAATTTGCGAGCCACAACAAAACCATCACCGCCATTATTCCCCAGACCACACAAAACCACAAAACGCCGACCCTGAACCCCAACTTTCTGGGCAATCACCAAAAATGAAGCAATACCCGCGTTTTCCATCAAGAGCTGGTCCGGTATCCCATATTGTTCAATCGCAGTCCGATCAAGTGCCCTCATTTCACTAACCATGCTCACCTTCATGCCTTGACCTCACTTATTACCGTCACTCAAATACCTCCTGGTCTTTTGTTCTCTGCTCTTTTTCATTATACCTATCCCGCACACTTTTGCCAAGTTTTGCCCAAAAACATCACTGTCGAGCCACTCTTTTCCTGGTTTCCCCTTTTCATGAGCCATGTGCGATGTCTATAGACCAAAGAGCGGAGCGATTTTGGTCGATCAGAAAAAAACATTTTCCCCAAAATGCGCACCAT
>JAFGSJ010000037.1 GCA_016934675.1 bacterium | reverse complement strand
CAGAAATCTGTTTCATGCCGGTTGACTGCTGCATAACGGCTCCCGCGATTTGACGCGATTTATCCGAGGTAATCTCCAGGACTTCGGCCAGTTTCTTGATCACTTTATCAGCGGCGTCGACTGCCCGGACGCCCTCTTCGGTCCGGCGAATTGCGTCTCTGATTTGAGATGTCGCTTCCTTGCTCTGTTCGGCCAAATTACGGACTTCGGAGGCAACGACGGCGAAACCGCGACCGTATTCACCGGCCTTGGCTGCCTCGATACTGGCATTGACCGCCAGGAGATTCGACTGTTCAGCCAGATCGCCAATCATATCGAGAATATCCGTGGTCTGGCTGATCGACTCCATGACTCGGGTCGTTTCCGCGATTGCCTTGAGCCCTTCTTTGCCATGGTCAACAGCCTCATTGGCCATTTTCACAACCTCCTGGGCATTCTCGGTCGCGGTTTTTGTCATCGCGAAGCTCTCCTCGATGGTCGAAGTGATCTGGTTTACTGATGAAGCCTGTTCAGCAGCGGTCGCAGACGATTGACGGGCCGTAGCTGAGAGCTGATTTGCGTTGGTCACCAAATTGTCAACATGGACCATGGTTCGACTGACTACCAGTCGAAGGAGTAACATGAGAGCAATTGTCGCACTGATTACCGCCAAAGACACTGTCCAGATCAGGACCTCGATCTGAAGACCCATTTTACCGACGATGAAGCCGAGAAAAGCGAGAAAGCCGTTTGCTGGGGAAACAATGGCGAAGATTTTTGTACCCAATCCTTGGCGATATTTAATATAGGCAAGAATCGTGACAATGGCCACGACCATGATGATTATAAGAGCCATCATAACATATTCATTCACATCGGACCTCCTTGTTTGAACTCAGCAGGTACAATCATCGTGTTGTCTGACTGAATTCTGCGTTGACCTGTATCGGACATGATATCTACTTTTCCACATCCAACAAAACTGAGATTGGCGATTACAAGTATTTTGCGACCATTTCTAACAGATTGGTTTGTTCGAATTTTCCTTTGACCACATATTCATCGGCACCGGCGGCGACACCAGCGGCAACATCTTCGGGTCGGCTGAGATTAGTAACTAAAATGATGGGTAAATCCTTGAATTGGGGGTCTCGTCGTAAGCGTTTGGTCAGCTCGAACCCGTTCAGACCAGGCATCTGAATATCGGAAATCATAAGATCGTAACTCTGGGCCTGGAGTTTTTGCCAGGCATCATCACCATCGACCGCCAGGGTGACCTTATATCCAGCACTTTTAAGGATATTGCTCTCGAGGGCCCGACTGGTCAGCGAGTCATCTACCACCAGAATATGTTTCTGCACCATTTTAGCTGGACGCATGAGTATTCTTTTTGAGTAATGACCTTTAATCAACTCAAACAGTTCCGGGATATCCAGGACCAGGGACAGGCTCCCGTCAGCTTGAATATTGACCGCGTTAACCCCCAGGACTTTTTTGAAGTTCCAGGGTAAGCGTTTGGCCACAAATTCCTTTTCTCCCTCGACGATTTCTACGACCAGTCCTAGTTTGGTTGTGTCACATCTGAGAATGACCACTTTCAGAAAAGAATCATGAATCTCTGTGGGTTCAGAGACCTCGAACAATTTGGAAAGCCAAAACAAGCGGAGTGGTTCCTGGTTTTCTGAGGTAATCGTTGGTTGTCCATCGACATATTTCAGCTCATCCGATGACAGGCGATAGGTCCGTTCGACATATTCCAGTGGCAGAATATAGGTTTCGCCTTGGTCCTTTACAAACAAGCCGGTAGTCGAGAGAATACTGATCGGGATACGCAGATAAAAGGTCGTGCCTCCCAGGGTGGGGTTGCCTGAAATTTCAACGGAACCACCCAGTTGCACAATCTGATTGCGGACAATACTCAAGCCAACTCCCCGACCACTCAGAGTACTAACGTTTTCGGCCGTGGACATCCCGGGCAGAAAAATCAATTCGAGTAACTCTTGCTTCGATTTTTCGGTTAGGTCTTCCGGCTTAAGAAAACCGTTCAATACAGCGGCTTGCCCGATTTTTTCCGGGTCCAATCCCCGACCATCATCGCTGATTTCGAGCCTGATCATGTTGCCGTCAATCTGAGCGACTATCAGAATCTGACCTTTGATCGGTTTGCCGCAGACCGTTCTTTCTGCCGGCAGCTCGATACCGTGGTCCACTGCATTGCGTAGCAAATGCATGAAGGCATCCTTGAGATTATCCAGGACCACCTTGTCCAATTCTGTATCCCCGACCTGAATGTCCAGTCGGACCTGTTTTTTCGAGAGCCTGGCAGTCTCGAATACCGTTCTGCGCCAGACCGAGGTCATTTCATGAAGCGGCATCATGCGCACTTGTTCAAGAGCAGTTATGATACTGTCAGCCAGGTATTTGAAGTTGTTCGCATCCAAACGGGCGTTATGGACCAGCGGGCGAAGTTTCGTACTCAACTCATTCAGAGTCTCGACTAGTTCCGGTTTTTCTCGCTTCATCTGATTGATGTATTTATAAAAAGCCTGCAGCTCATAATGATGGAGAGCTATCCTGGCTTCGGAAATGAGTAATTCTCCGGAGTAACTCAATAACTGGTCCAGGCGATCCGGATCGACGCGCAGGGCCAAAGCAATATCGCCTTTTTCCATGGATTTGCTTTGAGAAGAAACCGGCGTTGATCGGTCCTGTCCCGATTGGGTCGAGCCGGGCTCAGCCGAATCGGGACCGGGCTCCGATGACAATGCTTGTTCATGCTCCCTGGCTTTTCTCTCTTTTGAGCCTAATGTCTTCAAGCGTTCAATCAGTTGGATATAGTCTTTCTCATGCCATGTTCCGGCAATAATTGCATTGATCAAAGCAAGAACATTCTGGGCTGTCTCGATTAATTCAGATGCGATCTCTTCCTTTTCCGCTGAAACCAGGAAGGCTTCTTCCAGATGATGGGCCAATTGTTCAATCGGTTCATCACCGACAGTTCTGGCCGCACCTTTTAAATTATGGGCCGTCCTCAGAATCGAAGCATAAATGTCGCTACGTTCGGAGATGCCTGATTCCGCAAGGAGCTCGAACAATTGGCTTAACTCATCAACACGTTCAAGAGCTTCCGTCCGAAAAATCTGGTACAGTTTCTCGAATTCATTCATTCCGTCACCTGTCAGCCGGTGATAAAGAGTTTCAGATCATTACTGATCAGGGTCAGATTCTCGATAGCCTGTTCGAGCTGTTTAGCGCCTGAGGCCGTGTCCCTGCCACCTTCGGAAATATTTTGCATTGCTTCCGAAATCTGTTTCATGCCGGTTGATTGCTGCATAATGGCTCCCGAGATTTGACGCGATTTATCCGAGGTAATCTCGAGGACTTCGGCCAGTTTCTTGATCACTTTATCAGCGGCATCGACCGCCCTGACACCCTCTTCGGTCCGGCGAATAGTGTCCCTGATTTGACCGGTCGCTTCCTTACTCTGTTCAGCCAGATTCCGGACTTCCGAAGCCACGACCGCGAAACCGCGACCGTACTCACCAGCTTTGGCCGCCTCGATACTGGCATTGACCGCCAACAGATTCGACTGCTCGGCCAGATCACCAATCGTTTCGAGCATATCAGTCGTTTGGCTGATCGATTCCATTATTCGGGTTGTTTCCGCGATTGCTTTGAGTCCTTCTTTACCATGCGAGACCGCTTCATTGGCTATTTTTACCACGTCCTGGGCATTCTCGGTCGCGGTTTTACTCATCGCAAAACTCTCCTCGATGGTCGAAGTCACCTGATTGACCGACGAGGCTTGCTCAGCAGCGGTCGCTGACGATTGACGGGCCGTAGCCGACAGTTGATTTGCGTTGAGCAGCAAATTGTCTACATGGACCATGGTCCGACTGACTACCAACCAGAGAAGTAATAGCAAGGCGATAGACGCACCTATGACAGCCAGAGGCACCACCCAGACCAGGACCTCGAACCGAATCCCCATTTTACCAATGATGAAACCGAGAAAAGCGATGAAACCGTTTGCCGGGATAACAATAGCAAAAACCTTTGATCCCAGTCCCCGACGAAATTTCAGATAAGCAAAGAGAATTACGAGACTGACAACTATGACAATAATAATGATCATGCTGATATAATCGTTCATATTTGTGACCTCCCTGTTGAGATCGAACCAGAATAGTTAGCTCTGCATAAATTCTGCATTGACATGCAATCGGGCATGATGCATCAGCTTTTCCACGTCCAGAAGCGTGATCAGGTCTTTGGTCAAGCCTTCGATAAAATGGCTGTAATCTGATGAAGTGCTGCAGAATGATTGGGCAATGTCCAGATTCTGAACATCTTGAAAACCGAGAATCTCGTCAAATAATAGACCGAGTTGGCCAAGACTGCCTTCCACTACAGCCAGGTAAGCAAGCCGATAAGCTTTAATCATCAACCAGTCGACCAGAGAACAGACTGCGAGAAGCTCGCCCCGGATTTGAGTAATCCCACTGATAACGCTGGGCAGATCCGGCAATCTTGTGATATGAGGACAGGGCACAATTTTGGAAAGGTTCTCGATCCTTATACCAAAACGTTCCTCTCCTATCCGGAAAACAACTATTCGGACCTGCTCGCTTGCTTCGACCTCACGAGTTGGAATTTGGGCCGCCTTTTCAGCCCTTTTCAATAAAATGTGCTCGATCTCTTTTGGGTCATGAGTATTATTCATAACAGGTGCTCCCTTCTTTCAAGGGCGGCGGAAAGCAGTTCTTTTGCAGTGGTATGATTGTCCATAAGCAGATCGTCTTCCTTTAATTTCTTCAGATTTTCTATGAGGATTTTAAGTTGAAGCAGACTACGCTTGCTTTCGCCATTCAGTTCCATCGCCAAGGCATACCAATAACGGGCAATATGATTGTTACTCTCATGAAAAACAATATTTCTCAAATCATTTGTCGCGGCAAAAAAATTGCCAAGCGTCAATTGAAGTTTTGCTCGCCAGAGGTAAGCCGCATATAATTCAGGGTGATCTCTGATCACGCTCTCGACTAATTCGAGGGCCTCATGCGTTTGACCGCCATTACTCAGACTGGCTAACCGGGTCATGACTTTTTCGGATACACCGGTCAAATCAGGCCAGGAAGTCAGCGCGGGTGCCTCCGGATCAACCAGAGTGAATCCTGAAGCAGGAATACTGTGAATCAATTTCATATCCACAACATGCTCAGAGTGATCGTTCTTGGAAAAAGAACGGAATGTATTCCATGAAACACCCGTCTCTGTTGGATTGAGGCGGAAAATCGAGCGATGTTCCGGCTCCGGTTGAAACATCACCTCATCCGGGAAAGGATCACTTGGGGATATGATCAACAAGGCATTTGGCTTGAGTATCCGCTTGAAGCCTTTATACAACGCTGATCGTGCCTTCTTGGTTAAATAGATCGATACGTTCCTGAATAATATAATATCAAGCGTCTGGTCCGGAAGCCCGGCACAATAATCTGATAACGAACCATGATTGAACGCTATCGGGAAACTATAGCTGGGCTTGATTTGATAGTGCAATTCATCAATTTTCTGGAAGTATTTCTCACGCTGAAATGCGTTTGTGTGTCGCAGCGACCAGGCATGAAAAATGCCCTGACGAGCGCTGATAATGGCCTGCTCATCCAGATCGGTCCCTGACAACCGGATTCTACTCATGAGTCGGGCTTCCAAACTTTCGGACAGTAACCAAGCCAGTGAATAAATCTCCTGACCTTGGGCACATCCGGCTGACCAGATTGTTAATGAGGTCAATTCCGGATTCTCGGTCAAGGTATGTTTGATACTCGAACAGAGATACTCGAAATGACTGTAATAACGGAAGAAATAGGATTCCTTGATCGTTAAATGACCAGCTAACTTCTGGAGTAACCGCTCATCGCTCAACCCTGTTTTTCGCAGGTCCTTGGATTTGTCTTCGGTAAGGTCCATTTTCTTGAGGGCAGTCCGTAAAACTCTCGGCCAATCATCTTTAGGCTCGAGTCCATATCGTTGCTGAATGTGCTGGGCAATCTGGTCAAGGAGGAGTTCCATATTACCTGTCCTCGGGAAAATCGGATGTCGAGAGTAAAGCAGCAATGCTCAATAAAAAAACAGATTTTGGGGCTTGTTCATAAACCCCCAAAACATAAGGAGCTTGCGGTATATCGGCTGCTACTTCATGCACTAACTCCATGGCAATAGTCTTTATGGTGGTAATGCCTTGAACAATCAGGCCATACTTCTTGTCCTGATAACCGATAATCACAATCAGATCGCTCAGTGAAAGAGTGCGGGCCTGCCGTTGTATCCGACTGGCTACATCAAGAACAGGTAACAACTCCCCCCGGAAATTCAAAAGACCTTTGATCCAGGGCGATGTCTCGGGGATCGGCGTTAATGCACACATCAGCAAGACAGCTTCACAGGATTCAACAAAAATGCCATATTGTTCAAGACCAATCTGCACAAAAAGTACATTCTTCTCGCCGGTCGGCAAACTCTCCAGATGAAAGCTTCTGCTGACCGATGCTTTCAGTTCGTTCAAACGCTGCTGTAACGCCCGGATTTCATCCATTATTGTCTGCTGGTCCATTTGTTACCTCATTACTGCATCCTTCAACAGTCTCGTGCTTGTGATAGCCTTGATGTGATGCGATTTCCAATATCAATCACTCATTATAAACTATTAAAATCTTTAATGCCTCTCGAAAAACTCTCCACCTTCCCGGTACATTGATGACTTGATCAAACCATAACATGATTTTTCAGGTTATAAAGTTATAGATTATGAGCATATGGGAACCATTGTCAAGGGCTGAAAAAAAAAGGGATAGCTGCTTGTTTTCAAGGGGGAAAGTCATTATTTTGTAATGAATAATCAGGCTTCTCCAATGATAATGCTACGATAATTTTCATCTGGCAGATAGAGCACATAGATCGGCATATTCTCTTTCCAGAATTGGGCCAGATTGGGCCTCAACAGAAGAGCGTTTTTGTGGAGTTGTCCGTCTGCTTCAAAGTTATACATGACCTTGTATTTGGGGTAGGTGCTTGTATTTTGGTTCTGAATGAAAAAAATAGTATCAATACTACCCAAAGCCAATTTGCCCCGTTCAAAGATTGGCTTGTATTTTCGAAAGAGTGTTTGTTGATAAAGCCATGTTCCCAAAGGCCACAAACCGAGAGTCAATGTGCCGAGACCATAGATCAAGGCGAGTTGGCCGGGGCCGGGATCATCCGGTAATTCTCCCTGAGAATTGATACTCATGATCTGCTTCACATCGGGCATATAGTGCTGCCGGGCATAGGCCAACATTCTATCGAGTTTTTCCACTGACAGTTGCTCGATGGGCGTTGTCATTTCTTTTTGGGTGGATAAGGCTTTTCTCGGCTGGGCATTTGACCGCTCGAGCCCTGCTTGGGAATGGCCAACTATGGGGGCAAAAAGACGTTTTTTCACCTCTTTGACGGTCTGGATTCTCTGGGAAACTGATGGTAAGAGCATGCAATGCAGGAGCTCTTTGAGCAAGAGGGGGATATTGATATCGTCGGGAATGATGATCTCACCATTACCATTGACAAAATCCGAGGGCGGACGACCAGTGACAATCTCGAGTATTGACGCCGCCAGAGCATAAATATCGCTTGCAGGCGATGCCTGACCCATATACTGTTCATAAGGCATGTAACCAAAGGTACCTATGATAGTCGAACCATGCTCATCAGGCGCCTTGAATATCGTCCGAACCGAGCCGAAATCAATCAAAACAGGTGAACCATCTGGACGAATCATGATGTTCGCTGGCTTGATGTCACGATGTAATACCGGTGGTATGCATGAATGCAAATATTCTAGTATTTCGAGCAGTTTTAAGAAGAGCCCGATCAAATCTGCAGGATCAAGGCGATGATTGCGTGCGATCATATCCTGCAACAACTCACCCTCGATATATTCCATGACGATAAAGGATGTCTGAAAGAGGACCTTCTCTTCAAAATAATCATAGATAGCCGGAATGCCGGGGTGTTTAAGCGATTGCAGCGCTTTGACCTCACGCGTAAACAAATCATATGTCTTCCAGGATTCCATTTTTTCAGGATGGAACGCTTTGATGGCAACGTGCTTCCCGCTCTGTCGATCCTTGGCCAGATACGTTTCCGCAAATGCTCCGCATCCCAGCAATCTGACGATTTCATACCGATCCCTGAGGAGCAAACCGGCATGTAAGGCCTGATACTGGGCCACTTCCGCTTTCTCTGCCTCCCCGTTTTTGCCTGTCTCCATGCTATTTCGGTGCATATTCTCCGCCATGTCTCTCTCCTCTTCCTTCTGGCAAATATTATGAAACTGAATGCCAAAATACAAGAGAAATCCTCCTCTCTCGTGATCCGCATTTTAACGAAATGAGTTGTCAGCATGCGTTCTATCTGGGGTCCGATATTTCTTCATGATTGTGTTTGCAATACGGACTGGCTCATGCTACAAACAGTCATAGAGAATTCAGACGAGACTTAACCCTTGCAAATGATTGTTCTAGATGTTGCCATGATGCACTCAATCGTCTGACCAGTTCAATACATCAATCAGAATCCGTATTTATCCTGAAACCATTCTGGAAGGATGTTGGTGATCGACATGCACAAGGCAAGCACATACACCGTTTTTTTTGTTTTCATGCTGGACCTTTTTATCCTGCTGTCTTTTCAAACACTGGTTTTCGGAACTGAACCGGAAATCCTCGTTTTGATTGCTCCAGTCGATCCGGCAATGGCCGATACAATCCAGGCCCGGAATATCTCGGTTTATTATTGGACCGATGATTTCGTCGTTGCCGGTATTGTGCCCAAAGATCACGATCTGCTTGACCTCAGACCCGTGACAATCCTTGATCGAAATCCCTGGTCTGATAATGGAGCCTATTTTTTTGCCACCTATTGGCCAGAGAAGACGGACAAACAACCAGCCGCTCCAGAACTCACTGTCCTATATCGACATGATCGTCTGTTTTTTATCAAGATACCAACCGATTTGATCGAGGCAGTCTCACTCCAAGGCTGGAAACTTGTCAACATAAATCACTCGAGAAAGAATTTCTCCCCGAGAATCATGACTGTTGAACGGTCCGTGGATCATTTTCCCTTCCCCCCGATTATTGACACCATGGTCGAACTGTTGAAGATGATCCCGTTCTATACAACCCTACAAACCCTCGAGGATTTCGATACCCGCTATACCTATTCGACGAACATTAACCTCGCCGCTGACTGGCTCTATAATACGTTTCAAAGCTTCGACCTGGATGTGCAACGACATGACTTCCAGATTTCATCTTTGACCCGGCAGAACATCATTGCTACGAAGATTGGCTCCGTTTTTCCAGACGAAATCGTGGTCATCTCGGGACATTATGATTCTATTTCTGAGAACCCTTATGTTTTTGCACCCGGCGCCGATGATAATGGCACCGGGGCAACCGCTGTCGTCGAAGTCGCTCGTGTCCTCTCTCAATACGACTTCGAACGAACGATCATCTTCGCCTGCTTCGCCGGTGAGGAGCAGGGCCTCTATGGGAGTTTAGCCTATGTCGAAGATTTGTATGAGGCTGGAGCCAATGTCATCGCTGATGTCAATCTGGATATGATCGGCTACTCGGGTATCGATCCGGCTCCACCAGACCTGGTTATCTATACCGATTATTACTCGATCAATATAGCTGAAAAACTCGAAGAAGCCGTCGAGTATTACGTTCCATTTGAGGTCGAACCTATCATTGTGCATCAGGCCTTGAGCGCCAGTGACCATGCCGCTTTCTGGCAATACGGTTATCAGGCAATCCTCGGTATCGAAGACGAAGCCTGGGGCGATGACTTCTCACCCTATTATCACACAACCAGCGATCTCGTCCAGAATTGCGATCTGAACTATGCCCTCAACTGCACCAGGGCCAGCCTGGCTGCCGTTGCCGATCTGGCTGTCCCCGTTACCCAGCATGATGTCCCTTCCCTCGGATTTTGGGCGATCGGACTGCTCTTGCTCCTCTTGTCCGGAACACTCATTGTTCATCCTCGGCCTCTCTGATTGTCCTTTTCAAAATCCGACGCTGAAGACTCAAAAGCACAAGCGGACCACTCATTTCAAGAGCATCATAGTTGAGCCGATAATGCAACCCTGCATGTATCGTGTAGGAGGGACCCATTGTATATGATACACCCAAACCAGGCACAATATATGCCAGTTTCTTGTCCCAACTGATCCGTTCTACCTCGATGTCACCCTCAAAAAAAGTATAGGCACTGGCCAGGTCCACAGAAAGATCATAATTAATTCTGCGCTCGCGTGGCAATAACAAAAACGATAGACCAATCGCATATCCATATTGCCACATCTCTCCCTCATAACTGCCAGCAACTCGATGATACGTGTTGACATAATCAATTTCGATCGAAGGATAATAGGAACACTCAGCCCGAATATGGGCATCCATCCGAGCATATAGTGCTGTTGTGCCGCCAACGGCTAAGTAATACGAATTGAGCGTCTCTGATGAAACTTCCTCCTGATGGCTTTTTTGACTGTGATAACGCAACGTATATTCTGGCCAGGATACGTGATCCCTACTCGTCTGATAATAACCCAAAGCACAATCGAGATACACGTTATCCATGCCTCCCGATTCTGCTACCTTACCCCACCAGTGACAGTTAATGAGCATAATACATATAAAAATCAGCCGCATTTTCGTTTTTGGCATTTGCCTTTTTCTCCTGTAATTGCAATCTAAAATACCAGTTTCCATTGCCGAGAGTCAAGTAAAAATTAGCTCATGAATGTTCATGATAGCGGGACACACAAATGATGAATTCCTAAGATCGGCTGAGGCACATGGCACTGAGTGCATTGATTCCTGATTTTTACGTTACGTGCAGGTTGCAGATAAGTCTGAATTATTATATTATAAGAAGAAAGAGGAGAGAAATGAAAAATGACGACAAAGGGGGGGGATAGTAAAAAGAAACATGGGCATTGGGCTGATTGTTTTCAGATATCCCTTGATGATAAATCTTTATCGAATGAAAGGAAAAATCCAATGAAAAGATGGCTCTCTTATATGCACATATTTATCATTGCATCGCTGGTCAGTTTTTTAGTCTGTTTTCCGCTTTTATTAACGTCATGCACAGACGAAGACGATGATGATAACGATAATGCCTCAGAATTCGATGCCTATTTCCCGGTCATGACCGGTAATATCTGGTATTTCAACGCGTTTGATCAACAATATCCTGAGGATATCGCCACAGGGCAGGCTGAAATATTACCTCCCGAATCTTTTAATGGGACGAATGCCCTCGTTGGACAATTTACCGAAACCGGGGTTGATGATCCCAGCAGCGGAAAAATGTATTTTTCAGCAGATCAACACCGGGCCGATCTGCTTGGAGGCACGGGGGAGGGCTATACCCTTGCCTTTAATACACCACTGCGAGTCCTCGAATTTCCACTATCCACCGGAAAATCATGGTCTTCTCTCACCTCATTCACCTTCGAAGGTATCCCAATCTCTGTTGAAGCCCTGACTCGGGTCGAGACCCAGGAAACCATTACTGTTCAAGATCACACTTATACCAATGCCTATCGACTCCTGACTGAATTCGAAATAACGTTTAATCTGATTATTCCCATTACCATTGAAGGCACCGTAACTTCATGGCTGGCTGAAAACATCGGACCGGTTAAAGTGACAGTATACTTACCCGAATCACCCGATGAAGATATTCCTGCCGGAACGTATTCTCTCGAGGTGACCGGGACCAATTTCTAGTGAAGCAACTCGAAGCGAGCGGAGAGGATTTATGCCTAATCTCTATGAACTTCTAGGGGTATCTCCCGATGCTGATGAGCATGAGATCAAAAGTGCATTTCGGCGAATGGCTCGGCAATGTCACCCGGATCGAGACCACTCTGTAGATGATTCCCGTTTTATCGAGATCAAAAAGGCATATGACACTTTGTCTTCAAGTGAAAGCCGAAAAAGCTATGACCACCAACTCAGAAAACACAAACTCCATAACACTATATCCGATTACTCGGGACGATCTAACAGAATACAACATCACGATCTCTTTGAACAGGAATCCGGATTCTTTGATCAGATTCTTCAAACCTTTTTCCAGCAACGCCGCTATTCCTCATTTTCCCGAAAACCTGAATATCGTCATCAGATAATCGAGGAACTCACCTTCCGCCCGAGACCCGAATACTCGACCCCAGAATACGAACTATTTCAACAGTTAATCGATGATGTCCTGTCATTACTGCGATATCGGAACTGGTTTTACTAGACACCAGCCATACTCCTTGAACTCACTATGGTCATGGTCTTAAGGTCATCCTGAGGATCGAGCTGATAGGCACTAATCAACCACCCCCGAACACTTCAACAATTTCCATTCCATTTTTCATTTTGACTGTCCCACATTTCACCTCACCAATCCTGAAGATGCCCAAAGGGATTACTATGGCCTGGAGTTCTATTCCTCCTGGCAGGGTGACAGGACCCGGCTGGATGTTTCATATACGTATTCACAGGCCGAAGGGACAGATTTCAAGGATCGTCCGGGTAATTATATTTCTTCCTCTGAACAACCATTTACGATTCAATTTGATACGCCCTATCTCAGCCATGATCTGAAGGGAAAACTCTATTATGATGTGACTCATGATTTGAAACTCTACCTGGTGCATGAATTCCCACTAGCTATTTTTGTGGGTTCACGAATTCACTATCGTAGCGGCTACCCATATAACCAATACGGCTCATATCTCCCTGGCCCTGATGGAGAATACAACACGGCAGATGATATCGACCATACTGATCCTCTGTATGGCGAGGGCGTTCTGTTGCAGGGGGACAGGGGGTCATATCGCTATCCGGATTTTGTCCAGATCGTTCTATCGATCCAGAAGGATGTTTCACTGGGCAGATGGGGAATGATGACTGCGATTATCGATATCATAGACCTGTTCAACAATCAAGTTGTGCTGGAGCGGGACGAGGATGAAGGAGCAAACTTCGGCAAGGACCTGGTCTGGAACTCGCCCAGCGCATTAACATTTCAGTTGAAATACTCGTTTTAAACGGTGGGGATGATAAAGGTTACTCATCAGAAGATCATGATATCGAATTGTTCGTGGTGCAGGTTCTCGTCAGCTTTGATACTGATACTGGTTTTGTAGGTACTTTCCATCTCTGACAGTATGTAATTTTCTTCGATTCGCAAGAAATCTGCAATGTCGGGATTGACCCTGATCAGGATTTCCTGTTCATAGATATCGGCTGACATTTTGTGCAATTCCCGTTGAATTTCATGGATAATGGTCATTTTTGATTTGATGAGTCCGCTGCCCTGGCAATAGGGACAGGGTCGCATGAGAGTGCGTCCCAGGCTGGGTTTCAGCCGTTTGCGGGTCATCTGGATCAGCCCGAGCTCGGACAGGGGTAGAATATTGATTTTTGAGCGGTCGCGCCGGAGTTCTTCTTCGAGCGTGGCCAGGACCATGTCCTTATTTTCCTGTTCCTGCATATCGATAAAATCGATGATGATGATACCGCCCAGATCGCGGAGTCTGATTTGTCGGACTATTTCACGGGCCGCTTCGAGATTAGTCCGGGTAATGGTTTCTTCGAGGTTGCGTTTGCCGACATATTTACCGGTATTGACATCGATCGAGACCAGAGCTTCGGTCTGGTCTATAACAATATATCCGCCACTCTTGAGCCACACTTTACGATTGAGGGCACGTTCGATCTCATCCTCGATACCGTATTCTTCATAAATCGGAACATCTTTGAGATACAGTTTAACTCTTTGGGTCAGGTGGGGTTGGATGGCATCGACATATTCGACTAGACGCTGGTACTCGATTTCGCTGTCGATTTCGAGCCGTTCCACATCATCGGTGAACAAATCGCGGACCGTTTTGAAAACAAGGTCAAGATCGCGATGAATAATCGAGGGCGATTTTGCTTTCTCGGCAATTTTTCTGATATTTTCCCAGAGTTTGACCAGTGCGTCCAGATCAGTCACAAAATCATTGTATTCGTGACCTTCACCGGCGGTGCGCACAATGATACCGGCTCCGTTCGGTCGCAAATCGGCCACCAAATCACGCAGTCGGGAGCGTTCCGGCTCGTCATCGATCCTTTTTGAAACACCCACATGGTGCACGGTCGGCATAAAAACAAGGTATCGTCCCGGTAAGGTTATATGGGTAGTTACGCGAGCACCTTTCCCGCCGATAGGCTCTTTGGCGACCTGGACAAGTATCTCCTGCCCCTCGCGAAGGAGGTCGCTAATCGAGACCTGGACTTGGTTCTTTTCAAACATGCGCTCAACATCACGGTCCGCTTTCTCGAGCTCCAATTCGGTTTCTTCGTATTCGCCGAAGATAATTGATTTTTCGAAATCGTCAAGGTTTTCCATGACATCCATGACGTAGAGAAAGGCGTCTCGCTCCATACCGATATCCACAAAAGCGGACTGCATACCGGGGAGGACTTTGGTTACTCTGCCTTTGCACACGGTGCCGACACATCGTTTTGTTTCGTGACCTTCTACAAAAAATTCGACCGGGATGTCATTTTCAAGCAGACAGACTCGCGTTTCGTGATTCGTCGAATTAATCAGAATATTTTTTACAATTATCGAGGCCATGTAATTGCTGCTGTTTGTGTCAGTTTATCTGAATTGACCTGAAAACATTCTAATAAATTGTTTGCTCAGATAATAGTCAAGTTTATGAAAAAAGTAAAGTATCAAGTGATAAACTAGTCCGCCCCTTAAAAATGAACTAGCTACTTGACACAACCGACTCTGTTGAATACTATATTGCCTGTATTAGGAGGTACGGATCGATGCGATTGAAAGAAACGCGGATAGAGTACATCGCACATAAGATTTATGAGCAATTGATTGGGGACCAGTATCTTGAATGCGAGGACGAGGCTGGAACTGTGGCTTTGATCAGGAAGGTTATCCATGATGATCTCAGGGTGGAGGACCTGCTTGATGAAGAGGTCCGGGAACTGTTACGACAACATCAGAACACATTGGATAAAAGTAGAGTCGAATATCATCAGATGTTTCGCCTGATCAAAGAAAAACTGGTCCGCGAAAGAAATTTGATCATCTGATTTTTCGACCGGAGATGCAACAATTATGAAGCTTCGAATCGAGAAGATCAACCATTTAGCTCATCTCATCACCAATCACCTGGTCGAAGCGTCGAGTGTAACGCTTCTTCAAGAGAAGAATGATGTCCGACTCAAGATCAAGGAGATCATTATCAATGAGTTGAAGCTGGACGATGAGATTGACCGCAAAACCAAACAAATTCTGGCGTCATACTCCCGTCAGATACCAGAAGGCAGCCGGGAATGGGACGTTCTGTATCGCAAGACCTTCGACGAGGAGATGGAGAAACGTCGTCAGGGGATCTGAATCGCCACTTCCTCGACCCGATTGCCCGTCCCCTGGCTGCGGTCCTTTGTCACCCCGATCGTGAGCTCAGTGCGATCGAGTCAGCTCTGATCAAGATTTTCGGTCCGATTAAAGCCAAGACAAGTCCCCATCTTTTTGATCATTCCACATATTATTGCACGGAAATGGGACCGAAACTGATCAAGTATCATCTTGTGTTTGATGTTGTGATCAAACCCATCGATATTGTTGTCCTGAAACACGAGACATCACGTCTCGAGGGCGAACTGGTCAAGCTCCAGGCTGGCAGTTTTCGCCGCGTATTCAACATAGACCCGGGCTATTTCACCCATGCTCAATTGGTCCTCGCGACACACAAAAACTATGCTCACCGTATCTCTTTGGGACAAGGCGTCTTTGCCGAACTGACTTATTTGATCGAGGGGCGAAACTGGCGTTTTTTGCCCTGGACCTATCCGGATTACAAAACTGATGAAGTCCGTGACTTTTTCAAGAAACAGCGAGACCTTTTTCTGAAGGAAACAAAAGGCCAGCGTCCGGCACCGGGTTCACGCATACCCATGTGGCAACTCATGAAACCGAAACAACCGGCTTCGGAGCAAGAGTAAGCGATCAAGCAAAACCAAAATGTGATCAATAAGCACTCGAAAGTATCCGAAACAGCAAGAGAATCTCAATCATGCTTCATTTCATGAACCACCATTTGTGCTTTTTCTTGCGTTCTTCCTTGTAGTTGTCCTGGGTCTGTCTGATTTGTTCGAGAATACGTTTTTTACGTTCCGGGTCTGTCTCCTGATCGAGGGCTTTGAAAAGCTCCTCCATCTTGGTTTCGGTCTCCTGATCAAACAGCTCATCTTTCTTTCTATGCGACAAGAATCCCATGACCATCCTTTCTCGGGACCGTGTGTGACTATATGACTATATGTTCTTGAGTAAATCTTTCAACCAGGACAACTGCTCGTAATAATTTGCGGTCGTTGTGTTGAGTCTGTAACACGTGGCAATACTGAGTAGTTGTTGGTAAAACATCTTTTGCATTTCAAGACGAGAACCCGATGTATTAAGTAAATAGGGATTCTTGAAGGGGAATTGATTGGCAACCGCCTTTTCGTCAGGCATAGTCATGCTGTCCCGAGCACCTTCAAGCAGTAGCAAGGCTTCGTTCTGGTCAAGCTGCTGTATTCCTGTGCCAAAGGCATCGTTGTCAAGAACGAGAATTGCCTTGACACTGGTCCTCTTGGCATAACCGTCCGGTCCTTTCAGCCAGGCCGGATCAAGCATACACCTTGATTTATCGTAAGCAAAAAAGCAGTACGGCTCGCCACGATCGAGCATACATTCCTCGAGATGGCATTTTGTATTGGTGCAATCTTTGGCGCTGGTTACCACGTTCTCGCATTTACTCCGTTCGAATAAGGCATTCAGATCGGGAAAATGCTTGGCAATTCGAGTCCGCGGATAGTACTTTCGCTCAGAAATATCTGCTACGGCCGTACGCTCGCGGTAGCGGATAAAGACAACATCGTCAGAATGTATACGTACACCGTCTTGGGAAAGCAAACCATACATCAGATTACTCGAGTCGGTTTTACCAGAGGCGATGAACAAAAGGCCTTTACCTTTATAATCGAGACAACCGGCCCTGACTACGTGAAGATTGAACAAACGTTCGCCCAGATCAGCCACAATGCCAATGGCAAGTTGCTTTGCTTGACCGTAATAACTGGTGTTGAAGATGATCCCTGTTTTGGAATCGGAATGATAGAAGCAGCATGGTTCACGACCCGGCACACCTTCAACGGCATAGATAATGCCATGAGGCTCGAGGTCCGATTCAATCTGGGCCGGATACCAATTCTCGACCCAGAAATCGTGCAGATGGGCGATATTGGTCCTGAGTTGAATGATAATACCGTTTATATTGGCATTCCACTCGTAATACTGATCGTATGGCAGGTAATACTCGGCCTCATTGACCAAGGCGTCGCGATCAGAGGACTCGATATCTTTCTGTACATCAATCCGGCCCTTGACCTGGGTGACAGTATTATGCAGAGCCCGCTTGCGAATTCCACGGGCTACATGGAGTTTGTCGATCGCCTCGATCAAGCGATCGCAGGCCTTCTCCAGATTTTCCATCGAGGTCGCATACGATAGCCTGATATAATTGTCCGCCCCAAATGCATCACCAGGAACGACAGCAACATGACCTTCTTTCAGCAGATAATAGGCCAGACCAAAAGAATTACGAATAGTCATGCCCTGATATTCTTTATTAAATGTCGAGGCTATATTGGGGAACAGATAAAAGGCTCCTTGCGGCTCAAAACAGGAAATACCCTTGATTTGTTTGAGTTTCTGCAGCACGAAATTGCGTCGTTTTTGGAATTCAGCAACCATATACTGGATTGACGATTGCGGTCCGATCATGGCCTCGATACTGGCCATCTGGGCGATCGAATTCGGGTTCGAAGTGTTGTGACTCTGGATGGTATTCATGGCCGAAATAATGGATTCCGGTCCGGCAGCATAACCGATCCGCCATCCCGTCATGGAATAAGCCTTGGACACACCGTTGATTACCACAGTATTTTGCTTGATCGCTTCGCTGAGAGATGCAATGGAAACAAATTTGAAGCCATCATACACGATCTTCTCATATATTTCGTCAGCGATAATCAAAATACCCTCAGCCACAGCGATATTCGCCAACTCCTCGAGCAGTTCGGCCGGGTATCCCGTTCCGGTCGGATTGCAGGGATTGTTGATAATCACCGCTTTGGTATTGAAATTGATATGGTCCTTCAACTGCTTGGGCGTCAGGCGAAAACCATCTTCCTCACGGGTTGGCACCACTACTGGTTTACCCTTGGCCAGCAGGACCTGTTGGGGATACGAAACCCAAAAGGGAGCCGGAATAATGACCTCTTCGTCCTTGTTGAGAATGGCCACGGATAGATTGTAGAGTGAGTGTTTGGCTCCGGATGAAACGATAATTTCACCAGGTTTGTAACTCACCCCGTTATCATCCTTTAATTTCTTGATAATGGCCTTTTTCAGTTCAGGCAAACCATCATTTTGGGTGTACTTGGTAAAATTATCCTCGATGGCCTTTTGTGCAGCCTGTTTGACATTATCAGGAGTGGGAAAATCCGGCTCACCAACAGACAGATCGACTACATCGATACCCTCGGCCCGCATTCCTTTTGCCTTGGCGCTGATTTTCAGTGTGGTCGATAATTCGATACGTTTGAGACGTTCAGCTAGCATGGTCCACTCTTTTCAGTTATTTCTTGGGCTTCGGTGAAGTGCCCTCATTCGCGTCGGTAAGCTGTGAACCGCTGTTCTGAGGCGACGGAAGTTTTTTAAGTAGACCTTTCAGGTCGACACCTGATAACGATTCAATGACGGTCGGTAACTGGGCCAGGACTTCAGCTACATCACCAGTCAACTTGGACATGCCCGAGGTGTTTGTGCCGCTGTTGACCATAACGATTTTCTCGATTTTGGAGATTGGTTCAGCAATCTCGCGGGCCAGAGCAGGCATCATTTCGAGTAATTGATTCGTCAAAGCTGCATTGTTATAGTTAGCCCAGGCCTCGGCTTTCATTTTCATGGCTTTGGCTTCTGCCTCACCCTGGGACTCGGTCAATTCAGCTTCGATCTTACCTTGGATTTTCTTTGCCTCGGCCATAGCTTCCGCCTCCTGGATCAAGCGAAATCTTTCAGCAGTAGCCGGCTGTTTGACCTTGGATTCGAGATCATGCTCAATGCGACTGGTTTCAAGTTTTGCCAGATCAATGGCACTGTTCTTTTCCAGGATTTTGACCTTATGCTCTTCTTCCTTGACTTTCTGGCTCATCCGGAATCGTTCGAGATCATACGTATAGTCCGAAATGGCTTTCTTTTCGTTGATATTCGCCTGAAACTCGGCTTTACGCAATTCGAAATCACGCGTCGCTTCGGCTACATCGATCTCCGCTCTCAACTTGGCGATATCTCCCAACTTCTTCGCTTCTGACGATTTGATGGTCCCATCACGATTCGCTTCGGCTTGAGCCACTTCAGCATCCCGTTTGGCTCGGGCAATGACCGGCCGCCCAAGGGCTTCTAAATAGCCCGTCGGATCTTTGATCTCTTTCAAATTAAACGAAATGAGTTGTAAACCCATCCGATTGAATTCAGGTAATACCTCTTCAAAAATGCTTGCGTTGAAATCACGTCTCGATTTGTTCAGATATTCTAGATCAACAGTACCGATTATAGATCGAACGTGACCTTCGAGTGTTTTCAACGAAATGTCCCGGACATCATTGATCGATTTTCCCAAAAATTGCTCGGCAGCAAGATGGACTTCAGGTTCAGCACCGTTAATCTTGACCTGGGCTGTACCACTGATTATACCTCGAATCCCATTGTGAGCAATGACATCTTGGATTTCAAAATCCATGGGGATGTTTTGAAGTTGAAGGGTCTGATATGATTCGAACAAGGGCAGGATAAAGGTACCTCCACCGATCCGGAGACGATAACCTACCTTCTTTTTTGTGCCATCCGGCAAGGTAATGGTCCGACGACGACCACCAGTAATGATCAACACTTCGTTCGGTCCCACTTTTTTATACTGTAGTGTCATACCAAGAATCAATAAAACAACGGCAATAGCAATGATAATGTACACGAAGAGCATTCAGACCTCCTTCGATACTTTGTTAGCATGTGCACCCGCAGCACATTGGTTCTATCATCCTTAGCCCGATTCTTGAAAAACAAGTTCGGTCTTTACTTTCCAGTCTTGACGAAAAAAAAAGGGATACCCACCCAAAGGCAGGTATTACCCGAGAAACATGCGAAAATATTCTTCAAAATAGCTTCAATCACTTCTATTGTATTCTGTCATATCTCATATAACCTGTCAAGTCAATGATAGAACCCCCGCCCGAAGCGCAGAAGCTGGTTGAGTTATTAAACTGAGAGTCGAGAGTCGAGTCGAGAGTCGAGTCGAGAGTCGTGTGTCCCTAATCTCTCACTCGTGGCCTGTCACTGATTGTCCTTATTTCATCAACTTTCGTGGCAGGGGGCTGGCGAGAAAACCGAGGCTGAGCTCCGGTCAGATTCGAAAACTCGAACATGATGCAACCATAAGCGTTCAGCACCCAGGCTGGTTGACAATTTCTCCATAATATAGCGAGCAATATTTTCAGCAGTGGGATTGGTATTTATAAAAAAATCAAGTTCGTTCAGAAAGGTATGGTCGAATTCATCCAGGACTTGCCCGAGCAGGTTTTTGAGTTCTGAAAAATCCATGACGAAGCCCAGCTGGTCAAGAGACAAGGCTCGTACACATACTTGGACCCGCCAATTATGCCCATGCAATTGTTCGCACTTGCCATCATATCCGATCAACTGATGCGCTGCTGAGAACTGATCTTCAACCATGATTTC
Organism: bacterium; assembly: GCA_016934675.1. GTDB lineage: Bacteria > CSSED10-310 > JAFGSJ01 > JAFGSJ01 > JAFGSJ01 > JAFGSJ01. Next base: position 1,726 of record JAFGSJ010000037.1, on the reverse strand, counting down.
ATACATTATTGTCTTCCTTTTTAAGACGTTGGGTTTCGACTGAAGCAGGGCGAACACTCAGTATCCAGAAATAATAAAAACCCACACAGGTTATGGGTAGAAAGAGCAAAAAATGCAGGAAAAGTGAATAACTGAACGCAACTGTATACGGAATATGAAAAAAGGTCAAGGTCAGTATACAGAAATACTCGAAAGTACCAACATAACCAGGAGATGAGGGTATCATAATGCCCAGATTGATCACTGCTACGAGGAGGACCGAGACCTCGTAACTCAGATCAATATCCATTGAAAAGAACAGAAAATAATACATAGCCGCTTCGCATAGCCAGCTTAACACAGACAAAAAAAACACGGCTGCACTCGTTTTGATACCCTTAAGGCTGGCGAGTCCGCTAAGAGCATGCTCGAATAGATCGCTGAATTTTGCAGAAATGCGTTGCGGTAATAGATTGGTTAGCCTGGTAAACAACCTGATACTGACAGTTTGATTCCAGACCATTACAAGAAACACGATAAACAATCCCCCAAAAAAGAGCAGCGAGAAAGACATGATCATTTGAAATGGAATCGGCAAGGCATTCTGGAGAAAAAACGTGCTGGTCCCCAGAAAAAAAAGCATGACTAAACCGTCGCACACACGTTCCAAAATTATCGATGAAAAAACAGCGGTCCGGGCTATCCCTTCTCGCTGTCCCATGATATGGGCCCGATAAAACTCTCCTGCTCGAAAAGGCAGTATATTGTTGGCCATATAGCCCAGACAGACGACTTTAAATTGAAAATGACTGGGAATCAACTTGAGAGGAGCCAGTAGGATTTGCCAGCGCAAGGCTCGGAGATAGACACCGCAAAAATAAATAAAAAGGGCAGGTAATATGGGCCAGCGTTGTATAGTGGAGAAGGTGTCCCGCAGCTGGTCATAGTGTATCTGTCGAGCGATCAGAACAATAAAAAAGACACTGATTCCTATGCCAATCCAGCTTTTACTATCACGAAAAAAAACACCCCATTTCAATACTTTTGATGGTGTTTCATGACCAGATACGTCAATGCCGGATAATTGATTAGACAAAACTTTCGGTCACTGGTTAAAATTCTTAAGATTTAAATTCAAGAGAAAAGTGCTCCCGAGTATTAAGCAAGTCACTTCGACAATGAAATTATTGATCTACATCTTCATCAAGTTCATCAATGTTGTCCCACAGACTTTCATCAAATTCCAATTCACTCTCTGTCGAATTTATGAGGCCTGTTTCTCCCGGTTCTGATTTTAGAGGCGATTTCGATACCTCGACAAATGCGAGCTGTTTCCCCGTCAGTTTCTTGGGCACGACACCACATTTCGGACAGACTGGATTTGCTCGATTCAAATCGTAAAATTTGCATCCGCAGGCGGAACAAATGTATTTCTGCCCGTACTTTGACATACAGCACTCCTTTTAACGAAAGAAAGAGGGTTAGTAAAGATGAAGTCGCTATATAGCACAACCAGGTATGAAGTCAAGTGGAATATCCGGGACACACAAGAAATGTGTTGCAAAATGGAAAATCTTGAAGTAGACTGGATTAAAAGGGGGAGGAGACACACATCCACACCCTAAATCCTAAATCGTTATCCAGAGAGGAGGACATGAATATGCCCAGGAAAGCACGACTCAAGTATGAGGATCCACGGAGTGGGTATTATCACCTGGTCACCCGCACGGTCCTGAAATCGTTTTTG
>JAFGSJ010000036.1 GCA_016934675.1 bacterium | reverse complement strand
CGTAGTTCCCACTTCAGTGGGGCTCTTTGGTACAAAACGAGATAAAGCCCACGTAAACGTGGAACTACGAACAATTGTACCAGGGTGTGTGATAACCGCGCTTGGAGTACAATCGTTCGTAGTTCCCACTTCAGTGGGGCTTTTTTTCTTTCACATCTTTATTATCACAATTCAGGATCATCCCACCCCTTCCCGTAATCCCAAAGTGGATATGTCTCCCACATTTTCTTCACTATTTTTGGATCAGTCTGTTCAAGATATTGATGCGCACTCGAAAATGGCCAATCCTGCCACTTCGAGACATACCCATGATGGATCGGATTATGATGAATATAATTCACCGAGACCCAGCGGTGCCTGTTCGAGCGCATGACCCGGTCCTGACAGCGGTGCCAGCACTTACGACCCCGTTTTTCATCTTCACCATTCCACTGATAAGCAAGTCGTCCGTGCATTAAACCTATTTCCTTAATAACTGCGATAAGATCTTCAGTTTTGATGAGGGCATGATAATGGTTTGAAAGAACACACCAGGCCAGGACCTGTTCACATTGTTCGTGTAAGGTCTCATATAAGGTCTGTTCGAAGCTGACCATTCGTTCCGGTGAGTGACCGATAATATGTTGGTGTTCATAGCAGGCGGCGTTGATATGAAAAAAAACCCGTTGACTGTTGTAATGGGGTGGGCTGTGCCAGGGCAGTCTCTGTTCTCGACGATAGGTCATCGCACGCTCATGTTGCTCGGGAGTCATTTTACGCCAGTCATACATGCATTCTTCCCCGAAAAAAGTGCGTATTCAGTGAAACATTCGTTTGGGTACAATTGTTCGTAGTTCCCACTTCAGTGGGGCTTTTTGGTGTTGAACGGGAAAAACCCATATCATTTTACCATAATATTCGTTCATTTTAAAAAGAAATCTCGCCCGTGCCAGAAAAACGTTTACCCACGTAAACGTGGAACTACAAACAATTGTATCAGGGTGCGTGATAAACGTGGTTGGAGTACAATCGTTCGTAGTTCCCACTTCAGTGGGGCTCTTTGGTTTTGAATGCAACAAAGCCCACGTAAACGTGGAACTACGAGCAATTGTACCAGGGTGCGTGATATACGTGGTTGGAGTACAATCGTTCGTAGTTCCCACTTCAGTGGGGCTTTTTGGTTTTGAATGCAACAAAGCCCACGTAAACGTGGAACGATGTGTCGGGCCATTCGGCTAACGAAGAAAAAGAATTTGTATTCAGCACAAAAGTGATCGAAGTGGGAAATCTCCCCTCAAAAAAGAGAAGATGGGCTTCTTGCAAGGTGCAGTGATGAGTCAACTTCAAAAACCTTTTTCTGTCACTTGAAAGCTCTGGAAGCCTGCTATGTGCTATCATCCATGAAATCAAATCCGAAACCTCGCCTCTTGCTCTTACTATTTCTTGTTAACCTGTCCTTTTTATGGTAAAGGGTAAGTATCCACAGGAAAAAAAGAAAAATGATCTGAGTTTAAATTCGAATGAGAGTAACTGTATGTTGAGCCGGCAACCCAATATACCCTTATTGAACTGAAGAAGCACGGAGAGAAGCAGGATGAGAAGAATTGTCTTTCTGGTAATTATTGGTGTCATCGTGGTCGTATCATGCATCTGCGCAGGGGTGGCAGCGGACCGCGACCCGAAAGAGGACTTCCGTCAAGCAACTGACCTCATGGAGGCAGGTAAGTATGCCGAAGCGATTCCGCTATTGGATCGAGTTCTTGTCGCATATCCAGATGACCCCTCTGTTCTGTGGAACATCGGGATCGCGACGGTAGAAGCAGGCAACCATTCCCGCGCTTTAGATGCATGGCAACGGTATCGCCTGAAGGCTCCAAAAGACTGGCGGGCACTAGCGAAAATCATTCAAAGTTATCAAGCCCTTGCTCAGCTCGACAATCGCGATGCTGCGAGAGAAGAGCTACTCACGCACTGGAAAACTGTTCTCTCCAAAGAAGAGAAGTCACCTCTGTACTACTGTCGGGAGCAATTCTCCGTCGCCGGCAGAAAAGTGCTGGCCCTGGAGTATTTTGATCCAAGCGGCCCCAGACGCATCTACTACCGCTTTTCTGTGACAGATTCGTCGGGACGGGAGGATTACTACATCTCGCTGGGGAGTTACGATACTACCACGGAAATCGCTCGGGAGCTCGGTGAGATTGGCAACGATCAGAGAGCTTATCACATCGACAAGTATGATGGACCTGAGCACAAAACATTCACGCATTTCAACGAAGAGCCCAAATACGATGCTGTTCGGAAGATTGTGGTAAACATACTCCAAGGTAACTGTAATGCAATTTCTGGGAGTCGAAAGGAATCGCAATGACGGGAACAGCTGAGCATGAGCATGAAACCGATACGAAGGGCAAACGACACAAGCCGTGAATCCCATTATGAAACAATGAAAATGATCAGTTGCCGTAAAAAATCCGTTCCCAGGTGCCCAGATCGAGTGTGCCATCGGTAATGGCAACAACCACTTCCCTGCCCATGACTTGTCTTTTGAGGTGAGCATCGGCATTGTCTTCTCCGGCATCATTCCCCCAAAAAAAAACCACTATTCCTGGTTGAAAGGGATAGTGGTTGATAAGACTTGTCGATTAAAAAGGTAAGGAGAGGTTGAAGGTCGGGTAGATCCAATCGAAGAGCAGGAACTGCATGCGTCCGATCAGGAGTGAGATACGAGCCATGACCGTATAACCGAAGGAGGCTCCGAACGAAACCATCAGGAAATAGATGCCGGTTTTTGCCAGTATTCCGAAGTAACCGGTGTGTGCTTTCGAGAAAAAGAAGTAGACCAGTCCGGTGAATGTTCCGAAGATAAGGATGATAATCCCGAGCAAGCCGGCCCATGGGCCATACGTTTCGCCCTGGTAGGTCAAGGGGATGAGTGTGCTCTGGATTTGTTCGATAACGTTCGTGCGGAGATAGCCCATGAAGAAAATGCCCGAGCCGGTGCCGACCATGAAGGCAATGGGCCAGCGTGAGACCCAGGCCACATCTTTCCATTGCTTGGGGATCAGACGCATCAGCATCATGATGCTCAATACAAGCGGGATAATCAGGACCAGGTTACTCGTGTGCCAGATTTCATCACCAAGTCCGAACAGGGGTGCGAGCAGTTTGGGATGAATGGTTTGATGATAATAGAGACAGAACCAGTAGCCTGCGGAGACGCCCACGAAAAGGTGCTCGGCGAACTTATAGAAGGGATTGTCCCGGTAAAGGAAAGAGAAGATACAGAGCGTCAACAGGGCTGCGGTCCAGATACCGATCGTGTGCATTATTTCCATGTCTGTTTCCCTTTCAGTGTAGTTCTGCGTTTATCGAGATAAAAGGTGATGTTACCCACAATGACGAAGAGAATGATGAGCACATGGGCGACCGATTGAGCGTCCATACCGCGAGAGGCTGAAGCGGGCAGTTTGATCAGGGCTTCATATTCGGCCGCACCTTTCAGGCCTCCGAGTAATGACACGAGCTGTCCCGACGAATAATAGGGATAGAGTTGCGGGGCCGAAACAGCGGTGCAGCCGCCGATGACCTTTTTCGAGTAGGCGGTCCCGGCATACATGACCCAATAAGGTATACCCGGGTCCCCGGCTGAGACATCGATGATCAAATCGATATTGCTGTAATTGGTGATACCGTTCATGATCGGGATTTGGTCGACCGGCGTATCATAGAAATCCGTGGGATAGGTTTCGGGGAAACTTTCACCCAGACTGGTGATCACGACTTGATTACCGGCCATGAACCCGAGATTGACATAATCGATACCATATCGGTAGTGATAGACATCGCGCGCGACCGAGTTCAGGGCGGATTCGAGCAGGACTTGTCCGGCTGGCCACAAGGCCATGCCGATAATTTTATGTTTTTTTCTACAGCAATGATGGATAAACGCGTCGCCCATGGGACCCAGTTCCGGTTGGACCGATGGTTCAAAATCGTAAGCCAGCAGAATCTTGCTGCCTTCGGGCAGTTTATCGATGAAATTGAAGCCGGCCTCGACTGCGGGTGACGGGTTGATCTTGAGATTGAGCGGGATGATCAGGGGCAGAATCACGGCCAGGGCGATCATCAAGAATATCCAGCGTCGGTCGAGATATTGCAGTTTATCGATAAAATCCATGCTGCCCTCCTAATCTCCACCCAGATAAGATTTTTCAATGCCGAGAATGATACGGAGCGAGGTCGAGACGATTCCGAGTCCGATCCCGATCATGACCGCTCGTTGTCCGGCCGTATTGGGATAATCCATGATCCATTCCGTAATGATTGGAAGTTTTGACCAGAGGTATTCCCCGGCGGTAACGCGTCCGAGCATAACCACGAAGGCGGCCAGCAAGAGCAGGGTCGCTTCGGCTGTCCTGGCCCGGAAAGCCCGGTACGCGGCTGAGGCCACGAAGAAAGCCAGAATCGAGAACATGGTACTTTGCAGGGCGTTATACATGTACTCGAACATCCAGTTGAAGCCCTGTCCCATAAAACCTTCACCCTTTTCACTGATTCCGCCGAACATACCGAAGAAAGTTATGGTCAAAAACCCGAGAATCAGAACGACAGAATAGCCCCATCCGGCCCGGCGCCGGCTGATTTTCTGACCATGGATCGTGAGCAGGCTGCCCACGCCGAGCAAAATGGCGAAGCAGGCGATAATCATGTACCATTGTTGAAAGGTCGTATTCAGGATGTTAAACGGCCAGTGAGGGATGAATTCCCGGACAACCATGGCACAGCCGGTAATCATGGCAATGAGTATTGGAATTCTGAATTTAGCCATAGCGTCACCTCACCCGACCGTGAAAAATTGTGTCAGAAAATGAATATCCAGACATTCGAGGATGACCCCGGCAATGATGGCGATCATAGCCAGGAATTTGCCCCAGTCCTGTCCCTTGAGACTGCCGAGAAGCATAGGTTCACGCGACAGGTATGCTCCGGCCGCGAACAATTCTTCCCCGATCAGCGTATAATCACAGGCAGTAATGAAAAAAGGGATTTGCGAAGCCTCAGCGGTCCCGGCAATCTGAATTGCCCCGATGAAGTTACCGGTTTCGGCCAGGATCAACGACTCGGCATAAAAACGACCCAGAAAAAAGTTCGTAGCCGGTCGTTCACGGAGCATGATCCCATCGACACCGGCCGCATAACCGAACTGATCATCGGTCAGATAGCGGATATTGTCTTCACGATAAGCATCGGGCCTGCCCACGGACAGGTATGATTCCTTGACTACTTCCTGGGCGGTGGACATGACCACGGACCGACAAGTCGGGACCATCAGCGTGGTATCGTACTCGGCCGTTTTCTTGGCGACCTGCCCCAGAATATTGATCGAGGCGATAGTCTGAACATCGTCCATATCCATGATACCCGGCACATAAAGGACCATGCGTCCCATCTCCGTAGCCCGACCAATCGCTTCCTCGACGGCATTCAACCCGGCGATACGTCGAACAAAGAGTTCTTGCCCGGATTTGGCCCGCTTGATATTGATCAGAATAAATGCCGAGAAGATGACTGCCAGAACAAAAATGTTCCAACGATTGAAGGCCAGCCATTGGGCTTTGGATTGGGCAGCGGCAGAAGTCGACGACATGCTCAGGCTCTCACCGCTTTTTGCCGCGACCCGATAATAGTAATCCAGACCGTCCACGAGTCGGGACGAATCGGTCATTCTATTCGTGCCCGGTGGGACTGAGCCGATCTCATTGAAAGGCCCTGACATCTTTTCCGCCCGGTAAACCAGGTAGGCGGTTATCGAGCCGCCACTGGGCAGGTCATCGGTCGAGAGGGTCCAACTGATCTCGATGGCCCCGCCCGCATCATAGGGTTTGTCCTTCGCTTCGATCAGGGTCGGAGGTGCGGGCAGTGTTTCAGGCTCGATTGGTGTATCAAGATTGACCTGATCATCGAGGTTTTCCGTCAGAACGGACTCGACCTCGCGGGCTGGCTCACTCGATTGATACGCTGACGAATGTTCAGATTGACTCCATGCCAGCCCAACCATCACACAAAAGAACAGCAGGAACGTAGATATTCCCGCTGTTGAATGAATTTTCGCTCCGATACGCCATTTCATAGGTCCTGGGTCTCCTCGAGAGTACCGTAATCGTCTTATTCCTCGATTGTTTCAACATTGGCTCGCGGGACCACGACTTCCCGGCCATCATTCAGCTTCACTTTCATGATCCGGACCATGGTTTCCGATTCCATGCGGGTCAACTCGTGAGGCAAGTCGACGACCTGACCGATACTACCGAAATAAGGTTCGCGGATGCAGCGAATCGGGCTGCCCGGTCGTAGTTTTCCGGTGTCTTTACTGGCGGCACTTTCACCCGACGCGGTCTGCTCAGGTAAAGGAATGATGACTTCCGGTCTGATAACGCCGGCCCTGATCTGAGTAGCGCCATTAATCGAGGCTTGATGACCTTCACGGGTTTTGAGCAGGTTAAATGTTTTATCGGCCATCCTGATCGCCCCGAAACCCTCGGTCAGGATCAAAGTGATTCCTTTATCTTCCTTGCCGGTAATGGCCACGCCCAGGACGTAGCCCAGGAAGTCCCGCAGGTCCTTGTCATCAAAGCCACCGATCACTACACCCTTGGCCTTGACCTTGATCGCTTTGTTCAATGCTTCGGCAGATACGTAACTACCTCCGACTATGACCTTGCCAATGCAATGGTCGCCGATTAGGTCCGGGGTCAGTTCCTGGTCGGGACCCGAGGTCAGGACCATGATTTCACCGAACGTTTCACCGCCGACACCGAAGATACCCTGGATGAAGGAACCGAATGTTTCCATGATCACACCTTCACCCTCGAGAATCTCTTTGACGGTGCCGTCCACATAGGCATCGATCTCGACCGGGATCGGGGCCTCACGCAGCAGGACCTGACCGGTCACTGAAGAAATACTTTCAATGGACCCATCGATCGGTGATTTACATATATTCTTGAACAGCCCGAAGAAGCTCTTGGTCATGGCAATGACCTCATTCTTGGTCACATGTTCCTTCTCTTTTTTGAGCATGGCTCCGGGCACATCCTCGGGTAAGGCGTTCAAAATATTGGCCACGTTGACCGGCCGGACATTGCCGGGCAGATCGGTCCGGGCCACGACCGTATCGGCTTTGATCCGATCGCCCTTCTTGACCGTAACTTCGCCCGGCAGCGGTAGTTTTCTCTCCTTCAAAAGATAGGTCCGTTCCGAGACCTTTAATCCGGGAGTATATGCTTCACCCACCTTACAACCTCCTTTCAAGAGGTTATCATCTATCGTTGACTGTTATATGTTCTGTTTTTTCGATTCATCATCCACAAGACGCTCGAACAGTGACGGAGCATTGCTTACTTCAATGAATAAATTTCTTCCGGATACGCGTTGAGCGATTTCATCCATTCCTGCAATTTACTGACGCGTTGATGGGCATCAGTCGGAATTTCGAAGGGTTGCCGACCGCGACAATCGATGATAATACCGACCACACCGCCGATGGCAGTGCCTTCATGGATTTTACCTTTACCGGAGCCGACATCGAGACCGCGGGCCGGTTCGAGATGCAGTTTGGCCCGCTGCCCCACTTCGAGCGGGAACAGTTTAATTTCGCCAAACTTGGCTTCATATTCGATGGGTTCACGATCGGTATAAGTAATTTTTACCTTGAGGCATTCCTTGCCTTCTTTGAACTTACCCACCGGTGCGATACAAGTGCCCAGTCTGATCAGGCAGTCCTTATCGAATACCTCCATGGCCGCTCGCGGATGGACCTTGCTGAGCACGCCCAACTGGGGCATCATGAAAATACTATCCACAGCCAGAATCGTAATACCCTCGGGCAGGAACGCATCAATCAGCATCATGGCGGCCTGGTTCCGGCGGGGAGCATGTGATAAAACGCCCCCGGACCCGACCATCAGATCGAGTTCCATCATATTGACCAGGGTTTCACCGGAGGCGGACTGATCGAACGCATCCGAAATCGTCCGTTGTTTCTGGACACCTTTGAGTCCGACAGCGAAGGACTTGTGCTGAATGAAAGCCAGACGCAGGGCTTCCTTGGCGATAGCCTGCTCGAAAACCAGTTCTTCGAGCATCTGTGGAATGGTCGTGGGCCTGATCATCTTATTTTTGACCCGGTTGCGCAGGTCCTTTTCGTCCATATGGAAGGGCACCCAGCGCATGACATTGTCGAGAGTCGCCTCAGCGAAGACATTCGATATACTGTAACTCATGCCCAGATTGGCACTGACCGTCCGGTTGAACACTTTCGAGAATACCGAGAACACATCGGTCGTAGCCCCTCCGATATCGACCCCGACTACCTGCATGTCTTCCTGCTCGGCGATGGTTTTGATGATCTCACCGACTGCACCAGGTGTGGGCATGATCGGAACATCGACCCAGGACATCAGTTTATCATAGCCGGGGGCTTGGGCCATGACATGCTCCATGAACAGATCATGGATTTTTTCGCGGGCCGGTCCGAGATTCTCACGTTCGAGCACCGGGCGCAGGTTGTCCACAATGTCGAGGGCTGCTTTCTGGGTCAAGGTTTCCTTGATGATATCGCGAGCGTCCTTGTTCCCGGCATAAATGACGGGCAGGTTGTATCCGATACCCAAACGCGGCCTGGGATTGGCAGCCGCAATCAACTCGGCCAACTCAACGACATGCGAGGTCGTTCCCCCGTCGATCCCTCCGGATAGCAGGATCATGTCAGGACGGAGATGCCGAATTCGCTCGATTTCCTCGTGAGGCAAGCGGCCATCGTTCGAGGCGATAACGTCCATGACGATAGCGCCGGCACCGAGAGCAGCCCGGGCTGCCGACTCGGCCGTCATGCTCTTGACCACACCGGCGACCATCATCTGCAAACCGCCACCGGCGGACGAGGTCGAAATATAGATGTCAGTTCCCACATCGCCCTTCTGCGGGGTGATAATTGAATTGTCCTCGAGGAATTTCCGGCCCGAAAGTTCTTCGACTTCAGTTACTGCATTGAGCACTCCCTTGGTCACATCTTCAGCCGGGGCCTCAACGGTCGTCGGCGCCTCCCCCCTGACGATCAAGCGATACTCATCACCACGCTTCTCGATCAAGATCGCCTTGGTTGTGGTGCTCCCACAATCCGTGGCCAAAATGGATGTAATTTTTTCAGGCTCTATGTGCACGCCTTTGCTCCTTTCTCTTCTTGCGGGCTTCCTTTTCCTGCTTCCGCTGCTCAGCATCTATCCTTTCGATACTGGCCAGGAGATGCTCGATCGTGTCCCGCCGCTCCAATAGTGTACGATATTCTTCATAATTTTTAAAGCTGAATAATGATTGAATGATCGGCTCAAAAAAGACCATGACCTGACTGCCAATGAAATTCAACGGCTTCGATATCTCCAGAAAGAAAATCACCGGTGCCGCTAAACGCCGCTGCACAATCTTGTCGGCCAATTGGTCGATCAATGCCTTCTGATGTTCAGTCAATTCCACCTGTTCATCTTCGATTGCAAAAAAATTTCGCAGGTCCGACACGTCTCAGGTCCTTTCCTCACAATCAGCATGTTCGCCCGAGTTATCTTCTCCACCTGCCGGCTCATCTTTCTCCGGCTTCTGTATATGGGCCCGGACCATCTCCAACACCTCGGCCCGATTCTCTGCACGAACATACAACATCAAACTCCGAAATGCCTCGAGCCGACTCGCATACGCGAACGGACTGAGCTGGATATATCGCTTGCCGACATGATAATTACGATAATCGCTCCATCTCTTCTTCAGAACAAAACTGCCCCGTTTCTGAAGCACATGCTCATGATCGAGCAGATACTCGCTCCGCAAAAAATAGGGCGCCAATGTCCCCAGTAACAGGAAAACTGATAAGCCTGTCAAAACAAGATCACCTTCCGTACTCAGATAAATATAGGTCCAGACCAATAGTAACACGACAATGAGTAGCGAAGAGCGCAACCAGTTCTCCCGAAAGGGATGGACCTGCCAGGTCAGTGCTTTTTCGCCCTCCTCCCCCACTCCACCTGTCGCTTCATCCTCGTCGTGCAGATTCGACATCCCCACCCTCATTTTCCAATCTCATGCTATCCGTTTCCCAGTTAACGGGAAAGAAAAAAAACCGGAAGCCATAATATGCTATCCTTCCTAGTAGAATCGGCCTATATATTGAGTTACTCAAAAAAATATAGGTTGTATTGTACTTTTTTTCCCATCAAAGTCAAGCATAAAGTGCATTGAGAATTCAGCTCATAAACTCATCGATATTCTTTTTGTCTCCTGCATTGATTTCACTTCTGAAAGGGATGAAAGAGTCTCATTGTATCGCATTGCGTTTGGGATGGTATAATACCAGGCCCAGTGCTGCGAGCAATGCACATGAGCCGCCCGCAATAAAAGGGATCGAGGCACCGTAATTCGTCCATAATGATCCGGCAATTAAACTGGCCAGAAAGAGAGCCAGTCCGCTCACAAGATGAAACATGCCGAAAGCTGAACCTCGTAATTCTACAGGTGCGGTTTCAGCAATAAGTTTGGCAAACAAACCCTGTGTTAGTGCCATATGCAGCCCCCAAAAAGCCGCACCGAACAATGTGATCCAGGCTGACTTGTTCAGGGCCAGAATACAATCAGCGATGACCAGAACTGCCAGTCCACATATCAGCAGAACTCGCCCTGAAAAACGGTCTGCCGCTATGCCCGCGGGATAAGCACACACAGAATAAAAGATATTCATCACGATCATGATCAGGGGTACATAACCGATAGCTAATCCGAGGTCCTGGGCCCGCAAAATCAGAAATGCTTCACTAAAACGGGCAAGCGTAAAGAATGCCCCGAGCAGGACAATCAGCCAATAGCGTCTTGACAATTGCTTGATATTAGCCATTTTCAGACGCGTGCGAGGTTTAACATCGGCTTTGGGACAGTCGGGTTCGTGGACCGCCAGGATTAAAATACATACGGCAATGAATGCCGGCACAGTCGCCCACCATAAAACCGATCTGATATCGTTTGCCAGACACAACATCAATATCACAGCCAGCAGTGGCCCGATCAGGGCCCCGACTGAATCGAGCGATTGACGTAAGCCATAGGCGGCACCGCGAAGCGGGACAGGTGTGAGATCAGCGATCAAGGCATCTCGGGGAGCACCCCGTATTCCTTTACCGATACGATCGGTAAAACGTGCTCCAAAAACCCAACCAATCGTTGTTGCCAGCGGAAAGACCGGTTTCGTCAGGGCACTTAACGAATAACCAATTACTGCCAGTAACTTGCGTCTCCCGCAGTAATCACTCAGTGCTCCTGAAAAAACTTTGGTCAGAGCAGCAATACCCTCAGCCAAACCCTCGATCATACCAATGGTGACCATGGACGCACCGAGGACCGATGCCATGAATATCGGTAAAAGGCTGTGCACAAGTTCGGATGAAATATCCATGAACATTGACACAAAGCCAAGTCCCCAGATACCTGATGGTAAACGCTGACATGCAGGTCCAGCCGAACCTGTTAATTCACTGTTCTTATCTTGTCCAACCATAATCGTGACACAGCCTTGTTCTGCAATGCCTGAAACTGTAGAACGGGATCCATACGATCCTAATGAAGAAAAAACCGCACTCTCCGAGATCAAAGAGAGTGCGGTTTCGTATTGCAAAATAACATGCTATTTGGTTCGGGTCTCTGATTTCTGTTGCGTCTTTTCCTGATTACGAGCTAATTGAGCAAATGCATGAAAAACAATGGTGACTTGTTCCTGGGTTTTGTCATCGGTGGTCAGAACTACCTTTCCCTGCAAACGTTCGCCCGGGTTAAGCTTCCGATTCAATGTGAAAGAAATCCTCTTGTTACCTGAGCTATCGGGTTCGATTTCCTTCATGATCAGGTCGTCTGGTTTCGCCTCGAGATAGGTAATAAGTGCATGTCTTTGTGCAGACGACTTGTGTATGGGATCAGCCTCGATTTTCATAGCCAGGATTTTGTAATCCTTACGCTCGGTATTAGTGACAGTCACAATTTTGACCTCATTGTCCTGTCCAGGCTTGATGGAGAAATAGAGGCGTTCAGGGTCAACCTGAATGTGCCCCAGGATGATCCCATGGACCGAAACTAAAATTGTGGCATAGTTGGGATGATTAGACTTGATCTTGATCATGCCCTTTAAAATACCTGTCGAAACCTTCTGGTTCAGCTTCAGGGCGACACGTTGCCCTTCTCCGTCTCTCTCCGGTGGCAGAATTCTGGCTTCGAGTGCAGGATTATCCGATTCAACACCGGTCAGCTTATAGTTCAGACTATCATCACCGATGACCTTGATAATCTGTTCCTGACCTAACTCCTCTTTAGAAACACGTCCGAAAGACACGAAAGAAGGCTCCAGAGTAAAATCAATCTTCACATTCGCCACCAGGAACAGAGTCACTTTTTTGTTGTCCGGATCGTTGGTCTCGACATAAACCGCCTTTTTCATGGAATTTTTGGACTTGCCCACTCTGAGTGTGGCCTTGATTTCACCTTCCTGGCCCGGAGGAATGAGATCCTTAGTGGCCAGAGCAACCGTACAGCCGCAACTGGATTTGATCTCATGAATCTTCAGATCAGCCTGACCGACATTCTTGAACTTAATGCTTATCTCACCTTGACCCATCTGGGGAATAGTGCCCAGATCATAGGTCAAGTCGGCACGCTCGAAACTGATCTTTGGTTGGGCACCTCCGGTTTTGGCTGGTGCTGCCTGTTCGCCTTTTTCCTGGGCCAGGACCACAGCACTCATAATTACACAAAAACCGATCAGGCATAGCAGAAGCGAGAATAGCAAAGTTCTTTGTCCTTTCATTTTCCTTACTCCCTTCCATTAAGGATAACTTGACGACCTATTGATAATGAGTGAATCCTACTCGAATCGTACCAAAAAAACAATGGCGATAGATTATTGTTCCAAAACTTCGAGAAATGCGTTGATCCGAGTACTCAATTGCCCGGCGTCTTCCATGCTGTAGTCGGTCTCGATAAGCAGGACCGGAATACTGTCCTCTTTCAATGACTCCTCAACCGTCCGGGCTTCGATTTGATAAGGCTGACAGAATTGAAGACCATAGTGAATGACACCATCCGCTTTGTATTCTCGGGCCATGTCCCTTATATGTTCGAGCCGGTCCTGATTTGGAGTGAATATGGCACAATCGATCTGAAAATAACGCTCGACAATGGCCTCCATCAATTCGGCCAAGGTATTACCGGAATCATCGGTGAGATGACGGCTCCCCCGTTCGCCCACGCACGATTCCTCGCCAACAATGACTGCACCCGCCTGTTCGATCAGTGCGGGCAATTTCCAGTTGGGCACAGCCATAGGACAGCCGGAGAGCAGGATACGCGGCGCGTCTGGTGGTGTAACACCCAGACCCTGCTCAATCCTCTGTTCCAATTCATCACAGATTTTGTTGACCGAGTCACTGAAACGTTGGGGATCATCATAGAAGAAAACCTGATTGGTCAATAAGGCATCCAGACCCGAAATAGGGGCCGGGACCGCTTTTCTGAGCTTGGCCAGACGCTGAACCGCGGCACGCTTTTTATTGACAATTCCGATCCCCTTCTTGAGATTATCGACTCCAATCGTCGTTCCGGTCAGCTCTTCGAGCTTTGCTTTGAAACGCATATACTCACATTGTAATAACTCGCGTCCTTTCAACGATTTGACCTGGGGCAGATCCATGACATAGAGATTCGGAACAAGAGCGCCTAAAAGCTCGTACGATTTCTTCTTCCCATCACACGTATTCTCACCAACAATCATATCTACCGATTCGATGTAGGGACAGACTTTCCCCAACTTGAAACCAAATGCAGATTTGATTAATGCACACGTACTCGAAGGTAAATATTGCTCCACTTTCTCCATGGCAAAATCCGCACCGGTACATAAACCAACCAAACTGGCATCAACTGCCCTGACCAGCTCTTCGGGCACAAAAACACAGAACGAACCGATGATCTTACGATTTGCTTTTTTAACATCCAATAACTCCCGGATGCGTAAACCGTGGACCTCACTCATGACAAAATCAAAATACTTCATACCCTCTGGTCTGTTTCTCTGATTCATGAAAACATCTTGATAGCCTTGACCCAACACGTTTAACAAAGCATCATGCGCATTCAAATCCAGATTTAATTCCCGCCACATAGTCCGATAATCACTCGTCATTTCCATCTCCTTCATAGAGCCACAAAAAGGGTAATATCATGCCAATAGTAAGGGTTTCGAGCCAGGCTGGAGCACTTCTCCGATCACCCGGGCCTGAGTCATTTCATGCCGGTGTAATTCTTCAAGTAATGCTTCAACTCTGGTAGGCGGAACAGCCATGAGTAATCCGCCTGAGGTTTGCGGATCAAGACAGAGCCACTTGAAACGGTCCGTTAACGAGGGTAAGAAGGCTGTCTGTTCCTTAATAAAATCAAGATTACGCATGCAACCGCCCGGGACGACGCCCTGGTCGATCAATTCGAGTACTCCGGGCAAACAGGGTAATGTTTTGGACTCGATCCGCAGGGTCACACCGCTGGCATCGGCGAAGCGATAGGCGTGTCCCAACAGGCCGAAGCCGGTGATATCGGTTCCACCTTTAATGCCGTTCTTGACCATGATCTCGGCTGCTTTTTTGTTGAGTGTGATCATCGAGTCGATGGCGGGCTGGACCTGCTGATCATCGATCAGATCGACTTTATGTGCTCCGGTCAGAATGGATGTCCCCAGAGCTTTTGTCAGGATGAGCATATCACCGGGACGAGCACCGGCATTGGTGACGAGCTGGTCCGGTCTGACCAGGCCGGACACAGCCAAGCCATATTTCACAGGACTGTCATCGATCGTATGCCCACCGAGAATCAAGGCACCCGCTTCAACGATCTTGTTCGTCCCGCCCTTGAGCATCTCGACCAGATATTCTGAGGGTAATTGCTTCGAGGGGAACATGACCAGACTCAAAGCACAAAGCGCCGTGCCTCCCATGGCGTAGATATCGGACAAAGCATTTGCAGCGGCAACCTGCCCGAAAGTAAAGGCATCATCGACCATGGGCGGAAAAAAATCCGTGGTCTGGACCAGGTAGATATCATCCCTCAGACGTAACACACCCGCATCATCATGTGTTTGAGCCCCGACAATCAGGTCCGGATGTGTGGGTAAAGGGACCTGACCGAGTATGTGCTCGAGATCTTTGGGGCTCAGTTTGGCGGAACAGCCTCCCGCCTCGACCGTCTGGGCTAAACGAATTCTCTGTGTCACTTGTATCCTCCTGTAATAATCCGATCTACACGATTATGGATTGATCACTCTCGAGGCCTGGGTCAGAACTGAGAGTATTTCATACATATTCGTGACCTTACCCACAGCCCGCTTATCCATCAGATCGTAAAAATCAAGACATGTCCCGCAGGCCAACACCGTTATGCCCAGGGCCTCGATTTCCTGGACCAACTCCGATGTTCTCGTGCCCTTCTGCAGCAGCGATACGCCCAGATTCATGAAAATCACGTGCGATGGTAACGGCATTACATCTTTTATGGTCTGCAGAAAACTCTGCATCAGCGCTTGGCCGAGTTCTTTGGCGTCGCCCAAAGAGTCCGAGTCAATCAGAATTACATGAGGTTTCACCGGGACCTGACAATAATCCTCCGCCCGTTTCACCGCTTTTTCTTCTCCCCTGGTCAACCGCAGGGTTATCGTCTCACCCTGCTGGTCGACCGAAACTTCTCCCCCCGATTCCCGGATGAATGTCTCAACATTCTTGGCTGAGGTCGGATTGTCAATCAATACGGTCATTTCCTGACCCGGCGTCAACGTTTCGTAAACCTTTTTCGTCATGACCAGAGGCACAGGACACTTTTTCCCTCTGGCATCAACTTCCTGATTCATGAGTTACCTCCTTGAGCTGACAGGATTGTCGTATCTTGAAAGACACAATTGCATCGTATGTTTGCATTGATGTGCTGAATAATGAGAATCGTCGGATTTGACGATCCATGGGGAAAACAAAAGCGGGTATTATGCGGATAACCGAATAATGGTGGTACGACACTCGTATTGGGTGAGAAAAACATGGTCCTCCTTCCGGAAGCAGTCACAGACCTCCTGCCCCCGGAAGAAGTCAAGGGTCAGGTCAGGTCGAGACTACACCCTGAGACCGATCGAGGAGATCGCCCGGACCTCCGTTCACAATCTCAAGACAATCTGTGATATTTGAAAAGCAACTGTTTCATGAACCTGACTTCCCGATCATTGTAAAAGAGAAAAGAGTGTCTCTGGAGATGTGTATGCCTAATAGCCACATACAACACCTGAAATATTACATCGGTTCCTCAAATGTCAAATTTCAGCCTTGTCTGAAATTGGAGGCGATATGTCTCTCATCCGTTCAGCGACTCTTTCCATTAATCGCTCTTCCATCCCGATCAGACAGTGTCCATTCTTGACATTTCGCTATCGATCTGATATTAGTATTACAAAAAGGAGGTCGATATGGCAACCGTAACACTATCTCCCAAGTATCAAGTGGTAATCCCAAAAAGGGTTCGAGAACGGATGGGATTACAACCTGGAGAGAAGCTTCAAGTAATCAGCTTTGACAACCGCATCGAGATTATTCCGGTTCGCCCGATGCGTGAAATGAAGGGATTCTTGAAAGGGCTCGATTCGACCTTTCACAGAGAGAATGAGGATAAGCAATGAATCTTGTGGATACTTCGGGTTGGATTGAATATTTTTTTGGCGAAAAAAATGAATCTTTTTTTTCGGAACCCATTGAAAATACTTCTGATTTAATAGTTCCGGTCATATGTCTTTACGAAGTGTTTAAAAAAATAAATCAAGTTGCGGATGAGGCCCAAGCGTTGCAGGCGATTGCTCAGATGAAGCAAGGCAAAGTGATTGAAATTAATGAAGAAATCGCGCTAAAAGCTGTGAAGATCAGTTTACACTATAAACTTCCTATGGCAGACTGTATGATCTATGCAATCGGTCAGTATGAGAACGCGATGATATGGACCCAAGATGCAGATTTTAAAGATTTGCCGGGAGTGCAATACAAGGAAGCCCGGACCTCGTAATCCACCACTATTTATGTCCCAACAACATCGTATGCGGTTCCCCGGTTTTCAGGAACACGAAGCCTCGGAAACCAAGACACCCTCTAAAATCATACTCTGAGCAATATAAACCCTTGCACCATATCTTATTTGGCGGTCACGTATCGTCTTCTCACCATCAACCAATGCATATTCAGCATCACTGGCATCAATAATTGTGTTGGAGTAATCGAGATATCCTCTTCAGATCTCGTTGCTTTAATTCACAGTCGAACGATGATCCACATATCGTAAACGTGAACGTAAACGTAATAGTTATCGGGTTTTTTGGGAAGTTATGCGTGATCCTGAGCAAATATGCGAGAAAAATCTCCCCATTCGAAAGGAAAACCTTCCTGATCTGAGGGGTTTCTCTGCTTATGTCAATGTGTCTTCAGTAATGGTCGTTTACGTTTACGTTTACGGGTAAACAATACGAGTAAACAATAAGTTCAATGCATATTGAATTCGCGTTGCTTGATCATTCCTTGAGAATTCCACCCCCCGACCCCCGCCAGCGGGGGACAGAGCCGGTTTACGGCCCAAAAGACGATACTCATTGAT
>JAFGSJ010000035.1 GCA_016934675.1 bacterium | reverse complement strand
TTCATCGATCCGACTCCTTGCTAAAGGTTTGAATCGATGATACCAGATAGCCGTCCCGCCGTCACACACGCTCACCGAAAGGACACGCTGAACTTGCCTCAGAAGAGCAGTTGGAGCAGTGTAGGCAACCAGGACAAGCTGATGATGACCAATGTGGCGAGCCCAAAGCCCAGGCAGGTTTTGAACACACCACCTACTATTCCGGTCAGGACACAGATCAGCAGGGCCAGGCCTAACGGCCCGTACCCCGTTTTGATCATGTACGCCTGTTTTTGTTTCCACTTCTGGCGAAAATTCTTCTCGGGATAGAGGACACGCTTATCAGTTATTTTCAACGTAGGATTGTACATCACAGCCAAACTCTGACCTTCCTGGACATACTTTTCGAGATCAGTCCGACTTCTGATGGCCCCCCGCACATAATTCCCCAAGCTGAAGTACTCCCGCGTGCCTTCGATGCGACCATAAGCCCCATAACCCGAGGCATAGTCCCGAGCCAGATCACCGGATGAATAAAACAGTTCTTCGACCACAAAAATGGCGGGTTGATAATCGTCGAGCTGCAGCAGGATCACTGCGTTTGACCCAACCGAAAACAGGGTGAGCAGGGCACACCAGATGGTCAGGAGCATGCTCACAGCCCCGGCCAGGTGCGAGGTCCACTTGAAGAACACGACCAGCCCGGCTGGTTTTGTCTGACTATTCAGATTGCTCTCACTCGACTGAGTGATCATGATTTCCTCGTTTCATTTTCCGTGGTCGTGGTCATGTATGGGGTCAAGTCGACGTTTGACTTATTTGAGTGAGAAAAGACACAGTGTCAGGGGTCATACCTAATATTTGACAAATAAAAAGGGGTCTGAAAAGGGGTCGCGTCTTGAAATGTGAATTACCGGGATGAATAGGCAGATAACGGAGATCAATCCTGTGCAATGGGTGACGACATTGAGTCGTTTTGGTAGAAAAATATGTATATGAAAGGATTCAGCCAATTAATTCACAATTCAAAATTTAACCCGATTTTATTCAGTTTATCACCTTAAATTTTCTTCATTTTTGTCTTGACAAAGGGGTACAATGCATTTATCAAAACTAAAATAAATATCGAACAACGGCATTAAGAGCGACGGCAAAAAGCCGCCACGCCTTATGCCGGGCGTTGGGCGGCATACACTAGGAAAATACTATGACATCATCAGCTTCCACATCAAGAAGAATATCAAGAACAAGTACCATCACTTTGAATGCCCCATTGAAAGAAGCATTCCCGCTATTTGGCCCCATCAGAGAAAGAGAATGGGCTATGGGATGGGAGCCTCAGATACTCTACTCGACCACAGATCTGGTCGAGGAGCATATGATCTTCAAAACGCCATCTCATCATGGACACGGCGAACCTGATTATATTTGGACCGTATCGAAATATCTGCCTGACCAAGCACTTATCGAGTATACGGTCTTTGCCCCAGAACGATTATGGTGGATTAACATCCGATGCCGTGAGGCTATTCCGAATCAAACGGCTACGGCGGAGATTACCTACACGTACACAGGGCTGACTAACATGGGCAACGCAATCAATGAAAAGGCTCTCCAATTAATGTATGCTCACGATCTCAGAGACTGGGAAGAAGCCATCAATCATTACCTTAGGACCGGAGAAAGACGAGAGTAGGTGGTCACCTCTGAAAAGTGAAGTCAAGACATAATTCACCTTTTTCCACTGAAAATAGCAAAAATCTTGCCTTCAGAGGACGACCAGTACTCGTTTGCGTGTCGAGTCACTGGATCGCCGATTCTTGTGAGCGCTCCCCGGCAGTGTTCTATGTAACGGATCAGTTCTGATAGGTGCCAGCCTTCGCATAAATGCTACGGCTCGGTAGACTGAATGTCTTATACTCCAGTCACCTCTCTGAGCCATTCCCTTTTTGACAGCATCGAGCGCGACGTGCTACCGGCTTGATAACGACGGCGACTCGCTCCGAGTGGCTCAGCCTCCGTATTACTCCGGCTCGACACGATATGGTCATAGGGGAATTAAAAAGCTGGGGGATTAGGCAAGTCTTTGAGCTTTCACATCTGACGAAGCGGCTAGACCCCGACAATGGAATCTTCCCCAGCACCCTGATCCGAAAGAACTGGCCTTAAGCACTCGAACCAGCTCACGCGATCCTCACCACGACCAGCAGCGTTCTCGCTTTCGGACCAGGTTTAAAATTTGTCTGGTTGATAGGCCTCCTTTCGCCGCCATACCCCATGTAAGACGGCACTCATCGGACCAACCCCCGGCATCTTGATAAATTCGTTGATCTCGACAAAGGGACGACCCAATTGTTTGGCCTCCCGCAAGGCAGCAGCTTGTTCAGCTAGGGTCACATCCAACACAGTGTCTAAGCGTTCGAGTTGATGACGAATGGCACTGGATTTGATCTGAGCGAGATAACTGGAACGTCTCAAGGAGTAATGGTGCGAGAAATCCACTGGGCTAACGGACCTTCTTCGAGCGTCAGAATCTTAGTCCCAGCCTGAACCTCGGAAACATTCCGAATGAGCTCTTTCTCGGTGGTCTCGAATCGAATGCTGCGCAAAAAATTCCCACGTCCATCCATCGTCCCCAACACACAATGTCTTGCATGTGCATCAATTGCCATGTATACTTTCCTGTGAGTCAGAGCGGACCTCCTTTAAAAGTTTGTTGTGGTAAAATGATTGTTTGCCGAATATATTTTACCACATTTTTAGGGTCATCCGCTTTTCATATTACCAAGTCAATTTTCGATTATCACAGGGGGTCAATTTTCGTTTGACATTCACAACTTTTATGGTAAGATTATACTGAAGGTAAAAATTGAAATTCCTATTCATTTATTGGGAGGAGAGATTATGAAGAGGACAATTATACTTATACTTTGTGCAGGCATGTTTTTTGTCTCAGAATGTATGGCTGCAGTGCCGACGAGTGAGCGTGATGCTCTCATTGCCTTATATAACAGCACTGACGGTGACAACTGGTTCTATAATACTAATTGGCTTGTGGGAGATCCCTGTGAAAACGCCTGGTTTGGTGTGACCTGTGATGCAGCATATACAACAATCATTGAACTCTTTTTGGGTTATAACGACCTGAGCGGAACTATTCCCTCTGAATTGGCAGACCTTTCAAATCTGTATTACCTGGATATGGAATCTAATTATTTGAACGGTAGTATACCCTCTGAATTGGCAGACCTTTTAAAGCTGGATTTCCTGAATCTGTCAAGTAATTATTTGAACGGTAGTATACCCTCTGAACTAGCCAATCTTTCAAGCCTGAGCCACCTTTATTTAGCTTACAATGAGCTAAGTGGCAGCATACCCACTGAACTTGGAAACCTGTTAAACCTGCAGGAACTCATTTTGAGTTATAACCAACTGAGTGGAAACATACCCGCTGAACTTGGATCATTACCTGTACTGGAAAGGCTTATTCTGGATAACAACAATTTAAGCGGGAGCATACCTAGTGAACTTGGGAACCTGTCAAAATTGGAATATCTTGAATTATCAGACAATGCATTAAGTGGGAGTATACCATCAGAAATCGGGTCATTGTCAAATCTCAGGAGACTGGATTTGGGATACAATGATCTCACTGGGAGCATACCGGATCAAATTGGTGACCTTCTGATTTTATGTTTTCTCTATTTGGATAATAATCAATTAACTAGCAGTATACCATCACAATTTGGCAATTTTTTAGTTCTTCGCCACCTCTATCTGAACAATAATCAATTGACTGGAAGTATCCCGCATCAACTAGGAGATGTATCAAGTCTAAGGTGGCTCAACTTGAGTAACAACGAACTCAGCGGGAGCATCCCCTCTGAACTGGGAAACCTTTCAGAACTTAGTCGTCTCCAATTACAATTCAACGAGCTTGATGGTACTATACCTGATTTCATCTGTGATCTTTCGGATATGGAAATCCTTCAACTGGGTAATAATCATCTGGAAGGTGAGATACCATCTGGAATTGGAAGCCTTGTAAATTTATGGACCCTTTCCTTGAATAACAATGAATTAAGTGGAAGTATTCCATCTGAACTCGGTAATCTGACAGGTTTGGTATATTTATATTTGCAATCCAACGAGTTAAGCGGAAGCATACCGTCTGAATTAGGTAACTTGCCAGAACTGATAGCACTTGGTTTGAAATCTAATTATTTCAGCGGTAATATTCCTATTGAAATTGTAAATACAAACCTGTGGGGTGACTATTCCGATCTTCGTTGGAACGCTCTTTACACTGAAAATGACACGCTCAGGATTTACTTGAACAACGCACAGGACGGCGGAGATTGGGAATCTACTCAAACCATTGCACCGACCGGCATTACGGCCCACTCTCCGAGCGTATCTTCTATCACACTGGACTGGACTCCTATTGTTTATACAGCAGATAAAGGAGGATATGAAGTGTATTACAGCGATATTCCGGGCGGTCCATATTCTTATTTCGGTATTACAGCGGATAAGCTTGCATCAACTATGACTGTAACCGGTCTTATGCCATCTACGTGTTATTATTTCATAATTCGAACCGTAACATATCCACATTTAAATAATGTTAATACCGTTACAAGTGAAGCAAGCATCGAAGTAAGCGAGTGCACTATTGCAGGCAGTCTAGGTCCACCTCCTGTGGGTGATGGTCATACTGCAGAAGGCTTACCGCTGTTGCTCAACAAATCAGGGGATTATATTATATTCGATTATGATGAAATAACATGTTATGGAGATGAAGCTGTTCTTCTGTATGGAGACATTGGATCTTATGGTATGTATACAGGTTCTGCAGACTGTAATCTTGAAGTGGCAGAAATAGTAGATACAAGTTCGTTGGAAAATGTTTGGTTTAATGTCCTTTGGACGAGCGATGGAGGATCGACAGCCGGTCACCCGGGATATGAGTCTGCTGCAGTTATGAGAGCAATTGATCCCACAGGTTTTTGTGCAATTACCGGCGAGAATGTTTCAGATGGGGTTTGTGATTAGTGATAAGGGTCAAGTCGACGTTTGACTTATTTGAGTGAGAAAAGACACAGTAATGATTAGAAGTTGCGCACGAACGAACAAGACTTTTCATCGTCATCCACCCGAGCCCAAGACTCAATCGTAGGAAGCGACCCCTTATACACGACCGCATCTTCTGGTACATTCTCACTCTACGTAAATTGAATTGATTGTCAAATATTAGGTATGACCCCTACCAGGGCATCAATGCATGAAACGGTTGAGCAGGCATCCGATCAAAACAAGCAGCAATACTATACCCGCATATCCGAGTGCGGGTACAGAGACGGGCGTATACGAGACAAGGAAAATATCCGCTGTCCCGGCACTACTGTGTGTTCCGCCCCCAAAATCGACCGAACCCTCGAATTTTCCGGCCTGATACACGGTACCGGTGGTCGAAATGGTTATACTAAGGGCTTCCTGATTGGAATTATCTCCGAAAATCTGGCTCTGAAGATGATCTCCCTCGGAATCGTATGCAGCCAGAAAAATATCTCGTAATCCAGCCCCGGTCAGAATACCGCCCCCGAAATCGACGCAGCCAAGCATATAACCGGTTATCAGGCTGTTGCCGGCATTATCAACAGCCACACTTTTGCCTCCCTGGGCACTGGCATCACCAAAACTTTTGCTCCACAAAAAAGAACTGTCTGCAGCGAACCGGGCCAGGAAGATATCGCTGCTGCCGGCACTGGTCATGATCCCACCCCCGAAATTGATGGAGCCAAAGAATAAGCCTGTTACAACGCAGTTTCCTGCGGTATCGATATCAACAGCATTGCCGATCTGATTCAGAGTACTGCCGAAACTCTTGGACCAGACATGGCTCCCCACAGAATTGAAACGGACCAGATACACATCCTGACTGCCCGCACTGATCAGATTTGTACCTCCAAAATTGACCGTACCGAGAAATGAACCGGTCAGGTAAATATTATTCGAGCCATCTACCGCGACACAATAAGCGTTCTGATTCGTACTGTCCCCGAAACTCGTACTGAAATGATGCATACTGGTCGGTCCAAAACGGGCCAGGAAAATATCAGTACCTCCGGCAGACATGAGGAGTCCTCCACCAAAATCGACCGAACCTGCAAAATTGCCGGTGATAATGATATTGTTGTTGTTATCAGTCGCCAGCGAGTATCCGATCTGGGCAGAAGCGTCACCAAAAGACTTGCTCCACACATGGGACCCGGCAGCATTGAATTTGGCCAGGTAAATGTCCGTACTCCCCACACTGGTCAAGACATCTCCCCCAAAATCAAGACTGCCCTGAAACGAACCCGTGATCAAGACATTGCCGGTACTGTCCACGGCCACACTATAGCTGATCTGCTCCGAAGCATCGCCAAATGATAGGGCCCATTGATAATCCCCCTGGGAGGCGTATTTGGCCAGGAAAATGTCACGACCGCCCGCACTGCTCAAAAGACCTCCACCAAAATCGACCGACCCCTGAAATTCGCCCGTGATAAAGACATTACTCGAACTATCCACAGCTACACCATGACAAATCTGATCCAATGTGCTGCCGATCGCCTTACTCCAGCGAAAATCCTGACCGTGGACTGTGGCATAGAATCCTGAACCGCAGATGATCACTACAAAATAGGCCAGGAATATCACGACCTGTTTTTTGTTCATGCTGTCCTCCACTCGATTTCTTTATCTCTTTGAAAATTAATCATTTTCTAAACAGTATTTTATAGCGACTCTTCATTCTACAATATATATGAATTTCTCAAATAAGACAATGCATATTCTGTATACCTAACAAATTTCATAGTTGGTCATTCCTTGAGAATTCACCCCCTTGATCCCCCGCCAGCGAGGGACAGAGCCTGTTCACGGCCCAAATGACAATAATCATTGAGTTCAGGGTTGTATTCCATGCCACGCTCGGAGCAGCCAGTATGTTTGGCCGGACCTTCCCAAATGGGACTGGCTCGGCTGTCAGTCCATCACCCGTTCAGACGCTTCTGATTCTTCGTCAAGCAGACCATCTCCGTGATATTCGGTCAATGCTGGATTCAGCGGGTCGAGAACAAGAACCTTTGGTTTCGAGAAGGGAATTGAGTCACCTGATTTATATACAAGCTTACGAAGCTGCTTGAACGCGGAACTCATACCATTGTACCAGGTGGAACGTGGCACCGCTGAAGAACAATACTGGTACGTGTAATACGTCTTTACGCTTCAGAAAAGAAGATTCGGAACAAAGACAATCGCTGCAATTAAATCGAGCAAGTATCCCGACTCCTGACCCCCGCTCGATCGGGCTCGGGGCAGGCTGTCTCCTGCTATTATCTTTTCTCCTCCCTCCTCTCTCCTGTCTGCTGTCTCCCCCTCGAGCGGGCTCAGGGTGTTGTTCGAGCCTGCACCGAACAGGAGCAGTTGACTGTCGTTCTGCTTAATGTCTATATACAGAATATCATAGGGGTAATGGGCCGGGAGCAATTCATAGTCGAGTGTGTTCGGAAAGACAGGACCGGGCAGTTCATTCGATTTTGAGTGCCTCATCGAGGGCAAAGACCTCGATGGTCGCTGTTTTCTCCCATTCGGGTTGAAGGGAACGAAGGGCAAGAGGATCAAGCAGAAACCGCCGAATGACTCTGGCCAGATTGCGGGCCCCGAACTGCTCGCTGTAACCGTGCTCGACGATAAAATCAAGAGCTTCATTCGTAAGTACAAGAGTTTTACCCTGACGGGCAAGTTTGTTTCTGATGACTGTCAAATGCAACTCGGCGATTGTTCTGACGTCCTGTTTCGACAAAGCACGAAAATAGACAATCTCGTCGATACGATTGATGAATTCAGGCGGAAAGTTTGACTCGACGGCTTTTTTCAGTTCGGCCCGGCTGACATTACTATGAAAAACAAGATCGGTTTGAGTCTGCACAGTGGGGCCATAGCCGACCTTGGACTTGGAAAAGAGGTCTGCACCAATATTGGAAGTCATAACAAAGGTCGTATTGTTGAAATAGGCAGTCCGTCCACGACCATCGGTCAAACGACCCGAATCAAATACCTGAAGGAAAAGATTGAGAACCTGGCGATTGGCTTTCTCGACCTCATCCAGTAAAATCAAGGAGTAGGGATAATTTCTGACATGATCGGTTAACTGGTTGCGATCATTATACCCGACATAACCCGGTGTTATGCCGATAAGTTTTGAGGTGGAAATATCGTCAGTAAACTCGGACATATCAATCCGGAGCATTTTTTCCTCATCGCCAAAAAGGAACTGGGCCATAACGCGGGCCAATTCGGTTTTACCGACGCCCGTTGGTCCAACGAAAAGGAAGACCCCGTCGGGACGTTGAGGGTGGATATCAAACTCCATTTTCGTGGTTCTGATGACCTCACTGACCACCGAGATGGCTTCATCCTGACCGATTATCCGTTTTTTGAGTTCCTCTTCCATGGAGAGGAAACGCTGGGAATGGGCATGCATGATCTTGGCAATAGGGATATGAGTGAGTAGTGAGACGGTTTTAACGACATCCTCCTCCATGACAATGGGCATGGGGGGAAGTGTATCTTCCGGTATAGTGGCCTTATCGATGGCGACCATGGAACAAGCCCGATCCAGCAGATCGATAGCCTTGTCCGGGAGATGACGGTCCCGAAGATAGATCCGAGGTAGTTCAACCGCTGCCAGAAAAGCAGCATCGTCGATGATGACTTGATGAAAGAGCTCGAATTGCTCCTTAAAACTTCTGACGATCTGTAAACAAATATCAAGGTCCGGTTCATGGACCCTGACCAGTTGGAAGCGCCGTTCAAAAGCCGGGTCCTTCTCGAGATACAGGCGAAACTCATCGAAGGTGCTGATGCCGATGACCTGGAGATCGCCCCGGGCCAACTCGGGTTTAAGGGCGTTCGAGACATCAAAAGAGCTGCCTTTCGTCTGCCCTGCATGCATGATCGTATGCATATCATCGATAAAAAGAATGCAATCCTTGCGTTGTTTGAGTTCGTTGATAAGCAGGAGCAGTCTTTCTTCAAATTGCCCGCGAAACTTGGTCCCGGCCAGGAGTGTGGCTGCTCTCAACTGAAGAATCCGGCGGTTGAGTAATCGGACAGGAACATCGCCATTGATGATGCGTCGAGCCAGCTCTTCGACAATAGCAGTTTTTCCCACACCCACTTCACCAATGATCAAGGGGTTATTTTTCTTCAAACAACACAATATCTGACACAATTCAGCTATTTCTTGATCACGCCCGATCAAAGGTTTGACCGGTAGGTCCATGATCTCTCGGGTGACATCGGTGACCATTTCCTCAAAAGTCATGGGCCTCTCACCACTTTGACCGGGTTTGGACTGCTCCTTCTCCGTTTTCAGATCGTGCTCAATCTTTTTCATGATCGCCCGACGGCATTCAAGGACATGTGAATGATTCGGCTCACTCTTTAGGAATCGATTGTAATAAAACAGGGCTTTGGAATAGTTACCCCTTTCCTCATAGAGATAACCCAAAAGCTCATATGCCCGTTGATAATTGGGATTACGTTTGATCAGACGATTGAATATGTCGATGGCCCGATCATACTCCTTGAGCTTCTTATTCACCAATCCAAGATTAAACAGTATCCTGATATTATCAGGTTCAACGCTCAAGGCGTCCTCATAATGTTTCAAAGCCCGATAATAATTTTCCTTTTGATAATAAAGATTGCCCAGCTTTTCATGGCAAAGAAGCAACTTGCTCGCGGCAACTTCCGAGGCCGGATCGAGTTCCCGGGCATGCTCGAAAAAGTCTTTGCTCCTTAAAAAAAGGTTCTTTTTCAGATGGAGTGAACCCAATTCGATCAAGACATCAGCTCGCCGAACCAGCATGGTATGATTCGCCTCAAAATCACAATATTGGACCGTATTCAGGTCCGGTAACCCATTATAAAAAAAATAGTGATCATCCGGACAATGATCACAACGCCACTTGGTAATGAAGGGAAAGAGGTCCAACAGTTTCTTGTGGTTCTGGTCGAACAGAAACAAGTGCTCGATGTTGAATTCGGTCCAATCTACTATTTTCTGATTCACCGATCGAGCTGATAATCCTTGAAAAAGAGTAAGCTGAAAAACACCGGCCTGGTCTGCCTGGCCTCGATATTGAGTCAAAGTGTAATTCTTAAGGAATGAAAACCGTTCCAAAAAAAGCATGAGTCTGGGAGCATACTGTTCGAGGAGCTGAGTAAACCGCTGCTTATCGCACTCGAGGTCAGGTCCGATCGGTTTCAATAATTCTCGAAAAGCCCGGACCGTACTGACCATTTCGGACCATTGCTGACCATGCTGTTGGCAAAAAATGACCAGTTCAGGCATGAAGCAATCATCCGACACATCTTGTAAAATTTCCATTATCTCGATGAGATACCTGTCCCAATGATATTCCTCTGAACGGTGCAGACAATCGCTGATGAGCGTGTTGATCTGCGTGTTATTGACCGCATAATAGAAATAATTCAACAAGCTCAGATTGGAGAGAAAACGCAGGCTTGTATTGAACAGATTCAATAATTTCTTGTATTTCCTGGCCGGTTCAGTTTCTTTCAAAAAAGCATCCAGACAGCGTGCCACGGGTTGTGGGTAATAGGTCAAGATCATTTTCAGTGTTTCGTCAGACATAATGGCCCTGTTCACACCTGGATAGCGGATTGAAAGTTGTTAGGGTGGGGAATCCGCGTGCTACACATTAGGCCAGGTCCTGTGTCCATCTAATTGTGTGCCAGCGGCGATATTCACGTTATCGGACACATTCATGCCCTTGGCAATAACCGTCAAACGCGGCGGTTGCGAGCGATCAGGGTCCCAATCCCCGATTAGGGCCGAGCCTATCGACGACTTGGCCCCTATTACACATTCCTTATCAATGATTGCACAATGAACGACAGCGTCTGCCTTGATACGACAGTCATGAAAAATGACTGAATGATGGACTTGAGCACCCCGTTCGACTATCACACCAGGTGATAGAATGCTGGAGACAACTTCACCTTCAATCAAGCAACCATTGGCAATGACCGAATTCACGATCCGGGCGTCCGGTCTGAAGAGTGAAGGCTTTCTCACGCCAAATTCCGTAAAACGATGATTGGTAATGACCTGCCATTTGGGCAAAGAAAAATCTACTAAATCCCGAATAATGTCCATATTGGACTCCCAATAGGAATTAATCGTGCCTACATCCCGCCAATAACCGGTGAATGGATAGAGAAAAACGCGGTGGGTTGTGATCATCCGGGGAATAATATCTTTCCCGAAATCATATTTTTTCTCTATCTGTGCCTCGGTCAAAACCCTTTCGAGGACATCCCTCCGAAAGACATAGACGCCCATGGAAGCCATATTACTCTTGGACTCCTTCGGCTTTTCCTGGAATTCGATGATACGTTGACGCGGGTCTGTTGAAATGATTCCGAATTGAGAGACGAGGCGACGGGGGATCTCGATACCAGAGATGGTCAGGTCTGCTCCGACCTTGCGATGATAATCAATCAGGTCCTTGTAATCACATTTATATATATGGTCACCTGACAGGATCAAAACCAGGTCCACATCAACCCGATTGATAAAATTCAGATTCTGGTAAATAGCGTCCGCTGTGCCTTGGTACCAGTCGTGATCATGACGTCCATATTGGGGTGGCAGGATTTTCATTTGACGAAAGGGCTCGATAAAATTCCAGGTATGGCCCAAACCGATATGATCCATAAGTGAAGCGGGTCTATACTGGGTCAAGATACCCATCCAACGGACATCTGAATGTAAGGCATTCGAGAGGGAGAAATCAATGAGTCGATAGATTGAGCCGAAAGGGACGGCCGGTTTCGCCCGTTGCGAGGATAACGGGCCGAGTCGACTACCCTGCCCGCCAGCCAACACTAAAGCCAATGTCTGCTTCATTCCTGGCCCCCCACGGTCTGCCCACTCGGTACTTTCGAAAATTCCTCGTTCACATCGTTATAGACAAGAACATTCCGTCCCAGCTCGACCGAATCGGCTATGCGGACACTTTTGGCAAAAACACTGATACCCGTCGAATAAAACTCCGGGAAGAGATGATTAGGGATATTCTCACCAAAGCCGGCCCGCACATTCGAGCCGAAGCTGACATTTTTATCGACAATAACCTCATATAGACTCGTGTTGCTGCCCACCGAGACATCATTCATCAGAATGGATTCTTCAACGACTGCCCCATGTTCAATCCTGACACCGGGGAAAATGATCGAATTCCGAACAGTCCCCTCGATCAAACAGCCATTCGCCACCATGCTGTTCTGGGCCAGGCCCGCTCCACGGAAACGTGTCGGTGGATAATTGGCAATATTACCATCGAGCATGTTCGTTTCGATACCCCATTCATCAAGACTGATAAGTGATTTATCGCCGAGTAAGTCCATATTCGCTTCCCAATAAGCCCGAATATCATTTAAATAGAACCAGGGTCCCTCATAAGGGTAGGCAAAGACGCGACCGGACTCAATCGCCGGGCCAATGATATCGCGGCCGATATCGTGGGTCGTTCGCTTACCCGCATCCGCGATGAGTAACGGCACCAAAATCTCGGTTTTGAAAACGTAAATTCCCAGCGAGATATAATCGTAACGGACAGTTTCGGGTTTCTCCTCATAGGCAATAATCCTGGAGGCCTGGTCGATGTCCATGAGGCCAAATCGACTTGGCGGTGCAGCAGGAAAGTGTCGAACAACCAGGGTTATATCCGCTCCCTTCTGATAATGCCAGTTGAGAATCTGTCGATAATCCAGACGATAGATATGATCGCCGGAAATAAGCATGACCGTTTCCGGATCGCGGTCCGAAATAAAATTGAGATTCTGATAGACAGCGTCTGCAGTCCCTTTATACCAATCACTGTTTTCCTGGCGTTGATAGGGTGGCAATATTTTGATGCCTCGGCGCCGTCCCTGCCAATCCCATGCCTCACCATTGGCGATATGGTCCATGAGTGATTCGGGTCGATATTGCGTCAAAACACCGACATGACTGATTTCGGAATGCATGAGATTACTGAGGGCAAAATCAATGACCCGGTAAATCGTCCCAAAAGGTATGGCCGCCTTGGCCCTTTTCCGGGAAAGAATGTCCAGCGAAGGTTTTTTGCCTCCGGCCAAGACAAAGGCTATGGTTTTTTTTTCATGCATCATTGCTATCAGACATTGATTGTCACAACTGTGCCGGGACACATTCCACAACCGTCGTTCGAACGCTCGGAGAATAAGTCCCAAGTAATCCCTATTGATGAAGCTAGACCGTAAACTGCCTGACGGTTTCTTCCAGTTCCGTACCTTGTTCGAGTAGTCTCTTCACACCCTGGTCCATTTCCTGAATTGCCTGCTGATTCATCCTGATTATGGACCGGATTTCCTCGATTGCATCGAGAATCTGCTGACTACCCACGTTTTGCATCTTCAAGGAGACTTCGATTTTTTGGACCATTTCCTTGACTTCTTCGGTCGATTTCGTGATCAGTTTACTGCCATGAAATTGCTCACCCGTCGCTTTGCGGACCTGCTCAGTGTTGTCCTTCATATTCTCCGTTGCTTTCATAATCAACTTGCTGCCTTTAGCTTGTTCCTGGGTGGCACTATCAATCTGCTGGACCATGACCCGGATATTATCGATGGCTTCCGTGACATGGCGACTACCCTTTGATTGCTCCATGGTCGTCTTGGCTATAGCCTGGGCCAAAGCATTCGAGTTCTGTGTGCTTTTCAAGATTTGTTCGAGGGCTTTCTTGGAATCATTGGCAAGGACCACGCCTTCGATGGTCAGTTCCGAGCCGATCTCCATGGCTTGGACTGCATGCTGGACATCCTTCTGGACGCCCTTGATCAATTCGGCGATTTCCTGGGTCGACGCCGCAGTACGTTCCGATAGGTCTCTGATTTCATCTGCAATTACCGCAAAGCCACGACCATGTTCGCCGGCCTGGGCAGCGATGATAGCTGCATTCAAGGCCAACAGATTGGTCTGACGGGCAATATCGTTGATGACATCAAGGATCTCCCCGGTTTTCTGGGAACTACCACCAAGCGAGAGGATGACATTCTCCGTTTCCTGGACCGCCTGCTTGATACGATTCATGCCTTGTATCGTCTTTTCAACAGTGCCCATTCCCAATTCGGCATCCCTGGAAACCTGCTTGGAAACACGAGAACTTTCCTTGGCATTCTCCTCAACTTGCTTGATCGAAACATCGATTTCATTGATCGATGAGGCCGTGACCTGCATGGCTGAAGACAGGGCATGCACATTGTCCGCTACCTGCGTGATCGAAGCGGTCATCTCCTCGATCGATGAGGAAGTCTCATCCACCGATGCAGATAAACTTTCCGTGTGAAAAGCTACTTCCTGTATCGAAGTGGCCATCTCCATGATCGATGATGAATTGTTCTCCGCAGAACCGGAAAGCTTCTCGACGCTCTGGGAAATCTCGCGGATCGAACCGATCATTCGCTCGACCAGCTCGGTGCTCCTCTCGGTGGAATTGGCCTGCTTGTTTCCTCCACCGGAAACATCTTTCGTCAACCGGAGAATCTGGGTTGATGTTTCACCAACCCTCTGAGCGGCCAATCGGACCTTACTGATCATATCCCGTAACCGTATGCCCATGTCCCGGAAAGCCAATTCCAAAATGCCAATCTCATCGGTCCGGGTGATAGTTACTTCCTGGGTCAAATCGCCATGCGATATGGCCAATGAGGTCCTGGCAATCCCTTTGAGTGGATTGATCAGACGATTGACAAAAAAGGAGCTTAAAAAACCGATCATGAGCAGCAAGACGATATTCAAAGTCACCGAGGGGCGAATAATACTCCAAACCCGCGACGAGATGGCCTGGGTCGACATGCCAAGCTGGACCATACCGTAAGGTTCCTCGAATGTCTCGGAAGACCCACCATCCCCCGTCTGCATCAATTTGGGGGCATAACGGACAATCGAAAAATAATCAAACAAGGTCTCATCTAATCGCGAAATCTGATGAAAGACCAGTTGGTCCAACGATTTGAAGTAATAATCGTCGAATTCTTTATCCGTGATGGACACTTTGGGAACGAGTGCATACTTGCTTAAATCATCATCAATGACAATTTCACCGTTGATAACCTCAGCCGCGACAACGATCTGTCCGATCGTATTATAGACGATCACATAGCGGACCGCAGCTTCACGAATAACTTCCTGGGCGATCCGAGTCAGTTCGCTTTTCGAGCTTGCAGCACCGATCAAATAGAGATGTGGACCAGACTGGAGAGCCATCTTCGAGGTTAAAACGTTCCCTTTCTCCAAGAACTCGTTTCTTAAGGTGGTATAGGTCCTCGAATAAAGCAGATAACTCGATAGCAATCCAAGAATGACAATGAAGGTAAGTATGGAACTGATGAATTTTATCTTCAGCCCAAAACCTTTTACTTCCAAAGTGTTGTCCAAGTTTCTATCCCCGCTTCCTCTTCATGAGGGAATTCTCTGCTGAACTCCGCTGTTTAGGATGAGACATTCAAAAAGACTGAGATTGCCCGTTCTGAATAATGCAAACCGCTCTACTCCATGCCCTCGATTGGGCCCTTATCACTATAAAAAAATCGGGCCTACTTGCCCTCATTAACAAGAATTATAGTTGAAACAATGGTGACCTGTCAAGCGATCTCGATAGAGAGTGATGGGCACGATCATACCGGTGCTCTTATGTGTCTGTCTTCAAAATACCTGATTTCTCGAGATAACTCTTCAAGAGCTGCAGATCATCTTCCGCGATATCGACAAATTGAATGCCCGTATCAAAACGGTTTTCACCTCGGTCCCGAACATGCACAATTTTGCCTTTCGCTTTGATGATCGCATCTTCGATGGCCAATTCAAGGTGTATATAATTACCAACAATGGGAAATGAATGATCGATCCGAATCAATACCCCCCCAAGGCCTATGTTCCTGGTAATGGCCATACCCTCAAGATCACCCAGCAACAAGCCGTCACTCTGGGCATAACTGACAATGTTACTCTTAGGCAGACGTGGATATTCCCGTCTGGCCCAGTTTTTGTCTTTTAACGTTTCTTTCTTCTTCATATCCGGACCGTTCCGCCCCCTCGAAATGATGACCATGCAACCCTTTTTGTATATAATATGACCAAAAAGGGGCAAGATGTCAAGAAAAATGAGGTTGATCCATGAACCCTTCCTGGAGGCTCACTGATTGACCACAAGCATATCCTTGACCATTCAGTTTGAAAACAACACGATTAGTCCTGGTCCTCGTTTTCCAGGTGAGCAATCAGGACCCGCTGCAACTCAGAAATACTTTGCATGACTCGGGCAACAATTGCTTCTGAAATTTGGAGTGAGCTCTCGAGCGGGAAGAGATCGGAAAAATCAATGGGCTCGCCGAAAATGATCGGGACATGGTTGCCCCATGAGGGCATGATACGTCCACGTGGCAAAAGTTTATCCATGCCCTCGAAATAAACCGGAATAACAGTGCAGCGAGCATCGTGAATGATTTTACCCACACCGGGCTTACCCGGTTTGAGTTCGCGGCCCGGATTACGGGTGCCTTCGGGATGAATCAGCACAATGTACTTTTGCAGTAAGGCTGCAGTGAATGCCATGGCTTCATAATCATGCATCCCCCGTTTGACCGGGAAAGCACGCCAACCGGCAATAACATGCCGGGCAATCGGGATTTGGAAAAGTTCACTTTTAGCCGGGAACCAAACCGGACGAGGAAAACAAGTATGACCGACAAACCAGGAATCAAGCGATGATTGATGATTCGAAACCAACAGATAGCCGTGGTCATATCGAAGGGTGGGTTTGTCATAAACCGTGGTCCTGTTCATTAACCTGAAAACCAGGAGGCATAAACAGTAACCCGGAAGATACCAGAAAACAAACAGTAAAGCCTGCTTAAAACGGAAAGCCAGACTATTTATTTGTATGGATTGATTCAATACGGATCACTTCGGGTCGTCAACGAACTGCTGAAGACGAGCCCTCGCCCCTTACCAACTCGTCACGAAAAGTTCCGTCCTCTACTTTTTCTTGCCCAGGAGGAAGTCTTCCAAGGTCTTTTGTGCTAACGCGGAAGCAGACGTCTTGGTCTTCTTGGTCGTCGTGGTCGTCGAGGCGGTCGTTCGATGATCACCTTCAATAACCTGACATTCAACCTCAAGCTTGAGATTGAGATTGATGTTCTTGAACTTCTCGTCTTTGCTGATATTGATCGGAATGACAATTTTTTTCGTTACCACTTTTTCAATGACCTCGCCATCACTATAAGTTTCAGTAATTGTTTCACCTTCTCCATCAACCTCGTCTGACTCATATTCCTTGCCTGGCTCACCACTCGTATAGGTAACCGAGACATCGATCTGAGAATCCGAAACAGATACTCCGACATCATCACTCTGTTCTTCCGGCATTTCTGAGCCGGTGTCTGCTGTTTGCTTGACTGTTTCTTTTTTTCGGTCAGCCCCATGCGCCTCGATTGCGGCAACCTCAATTTCTCCTGCTTCAGAAACCTCTGCGCCACCCGATACATCAAATTCAACATCGTTGATGTCTTCTTCCTCCGATTCCTGCTCCTTGTTGACTGCAGAGGACTTACTCGAAACCGCAATAGTCGAAGGCCTTTGAAAACGAGGCGTTTCAGCGGGAACATCACCCGTTTTCCGACGAAGATATTTCAGTGTTAGCTTGGAAATGCCTTTCAGCGTTTCAAGAACACCCTTGCCGATGGTCGCTACCGATTCGTAATACGGAACACCATATTGATTGAGTTCCTTTTCCAGCTCTTCAATGGTTAGAATATGTGGCAAATCCCGTTTGTTATACTGAATGACCCACGGAACCGATTCAAGATCAAGCCTGTGCTCAGCTAAATTCTCCTCTAAATTCTCCAAACTCTCAATATTCGCATCAAGCATCGGCTCTTGAGAATCAGCCACAAATACCACCGCATCAACACCCTTTAAGACAAGTTTTCGCGTGGAATTATAAAAAACCTGACCTGGGACAGTGTACAACTGAAAGCGAGTCTTGAAACCACCGACTGTTCCCAAACGGATAGGCAACAAATCAAAAAACAGGGTCCGATCAGTTTCCGTAGCCAAAGAAACCATCTCACCCCGAGTCTTCCTTGAGGTCTTATTATAAATAAACTGCAAATTCGTCGTCTTGCCACATAAGCCTGGACCATAATACACTATCTTCGCAGCCATCTCCATGGTGGCATAGTTGAAAAAAACCATCCGTTCCGTTCCTCATCAGCAGAATGTTGAAAGCTCGACCTCTTCTATCACTATACTCAAGTCACTATCATATTATCAACTGCTGGTTTTCAAGTCAAGAAAGAAATGGATATTTTTTCGCTGGTTACAATCGATTACAAAAAATGAGACGGGCAGATCAAGAGAGGCCGAGGACATGAAAAGCGATGCGCCTGAGAGGATTCGAACCTCCTACCTTTGGATCCGGAGTCCAACGCTCTATCCAAGTGAGCTACAGGCGCACTATGGTGATACAGATGGTGTATAATAGCATATGTTCTCAGGAAACACAACCCCAAGAATTCCACATCCGGGATAATGAACAGCATGTGTCCGATTTACATTTAGGCATATAATGCTATTATTGAACGAGAGCAGGATGAAACGAAAAGAAAAAAGGAGGAAATCACGCAATGAATCCCAACCTGATCGAAGATTTGAGTAATAATCAGTCAGTATCTCACGCCTTTTTTCTGGTCCAGTCACGTGAGATGTGCCAGAAACGGAATGGTGAAGTCTATTATCGCTTCATATTGGGTGATGGTCATAGCACCATAAAAGCCGTTCTATGGGATAATCTGGGCCAAATCACCGATGAGATAAGAGCTGGCGTCGTGGTCAAAGTGCAAGGCAGTGTAACGACGTACCAAAATGAGCTTCAATTAACAATAACGAGGATGCGAGCCGCCACGACTGAAGAGGCTTCGATTAGCGATTTTTTGCCAAGGACAGAGCGTGATCCCAATGAAATGATGAGTGCCATCGAAGAGATCATTGACACCATTTCTTCTCCTTTTTTAAAGGAATTGGTAGCGAGTATTTTCTGTAATGCGGACCTTCGGCGAATGTTCCAAGAATCACCTGCGGCGAAAAAATTGCACCATAATATGGTTGGAGGCCTTCTTGAACACACCCTGAGCGTTACAAAAATATGTGATGCAATTGTTCGTTTTTATCCGGTTTTGAATCGTGACATTCTGATCAGTGCTGCCCTGTTACATGATATTGGCAAAGTTTATGAGCTGGATTCGATCACGTTTGACTACACCGATCAAGGGCGATTACTCGGTCATCTTATTATCGGTGCTGAAATAATCATGAAACAGGCCAGTATAGTGGAAAGTAAGGATGAATCCACTCAACTCGAATTGTTGCACGCGATTCTAGCTCATCATGGTACTCAGGAGTGGGGCTCACCAATAGTGCCAATGACTCTTGAGGCCATTACTCTTCATTATGCGGATAATCTCGATGCAAAAATCGTCAGTTTTGAGAGATGGCTCAAAGAAAACCCTGATGAAGAACGACAGGGTTGGTCTCGCTTCTGGCCAATTATGCAGAGACATCTTTATCGTCGACCTTGCCCAGACATTGCTTCGGAAACAAGGGATTCCTCTTCGGCACAGGTATCGCAGGATTCTAGCGCTACGGCCGGACCGGATTCTGAGCCTGATCAATTCGTATGAAATGAGAAAAGTGGACTAGATATCCCAGAGCACCGCTGAATTTATTTCTATCTTGTTGGGAAAAAGAGCTCAAAAGCAATTGCAATCCCGATCCCGGCATATCCTTTGATCTCAACCCTGTCATCCTGTCCGGTTTCTGAATGCTGAAAAACACGTTTAATTTTGTTGCGAGGCAGCTTGCAATCAAAGTTTATTCTTGTATATACTGGGTAGATGAAATAAGTGAAGATGTTAAGAATAAGGGCAAGTATAAGAATGAGAACAGTATGAAGGTGAAATCCATGAGGAAACTAACAGTGCTGCTTGTGGGTCTCATAGGGACCTATTTGTCAAGCCAGGTCGAATTGGTCTGGGCGGAGCACATTGCTGCTCCCACGCTCGTGCTTTTCGGAGCACAACTGGGAAAGACAATGGGTTATCTAGATCTTGACGTTGTGCCTGAGGATGCTGAAGTCTATATAAATGATGAGAAAAGAGGTATCTGCGATCAATATAACGGCATCCCTGATTATCTCTATCTCGAAGCGGGAACATACCGGATCAGTTTTCGTCGACAGGGTTATCTTGATTACACGCGTGAAATAAGGGTCCGATCAGGTTCTGAATTGGAGTTTAACACTCGTCTCGAACCAAGTCCGGCCGGATCAGGACCACCGGATTCCTTTGATTATGACAGGATCGAGTCCAAGCCCAAACTGTCTCGAGGACCTGAAGATGAGTATGAATCGCAGGAGCAAGAGCTGGCCTCGGTCGGGAAGGCTGACCACGAGAAGGCAGAGCATGACCGGAATGCAAACACAGGCGTTTCATCAGTATCGGACACAGAGTCCAGCAATCAGGAACAGTCCGATCAGGAGAACGGGGCAAAGCACGAGTCCATTTTAAAGTGCCGATTATTTCCCCGAGAGGCAAGTCTCTATGTCGATGATCGCTTTCAGATGCTGGCCGGTCAAGCCAATGATTCGGAGAACGGATTGCTCTTCGCCCCGGGAAATCATACAATCAATCTGATCCTGCCGGGTCATATATCTGCCCATCAGAATATTACACTCGAAGCCGACAAAACCTACTACTTAAAAATGATTCTCGTGCCAGAATCTCCCGACGCAGAGACCGATCAGCCTGCTGATAATGAGTAGAGGTCATGACTTCCATGGGAAAAAACACTCGCTCGGCGCTCAGACAAATTCCCTCAGTCGAAAGTTGTTTACAGGACGCACGACTCACTCATTTTCTGGAAAGATTACCCCGGTCGGTCGTGGTGGATTGCATCCGCCAGAGTCAAGCTGAACAGCGAGAATTGATGCTCGATACTTCAGCCGATGCTGCTCCCGCCTGGCAAGAAGAACGTTTTTTTAGCAGGGTCCTTGGATTGATGACTGAACGTATTCAGGGTTATCTGAGGCCGGTGATCAATGCGACCGGTATCATTGTCCACACCAACCTCGGTCGCTCGATCCTGTCCGATAGCGTGGTTGAAAGGGTCAAAGCATTAAGTTCAACCTATACCAATCTCGAATATGATCTACAGATGGGCAAACGAAGTTCCCGTTATGATCATCTGGTCCCCTTGTTGCGTCGACTGACCGGTTATGAGGATTCCTTGATAGTCAACAATAATGCTGCGGCAGTCCTCCTTTTGCTGGATACTTTTGCCCCGGACAAGGAAGTTATCATCTCGAGAGGCGAATTGGTTGAGATCGGCGGTGGTTTCAGGATTCCCGAAGTCATGAAAAAAGCTGGAGTCATCCTGGTCGAAGTCGGCTGTACTAATAAGACTTCACTGTCCGATTACGAAGCAGCTATCACTTCAAATACCGCCATGATCTTGAAGGTCCATCGCAGTAATTTTCATATGCACGGTTTTACGGCAGAACCGAGCTTGGAAGAGCTTGGAGCTCTTGCTCGAAAAAACAAGCTCATGTTCATGTTTGACCTGGGAAGTGGAAATCTGCTCCCGACCGATTTTCCGGTACATATTGATGAACCGAGTATCCGTTCCTGCCAACCCACGGTTGATATCCTGACTTTCTCGGGCGACAAACTGCTGGGCGGTCCGCAGGCTGGAGTGATCCTGGCCTCTTCTCCAATTATCGACTCCCTCAAAAAGAACCAGTTATTACGGGCCCTGCGGGTCGATAAAATGTGTATCGCGGCTCTGGAAGCAACTCTCCAACTATACCTGTATGATACACCGCAACTTGTCCGGAACATGCCCACACTGAGGATGCTTTCTGAAAGCATGGCATCGATCAAGGCCCGTTCTGAAAAAATGGTCGAGGCCATCCGGCCTTTCTGTGGCAATGACTATGACTTGAGCATCCAGCCGGGTCATTCACAACTTGGCGGTGGTGGTCTTCCCGGGGAGCAGTTTCCTACCGCACTGCTTGCACTCGTTTCACGTTCCCGATCGCTGACGGACCTGGAACAAGCCTTTCGCAACGCTACTCCCCCGATCATATGCCGCATAGCCAATGACTGTCTCCTTTTTGATTTAAGGACCGTTCAACCGAATGAGGAAACAGTGTTAATCGAGGTTTTCAAAAAAGTCCTAGCCGCTCAGGGAAACATGCCTCACGAATGAGCCCAAGGTTTTGTGGATAACATTTGAATGGTACACGAAACAGAGATCATTGAAAGGGCGACTGAAAGACCTGAACACGATTATTCAGGCTATCAGAAACATAATAGTAATCCTCGAAACAGGCAATACCCTTGGGTTTGTTCAATTGACCGTATTGTGAGCCGGAATCCGACAGAATGGCGAGAAGTTTACCCTGGGACGAATAGACCAAAATCCGATCGTTTTCCGGATCAGTCAGAAACACTCGGCCAGCATGGTCTATGGCAAGATAAGGCTCAGAATAATAATTTTCCCAACCATCGACTCGAAAAGTTGAGATAAAGGTCCCATCAGGCTTGAAAAACTGGACCCTTTTATTACCACAATCAGCCACTGCGATATCGTCATGAGCGGTCAGGGCCAAGCCGACCGCTTCAGTCAAGTAGCCCGGTTTTTCGCCTTTATAACCCCATTCACGGATCAGATAGCCCTCGCTGTTGAAAACCAAAATCCTCGTTTTTCCGGTATCGCTGACAATCAATTCACCCTGACTGTTGATCTCGATATCACGCGGCCCCCACATATCCTGTTCTTGTCCGAATTGTCCCAGAAAAGTACCCTGGGGAGAGAATTTCTGGATACGATGATTCCATGTATCAGCAACGAATAGAGTCCCATCAGGACCGATAGCGATCCCTTGGGGATTGTTGAATTGACCGGGGCCTTCCCCTTTAGTCCCAATCGATTTCAACCATTGCCCATCTTTATCATATATTTGAATCCGGTTATAACCGGCATCGACGACATAGATTGTCTGGGATGGTCCAATTTCGAGATCACGTGGACCGCGCAGTCCTTTTTGAAAGTTTTCGGACGTGCCCAGCACTCGTTCAGCCATCGGGCTTTGAACAAGGGGTGACTCTTGAGTTTCCTGATCGCCATTCGGATCAGGACCATCATGATTATCGATAAGAGTCGCTGGTTTCTGCTCACCCGTGCTCTCGGTCTCCTCCGCAGATCGGTCTGAATTGGATTGATTATCAGCGTCCCGATCGAGATAGTAATAGAGAAAATCCGTCGAGCCTGGTTCTCCCAGAAACATTTCTCGATAAAGGAGATACTTTCGCAAACTGGTAAAAATGTTCGACCATGATTGCTGAAAGAGTTTCTTCCACTCCACGATCCACCAGGCCCGTAAACGATATCGTTGTCCCTTGAAGCCTTGCTTGGCGAGTTCATTGATAAAAGATTGGGGCGGATTAGAACGGGCAATAATGACATCAGCATCAAAACGATTGATCGAATTTTGAAAGATGACCTTATGATTGCGGAGATACCAGACAAAGGGCCAATTGGCATCATCCTCGAGAATGATTTTGAATTCATGATCGGGACCCAATCGGAACTG
Source organism: bacterium (assembly GCA_016934675.1). GTDB lineage: Bacteria > CSSED10-310 > JAFGSJ01 > JAFGSJ01 > JAFGSJ01 > JAFGSJ01. Next base: position 21,087 of record JAFGSJ010000035.1, on the reverse strand, counting down.
CAGTTCTTCAATATGCCGGACAACGGCTGGCACATCTTTGCTCGAATGGACATACACCATGATTTCGCGGGGATCGGATTCATGATAAAAATTGAGCATGATCGTGCTTCTCATGACATAACCAAGACCTATGATCAGGCCGAGCAACACAACGAATTTCAAATAGTGTGACTTGTCCCTGCTGAAAAATCTGGTCAAGAACGCACTGGCCAAAAATATCTGGGGCAGGACCAAATGTGTCGCCAGCCAGGGCACTTTTTCATTGGCAAAACCATAGAACAGTAAAGCCATGATGCTCCAAAACAGAAAAAAAGCTTCGAGTACACGTTTCTTACTCAACAATTGATGCAAACCGAGCAACAGAAGCCAAAGCATGGTCAGAACCAGGCCCCCTTCAAGATTGGTCAGATCGTATTTTTCCGGTTGAAGCCATTTAATACCCATGACCCGCGGTGAACTCAGTATCCAGCCAAGCCCGAGAACAAGTGGTAAGCTGAGTATCCGCAGGAATGAAAGATTGCAGAGGATCCCTAAAAGCATAATAATGAGCAGTGGTGTTTCATACACGAGTAATATGGGAAAATAATAGGAAAACGGTCCGGGTATGCGAGGATTACTGTGTTGACCCAGCCAGTAACTAATCCCGGATAATAAACCATCGGACAATCGACCGGGTTCCTGGAGAAAACTCGTATAGAACAGAGCAAACAGAATGATGACTACCATATAAAACATGAAAACTGGTTCATTGCGATTGAGCGAGTCAGTACTGAAACATGAAAAGTGCTCCTTTTGTCGTTTGATGACCAGAAATTCGAGTCCGAGATAGAGCAGGGCGACTGCAACCAAGACCAGAGTGATGAATAGCATGGCCACCATGAGTTTCACTGCTTTATCCAAGTCATCATAGAACTGTGACTGCTTCAAAAGAACAAATCCAAAACGACTGCACTCGATTACAGCCAGAATGACCATTATTTTAGCCAGATGGTGATACTTGACGATAGAGTCATCAATGGTCTCGAACCACTGGCTCCGATTCCACAGTCTTCTGAGTCCAGGCTTTTGACTCGACCGCTCAGCGTAAATATGAGACCAGATTACCAGGATGACCAGAAATCCACAGAAAATAAACGCCGTGATATGAGCATTCTCTTTGATACAGAATAACAGGGTCAAGGCGCAAGCCATCAGCAAAATGTAATTGTCGTTTTTGGTACGTACATAAAGCAAGGTGGCATAGATCAGCAGGACTGCAAAAAAACAGGAAAAAATGTCCATGATCAGACATCGGCTGAAAAAGGTCAAGGTGGGCGATAAAGCAATAAAAACGGGAAGCCAGTAGTTTTGGCGGCCAGACCAAATCCGCATCCGGGCAAGCAACACGCTCAGGACAAACAGTCCCAAACCAAAAAGGGCTGGCGATAATCGAGCCGTGTAATCACTATCCCCAGTCAGAAAAAAAACGACTGCCGTAAAATAATACAAAAAAGGGCCATGATAAACCGGATCGTAGCGATATCCTTTGCCATGGATAAGATCATATGAGTTCTTGGCATGGATGCTTTCATCATGATGGATTGGTTTACTGTCCAACCGGTAGAAATGAGTGAAGAGCAAAAAAGAAGTTGTGATCAGGATGAGTATTAAAAAAGGTGTTATGGTAATCGCTATTCTATCGTTCTGGTCCCGGATAGCTGATACGGTCATCTATGTTCATGCTCCCTCTGCATTTGTTCATTACAAGCTTTGTCGTGGTCCGGTTTGTTCGATGTACGCTTCAGATCAATGACGACATGGTCCTCTGGACTCAAGCATGCTCTTCGAGGTCCAGGTTTTCACCCACGCTTCTGATAAGATTTTGGTCGATATAACGCTTTTTGAGGAAGAAGCCTTCGAGCAAGGCATTGTTGCAAATAGTATTGATCAATCGAGGTGTGCCTTTCGCTAATTCATAGACCAGGCTGATCGCATCCTCGGAAAAAATCGGATTCGTGACACCAGCCACGTGAAGACGGTGTAATATGTAAGACCGGGTCGACGGCCGATCAAACGAATGCAAGGTGTACTTTAATGCGATCCGTTGCTTTAATGGTTCATCAAGAGCAAGATAATCGTTTAATTCCTCCAGACCAAAAAACACAAAAGTGAGGAGTTTCTTACCCGGGACTTCGAGATTGAGCAGGCCTCGGAATTCTTCCATCAATTCACGCGTTTGAAGCATCTGGGCCTCATCAATCAGAATGACAGCCTTCTTCCCTTCCTCATAAATCTCGACCAAACGCTGATAGAGTTGTCCGATCAACAGCAATTTCTGGGTTTCAGTTTTCTTGACCCCGAGTTGCAGGGCGATTTTCCGGAGCAACCAATCTGGTGTAATAGCGGAATGAATGATCACCATGAGTGCGACCACATATTCACTGGGATCAAAGCTTTCGAGCATACGGCGGGCAAGTGTCGTCTTTCCTGAGCCTATTCTCCCAATGAGCACAGCCAGGCCTTCCATATTCTCGACCGCATGCATCAACCGGGTGATAGCCTCAGAATGCTGTTTCGAGTTGTAGTAGAAGCGACTGTCGGGTGTATTTGAGTAAGGCCTGATTTTAAAGCCCCACCATCCAAGATAATTAGTGGTCCCCGGGGAAGTTGGCGTAAGTTGGCTCTTTTCTTTAGCAGCGATAATGCTGCTCAGATTTTCTTCGGCTTGTTGCGTTATCTCAGCCAAGACCTTGGAAGCTTCATAGTCTTCACGGTACTCACCTGATTTATCAAGACCTTCCTTAATCTCCTTTTGATCGAACTTGTCAGTATCAACCTGACTGGCATCATGTTCAATTCCTGAGTCGTCCTGAAACTTTACTTCTGTATTCTGGTCATCATCGTCCACGGGCTCGTGATGTAAAATATGTCCGATCATCTCGATCAATTTCGATTTATTCAAGGGCAAGGCCAAAAAGTTATGACCCAACGAAGCGATACGTTCTTTCACCTGGGCATCCAGAATGGTTTTCTTCCCAAAAAACAGTAAAGGCACTTTATCGGTAATCGCTTTGCTTTTGAGTTTTTTGGCCAAGTGCAAACCGCTCACCTTCGGGAGTTGGACATTCGTCACAATAAGGTCAACCTGCTGTTTGATCGCAACTTTATAGGCATCCAAAGCAGATTCACAGGTAATAACCGTGTAAGTTTCCGCCTCGAGCAGTTTTCTTATCTGTTTCAAAAAAGTCTTATTACTCTCGAGAATGATGATGGTATTCGTCAAAAAACACCTCCAGGTTGTTCACCGTGAAAAGTAATGTCAGTATAATCAAATTACTCGTTCAAAGTCAAGACATTTCAGGAATAAGGTCGCCCTGTTCCCTGATACTATTGAGGAGCAGCCTGTTCAAGACGCTTGTCAAGATCAACAAAACCAAGGTCCCAACGATATTGGGATTGGTTGGTCGAAAAAACGAGAAATTTGTCATCAGGTGAAAATGAGGGGTAAAAGAATTTCTGACCACTTTCTTTAGCTTCAAGCAGCAGAGAGACTTTGGCGGGGAAAGTTTGACCTTCCCTGGTCGCGATCCAGATTTTGCATTGACGGACATTGGCCTTGGCGTCCGGAACAAATGAACAAAAAGCGAGATAACGCCCCGAACTGGACCATCGGGGATAGCATTCATTTTGAATAGTCTTGAAGAGAAGCTGAGGTTCGAATTCGGGCAGAGTAATCTGCCATAAATCCCACTGATCATCGGTCTTAAGACAGAAAACAATCTTTGAATTGTCTGGCGACCAGGCAGGTGTTGCCACTTCCTTTTCAAAATCCGTTAACTGCCTGTAAACCTGCGTATCAAGATCATATAGCCATAACTCTGCAAAACGGGAACTTGAATTGACAAAAACAAGTTGCCGACCCGTTGGTGACCAGCAGGGATGATATGCTTCGGATTCCGAAAGCTCGACTGTTGAACCGTCTTTGACCGAATAGAGAAACAGGGTCTTATGACCAACAGTTTCGGTCGTATAGACAATATGTTCCCCACCTGGTTGCCATCGAGCTTCCCCATCCCAGAAAACATTGGAACTCAAGCGGGTCTTTTGTCCGGTTTGCAGTGAATAGAGGATGATATCTTCCTTCCAATTCATCCCTTTTACCGATTCCGTGTAGACCAGTGAATTGCCATCAGGTGAAAAATCAGCATCATACCCACCCTCGATCGATATCCAGATACCCGGTTCGAGTTTTGCGAGTTTGGTGGGTGAAATACATGAGGATTGACACACCATGAACATGAAAAAAACGGTTGCTGCTGTCAATCTAAAGCTGTGATATCCCCAAGCTTTCATCAGAGGCAGACACGTACTGATCAGAATCAGCCCAGTCGATTGAAGTGTTTAACTAGGTCTTCAAGGCTCGGCATTTTCTTTTCAACTTTGGTTTGTGGTTGCTGTTGCACTACAACTTTTTTCTTCTTTTTCTTCTTTTTCTTTTTCTTGTTATCTTGAATATTCTGAGTATTCAGTAACGGAGTCTCAAGGGCTTTCATGGACAGTGAAATCCGATTCCGTTCCGGATCAATCTTCAAAACCTGTACTTTGATAATGTCGCCTACACTCAAGACCTTCTGAGCTTCCTTGACATAATCATTTGAGATCTCAGAAATATGAACCAAGCCATCCTGATGGACACCAATGTCAACAAAGGCCCCGAAATCGGTCACATTGGAAACTCGTCCGGTCAGGACCATGGCAGGTTTGATATCAGCAATCGAAGAGATGGATTCATTCAACGAGATCGATGTGAATGACGAACGAAGAGTACGACCCTTATGCAGTAATAACTGCTGGATAGTGTTCAGGGTCAAGACGCTGACTTTATCATCGGCATAACGCTCGAAATCGAGTTCTTTGAGAAATTTGGGATTGTTCAACATGTCGGATAGAGTCAAATTATTGTGCTGAGCAATGTGTTCGATCAGTTCATAGTGGTCCGGATGAATGGCCGTGGCGTCAAGGGGATGCTCCCCATCATGGACCCGCAGAAAACCGGCGGAAAACTGAAAAGCCTTTTTACCGAAATGATTGACACTCAATAAATCCGTTTTCCTTTTGAAAGGGCCCTTTTCTTCACGATGCTTGATGATCCGCTTACTCAACGTATCAGATAGACCTGAAACATAACTGAGTTGAAATCGAGATGCAGTATTGAGATCAGTCCCCACGGTATTAACGCATTTTTCGAGTGTAAAACGGACATACTTTCGCAATTGGTTCTGGTTGATATAATGGATAAAAGGCCCCGAAGCCAAAGCACGCGGATCGATTTTAACCAATTCCCGGAGTGGGTCCTGAAAACGACGGGCGATACTCACAGCACCGCGCAGGGCAAATTCAAGCTCGGGTAATTCAGCGCCCGCAATCGAAGAGGCTGCATAAGAACTCGTACCAATCTCGCTGATAACCAGGCTCATGATTTTGTTGAGTTTTGCCTCACGCAACATGTCTTTAACGAGCTGGTCCGTCTCGCGTGAGGCAATACCATCGCCGATAACGATAGCTTCAACGCCATGAGTTTGCACGAGTTCAAGGATCGAGGTCTTGGTCTTTTCAATTTCATTCTGGGGCTCATGCGGGTAACAGATCATTGTGGCCAGGGGAGCACCATTGTTATCGACCACGGCAATTTTGCAGCCCGATTTGTAACCGGGATCGATGCCCATGACACAATGCTGTCCAAAAGGTGGTGCCATGACCAGACGCTCGACCTGGTTGATCACCTGATCGATTATGTCCTTTTCCGCTTTCTCTCGTAAACCCCGCATAATATCATTTTCGATTGAGGGCAATATCTGCTTTTCCAGCGTTTCCTGTAAGGCGAGTTCGAGCAATTCCAGACCAATAGACTCATTCTGGGCCATGATCACTTCTCGCATTTGGGCAAGTAACGGTCCTTGGTCGACTTTCAGGCTGACCTGAAGAATACCCTCATCAACGCCACGTCTCAACATGAATATCTTATGGGCATTCAAGGAGGAGACAGGGATGTTAAAATTGAAAAAGGATTCAAACCTGGAGATTTTTTTCTTCTTGCGGGCAGTAGCCAATCGGGTAGAACAGATTTGACCACGGTCAGCGCAATAGTTCCGGACAATCTTCCGAAGATCGGAATTTTCATACAGGCGCTCGCACAAAAGAGACTTGGCTGCCGCTAAGACTTCGGGCACCGAATTCAACTGTTTCTTGGAATCAATATACGGACTCGCAAGCTCTTCCAACGTACCAGTGCTGATACTTTGCTCCAGAATAGCGTCGACCAAGGGCAATAGAAATTTCTCACGAGATATGACTGGCCGACTCTTATGTTTGGTCCGATAAGCGAGAGAAAGATCATCAAGTTCCGAGCGGGTATAAGACTGTTCAATGCTTTTTTGAAGAGCCTCTGTCAATTTTTTATGCTTGTGGATTGTATGCAGGAGAGTCGCTTTCTTCTTTTCGAGTTCGGTGAGAGTACGATAGCGTTCTTCCAGATCGAGCACCTTCTTTTCATCGAGGTCCCCAACGATATCCCTCGCATAGTTCACTAAGTAAGACAGAGGCACGCCGTCATCACGTGAACTGATTGTTTTCTCGACCTGGTTAACTGTCAGGTTATACTCTCTCGCCAATTGATCGATTACACGTGATCTCACGAAACGGTCTCCTTACATTAAGGGATACCTTGATAGGCTCCCCTTCCCCGACGATTTAGACTACTGATGAGCAGGAAATGTTCTATACAGTATTCTGTCTCTTATATTTTTTCAATAATCTCTCTAAAAAAAATGAGCAATAATGAGTTTTTTTTTGCTCCCGTACGCATCAGGAACTGATTGTTCATCATCGAATGCTAGGTAAACATCAGAAGAATAGGCCATATCGAGAACAAACATAGAACGCTGAGACCCGAAGTCAAGCTTGATCATTCATGGAACATACTATTGTGCGAGGAATGTTAGCCCTGAGTGAAGATTTGTGACGGCCATTGGCTACTCACTTTTCGAGACATCGCAAATAGCTCATTTCACACTCGACTTGATTGAAATTCTTGAATTTAGTATATAATGCATAATTAGTTACAGGTTTGCACCTGATGGTTGAACAAATCTGCCAAGATGGGATAAGCATGATCGAAATATCACTCATGTTGATAACTGTGGAGATGAGCTTTTATGGCTCTATCTTTTTCTTGTTTTTTGCCCTGCACCATCGTGCTTTCAAGGATATCCTCGGTTTTATCGGTTTTGGACTCATAGCCTTGGTCCTCTTGCAACGTTTTCTTTACCCGGACATCTTGCCCATTGTTAGCCAGTTCCTCCCCTTGCTGGCTTGTCTGTTTATTCTGGTGGCTTTACTTGGAAAAAATAGTCTGGGTCAGAATTTGAGTGACAATCAATCCACTAAGATGAATGCAAATGTTTCGGAGATATTCGAATCGTTGAAAAAGAAGCAGGAATTGCCCTTGTTGATCGGTCTATCCGGATTGGGCATTTCTTTTAATCCCAGTCAAATTAACCTGTTTTCCTTCCTCCTGATTCTGGCTGCTGGTATTCTCCTGTATACTCGGAGTAACACAAAGCAATTGAACCTGCTCCGCTGGTTTAGCCATATTTTCATTGTAATCTCTCTGGGTGAGCTGTTTTTCATGATCTCTCCAGATCACACCATGATGAAGAACGTCAGTTTTATCTCCTATCTGGCAGCTTTTATCGTTCTCATTGTGATGTTGAGGAATAGAACATCGCTGAACTTCCGTATTCGTTATTTTCTGACCGGATTGACGCTGACTTATATCACCTTGGCCATCTCGAGTATCCTTTTTCTGGCGGTGCTGAATTTTGAAAACAAGCTCGAGACTATGGAGCTGCAATCGATAACATTAGGGACCTTAGCCATCATGCTCTTCATGTCGGTAATCTGCTGGTTCATTGCCCAAACCTTTTCCAGACCGCTCCAAAAGCTGATCGATTACAGCAAATCATTAAAGGAAGGGAATCTTGAACCCCTTCCGGTAACGTTGAACACATTCGAGTATGATGAGATTCTCGAAGGTTTGAACTTAATGGTCCGTGCTATCCGTCGTAACCGCGAAGACCTCGAGAGTCAAATCAGCCAACTCAAGGAATTGGACAAACTCCGTGAGGAATTCCTGGCCAATGTCTCCCATGAATTTCGGACGCCCTTGACCATGATCATAGGCAATACCGAGTTGATTCTGGCTGGTTTGATCGGTGAAATCAGCGAGGAACAGAGAGAATTTCTGCAACCGGTTTATGATGAGGCCCATAAATTGTTGCAATTAATCACCGATGTTCTGAATTTTTCTAAAATCGAGCGGGGTGAATCCGAATTATTTCTTGAAAACGTGAATTTAAAGGAAGTATCGCGTCAGGTTATCGCGGAATTCATGCCTTTAGCCCGATTGCGGAAGATCATGATTTACAATGAAGTGCCTGAACTGACCATAGCTGTTGATGCTGTAAAATTTCGCCAGATCATCGTTCACTTGATCAGTAATGCACTCAAATTCAATGGCAAAGAGGGCAAAGTCAGAATAAAAGCGCGTGTCAAACCCAAAGAAGCCGATGATCAGGAAAACATGCTTGAAATTCAAGTTGCTGATACAGGAATCGGCATTCGTCCCGAATTACTGGACAACATATTTGATAAATTCCGCCAGGGTGATGGCTCGGCCACGCGTGAATACGGCGGCACAGGCATAGGCTTGACCATTGTGAAAAGTTTTACCGAATTGCATGGCGGTCAAGTCGAGGTAAAAAGCGTTGTGGGCAAGGGCACACAGTTTGCCATTACTATTCCTCATCGTGTCCTCGATACCGAAGAGCAGATGGAGCAACCGGTCGAACAGGCGGTAACCGCCACAGTTAAGGACAATATCCTACTAGTCTTAATCGAGCCGGACCAGCATATCTCCAAATTACTGAAAACATATCTGGTCCAGGATGGCTATAACGTGCTCGCCATCTCATCAGGCCGCGAAGCACTCGAACAAATCCAGCGACTCAAGCCCAGTCTCATCTGCCTGAATCCGGTCTTGAGTGATATTAATGGTTGGGAGCTTTTGAAAAAACTCAAGGGACAACCTGAGACAAGCACTATCCCTGTCATCATTGTGACTGTCCTCGAAAAAAGAAAACTTGCCAAGAAATGCGGCGCAGACGATTATATTATTCTGCCCGTCAGGAAAAATAAATTTGTGGAGACTATCGTCAAGACTCTGTCAGGTAGTCAGGCACCCCTTACGAATGATTAGATAACCTATTCAGCCAGACTTGACAAGACTGATCATTCGCTTTAATCTCTTTGACCCTGGGCACTATCATGTCAAAGCGATGTTTGCTAAAGTAAGCTTCTCGCCACATGCAAGCGATATACCTGTTTAGCTGCTTCCATGTGTCTGAAACGTGACGGCATTGTAAGGAGTCTATATGGTAAATTTAACAGAATTCCTTGATACTAGCTGTGCCAACCATCCCGATAAGATTGCCATCGATTACGACCATTGTGAAACCTGGACCTATCATCAGCTTCTGGAAGCAGTGAAATCCTTCAGTACAGGTCTCTATAAACTCGGCCTGGCCCAGGGCGATCATATTGGCCTGGCCTTGCCGAATTCGCCTGAATTCGTCATCGCCCATCTGGCCATTATCCGGGCAGGTATGGTCGTTATCCCACTCAATGTCATGCTCCAGAAACTCGAACTGCAATACCAACTGTCCGACACCGAAGCAGTCGGACTCATTACCAATAAACGTTTTGCACGTATTTTTAATGAGATCGAGCCCGAAGCCACCTCGGTCAAGCATATGATCATCATAGAACGGGACAGCAGTTCAAAAGCCCGATGGCAGGGGATTGACCTTTCATCAACTGAACACGGTACTCGGACCGCAACCACATTCGACACACTCGCCCAAATCACCTATACCGCAGCCATAGATGGTTATCCTATGGGAGCAATGCTAACTCACGGAAACTTATGGTCAAATTGCCTGATGACTATGAAAGGAATGGGCACCTGTCGGGAAGACCGCTATTTGTCAGCGATCCCGCTCTTTCATACGTATGGTGCCATGGCGACTTGTATGTCACCGCTGGCTGCCGGCGCCACCGTTTACCTTCAATCACGCTTCAATCCCCGGGATTTTCTGGAATGTATGAAAAACGACCGGATTACAGTGCTGAATGGTGTTCCGACACTCTATGCCGGCCTCCTGTTTCATGATGATTTTAATTCTCGTTATTTCGATTCGGTCCGTTTAATTATTGCGGGTGGGTCTGCCCTGCCCTTCGAGCTCTCCACGAAATACCGCGATATAGGACTCGAAATCAGAGAAGGCTATGGACTCACCGAATGCTCCCCCTGTGTCAGCGTCAATCCCTTTGACGGACCGAATAAATTGACCTCGATTGGCCTGGCCCTCGAAGGTGCGAAAGTTAAAATCGTCGACCGGCTGGGTCAGGAATGTCCGACCAATTCTCAAGGAGAATTACTCGTTTCGGGTCCCCTTGTCATGAAGGGGTATTGGAAGAAAATGGAAGCGACCGCACAAACCATCGTCGACGGCTGGCTCCATACCGGTGACATTGGCTGGAAAGATAGCGATCAATATCTGTACCTGACGGGACGATGCAAACGCATGCTTATCACCGGGGGCTTTAATGTCTACCCTCGTGAAGTGGAAAGACTGCTGGGAACACATCCCAAGATACAGGACGTGAGTGTTGAAGCAATACCTGATAAAATCCAGGGAGAACTCGGCAAAGCCATCATTCAGCTCAAACACGGTGAAACAGCTACAGAGAAAGAATTCATGCATTATGCTAAACGAGTAATGGCCATTTATAAGGTCCCCCGAGTCATCGAGCTCAAACATTGATCAGTCCCGTTACCATCTAACCATTCCCAGGATTGGACCAGGGCCCATGCCCAACTTCTTCGATCACAATAACCAGACGGGACCGTCACTCGCTTACTTTGTTACACCACACGGTTTCGGGCACGCCGCTCGAGCCGCAGCAGTCATGCAAGCACTCCATCAGCTCAAACCTGATCTCAAACTCACTATCATCAGCACCATTCCAGACTGGTTTTTTCGCGAGTCGCTCTCGGGTCGTTTTGAGTATTATCCCGCCCTGATCGATGTCGGGTTCGTGCAACACAATCCTGTGCGTGAAGATTTGAAGGCAACGCTGACAAAGCTTGAACAATTGTTCCCCGTCCGAGACAGCCTGATCGATTCACTGGTACACATCTGCACTGAACAAAAAATCCAAGTCATCGTCTGTGATATCTCACCGGTGGCCGTAATGGTCGGACCCAGACTGGGCATTCCGACCATCCTGGTCGAAAATTTCACCTGGGACTGGATTTATAGTCACTATCTCGACAAGGAAAGAGGCTTTGCCCATTTTACTCACCTGCTCGAGGATTTGTATGCTCGATTCGATTATCGGGTCCAGACGGAACCGATCAGTCATAGGCAAACAGCCGACCTGCGGGTCCCACCCATCGCTCGGACGCCACGCTCGAGCCGGTTATCACTCAGAAAACGGCTCCGGATTGAACAAGACCTACCAATAGTCTTGATTACGATGGGAGGGGTCCCCTGGGACATCGATTTTGTCGCTGGATTACGGGAGTACAAACAGGCCCATTTTATAATAGCCGGCACCCTTGATGACAGGAAATATGCAGATCATATTACCTTCCTGCCTGCCCATTCTGAGTTCTACCATCCCGATCTGGTCCATAGTTGCGATGTTGTTATCGGAAAACTGGGCTATAGCACCGTGGCTGAAGTCTACACTGCCGGTATACCCTTCGGCTATATTCCTCGCGAACATTTTCCCGAATCAGACAGCATGGTTGCTTTCGTGCAACGGAATCTTGATTGTTGTCCCTTGACCGATGAGGACTTTATCAAGGGCCGGTGGATCGAACGTTTACCGTTCCTGTTGTCCGCCCGGAAACATCCACCCACTCAGCCGAACGGTTCTGATCATACCGCCCGGTTTATTCTCAAGATACTCTCATCAGGTTGACCAATTATCAAGGTCACTGAAGCTGGATGAATGAGCCGTGATCAACTGTCAGAATGTGTAACTGTCGATTGATTTCACCCTGTTCATCAAAAGAGAGAGTCCCGGTAATTCCCCTGAATTGGCTGATTTGACTAAGTCCCTGACGAAGTGCTTCCCGATTCGTCACCCCGGCATCGATTTGAGTCAAAAGCATGACCGCCGCATCATAAGCCTGAGCGGCATACCGGGTCGGTTTCAAGCCGAAACTCTCCTGAAACCGCTCAATGAAGTCACGCTCGAGGATCGATTCCGTCTCGATGAAAAAATTATCGGTAAACAGAATATGCTCGACATATCGACCGCCCACCTCGATTAAATCCTGAGAATGAAGAAGATTCGTCCCAACAATGTGGAGAGCGGTTACATCGTGATAAGCAAGCTGCGGCGCTATCTCGGCCACACGGGTCGAGTAATCTGGAATAAACAAAGCCTCCAGGTATCGTCCCCTGATCTTGTTGATGGCTGCTTCAAAATCAGTGGTGTCATCAGAATATGAAGCTACACCAAGTATCAATCCCCCTCGTTGATAGACATATTCCTGGAATTGATTGTTCAGTTCATTGCCAATTCTGGTATCAGGGAAGAGTACTCCAAACCGGCGAAAACCATTGTGTTCCATCACGTAATCAACCAGGGCCTCGACCTGTTGCTTAGCAGTGATGCTGTTTCGAAAAAGATAGGGACTCAAGCCCGGTAATTTTTCCTCACTGGTCGCCGGAGTAATGGCCACAATCTGATACTCATTGATCCTTTCGAGTGCAACCTCGACCGCTCTCGACAGGACAGGCCCGATCAGTGCGATGATCTGCTCGCTCCGGACGAGATAATCAATACTCTCGGGTATTTCAGTGGATTCAGGACCTGTATCAACCTCAACCAGCTCAATCCTTTGCGACATATGGGCAGCATCCGCATTATGTTCATCGACTGCCAGACGGACCCCCCGGACTATTTCCAACCCTAGAGGGGCATACAAACCGGACAAAGGTCCCATGAAACCGATCTTTCTCGGATTAACATTGACCTTTATGGTCAGTTTTCCGAACAAATCCTGGAGCTTGGTCCGCTCCTCTTCATTATCGATCCAGGCACTATTCAATTCAATGAATTCGAGGGCTTCCCGATAGCGTTGCTCCTCGTCAAGGAGATGGACCAGGCGAAAAGCTGCCAGATTCGCGGGATATTTTGTCTGATACATTTCAATGACTGCTCGCAATTCTGACTCATCCATTTCCTGCTCAATCATGCTTTGAACAGCCTGGGTCAATTCATCTCGTTCCGGTTGACTCAGGGGGAGCTGCAAAGCGTTCAAAGCAAGAATTTGGGCTTCATAGTGCCGCCCCATATGCCGAAAAATCGAAATGAGCAGTTTGCTGCTATCAACCTTTGCCCCAGAATCAGTCACGAGATCACGCTCGAGACTGATGTTGTTTTCAAGCAGGACGATGGCTTTCTCGATCTCGAGTAAAGCATACTGACAGACAGCCTGCTGATTATTCAGAGCATAACGAAATGCAAGTGTATCCAGCTTGGTGCCCGGTACAATTCGAGCCAAAATGCGATACTGGATCAAAGCATCCTGATAAGACTGCTCCCCTAACAACAATTCGGCATACAGAACACGGACCGGAATAATAAAAGCAGGCTTTGTCACTTCAGTCAATTGCCGTTTCAGGGCAAGCTTCGCTTTCCATTCGGTCAGCTTTTTACGTTTTAGTTGGCGTTCAAGTGCATTGATATCTCTGAGCATTTTTTCAAGTGTGACCCGACTGTCATCGAATTGGTCCAGTTTGTGATAACAAACCGCGAGCGTGTATGCAGCTTCGAACAATCGGGCTGATTCAGGATAATTTTTGATCAAACGCTGCAAGTAACCAATAGCTTCTTGATAGTCACCGTTTTCCAGCAAGAGTTGACACCTCTGAAACAGGAGTTCATCCTTGATCAGCGATACGGGATAAAGAGTCTCGTAAGTCTTGATCTTGCTCATTTTTTTGTCTGCCGGGACCGAAGCCAGAGAGGCCCTGAAACTTTTCAATTCCTTTTTCCTGGCTTGTAAAGAGAGGCAGCTTACCTGCGTTAAGATTATAAAAAAACAGATTGACAGGACCATGGACCAATGACATCTTCTGGCTCGAAGCGAATCCTCAGTTTTTCCCATTATTTCGTCCTTTCACCAACCCAAATCAAAAGCATACGAATGAAACTCGCGGAACGATAGAAACTAATGAGTAATAAATCTCTCACATAAAGTAATCCTGCAGTTTTTTCAAGGTGAATATGCACAAAAGTGCTTATATAGGACAGTTATCGGGTTGTTCCCAGGGAACGATCCCTGTTCGTATCTGAACGTGAGATACTCTTTTGGCTTTTCATCTGATCCAACCCGGCAGATCGAACAGAACGTGGTGACGGCTGATAATCCGGGGATTGATGAACACAGACAGATCGAATGCCAATGACACCATTGCCATTGGTCAAACTCACCAGGAGCTCGTCCATTTTTTCGAGGGCAGTCCCCGGAGCCCATCCTTTTCTGCCAATAATGGCATACGCGTATCTGAACTTCCGCCGAAGCGAATACTGCCCGCCGATTGACGCCAGTGATCGCTCAAGATGATCATTATACTTGTTCGAACCGTCATCATGGACCACTGCCGCGACAATCGTACCCTGCTCGAGTTCATCCAGATCACGGGCAAAACGTTCGCTCTCAGCTTCGAATTCACAGGTATCGTAAACCTCATGCCGCAATACTGTTCCCTTACTCCCGTCAATGTAAGCCACATTGAAACCACGGGTGTGGTGGCTGTAATCCCGCAGCGGAACATTGATCCTGGAAACACCACATCCGCCATAATTCATGCCGGCACTGACCAAACCGATCGAAAACGGGACAGTCGAGGTATGCTCCGCGGCGGGGACACTGCTCAGACTGTAGGTCAGTTGTAACGCGTTTACCCCCCGCCGAACGGCGGAACTCGGGACTTCGAGCCTGGTCTGCCGCCAATACTCGGAATAAGGTAACTCCCCGATCTGCTCTCGATTCAAGAAAACATCGATGTGGCCCTCGACTCCTGGTATCTCCGGATAACCACGATAGTCCAGCGTGATATATCGCGTCATGGACGGGTCCCCCGGAAATAACATCCGAAAATAATACCAGGTCTTGATGAAATCACGATCACAGAATTTATCGGGCTGATCGACCAGAAAACGGTTATAAATATAGACATCGTTTTCAGGATGATGGACAAAATCAAAGGACCTGTTTCGTTCCACTTTCGGTTCAAAGGAAAAAAACGTTTTAGGCCCATGATCCTGCCGGTCTGTGGCCAGACAATGTTTCTGGATAAAGTTGATCAAACGCTGATACTCGATACCGCTCAATAATTCCATCCCACCGGCAAACCGATCGATAACGATGCGATCAGTTTGAGTCAGATAGAGCCATTCGCGGGCTATGGCTTGCATTCGAGCCGTCGGAACGAGCATCGCCCGCGTTTGGGATGATGACTGCAATTCCTGGATCCTGGTCAAGAAAGGATTAGCATTGAAAAACTCGAGGACATCATCCGGACAGCGTGAAACATGGCCCGACATTATCACATCCTGATGAAACACCTGGGCCAGGATATGTTGTCGAGCAATATCTTCTCCGATCAGCCGAAACCCGGTATCAACACCGAACGGCAATTGCATGATCCGCTTGGGCGGGCTTTCCGGCCCGTCTCGAAACTGCCGGTTCTGCCGCTCGATCGAGCAATCGACCGGTCCGGTATTCAGGTTTTGTGGGTCGATAACCTGCATGGGAAAGGGCACAGGAGCCAATTCAATCATGAGTAACATGATCCCAAGCGGACCCAAAATCCGTTTCAGATGCGAACGCCCTGAAGACAAGCCCTGATAGCCAAGACCGGCTAACAACGATAATCCAAACGCCACAAGCTGGGCAAATTTGCCCGGAACGCGCACACCACCAAGGACCGGGACCTGTCGGAACCAGGTATAGGGTAAAACCAGGCCAGTATCTTCCCCTGCAACTATCAGATGCGAACCCAATGATAATATAAAGGAAATGATGATCAAGATTATCCAAAAATAAAACCAGGTCCGCTTTTTACCGAGTCCCCCCATAAAAAATAAGCCAATCCCGGCCAGAAAAAAAGCAACAAAACCAGGGGACAATACCTTCTCTGTCCCCCAAAAATCAGGATCACGGACAAAACCGCTTACCCGAAACAACCAGGATGCATGAAAAGGATTTAAATAATAGAGTAAATCAGTCTTAAAACTCTCGACTACCGATGACTCGGCAATATAATAGCCCTCCCAATGGACCTCCTGCCCTGCCAAGTACAAGACCGGACCTGTTGCCACCAGGAAGACCAAACCCATGATGACATACATGTACATAACCGAACTCAGCCGACCGCCAGGTTTATCGGTTTCAGTCGGAAAATGCCCTCGACCGAGCCAGATCATGCCCACCTGATAACAGAACATGAGCAAAATACTGATCAGTAGCAAAACCGTCAACTGGTAATCCGTATAGAAACTGGCTGCCAGTATCATTCCTGCAATAGCACTGTCACGTTTCCGTGCTGACTGAAACGACAGAAGCATAAATACATAAAATAACGGTATCCATTGAGTTGACAGGAGACTCAAATGCCCGAGCCCACGGACCAGGCGCACCGGACAAAAAGTGAGGGCAAAACCTGCTACCAGTGCCGCAACGAAGCCAATGCCTAATATCCGGGCTAAACGATATGTTGCCCAACCCGTGCACATAAAAGTCAACAAGAAGATGATGCTATAACACACGAAAGGACTGAAAATGGTCTGGATCGGGAGCATGATCAGGCCATACAGTGGGATAAAGGCATGAAAAACCAGGGAAATATCAATCGGATTGAAGATATAGCCGGTCTGGAATGGGTTCTGATGCAATTCCAGAATCGAATGCTTCATCCACCATAAATCCCAGACAAAGATGGCAGCATCACCGCCATCTCCGGGAATGGCCGCTCCCATCTCCGACACAACCGGATAGGTCAGCATCAGGGTCAACACCGCAAAAATACAGAACGCGGTCAAACTCTCGTGAGACCTGAAAAAGTTTATCATGCCCATCGAATCTGCTCCTCTCCTCTTTTCATGACGCTATAGTAACACTTTAAAGTTGAATTTTTTGAGACGCAGGCTGTTCAGGACCACGGTCACGCTGCTGAAAGCCATAGCCAACGCAGCCAGAACCGGATGTAACGACCTGAGTAATAAAGGTAGGTCCTCGAAAGGATATAAAACACCGGCGGCAATGGGAATGAGCAAGATATTATAGCTGAAGGCCCAGAACAGGTTCTGTTTGATGGTCCGCAAGGTAACCCGACTCAGCGCGATTGCTTTAAGTATGGAGAACAGGTCATCATGCATCAGCGTGCAATCAGCCGTTTCGAGGGCGATATCCGCGCCGCTGCTGAGGGCGAAACTGACATCGGCCTGGGCCAGGGCCGGGGCATCATTGATCCCGTCACCAACCATGGCCAGAAGACCCTCAGATTGCTCCTTCAATTCAAGGATCAGGCTATTTTTGCCTTCGGGCAGGACTTCAGCCCGATAATCGTCCAGAGACAACTCGCGGGCAATAGACTGAGCTGCTGCCTGCGTATCGCCGGTCAACATAATGATCTGAAGACCTATTTCTTTCATCCGTTTGATCGCTTCCCGATTACCGGGTCTGATCGTGTCTTTGAGTGCGATCAGGCCGAGCGGTTCACGATTCAAGGCGACCCAGATCAGTGAATTCAGACCGGCATCCAGCTTGGCAGCATGTTCATCGAGTAAATCCACGGAAAGTCCTTCCGCAATCAGATATCTTCTGGTACCGGCCAGGAGCGTTACCGGACCGAAGCTGCCTCGGACCCCCAGTCCGGGCTGCTCCTCAAATGTGTCCGGAGGAATGAGCACCAGCGATTGCTGTTGTGCAGTCGCAACGACCGCCTGGGCCAGAGGATGATTACTACGCTGCTCGAGCGAAGCCACGATTTGTAAAAAGCGTGCTTGACGATCGAGTCCAGCTTGGTGCGACCGGAAGGGTGGAAATTGCTGCTCGATTGTTTCGAGCACAACCATGTCGGCGACCTGCGGTTTACCGGAGGTTATGGTCCCCGTCTTATCAAGGACTATGGTGGTGACCGCTTTAATGCGTTCAAGGACCTCACTGTTACGAAACAAGATGCCCAGTTCAGCTCCTCGTCCCGTTGCCACGGCTATCGCGGTCGGCGTAGCCAGACCCAAGGCACACGGGCAGGCGATGACTAACACCGCGACCATCCTGATCATTGCTTGGGTGAATCCCTCAGCACCGATCATCATCCAGATGATGAAGGTCAGGCCTGCTACGGCCATAACCGCGGGCACAAAAATGCCGGCAATTGTATCGGTCAAGCGTTGAATTGGTGCTTTCGTACCCATGGTCTGCCTGACCAGGGCGATCATTCGCGCCAAGGTAGTGGCCTGGCCTACCCGTGTTGCTTCACACGTCAATAAACCGGATCGATTGATTGTTCCGCCAATAACATGGTCTCCCACTTTTTTCCGGACCGGCATACTCTCTCCGGTCAGCATGCTCTCATCGACTACGGAATAACCGGCCACCACCCGGCCATCTGAAGGTATCGCCTCTCCAGGTTTCACCAGATACAATTCTCCGACCGATAATTCGCTTGTAGGCACAACTGATTCCCGACCATCGCGTAAAACCACGACAGTATCTGGCCGTAACGCCATCAACTTCTGCAAAGAGTGCTTCGTGCGGGCCTTGGCTTGGGCTTCGAGATATTTGCCCACCTTGATCAGGGTGATAATAAGTGCCGCCGTTTCGAAATAGACGTGCTGCCCGAGTGCAGATGATCCGAACGAAAGGGCTAAGCTGACCGGAACGCTATAGAAATATGCAGCCGACGAACCAAGAGCTACCAGGACATCCATATTGGCAGCTCTATTCCTCAACGACCGCCAGCCTCCTCGATAATATTCCCAGCCCACATAAAACTGGACCGGCGTCGCTAAAAGAAAAAAGAACCAGTTCATCAGATGATGATGGGACCACTGCCCCGTCAGACCGAAATCACGCCCCATACTCAACAAAAAGAGTGGAATACTGAGGATCAGGCCGATGATTAATTGTCTTCTGGTCCGCTCCAGTTCCTCCTTCCGGGCAGTCGTAACACTGTCAACACTGACTGGGTCCCGTTCATGATCAACCCTTACTCCAAAGCCTGCATCCCTGATTGTCCTGATGACTTCCGCCAGAAGCGGGACCCCTGCCAGGGCCGTAATCGTCGCCTCTTCAGTCACCACATTGACCTGCACTTCAATGATACCTTCAATGTCCGATACTTTCTGTTCGATTGTTCGAGCACAATTCGCACAATGCAGCCCACTAATACTCACGGAGAACTGGTCCGTGACTATGGAGAAACCCGCTTCCTTGACTATATCCGCAATGTCAACGAGTCTGATCTTGTTCTGATCATAACTCAACCGGGCTTCCTCGAGCGCGAAGTTGACCTCAACCGAAACTGTTCCGGGTCTTGATCGGAGTTTCTGTTCAAGCGTCCGGGCACAATTGGCACAGTGCATCCCGGCAATAGGCACCACTATTGAAGGCATAACCAATTCCTTTCAGAATTAACTTAATTCTATTCTTTATACACATAGGTATGCTCCAGATCAAGATTTATTCAAGTGACTGGTGATAGGCAAACCTTCAATTTTAGCCTGTCCTTTTTCATTATGATCTACTGACCCTATCCTGTCTATCCTGTTATCCCGTTTAATTAATCACTCTTTTCGTGTGCGATAGAATCCAGCTTATCTATGAGCATTTTATCTGAAATTTCTTTTGGACAGTAATCATGAGTTAATTGAGTAATTATCAGATTAAAATTCCTATTGTATTCTCTTAAATCTTCTATGTTATCTATTTCTCCCAATCCATGTGAAATCCTTTTAAAATACTTTATGACTTTAATATTATTATTACATTTCATATTTATACTGATAGTTATATCGGCAAAAATATATCCAATGATGAACATTATAAATGAAAGCAAAAATATTAAAAACTTATTACTTAGTTTTAATGTAAAAAAGGCCATTTTTCTCTCCTTTCTCGTAAAAGCATACATAATGGCAACCAAGGGTATCCCCTGAATCCCAATCTACAGTTTCCCATGCTTTTTGACAAGATCCACCATCAGTCGATTCACAGAAACCAAAGGGATCAACTTTGTTCGTCGGATTTCCCCCAACATACAATAATCTATTAAAGGTAATTAGGCGAGTATTTATCCAATAATAAATATCCTTCTTTAGAAACCTACCCATCCGATCATCGTAATACACCGAGCGGTCGTAGCTGAAGTGGAGTCTTCGATCATACCCGTATTTGACCTCGTTCGCGCCACTCACCTGCCAAGGTGGTGAGAGCCTCCTGCTCTCACACATGATGTATAACCTTGCGAGAGCTGGAAGCTCTCGCCACCTCTTACTCTGTAGGGCTCTTTCAGCCCCCTGCTTCTTCACGGCTTTTACCGGCGATTTCGACTCGACCTCATACCTTATTTTTTGTTGAAAATCAGTCAAGAAAAAGGTGGCTGTCCCCCATTTCCTCACGAAGCCGCGTAAACGCCGAACTACGAACTATTGTACCAGGCGGATCGAGGCGCCGCTGAAGCACAGTGTCGGTCCAATGGACATGTTGTTACGCTTCAAGAAAAAAAGACCGTCCCGGTCAGGCCCGAACACCGGTTTATGACGATCTCCCTGACACATCAGTCAACAACCCAAAAGCAACTCCTGTTGTGATGATGAGAGGTGTGATCCCGTTCCTTATTTTGGTCACCATGAAGAAAATATTGATACAAAATTTCACTGAGTAGAGCCTCTCAAAAT
>JAFGSJ010000034.1 GCA_016934675.1 bacterium | reverse complement strand
TGACCTCCATGAGATTTTTGTTTCACAGAGATCATTATAGCACAAATTAATATGAATTGCACTCATATTTTAAGAACGAATTACTAGAAGGTGTCGTCATCTCTGGTGGTGAACCGTTGCTTCATGGAGATTGCATTGATTTGGTCCGGCTCATCAAAAGCTATGGTTTTAAAGTGAAGCTTGATACAAACGGCAGTTTTCCGGACCGACTCGAACAGGTCCTGGCCGATGGTATCGATTACATCGCCATGGACGTGAAAGCGCCACTCGAATTGTATCCGGCCATTGTGGGTCGTGCGATTGGCTCGAATGATCTCCAGAGAAGCATGACAATGGTCCGGGCATCACGCATAGCATATGAATTCCGTGTGACACTCGTCGATCAGTTATTCCAACCAAACATTGTGCACGGCATGGGCAATCTGCTCAAAGGTGCCTCGAATGTCGTTTTGCAACCCTGTTCGAACGCGGCTTTTCTGACCTGCGGAATTGAAAAGATACGGGAATTCAGGGACACCCTTGCTGGGTTTGTCCAATCCTGTCGGATCCGGGAAACATGAGTGTTGTTTGAAGAACTTGACAATCGGGATAGGATTGAGAAGATGAAGTTCATAGCAGCCCTACGGACATCTTCCACACCATTTTCTATTCCTCGGGGAGACCCTTCTTTTTTGTGGGAAAGGAGTCTTCTCATGTCTCGCTCACGCTTTTTTCTGTTTCAACTTTTTCTGATGGTTTTTCTGGCATTGGTATTCGGCACGATCGGGTGCTGCTCGGTTTACGCCGATATTCTGAATGTCCCTGTCGACTATGCGACCATAATGGTCGGCCTGAATATATCGGCAATCCGAGTGTCACGATCCGATTCAGATTGGATACGGATATCGGTATCGCTTATGATGGCTGGCATATCGATGATATCAGCATCAGCTCTCCGCAATTGTGTCAAGTCCCAGCCCTGGGTCCCATAGGCATCATCATTCTCCTCGTGGGATTTACCACGGTGCTCTCTCTGCGACATAAACAAGTCCTTGTGAAAACAGCCTGTGTTATTAAGAAAAATCAGGATTGAACGAATGACAGATTCTCCTTTATGTTCTCGTGCTGCCTGGCGTTCACCACATTGAAGGCGTTGGCACAAAGGTGTCAATATCCGGCAAGGCATTGTGTCATTTGGACTATTTTTCTAAATATTTACGCTAACTCTCCGATATGGCTGTGCCGGATGTGTGCCTGACTTTGTCATTATTTTATGATCAGGGGAAAGTTGACACTCTTTATCAGAAATGCTACCTAATATCTGTTTTTGGCATTCAGTGTTCAGTGCGCCCGTAGCTCAGAAGGATAGAGCAATGGATTCCTAATCCATGTGCCGGAGGTTCGAATCCTCTCGGGCGCATCCTATAATGAGAATTTAAACCGTTCCGTGAGGATAAAAGAAAGGAATAGCAACCTTGAAACCGCAGAAAAAACTATCGAGAAAAGAACTCAACCTCAAACATGACGAATTCGTGGATTTCACGACCCGGGCCTTGATAACCATTTCCGAGAAAAAGAACCAGCTTCTGGTCATGGCCAGTGCCTTGGCGGTCATAATTTTGATTGTACTGGGCGGCTTGTTTCTCTTCAGTAAGTATAATGAACATGCTGATGAATTACTGATTGCCGGTTGGGACCAGTTTAACAAAACTGATGAGCAGGGTCAGGTGAAACGGGAAGTGGCTGATATCGAGCAAGCCGCGAAATCCTTCGAGCAGTGCTTCACCAAGTATTCTCACAGCAAGGCTGCGGCCAAGGCCCTTTATTTATACGGGATCACCCAACTTCATTTAAATAATATCGACGGAGCTGAATCTGCTTTTCAGAAGTATAACGAAAAATACGCGACTGATCAATTACAGAAGGAAGTTGCCGGTCTCTTAGCCAGCACATACATGGAACGGGGTGATTTTCAGAAGGCTTTTGAGGCATATCAGCAACAGAGCACCAAATTGGAACATGCTGCCGACATTTCCCTGAATTTACTCAAGCAGGGTATTTGTCAGTATAAGCTGGGAAAAACCGAGGAAGCCCGAATAACATTGGAGAGGGTCATCAACGAATTTACGGACTCGCCTTGGGTAACGGAGGCGAAAGACTTCCTGACGCTCCTGCCCGAACAATTAGCCGTTAGCCAGCCAAACGAAGCAATGTTGGTCCCCTCCTCACCAGAAACGGCAAATGATACTCAGCCTGCAGAAGCAATTGCCGAAAAGACGGTGTCAGAGGAAAAAGAGGTCGTGTTCGAGTCGGGGACTGAAGCACTTGAACAGGACGAAAACAATCCGTAAACCGTGGACTCGCGGGGAGTCTCACGCACCAACAAGGACATATTCGATAGAAACACGCAAACGGGTCATACTGATAGTGCTCGACAGTGTTGGCGTCGGAGCATTGCCTGATGCGGCCGAGTATGGTGACGAGCAGGCCCATACCCTGGGACATATACTCGAGTCCAATCCGGATCTGCAACTGTTTAACCTGAATTCGCTTGGTCTGGGCCATGTCACACCCCGGCCCAATCTGCCCCCACTCGATCAATGTCGCGGCGCGTTCGGCATATTGACCGAGCGTTCCAAGGGTAAAGACACGATCACCGGCCATTGGGAAATAGCCGGTCTCGTCTTGGACAAGCCTTTCAAGACTTTTCCCCAGGGTTTCCCGCGGGCCCTGATTGAGCAATTCGAACGAGAGATCGGCCGGAAGACCCTGGTCAATCGGCCCGCTTCAGGGACGGAAATCATCGACGCCTACGGGGAGGAACATGTCCGGACCGGTTTTCCTATTATCTATACCTCAGCCGATTCGGTCTTTCAGATAGCGGTCCATGAAGAGATAGTCCCGATCGAGCAATTGTATGATATCTGCGGGATAGCCCGCCGGCTCTGTCATGACGAATTCCTGGTCGCACGGATCATCGCTCGTCCTTTTCTGGGGAGACCGGGCCATTATTATCGGACTGAACGAAGGCGTGATTTTGCACTGCCACCTCCAAGCGAAACAGTATTGGATTTTCTCTCCAAACGGGGACTGGCTGTACTTGGTATCGGTAAGATTGAAGATATTTTCCAGAACCGGGGCCTGACCAAGTCCAACCACACCGGTAACAATCAGGCCGGGATGGAGGCGATTATCGATTCGCTATCCGATTTGGACTCCGGGCTTATCTTTGCCAACCTGGTGGATTTTGATATGCAGTACGGACACCGCCGGGACGCGGTCGGTTATGGCCGGGCCCTGCACGAATTCGATCAATGGCTACCGAGGTTGATGACCGCACTCGGGCCGGACGATTTGCTCATCATTACGGCGGACCATGGCTGCGATCCCACCATACCGGGCACAGACCATACCCGCGAATATGTGCCGGTCCTGGCCTGGTATCCTGAACTCGATGCCTGTATCGACCTCGGTACCCGTTCGAGTTTCACCGATATCGCCCAGACCATAGCTGATTTTTTCTATCCTGGGCAGGCCTCATTTGGCACGAGTTTCCTGGATGAACTCTATGAAACGCATCCCTGATAAATTGTATTTCAAGATCGGCGAAGTCGCTCAAATAGCGGGAGTAGAACCCTTTGTCCTGCGGTTCTGGCAAAAGGAATTCAAGGAACTCAGACCACGTCAAAACAATAAGGGACAGCGCCGTTACACGCGCACAGATGTCGAACTCGTGCTCACCATAGCCCATCTCCGCTACCAGCAGAAATATACCATCGAGGGCATAAAAAAATTGTTTGCCGAGAAGGAAAAGAAGAGCACGCTTGTCCGTAAGATAGCGACTCATCAGCACCAGGCTCAGGCCTTGTGTCAACAGGTCAAACAGGATGTCGAAGACATCCTGGAAATCCTGAGCGGCACTCCCGATCAATCTCCGAGCAACAAGGCCGGTCGGCAGTCCTGACCCGTCAACTCACTCACTGACTTGCCTTCGGGCAATCAATTCAGCCAGGACTTCATCCTCAGCCTGGTAATCAAAGGCCTTGGGATCATATGAACCGGGTGGATTATCCCGCTCCCAGGCGATGGTCCTGTCCAATGCCTCCTCGACCGTTACCGTTTCCCGATAACCGAGTTCCCGCCTGATTTTCGTGCTGTCCACGATCAGGTCCTGTTCAACCCGGCTCTTTTCTCTGAATGTCTCCGGTAATTCGTCGTCAGGCACAACCAGGATACGGCCCTGCCAATTGAAACGTTGACCGATGGTCCGGACCCAATCTTCCCGGGTGAAGAAAAACGGTTCCGCCACGTTGAAAATCTGCCCGCAGGCCCGCTCGTTCTCGACGGCTAACGCAACTGCTTCAGCCACATTTTCGACATATCCGTGCGACCAACGCCACTGGGCTTCACCCGCGCCTAGTAAGATAAAGGAGCGTTTATCCTGCATCCGTCGCAGATACGGAAACAATCGGTGCTGGTAGTCCTGTGGCCCATAGACCATGGGCAATCTCAACACTGTCCCGCGAATGGACTGTGAGGACAAGGCCACTCGTTCCACCAGTATTTTATCATAATCATCGAGTTTCTGATTCAAGCCGCGATACGGGTACAACCTGGTCCGAAGATCATCGGTTTCGGTAATGGGCACGGGCTGGAGCGGCCCGTCTTCGGTCCTATTGATCAGGCCATAGGCCCGATAGGCATCCTGACTGCTGATCACCAGCAAACGCCGACTGGTTCCCTTGAACACATCGAGCAACGTTATCACATCCGATTCTCTGATCGGGATCATATCAATGATCAGCTCCGGAGCAAAGGAACACAGCTCAGCTTGATAAGATGGCAACTGGCCACGATCACCCAGGACCTGACGCATGTTATCTGCCAATTCGATCTGGTGCTTGCCCCGATGAAAAAGGAGCAGGTCATGACCCGCAGCAGCTAACCGTCTGACCACATACGGTCCGATAAAACATGTTCCGCCGATTATCAGTATTTTCATACCAGTGGTTTTATCGCTCTCGGCCTGAAATGTCAACGTTCTTCTCGATACACCCTGGATGAAGAGTTCGGATTATGTGTCTTGACAAAAAGCGTGAAAGCAGATAGAGTTGTTCAACTGGAATCTCGAAAACAGGATGTCGAGGGGATTATGCCTTTCGATAAAGACTGAATGGATAGAGGCATGAGCGATAATGAGCTGGCAACAGGTGATTTAAGTTTCTCGATCGAAGAATACTGCAAGCTTGCCGAGAAATTTGCATCGCAGGACATGCATGACGAAGCGCTCGAAATCTACGAACGGGCGATCAAATCCCATCCCAATGATCTCTTTTTGAAGATCACTTACAGCCGTCTTCGTGACAAGAAGGCCCGTTACGAGCGTGAATTCTGGCGAAAAAACGAGGACAAGATCCAGAAACTGCGGCGGAATGATGATACTTTATGCAATCATTATGTTGGTTTAGGCGATCTGTATTTGAAACAGAAGAAAATTTCCAAATCAATTGAAGCGTATGAATTTGCCAAGTATAAGAATCCCGCTTTTTATTTACCGTATTTGCGTTTAGGTGAGATTTATTACTCCCAGAAGTCGCTTAACGAGGCTTTGCCTGAACTTTTGCGGTCCAAGGCCCTGAACAAGTTCGAAGAGAAGGTCTATATTCTTTTAGGTAAAATTTATTTGCAGAAGCGGGAATATCTCGAGGCCTTGTCGAATTTTGTGGACGCCTCGATCGTATCGGGTAAATATTTCAAGGACACGCCCTATCAGCGTGAGATCAAGATTGCGTTCGAGAAATCGAATATCAGCGAACAGCAGACGATCAATCAGTATGTACATTCCCGAACGGCGACTTTTCAGAAGTTGATGGAAATAATCAACAAGCAGAAAGACCGGGACATCGAGAACATAGGTGCCGATCATATCCGCGAGGTCATCGAGCGTTTTGTCGAACGGAAACAGCAGGAGGAGTTGATCGAGAAAGTCGAGCGGCTCAGAAAATGTCTGCTTGTTCAGGAATTGACCGAATCGGAATTGTACCGCGTAGCTCTGATTTGCATGCCGATCGAATATGAAAAAGGGGCCCTTGTTTTCAAGGAGAAAGACCCGGGCGGACGTCTCTTTCTAATAGATGAAGGTATCGTCAAGGTTTCGAGGTTATTGGGAGTAGGCGAGCGGGTCCTGGCCGAGTTCGAGGCCGGGACATACTTTGGCGAGATGGATTTCATCGATAATCTGAATCGTTCTTCGGACGCGATCGTGTTGACCAGGACGAGATTGTTCAGTATCCAGCGTGAAGACCTGATCGAATTGTTTCAACAGCATAAAAAGATCGCTGTCAAGATATTGATTGTTTTCTGGAAAACCTTGGCTGTTCGTATTCGAGACTCGAACGAGATGCTCAAGAGTTTCTTTCAGCCGGTTGATGAAGACATGACTCAACAGCGGGAAAAGGTCCAACAGCGTGACCGTTCGGTTGAAGTCGATCCTCAGAAAAAGCTTGAACTGCTTCGTAATAAAGGGTTGAGTGAAAAAGACCTCCAGGTCATGATTTCCTTGAGCAAGGAGGAATTATACGCTAAAGACGAACTGCTTTTTTCCGAAGGGGACGAAGGGAACATTCTCTATTTTATTCTTGACGGGAAGGTCCGGGTGTGTAAGAGAATTCCCGGGGTCGGCGAGGAAGCGATTGCAATCATGGAAAAAGGCAATTTTTTTGGCGAGATGTCTTTGGTCGATAATTCGAAACGTTCGGCCGATGTCAGGGCTCATGATGGACCGGTCACCGTTTTGACCCTGTCGAAGCAGATGCTCGATCACATTTTCTACTCAGATATCGACATGGCCTTCCAATTTTTGTCCATTCTGTGTCGCTCTCTTTCACGACGACTCCGTGAGATCAATGAAATGATCTGCACCTGGCACATCATGTCCGGCGGTTTTTAGCGGTTCGGGTTGAACATTGCGGACCAGAATGCTTCAGTGCAGGGGTTTCGGTTGATCCATGTTTTGTATGAACGCCGGGCTGACCATTGCATGTGTTTTGAAAAGGGACTATGAAGATGCTGATATGAAGGCCAGTTGGTTTGAGCACGCAATATGGTTCACACTGGACCTTATCGTTTTACGTACGGTTTGCGGGTCCGTTCGATGCGGACCTGCTTGTGGGATAGACAGCCTGGAGGACATGCATGCAAAAGCTCCTCACATTACTGATTTTGGCCCAGACCGCCCCGTTATCATATCACAGCACGCTCCGAGAAATGATTTTTCACTCTTCTTTCATGTCCAAGCTTGTACTCTTGTTCCTGCTCTTTTTTTCGGTATTATCGTGGGCAATCATCATCGATAAATTCAGGGCTTTTCGTAAACTGGAACGTGAAAACCATCATTTTCTGGAACTTTTCCGGGGTAAACTCAGTTCATTTGAGCATATATACCGCCAGTCACAGAACTATAGTTTCAGTTCCGTGGCCCAGATGTTCAGATCGGGGTATCGACAAATTCTGGCTGAGCGAGAGCATCGGCGAAAGGCTGAAGAGATCAGCGAATCGACAGGCTCAGCGGTCATTCTCTTGGACCAGAACCGGGAGCGGATTTTATTTGCCATTGAACAAACGGCCCGTGAAGAGATGAATTTTCTTGAAAAACTTTTGACCTTTTTAGCGACGGCTGGGTCAGTCTCTCCTTTCATCGGTCTGTTCGGGACAGTCTGGGGGATTATGAATTCATTTCGGGGATTGGGTATTCATGGTTCCGCCAGCATCGGCGTTGTCGCACCGGGAATTGCCGAGGCCCTGATTGCGACTGCAGCCGGTTTGGCCGCGGCCATTCCCGCGGTCATTGCCTATAATCATTTTCTGGGAAGACTCAACAGTGCCTCAGAGGTCATGTCGGACTTTACCCGTGAATTCATGGGTCGTTTGGTGCCCTGAAAGGTCCAAGTCCCGGTGAAAGTAGTCACACGGACCGATACATAGTATTGTGGAGGATCGAATGGCTATAAATCAAAGAAAGTTACGCTCCACATTATCGGAAATTAATGTCACTCCTTTTGTTGATGTCATGCTCGTCCTCCTGATTATTTTCATGGTCGCTACACCCATGATGAATCAGGGCATCGCCGTCAAGTTACCACAGGCCGCACCCCGTGATATTGACATTGATGAGAGTTACGTCATCTCGGTGACGGCCGAGGCCGAGTACTATTTCAATCAAGATTTGGTGACGGTGCAGGAGATCGAGCGTCGCTTAAAGATATTGAACGAACGAGGCTACATTGACACTGTTTTTCTGCGTGCTGATAAGAGTGTAGCATATGGTGCGGTTGTTCTGGCCATGGATTCGATCAAGAAAGCCGGCGTCGAGAATCTCGGTATTGTTACAGAATCGGATGAAACCATATGAGATTTGGGAGACAGTCACATCAGCAACTCGTTCGGAACCGGTCACGGTTCAGGGCCATGCTCTGTGCTTCTCTACTCCTGCATGCCGTATGTGTGCTGGTGATTCTCGTATCGCCTTCATTATCATATAAGAAGAAATCGCGGACCGATATTCACCGAGTCAGTATGATCTCATTGCCGTTGAGTCTGCAGGCCAAACTGCCTGTGGCCCAAGCCCCTGAAAGCTCTGCGCCTCCACCTGCAAAAACACCGCCCCCGGAAAAAAAGGTTATCCCTCAGCCCAAAAAGGAAGTGACCCCGAAACCGGTTGCAGCCAAGGCAGAGGAAGTCACAACCATCGCCAAGAAAGATGAACAGCCCGCAGAAGAATCGTTTAACATGGGCAACAGCATGGAAGGGGTCCAACGGGCAGGCTCGATGATGCTTGATTCCGCCTATTTTCCCTATATGTATTACTTGAAAGCCATCAGGGATAAAATCGCCCGCAACTGGTTTCCACCGTTTGGGGTTGTTTCACCGGGTGAAACGCTGAGCTTGATTGTGCACTTCAGGATCGCGAAAAATGGCACAATCATGAGTTCTGAAGTCGAGCAAAATTCCGGAAATACGTTTTTGGACCAGTCGGCACTACGAGCAATCCTCGTTTCTGATCCTTTCCCGCCATTACCTTTTGGCTTTGCAGACGATGATCTCGGCATTCATTTTCGGTTCGAATGCACCCGTTGATGATTGACAAAACGCGCGGGTGGACTATATTTCATCCGCCCATATTGAGGACTGAGGAACTTGAACAATGATGATATCGGAATTGAAAAAAACGCGATCGAGAGAGACCCGTTCAAACCATGATGTTCCGGGACCAGACCTGGATCCGGAACAGGTCGGGGCTGGTTTGGCAGGATGGCACATCGGGCTTATCGGACTTGTGCTGACGGCATGTATCTGCATTCAGTTTATCCGTCCGGATCAAAGCTGGGCCACCGATGTTTATCTCGATATCAGTTCGTCCGAAGTCCGCAAGATCAGTCTGGCCCTGCCATATTTTCATGTCCCGCTCAATCAGCCCGAACTGTTGACTTTACGAAACGAGGCTTTGAAGATACTGACGTACGATCTGAAGGAATCCGGGCTTTTTCAAATCATCGATGTGACTGCCTATTCCCAGGAAATCAACAGTCTCTATCAGCAAACCAAGCAATTACCCTACACGGCTTGGTATTTAGCCGATGTGCAAGCCATGGTCATCGGTGATATCGTCCAATCAGGTGACAAGTTGACTTTGAATGGCAATCTGTTCGACCTCAAGATGGAAGCGATGATGACCGGGAAAAAATACACGGGCACGGAAAGCCTCTTTCGCCAGATGGTCCATAAATTCGCCGATGAGATTATCTTCAGGTTCACCGGTGAGAAGGGTATTGGTCATAGCAGGATCGCTTTCGTCCACGAGCAGGGTGAGGCCAAGGAACTCTTTGTCATGGATTATGATGGTTTCAATGTCCAACAATTGACCTCGAACAGATCACTCAATCTTTCGCCTGATTGGGATACGCAAGGTGAACAGCTTTTTTTCACCTCATATTATGAAGGTAATCCGGGCATTTATCGCTTGACACTCAACACACACCGGATCACACGATTGACCTCATTTGCCGGGATAAACAGTGCTCCTGCTGTATCACCGGACGGTAAGCGACTCGCATTGACCCTGTCAATTGATGGTAACAGCGAGATATATGTCATGAAAACCAACGGCGAAAATCTGACCCGGTTGACTTTTCATAAAGGAATTGATACGAGTCCGAGTTGGTCTCCTTCAGGTCGTTATCTGGTTTTCACCTCTGATCGGGTCGGGTCACCTCAGTTGTATATCATCGATGCCGAGGGTGTTGATATGAAGCGATTGACATTTCAAGGTTCATACAACGATTCCGCGGACTGGTCACCGCAAGGTGATCTGATCGTGTATTCTTCACGGAATCAGGGCACTTTCGACATCTGGACGACCAACGTTGACGGAACAAAGGTCCGGCAATTGACCAACAATGCCGGTAATAACGAAAACCCGAGCTTTTCCCCAGACGGAAATTTTATCTGTTTTTCTTCGAGCCGTAACGGTAAACCGGCTCTTTATGTTATGGATAAATTCGGCTATAACCAAAGAAAAATTTCTTTACAATCCGGAGCCTGCATTTTACCTGACTGGTCTCCGTAATAGGCATGGAGAGGAGGTGAAACTGTGAAAAATTCGAAAAACTTTGTTGTCGTGATTAGTGTTTTACTCATTGTGCTGGTAGCATTTTTACCCGGCTGTAAAAAACGGGGCGCTTCGAAAGGCCCGGATGAGACCCAAAAACCGATTGCTACTCCAGTACCCACACCGATGCCCACAGATACAGACCGGTATGAAGATGAAATCGATGAAGCTACGGAAATGACCCGGACTGATCGTGAAGCCATGGTCGAGTTGGAAGACATCAATTTCGATTACGATCAATATGCCTTGACCTTTGAGGCACGTGAAGTCCTGGCCAGGAATGCCATTTTCCTCAAACGGAACATGAGTGTCATGATTCAAATTGAAGGTCATTGTGACGAGCGGGGTACCGCCGAATACAATTTGTCGCTTGGCCAAAAACGTGCGGATTCGACCAAAGCCTACCTCGTGTCAATGGGTATTGAATCCCGACGTATCTCGACTATAAGTTATGGTGAAGAAAGACCTTTGGACTCAGGAAGCAATGAATACGCCTGGGCTAAAAACAGAAGAGCCCATTTTCTCATCACAGCTCGCTAATATTGTGTTGACATCGTATGCTCCGGGCACGGGATTTGAAACCATCCCGTGCCCGGGCCCACGATAAGGGAGGACTCGTATATGCTCAAGGTCCAAATGTGTTTAACTGCAGGAGTAATCATGCTCCTTGGACTCGTGACCGGATGTGCTCCAATCAATAGCCCCCGAGACCCGGTTTACCAGGAAATCCAGAAGCTGAACCAAAGCCAGCAATCACAGGAGCAGAAACTGCAGGAATTAGCGACGAGTATCGATAGTCTGGTCCGTGAATTATCACAGGACCAGAAAAGGACAGCCGACAGCAATTATACCTTTAACCAGATTCTCGATGAGCTCTCAATAATCAAGCAGCAATTGGCCGATTCTACCCAGAAATTCAACGAATTGACTGATCGGATAACGTTTCTCCAGAGCACGCTCGATTCCCTGAAATTTCAAGGGGCAACACCCGGACAAGCCGGTGTGGGCCAGACTGGCTCCACTACTCCACCGCCAGCATCGACTATGTCACCTGATGCCCTCTATCAGATGGCCCTGAATGATTATTATAAAAACAATTATGAGCTGGCCATCAATGGTTTCAGTCAATTCATCGGTCAATATCCTGCAACGAATCTAGCGGGAAATGCTCAATACTGGATTGGCGAATGTTATTATTCCATGCAAAAATACGACCAGGCACTCCAGGCCTTCGAGAAAGTCCTGCAAGAATACTCGGGCAATACTAAAGCCCCTTCGGCCATGCTCAAACAAGCCTTCTGTTATATCGGTCTCCGCCAGGAAACCCAGGCCAAGAGGCAACTCGATAAGGTTGTTCAGCACTATCCGGACAGCCGGGAAGCTGAACTGGCCCGTGATCGTCTCAGACAAATGAACTGATTTCCACTTCCTCTGCACCCGTAACCTTCGGCTGCCCGTGCAGACAATTCTCAATTCAGGGGACTAAGAGTTATGTCAGAACGGAATTATTATGAATTACTTGGAGTGGTCCAAACAGCACCATTAGCCGAGATCACCCGCGCTTTTGATCGGACCATAAAAAAGATCAATGATCGCAATGCTCCAGAAAAGCTGGATGAGTTGCGACTGGTCATCGAAGCATTCGCCATTCTCTCGAATGAACAGAAAAGGGCCGATTATGATCGGTATCTCGAATCAGGCCAGGCTCTATTGATCGATGATCAACTCTCAGATTATCCTTCAACCAGCCTGGTCGAACGCATACGCTTTGAATCCGCTGGTGGCGATATCGAGCACACGGTCCCCCAGCTCATCGAGAAAGTTGGCCATATTCTCAAACGGGTCCAGGACCATACCGTTCGACTGCGTTATCGCGGTCAGCAAATAGGCCCGGACATCCCCATGCATTATGCCATCGCCCTCGAGGCCCTGGGACTGCTCGGCGCAGGTGTTGTCCGGACAGTGGTGGCCAATCTGGGCGTGAAGACCCTTTTCGA
Organism: bacterium; assembly: GCA_016934675.1. Taxonomy (GTDB): domain Bacteria; phylum CSSED10-310; class JAFGSJ01; order JAFGSJ01; family JAFGSJ01; genus JAFGSJ01. Next base: position 14,820 of record JAFGSJ010000034.1, on the reverse strand, counting down.
AGTCGAGATGGTCAGCCATTCCGAAGAACATATTAAAAAAGGTGATGAGTCTTACCAGAAAGGCGATCTGGACCAGGCTGAACAGGAATATCTGGCCGCCCTTAAGCGTAATGAACGTAGTGCCTTGGCTTGCCTCAGACTCGGTATCCTGAAAAAAATCCAGGCACATAAACAGGAAGCCGCGGATTGGTTCCGGAAAGCGATCAGCTTCGAACCCAGTAGCGAGGCGGCCCACCAAGCCCAGCAAAACCTCGATAAAATGATGTAGATCTAGTGCTCAGTTCTCGTTTTCAGATGAGCATAGCACATGATTTTATAACAGAGACGGGCAGCCATAAAAGCTGAAACCACCCCGCTTGTATCAGGGATCAGCTCGACTACATCCGCGCCGACAATGGTGTGTTGTTGGGTGAGTGCTTCGAGTAGATCCATCATATCGAACCAACTCAATCCACCCGGTTCCGGTGTTCCGACTCCAGGACAGACTGCCGGATCAAAACCATCGAGGTCCACAGTCAGATAGACCGGGGAACGTAACTGCCTGCAGACCTGTTCAATCCAATCCGACTCGCGCCTGATCCGGGACATGTAAAAAGTCGACTCGGCCATACTCTGGGCCAACGGCCACTCGCCCTCGCTGAAACTCCTGATCCCAACCGCAACCCTCGGACAAAGCTCGATCACTCGACGCATGACACAGGCGTGATTGTAAGCTGTGCCTTCATAAGTATCGCGTAAATCCAGATGAGCATCGATCTGAAGCACGGTCAAATCCGAGAATTTCCGCTGGTAGGCTGCAACAAGACCCGAGCTGATCGAGTGTTCACCCCCAAGGGTCAAGAGAAACCTGTCACCCTCAAGGACCTGGCTCGCGATCTGCTCGAGTTCCCCGACCACCTTTCCCGGATCATCCTTGCGGGTGACCATCGGTTCGAGAGTACAAATGCCTAGCCCGGAAAAATCGTGGTGCAGTTCCTCATCAAACAGCTCGACATTCTGGGAGGCCTCGATGATTGCCTGAGGACCGTGACGTGTCCCACTACGATACGAGGTCGTCGAGTCATACGGTACGGGCAACACGATCACCCGACTGGTTTCATAAGTGCTGCATTCTTCAGGTAAACCCCCAAAATTGCCGGGCACACCCTGATATTTCGGTTTCTTTGTGCTCATGCTGTTAGCCCTGGAAGTTAGTTACCAGCGGGTCAATAACTCTTGACCATAAAGCTCCCGGAAGTATTCCTCCTTGACCGAAATGTACACATTGTCACGACCGATCATGTTCAGAGCGGCTATCTCGCCCTGCTTGCAGGCACTGACCCAGCCAAAATTGATCCTATTGATGCCTTTATTCAAATCGTAGAATTGGGCTACATCGCCACAGGCAAAGATGTTCGGAATATTTGTCCGTAAATCCTCTCTCACCAGAATGCCCTGTTTGTATTCGATCGAACTGTCTTTGATAAAATCGAGATTGGGCTCGAATAAAGGAGCATAGAGAATGAGCTGAGTATCAATGACGGAACCATCATTCGTAACGACGCGATAACTCTCGCCATCGAGATCGATCACATCTACAACATCAACATTGAACCGAAGATCGATTTTCTCACTCATCAATTTGTCCTTGACCCGATCAGCCGGAATGGGATGATCTGCGTCCCAGAAATAGCGTTCATCGGTCAGAAAAGTCAGGTCAAATTTCAGATTATGCAAAGCCCGTAATATTTCGAGCGCATAATGCCCTCCGCCCAGAACCAGGGCCTTATTGCTTCGCTGGGTCTCATTCTTGATTCGGACCGCATCGGACAGGGAATTAAGACACCGGAATGTAGAAACATACTCCTGCTTCCTGGCAGGAATGACGGGCCTGGCCCCGGTCGCAATCAATAAGAACTGATAGTCAAGCACAGAACCATCGCTGAAATGGATGCTGTTCTCTTCCGGTACGATCGCGCTGACTCTTCGACCCGTTATGATTTCAATATCCATCTGCTCGATCTGTGCCGTTGAATAATATGACAGCTTCTTGCTATCGATCCGGTTGGCAATAAAATCTGCCAGAACAGGCTTCAGATAGAATGGCCATAAATCTCTCGAAATGAGGGTCAGCCGACCCGAACAATCGTTCTCACGTAGAGTGGCAGCCGCCTTCAAACCGGAAGCACCGCTGCCGATAATTACATAATGCATGACTCCTCCCTTATTCCCCCGGTTGTGTGGAAATATTGATTATGATAATAAACTGCTGGACAAATTTCAAGTAATAACTCCGAATGAAGAACATAGCTCCGCACGTCGATCTATGAAACCAAAAGCACCACAGATTTCACAAATAAAAATCTGTGCTATCTGCGGAAGCTGTGGTGATTTTTTGTTTTTCACCTCAAACTTTAAAATTCCGATGCTGTCAAATCCGCTTCAACGAGAGTGCGGCTGAGCAAATCGGCGATGATCTGATGGCCGGTAGCATTGGGATGACCCGGGTCAATAAAGTGGGGTGAGCCGGTCAAGATAGGATCGGGATCGACCAGAAGAGAGTGGTACCGTTCAGCCACGGCCCGCACCGCCTGGTTATATGCGGCCCGTTCCGGTTTCTGGTGATCTCGGGTCGCTTGGGTCATGAGAACAAGCCTGATACCATGCTGACTGCATGTTTCCGCCGTTGCTTCGAGATTCTGCCGAAAGTGCTCCACATCATTCCGCGGCTTCCATCCAATCAAACAGGGCAACTCCTGAGTGGTTTTCACCTGGTCCCTGAGCAGGTGTCTAAAGAGGAGGACAATCTCAAGATTACTCAAAGCTTTTATCAAACGCGTCGTCACTTTACGGTTAAACGCAACCTGCTCCTGATCGTTCAGGGGCGCTATGAATGTATCATTATGCCCGAAACAAAACACGACCAGATCAGGTTTGTAAGCGATGAGTTCATTCTGCAGATAGACTAAGCCCTGATACGACGAATAAGCGGGCATACCGGCATTGAGTACTTGAATATGCCGATCGGGTAATAACTCTGCAAGTTTACACTCGGTAAGCTGTGGAAAAGCCTGATCCGCTTCCACCCCCCAACCGAATGTGACCGAATCACCAACACAGATGATGCGAAATATACCGGCAGCTGGTTCAATCAATACCTCGGGCGATCTCATCCCCATTGAATTCGTTTTGAGACGATAGCCGTATTTACTTTGAATATCAAGGTTTTTACGCATTTTGAAGAAACGGGTTTTGTCCGGTTCCGAGCTATCATCAAATGTGGTCGCCTGGTCCTGACGGCGTAGTTCGTCATTCAAGCCACTGAATTTCAGGGTGACTTCCAGTAAAACCAGGGTGATCAGTGTCAGCACGATCGTGATGAAAGTGACGGCAATAATCAATGAAAATCTGGTTGGTCGAGGATGAAACCGATCATCCATTTGCTTGTCATCTGTGTTGCTCATGGTTCCTCTTTCCTTCATACCATGTGTTGATTCTGATCAAAGGTCTTTTCCCGGACCAATTTCATGATTCTGGTTGCGGTTTTAGCCGCTGTTTCGTCTGCTGTCAATACGATGGGCTGGCAGTTCTTTTCCTTTCTGAACCAGCTCGACTGACGTTTAGCATAACGGCGTGTATCACGTTTACAGAGTTCAACCGCCTGTTCCAGATTGATTGTACCGGTCAGATAATCAGCCATCTGCCGATAACCGATCGAGGACATTGGAGACGAATGTCTGATTTTTTCGTCAGTCAGCAGGGTCCGGACCTCGTTAAGCCAACCCTGTTCAATCATGAGATCAATCCGCTGATTGATGCGATTATACAAATCCTGTCTATCCCGCTGCAAATAAAAATATCGATAGTGATACGGACAGTCTTTGAATGAATGCTCCTGCTGAAACGAACTCATGGTCCGGCCGGTGAAGTGCAGGACTTCGAGTGCCCGTAAAATACGCGGGCTGTCACCTGGAGCAATTCGGGCGGCACTAGCCGGATCATACTGGTGCAACAGAGCATGCAAACCGCCCTGATCGGCATCAGGGCAACCTGCTATCAGTTCTTCTCGCCAGGTCGGATCAGTGGGCGGCCCTATAAAAATACCCTGAAGTACAGCCCGAATATACAAACCTGTGCCCCCAACAAGGAGCGGGACCTTGCCTCGAGCAATCAACGCATCGATCACCCGGCGGGCCTCCTTCATGTAATCCGAGGCGTTGACTATTTCCCACGGCTCGAAAAGATCGAGTAGATGATGCCGGACAAGGGCCCGTTCAGTTTTGCCGGGTTTGGCCGTCCCAATCGTGAAATGCTTGTATATCTGTCGGGAATCACAGCAGACAATTTCTGTGTCGAGCACACGGGCCAGCTCGAGAGCGACCGCAGTCTTGCCCGATGCGGTCGGCCCGGCCAAAACGATGAGATTGACGTTCATGTCATTTGACCTGATCATCATTCAGCAGCGTTTGAAAAATCGAGCCAGATCATGGAAGGTAAAGGTAATTATGATCGGACGGCCATGAGGACAGGTGAAAGGGACCATGGTCTCGGCCAATTGCCTGATCAGGTCCTGGGCTTCGATACTGTTTATATTACGATGGACTTTGATGGCAGCCTTGCAGGCCATGATCTTGGCCAACTCCTGACGTGCGGCCACCGATAAGCGACCCTCAAGGTTGTCTCCTCCCGAGCTGAGTCTGTTTCTGAGCTCATCAAGTATGTCCAGAAAAACAGGCCGGGGGTCCTGCTGACCAATCCAGGCTGGCACTGCTCGGATTATATATGTATTCCTTCCGAATTGATCGAGACTGAAACCGACCGCAGCCAATACCTCTGCATTCTCCCGAACAAAAGCAAATTCTGCGGGTGAAAAATCAATGGTCTCTGGGACCAGCAAGTGTTGGATCGGGACGGTCTGCTTCTCGAGCTTGTCCCTAATCTTCTCGAACAGAATCCGCTCATGGGCTGCATGTTGGTCGAGCATGACCAGCTCTGTGGCTGTCTCGAACAGAAGAAAACTGCGAAAAACCTGGCCGATAAAACGTAAACTCGAAAAAAACTCCGTGTTCTTCTGCCACGATGGCGGCGGTGTCAGTTCCTCCAAGGATGATGGTCCCGAGACCCCGAGTAAAGCAGCGTCCGGAATGACGGCGGTCTCTGATTCAGTTTGTACAGCTACGCTACTTCCCGCGACTCGAGGAGTATTCGCCCCAGATTGGAATTGCTGCAAATCATGCTCGGGAAGCTGCTGGTCCAATCTGTCTTCTGGCTCGGATACGCTTGGTGATGAAAAGGATGGAGACGGAATTGTAACATATGGCGTCGTCTTGGGCACATGTTTTGATAGAAGTTGCGACAAGATAGCGACCAGCAGGTCGTATACTGTCCACTCCTCACGGAACCGGACCTCGGTCTTGGCCGGATGCACATTGACATCGACCGAACCCGGTGCACATTCAATGCATATAAATATCACCGGATACTTGCCCTTGGGCAGCACATTCTTGGTCACCGCGGTCAACGCATTACGCATGGTCAGATTGTAGACCGGGCGCTGATTGACATAAAAATACTGCTGGTTACGGTCCGAACGTGACAAAAACAGATTACCCAACATGCCCGAAACCTTGAAATCGTCCTTCTCACCCTGAAAATCGAGTAAGCCTTGAATATACGCTTCCCCGTAAATCTGCCCGATCCGCTCCCGAATCGATCCGGCCGGAGGAATATGATGGACCGTCTTGCCATCATGTTCGAAATGCCAGGCTACTCGTGGCTGGACCAAAGCAAACTTTGTGATCATGTGGAGACAATGATTATATTCGGTAAAGGTGCTTTTCATGAATTTACGTCGGGCCGGTGTATTGTAAAATAATCGCTTGATTTGTATCTCCGTCCCTCGCGGACAACCGATCGGCTTGACATTCCGAACTCGCCCCCCCTCCAATATAACCTCTGTGCCCTCACCATCAGTCACCGCGGTGACGAGTCGGACTTGCGCGATCGAGGCGATACTTGGCAAAGCCTCACCCCTGAAACCGAACGAGTTGATGGCCATCAGGTCATCCAACTCACCGATCTTGCTGGTTGCATGACGCTCGAACGCCAGCAGGGCATCCTCCTCGATCATACCCTGACCATCGTCCCGGACCAGGATCATGCTCTTACCCCCATGTTCGAGCGATATCCAAATGGATTGAGCACCTGCATCGAGCGAGTTCTCGACTAACTCCTTAACGATCGATGCGGGCCGCTGGACCACCTCACCTGCCGCAATCTGATTTGCCAATGTTTCCGGTAAAATGCGTATCCGACTCATCTCTCCAGATCCATCCGTCTCGGGTCTAAGTCAACACAACAAACCTGCCTGAACTAACTACAGCCCCCTGCCAAATAGTACCACTTATCATAAACCAGCATCAACTCATCGTCAATATTCGAATATTAGGGGGAATACTTGGGGACACTAATTTTTTTTTGTCCCCTATCATTGCAGGGAATAGTACCTAGAGAAAAGCAAATAGCAGATGTGTGCCTTCTTTATCTTCCACAAATGCAGAAAAAAAGGGCATCACTGCGCTATCCTTCTTTTTCTTTAATCTTCAGAGCTGTCAATGATAGATACTTCTTGACTGTTAAATAGTGATGTAGTATTGATCTTAGGTCTTGAATACTCTTATCATGCTATCCATAATTTTGTAATCATCAAGAACAATGTAATATAATTGCCGTGAGTTGTAATCATGATAAAATGGAGAAGGTCTGGTTATTATACTATCATTATACTCGTCTTTCTAGGAAACCTGAAAATATCATGGTTACGTTGGGGCGATTTAATAATTGATACTTTCCGGGATCAATGGGTATACCTCAAACTCTCACAAGGAGCCGTTCTTTACAAGGATATATTCTATGTTTATGGCCCACTCCCACCTTATCTTGGTTCTGCTCTGTTCAGGATATTTGGCGTCAATCTAAATTGTTCGATCTTTCTGGGAATTCTTATTCTGAGCCTAACCACTTTCATACTCTATCGCTTATGTCGGCTTTTTTTGGGACATCCCTGGGCCGTTCTTCTTATTGCTCATTTTCTTACTATATTCGCATTTAGTGCCTATTCCTATCTGGGTATTTTCAATTTCATTCTACCCTACGCCAGTGCATCAACTTTATGGGTTATGTTTGCTGTGACAGCTCTCTACTTGCTGTTGAAGTATTTCCGCACAGGTAGGAGCTATTACTTGATTGGCTGGTCTGGTATGCTTTGCCTATGCTTTTTCTGCCGGATCGAATTAACGGGGTTGCTGTGGTTGTGGTTCTTCTTTTTTGGCTTATTTCTTAAACCCAGGGCTATCCGGACCATATTCATTTTCTATCATAGTTCCGCACTGCTCGTTGCGATTGTCAGCTATTTTATTTTCTTCTCCGCGACAGATTCTTTTCAAGCGTTCCAGGAAATAGTCCTCAAGCATATGATCTTGACAATTGCTCAACATAGCAGCTACTCCTCTTTTACTGCTGGTTTTAATGATGTGCCTGAGTCGTTACGTCTGATACTGATTGTGTTTTTGTTACATATTATCGTTTTATATTTGCTTTATCGAATGAGTATTTGGATCGCATGTATAAGAGCGACTTCAGGAAATTGGTCGTTAAACGCTCTGATCGTATTAGCGATTCTGATCCTGGGAGGCTTCAGTGGCTATTTCCTAAGAGAATATGTTGATTATCAATTCCGTATGACACCATTCATGCTCCTGATCGTCCTGTTTGCCTTTCTACGTCCTTTCCTTGCTCATATCAGAACAATCAGTAACAAGGTAGTCATCCTTTTTACTCTTTTTTCATTCGCCCTGCTCCTTGTTTTAAGAATATTTCTCAAAGCGGGCCCGCAATATTATGGCTTCTGCTTCCTGATTCCAACGCTGGTCTGTTACTATGTTTTCTGTTTTCAACTGATCCCTTCCTTTTTAGCGAATTGGTTCCCGCAGACAAGCATATCTCGGTTTCATTACCAGCTATTTCTTTCCTATCTCATAATAGTTTTCGCAATTCCAGGTGTATCCAGGAACTATTCCATCTATAATAGCAGAGTGGCAGAACACAATTTTGTTGGTATAGGAAGACTTTATACATTCTCAGATCTTCGTACTCAAAGGATCGTGGAGACGTTTAACTATCTCTATGAGCATATTCCGCCTCAGCACACCTTGGTTGTCTTTCCGGAAGGGATCGTGTTCAATTTTATTTTACGACGAGACAATCCTCTACATTATCATACCTTCATTCCTGATTATATTTCGGTCATCGATGAGCAAGTTATCATTACCTCTCTGCAAGAAAGTCGGGTGGATTATATTGTGCTGGTTCAGCGTGATACGCTTGAATATGGCGCGAGTTCTTTTGGGGTGGATTACGCTCAGGCTTTAATGAGTTGGATCATGCAAAACTATCAATTGGAGAAAATTATAGGTTCTTTCCCCTATCGATCGCAGGAATTTGGAACAGCTCTATTCAAGAGGAATCAGGAGGCGAAAAATTCTGAGTCCGGAATTTGAATTCCGCTTCCAGATAAGTAAAAAAAATCAACAGGACTACTACCAATGCCTCGATCCGCTGCGGTTTCTTCATAAAAATGTCATTGACGATCAAGGGATCCTTCAAAAACGAGTAATCCCTCTCGATACCATACTGTCCCTTAAAGTTTTTGTTGTAATAATCTCTCATTTCTGCTAAAAACTCTCTGTTAAAAGAAAAGAGATTATTTTTCTATCTAAATCCGAGTAATGTAACCGTATCTGATTTTTCAGAAGGAGGGTGTGACCATGAAGAAACTGTTCTTGATCGTTTTCCTCGTTTTACTTTGTCTTCCCGTAACAGCAATATCGAGTCAAGCCACTCGATATGTGACCGATCCGGGTTTGCCGACCGACCCGAGTCCGGCAGACCTGGTCGAGGATATTCCAGTCGATCAGGACCTGCTCTGGACAATAGGTCCCGACACGGAGACGATCGACCTCTATTTTGCGGATGATGAAAACCTGGTGACCAACAAGGATGCCTCAGGTATGGTCCTCGAAGCGGTCCTGGTGGACACGTATGATCCCGGCATACTCGATCTGGATACGGATTATTTCTGGCGGGTAGTGGCCCATAATTCGGACAAGGCTACCACGGACGGCCCGGTCTGGAGTTTCCGTACGACCGCTGAGTATTCTCTCTTCGCTACCAAAGGGACGGATGAGCACATCAATGATGTCGCCTTGACCTGGCTACCGGACACAATGGTTTCACTATTCTACAAGCTGTCACCACAGCTGGCCGCGGCATATCAGTTACTGTCAGGCAACGTCACCTCTTCGACCTATCATAGCGATGCCCTGATCGATGGGACTGATTATTATTATAAAGTGAGTGACGCAGTCCAAGCCTGTCAGGCCGGTGAGGTTTATGCCGCAGACGATATCGTGGGCAACATGCATTGCATTCCGCCCGGTACGTTCGCTCAGGGGTCACCGGAAGATGAACCGTGTCGAGCGAGTGACGAGACCCAGTTCAATCATACATTGACCCGGACCATCGTGGTCATGGAAACAGAGGTCACTCGTCAGATGTGGGCTGACCTGTTAGCGGTGCAGCCGAGCTTGCCTGCCGATCCGACGGATACTAATTTTGGCTCCGGCATGAACAATCCGGTCCAGAATCTGACCTGGTACGAAGCCGTGTTATTTGCCAACCTGCTTTCATTGCAGAACGGTTTCGAGCAGTGCTATTTTTTGGATTCTGATTTCACCATTCCGATTGACCCCACGAATTATGCAGATGGGACTTATTACTGCGATTTTGCAGCAAGCGGATACCGTCTCTTGAGTGAAGGCGAATGGGAATATGCAACCCGGGCGGGCACGACCACGCCCTTTTCCTGCCCCGAGACAAATTACTCCTCGGCAACATGTGATTCTGCTTCCTGCTCACCGGGAACATTGCCGGTCCTCGAACAGTATGCCTACTTCTGTCCGAGTGATACCTCGTCGAGCAGACCGGTGGGAGGGAAACTTGCCAATCCGTGGAATCTGTATGACATGCACGGCAATGTCTGGGAATGGGTCTGGGACCTGATGGCTACTTATCCGGGGGATACGACGGATTATACCGGTGCCGATACCGGTACGTGCCGGGTCAGACGCGGTGGTACTCATGGAGATACTGCTCTTTGGTGCCGGTCTGCCGTGCGAGCCTGCAATACCTATACTGTCCGTTACAGTGGTACCGGCTTTCGTCTGACCAGGACCATTTCTCCTTCGATCGTGCCTTTGATAGACAGCATTACCGACCTGGATTCGTGTGCCCCGAGTGGTGTTTCGATTGTCTTCACCGAAGGGGCCGGGGCGAGCCGCCACGACCTTTGGCTGGACGAAACGGAAGTGCTGACTGCTATTTCCAGCCCCTGTTCCTACGATCCGTTGGATACGCTCGATCATGATTATGTCGTTCGGGCCCAGAACGGGGACCTGTATTTTGATTCCCCGGTCGAGGTCTTCAGCGATATCGACCAGACCACTCAACCGACTATCGCCGGTCCAATCGGCAATATCTGCCCGGATGAAACGGTAACATTGTCGACGGACACAGGCATGGCAGACTATCAATGGTATCTCGAGTCAAGCCCCCTATCCGGTGAGACCACTGACACCCTGCTGGTGAGTGTTTCAGGCAATTATTCCGTCTCATTCGAAAACGGATACGGCTGCGTGGGGACGTCCGCGATCCATAATGTGACCATTACGAGCTGTGGCCTGACCGCGGGTGAGCTGTATTCAGTCGACAATATTGTCGGTAATATGCGCAGTGTGCCCGGAGACACCTTCACCCAGGGCTCCCCCACTGATGAACCGTGCCGAATTACCAACGAGACCCAGTTCAACCATACCTTGACCCGCGATATCGTGGTCATGGAAACCGAAGTGACCCGGCAGATGTGGGCTGATCTCCTGACAGCGCAGCCTGATCTGGTAGCTGACCCCTCAAATACGACTATCAGCCCGGATCTCAACTATCCGGTCCAGTATATGTCCTGGTACGAAACCATATTGTTCGCCAATTTACTCTCACTTCAAAATGGATTTGAACGTTGTTATTACAAGGATGCTGCTTTCACGAACCCGGTTACAGTCTCTAATTATTCTTCCGGGTCTTTTTATTGCGATTTCAGTGCGACAGGGTATAGACTCATGACCGAAGGAGAATGGGAATTTGCAGCCCGAGCCGGAACGACAACTCCGTTTTGTTGTGAGGAACCAAATTATAACGATCCAAATTGCAATTACTGTAATGCCGGGATGCACCCTACCCTCGAACTCTATGCCGTCTATTGTGCGAATGACAATTACACGACCGAACCGGTGGGCAGTAAGTTGGCAAATCCTTGGAACCTGAAAGACATGCATGGGAATGTCACGGAGAAATGCTGGGACAGGTATAATGCCACATATCCCGGCGATACAACTGATTATACCGGCCCGGAGACTGGAACGGACCGGATCCAACGAGGTGGTTCGTATTCAAGCTATGCCAAGAATTGTCGCTCTGCTTGGCGGAGCAGTACTTCTCTGACAAATCGTTATAATGGCGTGGGCTTCCGTCTGGCTCGCACTGTGAATGAGTGAGTTTGAGAGAGTTGAGAGACTACCTGCCGGATGGAGCTGAAACAGGAGTCTCCACAATAATTTTCTCATTACTGGAATGAATGTGGGCTTAAGAAATGGATCACTAAATTCTCAAGCCCAATTCATGACTCAGGAAAGCATAGATTTCACTGTGACCTCTCATTGTTTCTTCATATGATTGGTCAAGGGAGTGCCCTGTCTTGGTTTTAATTCTCAGCAAGATCACATTATCCGGATTACTCTTCGTCAGCATGGTCGCCGTAAATTTTTTTGCATGAAGTGCGGGAACGCGGTCGTCATCATCCGAGGCAATGACCAAAAGAGGCGGATAGGTCTGGTTTTCGGCAACATTATGCAGCGGTGAATAATGCATTATTGACTCGAAATGCTCTTTAACATTCTCAGGGTCTCCGAATTCCGGGATCCAGTAGCGTCCGATGGAGAATTTGGTATAGCGTAGCATATCCAGAATGGGGGCTTCGCACACAACTGCTCCGCACAAATCGGGATTCTGCAACATAACAGCCGCTACCAGTAATCCCCCATTACTGCGTCCGTACAGAGCCAATCGAGATGAATCTGTATATTTGTTCTTGATCAGCCAATCGCATCCCGCCTTGAAATCGTTAAAGACATTTTGTTTCCGTTCGAGGATGCCGGCCATGTGCCAGTCGCGACCATACTCCCCGCCACCTCGTATATTTGCAACCGCCCAGACACCTCCGTTTTCAAGCCAGAAAATTGTATCCGGATCGAATTTCGGAACGGAACTTATCCCGAAGCCGCCATAACCGGTCAAGATTGTCGGGTTCAGGCCATTCAGGACAAGGTCCTTCTTATGTGTCAGAAACATGGGCACTCTGGTGCCGTCCTGAGACCCATAAAAAACCTGCGTGGTGACATAATCAGAAGCATTGAAATCCGGTGTATTCTGATTAATAACTGAAATCATGTCAGAATTGAAATTGTAATGATATGTTGTTTGGGGATACAAATATGAGGAGAAACTGAAAAAAAGTTCCGGCTGATCATGATCTCCGGAAAAATCATCGATCGAGCCCAGTGTCGGTAACTGGATCTCCCGGATGAAAGTGCCCTCGAGATCGTAGACCCTCAACTTCGAATGGGCATCCTTTAGAGTTAAAACAACCAGTTTCTTATTTATTATTTTACCGGTGAAAACAATCTCATCGGATTCCGGGATTACGGTGTGCCATTGTGATCGAGCCATATTGGTAATGTCAACCGCGATTATTTGAAAATTGGGGGCCTGCCAATCGGTTTCGAAATAGAATCGTGTCCCATCATTATCATAATAAACGAACTGAGCCTCATTTTCAGGCATTATTGTTGTGACCGGACCCTCATTTTCCAAATCAATATAACAATTACCACTGGTCTGACTCAGCCCTCGAGTGTAGTGTATGATCAAATATCTGCCACAACTGCTCATAAAAGGTACACTGATGATTTCTTTATCCAGAGCATTCTCGAAAATGAGCTCATCTTCGGATTGAGGGCGCCCGAGCTCATGCCAAAATATTTTACAATAATGATTCTCATCACCCGGGGCAACGCTACCCGGAAGCGGGAACCTGTTATAGAAAAAACCGCTATTGTCTTTTTTCCAGGCTATCAGGGAATACCGGCACCCTTTCAGAACTTCGGGATAATCAGATCCGGATTTAACCTCACGAATTTTGAGTTCATGACGATCGCTCCCTTGTCGCGAAAGAGCATACACAACAAATTGTCCATTAGGGCTATAGCTGACACTGACGATACGGAGTTCGTCCTGCTTATCGAAGATTTGAGGGTCCAAGACTACCCGTCTGTTTTCAGCTGTTAAGTCCTTTTGGACATGCAGAACGGCCTGTTCCTGATTGTTATTGGTCTCCCAAACAAAATATCGACCGCCCACTTTTGCCGGGAGCTGACAAGCCTGTGAGTGAACTACGCGGCCCAATCTGGTCCGGATTGTATCATATGCCGTCTTCTGTAAATACATGTTGAATTCATCATTTTTAAAATCAACCCACCGTTTCGTCTCGTCAGTACTTTTTTCTTCGAGCCAACGGAATGGATCGGGTACAGGTCTGCCATGATACATATCAAAAACCGGATCCGTTTTCAGAAAAGAACATCTATCATTACTCTGATTACCATCTATAGCCATAAGTGCTTCCCTTTGAAAAATTGTAAATAGTCTCTTTCAGTCTAATACAGCGGCGATCTCTCAGTTATTTATATTACTATAGAATCGCGTGACGATCAATCCATTATCACATTGCAATGACGCGACAGACTCATGCCGACTGTGTTATGCAAATATAGTACCAATGGATAGCGGGAGATAGACGAGGGAGCCTAAACCTTAGCCAATCGGTGCTTCAAATGTTCATTTCTTCTTTCGTGTGGCATGATCCCATCGAGAGTATGGGTCATTTTTTGACCCACTTGAACGAGTTTTCTGTTCGTAACTACTTGTAAAAGCTAAAGATTCTTGTTCGCGACCCCCTAAAGGGGCTGTCGATTTAATCAAGATTATAGACGAAAATTTTGAAATTTGATGTCCCCCTCTGGAGGGGGTCGGGGGGAAGAATTTCAAAAAATTCAATAAAAACAACAAGTTAATATTTCGAGAACTCCACCCCCTGAATCCCCCGCCAGCGGGGGACAGCACCTGAAATCGTTTTTTGAGATTAAATCGACAGCCCCTAAAGGGGGAACTCATACAATTGTACCAGGTTGTGCGTGTGCGTGCATACGGTTCCCTATCTATCGGGGTCCGGCTGCTCTAAAAGAGTAAAGACATGCCCTCAGGACCGCTGTCGATCTTCAGAGGTGCCTCGTTCCGCCTGGTACAATGGGGTTGTCGATTTGTTGTGTTCTGTGCTGCGTAGCAGCAATCACCGCAGGTCCGAAGAACCAGGCTTCAGCTTGGTTTCGGTTAGGACAAAAATCCTGGGCTGCGAAGCTGCTTTTCTCTTAATCTGAAATGTTGGCTGGCAGTACTTGGTCTCATTCTATGCTATGCATAGCGGCAGCGACGCAGCCGTGGAGGTTTGGGGCTTTGGGCACCACCTTAAAAGGCTTATGTTTATACACAAATATGTGGAGCAAAATTTTTCCTCGCATATTTTCACATAGGCTGATCTGTTCATCCAGTTTGATA
>JAFGSJ010000169.1 GCA_016934675.1 bacterium | reverse complement strand
TCCACAGTAAATCAGGGCATTTTTGTACTGCGTCAACACCTGTTAACACGATGAATTCATCTGACAGGATGTTCCTGTTTCAATCTAGTCTTTTAAGTGAACGGGATCGGGATCGGGATCGCTATCGGGATCGCTCTCGGAGACAAGAAAATGTCTTTCGGACATGAACAACGTGATGTCTCTAAAGTATCCATATTGTATGTCAAATCGAAAGCGATTGCGATAGCGATCCCGATCCCGGCATGGCTTCCGATGGCAATCCTGTAATCCTGTCCGGTTTCAGAATGCTGATATGATACGTTTTTCAAATCCTATTGTGGACAAGAGTGATGAACAGTAAAAGAATCCTGAATTTCGGAGGAAAAACTCATGAGAAAAGACACACAGAAGCGGACACTCATGACAACCCAGCCTGGTGCGGTAGTTTGATGGTGAAGGTGGCCCCCTGTCCCGTGCTCGAAGAGACGGTAATCGAACCGCCGTGACTTTTGATCGTTTCAAAACAGAACGCCAGGCCAAAACCATAGCCTTTACCCGTATCGCTACTGAACGGTTCGAAAACATGGTCGATCATATCCTGTTTGATGCCTTTGCCCGTATCAGAAACGGTGATCATAGCCCATTGACGTTCCGACCGGGTCCGGATGGTAATGTGACAGGTCTCCTGCCGGGCTTGATAGCTATTCCTGAATAAATTATCGAAGATACGCTGAAAGAGCTGGGCATCGATCATGAGATGAGGTAAGGTCGGATCAAGTTCGAAGCTGAATTGACACGGGCATGTTTGTTGGAAATCATCCGCCTTGGTCCGAATAAGCCCATTGAGATCAGTGGGCATGGGCCGCGGTTTACTTGCTTTGGCGAAATCCAGGGCGTTCATGACCAGGGCTCGGACCCTTGAAATCCCCTGGACCAGGTCCTCGTAAAACTTTCGTTTCTGATCATCAGGATCAATCGTGTCTTTCAATTCGCTGGCGATGAGAAAAGCCCCTTCGAGCGGTGATTTCAGATCATGAGCAAAATAGGAAGCGAATTTGCCGACCATGGCAAATTGCTCGGCCTGGGCTTTGGCTTTTAATAAGAGGATGTAACGCGTAATAAAGAAAATGATCGTACTCATGATGAGCAGGATCGCGGACATTTCCAGAGCAAAAAACCACCATGTTTGCCAGAAAGGTGGCCTGATAATGATATCAAGGGTAAGTCCGACCTCATTCCAGACGCCGTCATCGTTCGATCCTTTGATTTTTAACTTGTACAGACCGGGGTCGATATTGGTATAACTGCCAAATCGCCGCGTACCACAAGCTACCCAATCGCTGTTGACACCTTCGAGTTTATAGGCGTATTGGTTCTTATTTGGGGTCGAAAAATCGAGTGCGGCAAACTCGAACGAAAAGAAATTCTGATCATGACTCAATTCAACCCGATTGAGTCGATTCACGGCTTTGTCTGCTTTTAATTCCTGATCGAACACTTTAAATGAGGTCAAGACGAGAGGAGGTGCATAGGGATTTTCTATGACCTGCTCCGGATAAAAGGCATTGAAACCATTGACGCCTCCGAAGTACATTCTGCCGTTTCGGTCTTGACATAAGGCCCCGGTATTGAATTCATTACTTTGCAAGCCATCGCTTTTATTATAGTTTTTAAAGCGACCGGTCCGGGGATTGAACCTGGAAATACCATGATTCGTGCTCATCCAGAGATGACCCTGTTTATCTTCGAGGAAGCCGTAAACCACATTATTGGCCAAGCCCTCTTTCACTCCATAGCGGACAAAATCATGACTTTCAGGGCGAAATCTATTGAATCCGCCACCGTAAGTCCCGATCCAGAGTGTGCCGGAGCTGTCCTCATAGAGTGACCAGGCCCGGTTATCACTGAGACTGGCAGGGTTTTCAGGATCGTGCCGATAATGGCTGAAACAGCCACGGTCTCGATCGAATCGATCGAGTCCGTTTCCTCCCGTCGCGATCCAAAGAACACCCTGATGGTCTTCGATAATATCCATAGCTGATGAAGAAGAAATACTATCGGGATTTTCCGGATCATGCATAAAGCGATGGAACGAACCCGTTTTTTCATCGTATCTGTTTAACCCGCCCGTTTCAGTCCCGCCCCAGATCGTTCCTGACCGGTCTCGATAGAAGGCGGTAATCCGGTCACTACCGATACTGGCCGGATCGAGCGGATCGTATTGGTAATGGCTGAAGGTCTGATTGTCCCTATTGAGAATACTAATGCCACCGCCATATGTCCCCACCCAGATATTGTGCCAACGATCTTCAACGATTGCCCTGACTAAATTGGAACCTATACTTGAGGGATCACCAGGATCATGAACAAAATGATCGAAATCTCCCGAATTCGGATCGAATCTATTCAAACCACTGCCGATCGTGCCAACCCAGAGGGTATCCTCAGAGTCTATGTACAAAGCCATGACGAAGTTGTTTGACAAGCTGGTTTCGTCTGTCGGTTTATGAAAATAATGGGCAAGAGTCGCTTTTCTCGGGTTGTATTTGTTGAGTCCGCCGCCCTCGGTGCCGACCCAAAGCAACCCGGTCCGGTCCACACAATACGTTGTACAATAGGTATTACTGAAACTGTGGGGATTATAGGGATCATAGCGGAAGAGCTCATGGACGTGCTCGATTGGATCGTACAGACCAAGCCCATCGGCTCTACCTATCCAAACTAGCCCCTGTTCGTCTTCATACGTGAAACCGGCTATGTTGAGTTCGCTGGATTGAGGATCGACAATCTCAAGATGCTCCTTCAGCACGTAGTTAGTGTCAAAAACATCAACACCAAACCCAGTCGTTACCCAGTTCAGTCCCCGTTTGTCCTCACGGAAAAAAAATGCTGTCAGTGCTGTTTTTGTAGCTAATTGATCTGAAATAACACGAATTTGCGAAAAGGTCTGTGCTTCTTTATTGTAACTGAGCAGACCGCTTTCACCCAGACTCATCATCAGGAGTCCCGCCCGATTTTCAGCAAGATGAAAGACCCTTTTCGAGTCGAGGGTACTGCCATCCGGAAAGACGTACTGGTAATGGGTAAATGTTTCAGAGACAGGATCATAAGAATCCAAACCATTGTCCGTGCCAATCCAGATCAAACCATCACCATCGGAGAATAAGGCCCTGATAGTATCAGAATTGATTGAACCGCTCTCATTCGGATCATGTTTATACCTTGTAAATTTTTCTGTATCGGGATCATAGAGGTTGAGTCCAGCCATTAATGTCCCGAACCAGATTGTGCCGTTGTGCCCGTGAACTGCACTGGTCACAATGTTATCCGAGATAGAAGTCGAGTCCTTCGGGTCCCTTCTGAATGTTCTGAAATTATAGCCATCATAGCGATTGAGACCGTCATGTGTCCCGATCCACAAAAATCCCTGCCGGTCTTGAAAAATAGCGGTAATGGCATTCTCTGAAAGCCCCTGATCGACAGTTACGTGTTCAAAACGGGCCGTCCTATGCCCAAAGGCATAAGTTGGGTCAAGAAGAGGAATGATAAACACTGAAAGAGCCAGGACCATGAGAGTAGACCTGATTGGCCCTGAACGGGAGCATGCTCCTTTACAATATGATTGCAGGGAAATGACTGTCATAGCTCTTTCGGCATTGACATGGGGTCAGATTAAGTAAAAACATGTTCCTGTCGGCTACATACGGCCCTTCTTGAGCAAGAAGCTGACACTGCTCCAATTATAAGCGATGATGGATAAATCTTCAAGACAAGGATTATGAACATCGGTTGAGATCATTAAGGCAAAGCTCGACCTGCTTCAATTCTTCCGGCGTATTTATCCCTAAAACCTCGCGAAAGTCCTCAGTACAAAAAATATGCGGTTCAAAGTTATGCTTGACCAGGACCCCGATCACATCAGTTAGATAATATTCGCGGGCCCTATTGTCATTGGTCAGATGGTGGAGCGCTTCGAACAGGACCGTTTTCCGAAAAACATAGATCCCGGCATTGATTTCATTTATTTTCTTCTCTTCAATTGTGGTGTCCTTTTCCTCGATGATCCGATTGACCCGATCGAGCTCCGTTCTGACAATCCGACCGTAACCAAACGGTTCAACCAGGTGTGTACTGAGCATTGTGGCCGGCGAATCTGTCGAGAGATGAAGCGTCAGGAGGGCTTCGAGTGTATGCCGGGTCAGTAAGGGCACATCGCCGCTCAGCACGAGCAGGTGCCCGGCACCGCTTGAAAAAACCGGCTCGCTGACCATGACCGCATGGCCGGTGCCCAACTGCTCCTTCTGCTCGATAAAAATCAGATTACGTCCGACAAGATACTCCCGGACCCGTTCGGCTTGAAACCCGACCACCACGCCAATCCTGGCAAAAGGCATCGCCTGGACCCGTTCGAGCACATAGTCAATCACCTTTTTTCGACCGAGCGGTTGCAAGACTTTGGGCAGCGTGCCGCCCATTCGCGTGCTCTTGCCCGCGGCCAGGACCAACACATCAACCGCTGTTTTTTCAGTTTCGTTCTGAGGCGCCATCTCTTTCCTCTCCCCTGCCAATCACCATAAACATGAAGTGATTCTACAATGCTACTCCAAGTCCTGTCAACATCTAGAGCCTGTTCAGGCCGTTCAGAGCGGCGACGCGGTAAGCTTCAGCCATGGTAGGATAATTGAAGGTCGTGTTGACAAAATAGTTGAGATTGTTCAAGTTACCTTGCTGCGACATGATGGCTTGACCGATATGAATGATCTCACTGGCCTGGTAACCAAAGCAGTGAATGCCCAGAATCTCGAGGGTCTCGCGATGAAACAGGATTTTGAGCATGCCCGCCGTCTGACCGGCGATCTGGGCCCGAGCCAGATTCTTGAACTGGGAATGACCGACTTCATAGGGCACCTTCTGTTCGGTCAGTTCCCGTTCCATCGCACCGATCGAAGAAATCTCCGGGCTGGTGTAAATCGCCTGGGGGATTCTGTGCAAGAGTGAAGGGACTGCCGATCCGGTGATCATATGCCGGGCGGCAGAACGGCCCTGGTCATAAGCCGCACTGGCCAAGGCCGGGGGTCCGATGACATCACCCACGGCATAAATATGGGGTTGTTCGGTCTGAAAGTTTCCATTCACTTCAAGCTGTCGACGCTGGTTGACCGTAAGACCAACCGTGTCAAGGCCTAAATCCTCGGTATTACCTGTCCGACCGTTCGCCCATAACAGATAGTCGGATTTGATTATCTTACCCGATTCAAGATGGAGAATGACCTCACCTTCCGTGGGCTCGACCTTCAGATACCGTTCGCTATGTCGTATTAGTATACCCTGCTCCCTTAAAAAATAGCCCAGAGCGTCGATGATCTCGTCATCGAGGAAGGCCAGCAGTTTCTCCCGGGTATTAATCAAATTGATCTTTATGCCTAAATTGCGGAAGATCGAGGCATATTCACAACCAATGATCCCGGCTCCATATATCGTCAACGAACGAGGTGTCTCGTCGAGTTGTAGGATGGTATCGCTGTCGCGAATCCGGGTGTGATGAAAATCAACGTCATCGGGGTGATAGGGTCGCGAACCCGTGGCAATGACAAAGTAATCCGCCTCGAGTTCATACTCAGTCCGGTCCGGTCTCGTGACGACCAGGGTCCCTCTTGAAACAAACCGGGCTGTGCCTTTGATAATATCCACCTGATTACGTTCATAAAATCCCGTTCTCATGTTGACCTGTTCGTCAATGACTCGTTCCGCGGTCCGTAAAAAATCAGGGTAATGAAATGGTATCCCGTGTAAGGTCTTGTTAAAAAGAGGGTCGCGCCGGAAATCGGCCAGTTTCTGCAATGCTTCACGTAAAGCCTTACTCGGGATGGTACCCCAGTGAGTGCATCCACCGCCGAGTTGAACGAAACGCTCGACCAGGGCCACTTTTTTGCCGGCTTTGGCGGCCTGCATGGCTGCACCTTCCCCACCGGGGCCACTTCCGATTACAACTATGTCATACTGGGCTTTCATCACATCCTCACATGATTTCATCAGATACGTGCACAGGCAATTCCAAGAGTATTTATGGCTTGAAAACGGGTCGTTCCCTTTTACCATGTAGGACATAGCCACAAAAAGCTCCAGCTCACATGTGGAGTAAAGCCATCGAACCAGGCGGGATGGGCCACACGCTAAAGACGAACGCCGGTCCTCAGGGTATGTCTGTGCTCTTTTATAGAGAAGCGAACTCCTGTCGATTCGCTCCCGGATGCAGGCAAACACCCAGCCTGGTACAATTGTATGAGTTCCCCCTTCCCTCGACAAGCTCGGGACAGGTCAGCGGGTTGAGAGAAAGAATCTTTAGTTTCTGGG
>JAFGSJ010000168.1 GCA_016934675.1 bacterium | reverse complement strand
GCCGTATCGATCCACTGGATATTGGGTAAGGCCCCATCCATGTCGACCATGTTATGAGCATACAGCGGCCAATCACCTCGAGGAATACTTGGGTCATCCGAACGGTAAATATTGTATCCAGTGACCGTGCTGGGATGGTTCGGATCGGCGAAATGCAGACGCGGACAGCCCTCATAACAGGGACAACCATCGGTGATCAGGTCCACCTCATAGAGATAGACCGGTTCGCCGGGACCGTCACACCCGACCACGATCCCAGCATCGATATCGAGGTTGATTTCCATATCAGCCAGCACCACCGGTCCGGCCAGACCGATCACCCGGTCCGGATCGCTGTCCAGCGTGTCATCGCTCCCCTGTGCGGTCAAAGTCAGGGAATAGCCTTTGGGGGCGATGAACTCGACCGAGTAGCTGCCCGCAGCCAGACTATCGAATGAGTAATAACCGCTGCTATCGGTCAGGACCGAACCGATGAAGGCCATGTTCTCGTCATAGAGCAGGACCGGTATACC
This sequence comes from bacterium, assembly GCA_016934675.1. GTDB lineage: Bacteria > CSSED10-310 > JAFGSJ01 > JAFGSJ01 > JAFGSJ01 > JAFGSJ01. The sequence continues at coordinate 2,248 of JAFGSJ010000168.1, read as the reverse complement.
GGCGAAGCCGGGCTCACCCACATCCTGCAATCCGTTTTCATCCAGGTCCTGCCAGACCCAGTCCCCAAGTTCACTACTTCGAGCTGTGACGCACAGGACCGAAGCGTCCGCGACCATGAACACAACCAGGGCCAGCACGAAACACTCGAGAGCTCGTGCCGTGATACCACATCTGTCCTTACTATTGTGTGGTGCCAATTTACTAGACATCTCTCCTCCCTTCGGTTAAGAAAACGCTTTATTCCAGCAATACCATGGTCCTTTTAAGTCTGCTGGAGGGTTATTCATATATTGTCTGGTGATAATCCATGGGGGGCCCTCCTTTCGCTTTCAAACACCCTTCATATAAGCAATTTTCTTGCCAAAGTAGGGACCGTAGCGAGACCTGTTGCGAATCTCATTATAAAAAAAGCATTTTCAGCAGCAGGCCTCGCGAAATGAATCTGGGGATTCCAGCCAGGATACGACAATTGTGATTTTTTTGCTCACATCACTTGAAGCCGAAACCGGGATAAATGTGGTAGAAGCCCTGATATGAGCTGATCTCAGAATGTGAGTATAGCCTCACATCTGATAGAGGTATCACAGGTTGAGTCGACTGATCTTGCGTGAAAGTTCCTCGCGGGAGATGCCGATGTCCTGTGCGGTCCGGGTGACATTGCGCTCGTGTTTGAACAGGGACATCCTGATGTACGTGCGTTCGAAGTCATCGAGAGCTTCTCGCCTGGCCTCTTTATAGGGTTTGTCCAGGATAGTATCAGGCGTTTGGGGCAGGGGTAAGTCGCCCAATACGGCAAAACTTTCGACGGCATTCTTCAGTTCACGGACATTACCGGGCCAGTCGTAGAGCATCATTCTAGTGATATGGTCCTTCGAAAAGCGCAGGTCTTTCTTTTTCTTGAGATTGAATTCATCGAGAAAAGACTGGGCGAGAAGTGGAATATCCTCTTTTCTTTCTTTCAAGTCGGGCGTGTTGATCACAATAACCTGGAGTCGATAATAGAGGTCTGCTCTGAATTGGCCCTGTTCGACCATCTGATGGAGGTCCTGATTGGTCGAGGCCAGGATTCTGACATCGACCCTTTGCGGCTTACTGCTCCCGATTCGATAGAATTCGGAGGTTTCGAGGAAGCGGAGCAGTTTGGCCTGCAGTGGCAAAGGCAGGTCTCCTATTTCATCGAGGTAGAGTGTCCCTTGATGGGCCAATTCGATCCGACCCAGTTTCCGGGACTTGGCATCGGTGAATGCTCCTTTTTCATGGCCAAACAGCTCGGATTCGAAGAGTTCCTTGGGGAAAGTGGGGCAATCGATAGCCACAAAAGTATTGTGGCTGCGCAGGCCTTGTTCGTGGATCTGGCGGGCAACCAACTCCTTGCCGGTGCCTGATTTGCCCAGGACCAGCACGGTACTTTCGTTGTCCTGGGCGGCAAGCTCGATCCTTCTGAGGACCTCACGCATGGGTCCGGATTCGCCGAGCAACATGCGGACCGGGAATATTTTTTGTTTCAAGACACTGTTCTCGGCTTCGAGTTTCTTGAGTCGGTCCCTGTTTTGACGGGCCTGCAAGTAATGCTCGACCTTGAGCCGCAGGGAATCGGGCGTGAAGTCCTTGGTCAGATAATCATCAGCTCCCCGCTTGATGGCCTGGACCGCCGTCTCGATCGTCCCGAAACCGGTGATGACCACAATTTGCAGATCATCATCGCGGGTCCGGGCTTGCTGGACCAGATTCAGGCCGTCTTCCAAATCAGGCATGAACAGGTCGGTAAGCAACAGCTCGAAATCTTTATTCTGTAAGCATGTTACCGCTTCTTCCAGTCCTCCGGCAATGGTCAGATCATGTTTCATCAGGGTCAAACGCATTGCCTGACGCATGGTCTGGTCATCATCAACAAAGAGTATCTTTCCCATAAGCATTCCCCTGTCATGTTAATCCGGATTGGGTCGTGTCAAACGTGACATTGTCATCTCTTCTCGTTTCAATCATTGCAAAACCCGCGATTGGAGCGTGTCTTTTGTTCATGCAATTCTCATGCCTGAACATCCTCAACCGGTTATGACTGATCTGTGCCCTTGTTTAAAGAGTCCGACTGTATTCGTCCATAGAATACCCGATTCATACTGTGAGTTTTTGCTCACACTAGCACTTAATAGTGGGATCCACTGCTGTCCAAAATAGGACAGACTTGGCCACTATGATAGAGGAAAATCAATGTTTTAGCAAAGTGAAAATCAGTTTTTTAAAATG
>JAFGSJ010000167.1 GCA_016934675.1 bacterium | reverse complement strand
TCATGGTGCGCATTTTGGGGAAAATGTTTTTTTCTGATCGACCAAAATCGCTCCGCTCTTTGGTCTATAGACATCGCACATGGCTCAAAATTCTGTGATCGGACGGTGATAGCCAGGGTTCCTGATCGAGAGGATATAATCGGCCTTGTGTCTCATCTGTGTTCCGGGTCCCTACGAGACCTGCTCTGCATCACTTGCTGCAAACTTTACTCTCAACGCTCTTGATCCTATATATCACTTCCATAGATCCGATCAGACTGGAAATGCATGTATCAATTCCCTATAATAGAAAATGCTGGTGATCGTGATAGACTGATTGACCTTCTCGTTGGAGAATAGGCAGACTATGTCCGAAGCCAAAATAATGAATGGAAATCTGGAAGACCTGCCCTTGACCGATATTCTGCAGGTCCTGGCGACCCAGAAAAAAACCGGAACACTTATCCTGCAAGGGAAAAGTGGTGAAGGAATGATCGTCGTCAGGAACGGGACCATTGTCTATGCCATCAGTCCCTCGAAACGCATGAATTTGACCGAACTACTCCTATCAAATAGCATCATCACCGAACAGCAGCTCGAGCAGGCTTTAGCAACTCAACGTGAGAGTGAATACGAAAAAAGGCTGTCCTCGATTTTTGTAGAATTAGGCCTAGTTGATGAAAAGACATTGAACAAGTATATTTGTTGGCAGATTGAGAATGCGGTTTACGATTTATTCAAATGGGACAAAGGTGAGTTTTATTTCGAAATAGACAGTGTTCTCTTTGATCACCATGTTGCAGTCGATGCAGAGAACTTATCGCTCGAGTATGGTTTCAGTCCTCAGTTTCTGATCTGGGAAGCGAGCGAGGCCCTGAAATCGCCTGAATATACCTTACGTTCCGAGCCGCCTGAAGGTGTCCATATCCCCCATACAACTCAGACCGAGAGCGTGGCCGCTGAAAGTGCTGCTGAACAGACCACGGCCGGACTGGTTCCTCAGGTCGAATATGCCGATACCGGTGATGTCGAGTCCCTGTTCGACAGCATCACGAGTAAAAGCCATGAGGCAGAAGGACCGCTCGATCATGTAGACCTGGATACTGTTCTGGTCGTTGATGATGAAGCCTATTTCAGACGATTGATCACTGATTGTCTGCAGAATAAGGGTTTCACTGTCATCGGCTGTTCCGAGGTGAATGAAGCACTTGGTGAGTTGTCGACCTTCGAAAAAACAGGGGGCACGACTATTCTGGCAGCAATCATCGATGTCATTATGCCTGAAACGGATGGGGACGGCATCCTGGGAGGATTCGAACTGCTGAACAAACTGAATCTGAGTTATCCCAACCTGCAAGTGCTTATGACTTCCGCTTCTCGCGATCCCGAACTCCAATTCAAAGCTTTTGAACTTGGGGCCCGGAACTATTTGGACAAACCCACGGCCCACTTTGACAGTTACAAAAAAAGCCGGACCAGTCTCGAACTTTTCTTCGATGAATTGGCCTTTTGTTTGCAAAGGATCCAGCACGAACACATGGCTGCCCTGCAGAGTAAAGCGCACAAAGAGGAAGCCCTATCCGAAAAATCAGGTCAGCGGACCGATCGTGATCTCTTTGTAAGTATGGATGATCTCATTCAATTGCAGAACAGAATGAATGAACAGAAAAACGTGAAAGACAGCCTTTATTTTTTACTGAAAGTCGCTTATGAGCATTTCGATAAAGGCCTACTCTACCTGGTCCGAAAAAATGATATTATCGGCCTGACCGGTTTTGATCAAACCAATCCTGAACAGGATACAGCCCGATTTTATACGAAAATCAATTTCACTCGCGATCAACCGATTGTTTATAATCAGATCATTGCATCCCATTATCCTTTCATCGGCCGTCTGACCGAACAGGAAGGCCTTGCTCTTCTCGAGAAGGAACTGACCGGTTTTTTTGAGGGTGAGCATTATATAGTGCCCTTGGTATGTGAGGGTGAGGCCTATGCCTTATTGCACTTGAGCAATCAATCGTCCGCGCGTTCCATAACGAATATCGACAAATTTGAAATCATTTTATTGCATTTGAATCTATCGATTCAGAAGTCTCTTTTAAATTTAAAGATCAAGAAGCAACGCACCTCTTAGATTTTCGCGGCAAGACCGCTATGGACCTGAACATGTTTCTGGGCATCGATATTGGTTCGATCAGCACAAATATGGTTTTGATCGATCATGAGACGCATGTCGTTCACGCTTACTATGAACGGACCCAGGGTTCTCCGATCGAATCGCTCAAACGGGGTTTCAGTTCTCTTCGTGGTTTTTTCTCTTCCGAGCCGAGCATTGTGGGGGTCGGCACGACCGGGAGTGCTCGGAACCTTGTCGGTACCATTGTTGGTGCGGATATTATCAAGAACGAGATAACAGCCCACGGCCTGGCGGCGATTCAGTTATACCCTCAGGTCCAGACCGTCCTCGAAATAGGGGGGCAGGACTCGAAAATCATCATTATCCGCGATGGCATAATCACCGATTTTGGGATGAATACGGTCTGTGCGGCCGGGACCGGTTCGTTCCTCGACCATCAGGCTTATCGGCTGGGCATCCCTATCGAGGAAATGGGCAGTTACGCACTCTCGGCCACTTCGGCTTGTCCGATCGCCGGACGATGCACGGTTTTTGCCGAATCGGACATGATTCACAAGCAACAACTCGGTTATGATAAGGCTGAGATTGTGGCCGGATTGTGTGAAGCCCTTGTCCGGAACTATCTGAATAATGTGGCTAAAGGTAAAGAGATCAAACCGCCTCTCGTTTTTCAGGGCGGCGTGGCTGCGAACCTCGGCATCAAAAAGGCCTTCGAGGTTATTCTCGGTCAGAACATTATCATTCCCCGTCATTACAACGTCATGGGGGCTTTCGGTGCAGCCCTATTGGCCCGTGAATACATACAGGACTCCTCCGGCCCCTCACGCTTCCGCGGATTGACTATCGCCGATATCAATGTGGTGACCCGCGGTTTCTACTGCGGGAAATGTCCGAATAATTGCGAAATAATCGAGATCATCCTGGATGATACCGTCGTGGCCCTGACTGGTGACAGATGCGGTCGTTACAGTGCCAACACCCCCGCCCCTGAACAGCCAAACCGGATTTATCAGCCAATGGGTGTATAGCATGAAAAATAATATTTCCAAAATAATGGATGGATGGGCCTTTTTGGCGGGAGCAACTTTTAGCCTGGAGGAATAGTGTGTTTGGCATTGGAACATGGGAACTTTTACTTATTTTCGTGATCGCTTTGATCATTCTCGGACCGAAAAAACTGCCGGAATTAGCCAAAACGCTGGGCAAGGGCCTGGCCGAGTTCAGACGCGCTTCACAGGAAATCAAATCAACGCTGGACCTCGAGTTGAACCAGGATTATATTGTTACTCCCTCTCCTGCCCCGCAGGCAAGCACGGACCAAAAGGATACAGATCCGGAGTACGACCCAAGCCAAACGTTGAATGCTGATCAAGTATCATCAGCTGATCAAAGCTGTTCCGACCAGGAGACACCGCCAAAGGACCACGACGCATCATCGATTACAAACCCACCCGTCCGGGACTAGCTCCTGTCTCGAGCCTGCCGGACAGCCTGATTCGGACCGCTCGTTCCATCTGAAACGATTGTGGTGATTGACAATGGATGAAAAGAAAATGAGTTATCTCGAGCATCTGGACGAGTTACGCTGGCGACTCATCTATGCATTGCTGTCAATCTTCCTGTGTTCGATCGGTTGTCTGGCTGTAGCCGATAGTTTATTCAAACTCCTGGTCCATCCCCTGCTTCAGGCCATGCCCGAACAGAACCAGCAGCTTATTTATACCAGTTTACCCGAAGCCTTTGTCGCTTATCTCAAGATATCTATCGTGGCCGGACTTTTCATATCGTCCCCGCTAGTCTTATATCAAATCTGGCAATTCATTGCTCCGGGTCTCTATAAACACGAAAAGCATTATGCCTTACCCTTCGTTTTTTTTGCCTCATTCTTTTTCATTGCCGGTGGATTGTTCTGTTTTTTGTTCGTTTTCCCCTGGGGTTTCCGCTTTTTCCTGAGTTTTTCGAACGAGTATATCGTCGCCCTGCCCAAAATGAGTGAATACATCAGTTTCAGCTTAAAAATGCTATTAGTATTCGGGCTCGTTTTTCAACTGCCTATCTTGACATTCTTCCTGACCAAGATCGGCATCATTACCAGTAGTATGATGGTAAAAAACAGAAAATATGTCATTCTGATCATTTTTGTTCTGGCCGCGGTCCTGACACCGCCCGATGTCATCACCCAGATCATGCTGGCATTACCATTGATCCTGTTGACCGAGCTCAGTATCATCATTGCGAAAATTGTGGAACGTCATAAAGGTAATCTTCAGAGTGAACTCGACACGGAACATGAGACCAATTCAGGACCGGAGTCCGACTCGAAATCAGAGAACAGCAATTCTGGGATAAACAAATGATATTGAATATTCTTTTTGTCTGTACAGGCAATATCTGTCGCAGTCCCATGGCTGAGTATTACCTCAAGCATCTGATCGAGACAAAAAACATAGCTTTTCTGACCACGTTTTCAGCCGGAATCCATGCCTGTGCCGGCTTACCGGCCTCCGAACACGCAATCACAGTCATGTCCGAACTCGGTATTGATCTGTCTCAGCACCAGGGCAAACAACTGACCTCATATATGGTCGAATTCGCCAATTGGATTATTGTCATGGAACAGCGTCAGAAAAATATTATCGGGAAAATGAACAAGAAAGTCATGCTTTTGTCCGAATTTTCCGAGTACGATATTGGTTACGACATTACGGACCCTTATGGTGGAACGATCGAGATGTATCGTACCAGCCGGGACCGGATCATCGATTGTGTCGACGGCTTTGTTCGCCGATTTCCTCGGGAAAATGGCTTTGATCTCCCCCCAGATTTCAATCCCTTTGAAGATTGAGCCAGGCCCAAACATGTCACTCTTCCCTCTCAAACAGCGTCAGATAATACTTTTCCTTTTTTTGAGCGCTCTGATCATGCGAGTGCTGTTTCAACTCCTGTTCTGGGGATTCGGTTCACCGGTCGTTGATGATGGCCGTGATTACCATCGGATCGCGGTCAATCTGATCGAAACCGGCACTTTTCAAGGGAAAACAGGGACCACAGCCCGCCGACCGCCACTCTATCCCTTTTTCATCGCGGCGATCTACAGTGTCACCAGTCCGAATCCCGATGCGGTCAGATTGGTCCAGATTGTCCTGAATGCCGCTCTGGTCATCTGGATTTATCTGTTCGGTCGACAGGTCTATGGAACCAGGGTCGGGCTTCTAGCCGGCCTACTGGCTGTGTTCTACCCGGTCTTCGTGTTCCTGCCCGCCCGCTTGCTGACCGAGAACCTCTTCGTCATCCTTGTATTTCTGGTAAGCTGGTTCCTGATCAGATATGCCCGACGCTCGGCCCTGCACTATTTCCTGGGTGGAACACTCCTTGGATTGGCCATTCTGACCAGACCGGCCCTGATGATGGCCCCCCTTTTTATTGCAATCTGGATACTCGGTTATGCCTCAAGGTTCCGGACCGCCTCGATCAGATTCATCGCCCTCGTTCTCGGTATGAGTTGTGTCATCGCACCCTGGACACTCAGAAATTATTTCCTGTTCCATCAATTTGTTCCGGTAACGACGAATGCGGGCATTACTTTTCTGCATGATAATAATCCCTTCGTACCGAAGATGGGCTGGGCCGGCCCCCAGAACCGTATTTTTCAGCCCGAATTGATCAGTCCCGAGTTCGCACCTGAAAATGAAGCGTGGCAGGAACTGAATGAGGCCCAACAGGACCAGGCTTATTTCAACTATACCCTGAACTGGATCAAACAGAACCCAATCGAATTTCTGAAACTCCTGCCCCGCAAACTGATCAGTTATCTGAATTTCAGGCAGGGCTCCAATACGGCCGAACTGAGCACGGTCCTGATGGACCTGGCCAATCTGTTCAGTTACGGTTTATTACTGCCCTTCATGCTAATCGGCTTCGGCTGGACCTTTCGCCACGAATCACCCGCCCAGCGCTTGGTCCACTTTTTGATCGCAACCTTTGTCCTGGGCGTGATGATCTATGCCGGTGGAGTCAGGTTACGCGTGCCCATCGAACCCTTCCTGGTCCTCTTTGCCGCCTATACACTCGTATCCCTGTTCGAACAACTTCGCCCCCATGCCCTTGACCAGCTCATGTCAAAAATTGAACGATAAGCCCTTCCTCTCCATTAAAACAATTCGCTAGTGTTACGACGCATTTAATGATATAATGACCATGACCAGTATGGTTGGCTTGCGTGCATTACAGTAAACGATAACCCACGAAAACGTATCCGCAAACCCGGACAAGGAGGGAAAGATATCAAAACCATGCGGGACATGACACTCTTCGAACAGTTATCTGATCTCATCATGATACTTGATGCTGATGATTTCACGCTGAAAGCTGTCCGGACCGGCGTGTCTGATGAAAATGCCGATCCAATGTGGGCTAGTTTAAGGACCTTCGAACAGTTGTTTCAAGCAGACCCTGTCTATACCAGGCATAAGTTTATTAAAAATATGAATAAAGCACGAAAGGGTAAACCAGTCCGGTTTGATTGGAAATATTGCACTGAACAGGGACAAGTGTATTGGTTTGATACAGTCGTCCAATATAATCAGACCAATACTGATCAAGGACAGTTCACGATTCTCTTCCGTGATAAAACCCGAAAATTGCGGATCGATCAGGCCCTCAGAACAAGTGAAGAGCGTTACCGGGCACTCTTTGACCGATCGTTGTTCTATGTTTATGTTCATGACTTTGAAGGCCGTTTCCTGGATGTCAATGATGAAGCCCTGAAAGCACTGGGTTATAGTCGGGCTGAACTGCCCGGTTTGAGTCTGGAAACTCTCATCCATCCGGATGACCTGTTTAAGGCCTATCAGGTCTCGGAACAAACCCTGCAGCATGGAAAACAACTCGAGCGTCAGGAATATAGAATCGTGAGGAAAGACGGGACTCTATTCTGGATCGAGACCGATGAATCGTTGCTGTACAAGGATGGCGAACCCTATGCCATCCAGGGTTTGGCCCATGATATCACCGAGCGCAGGAGAACGATGGAAGAGTTGAAGTTACGTTATGATTTTATTCACTTGAGTACTCAGTTGTCCAAGAATTTTATCAATCTCCCGATCTGCGATATCGTGAAAAAGATACATGAGGCACTCCCTGAAATAGTCAATTTTGCTCAAAGCGATCGTTGTTATGTGCTTGAATTCAGCGACGATGAATCAAGCCTGACCTGTATTGCTGAATATGCACGAGAAGGTTTGGCCCTGCTGACCGCGAGGGACCAGATCATACCGACAGCCCATCTAAAACCATGGCTGGACTCTTTGCGGCATTTTGAAATCAGCCAGATTACTGTAAATGAAGACACTCCCCAAGCCTTTGTTTTCTCTGCTGCCCTGTTACGGAAAACAGCTGTAAATTCCATACTCCAGATACCGCTTTCATGTCGCGGTAAGCTTATTGGAGTTCTTGGTCTGGCCACAGCGGACCAAGATACCAGTTGGTTGGAGTATCACCACAACCTGCTGGAAATGGTCAGTGATATCTTTGCTAACGCTTTGGACCGGCTCCGCATGGAGAAATCCTTGAGAATGGAAAGCGAACGTCTCAATCGGATCATGGAAATGAGTCCATCGGGGATTATTATCACAGACACCGCTGGTTATATCGTTTATGCAAATCCGCGTGCCGAACAGGTCCTGGGCATTAATCGGACTGATGTTTCAAAGAAATTCTATGATTCGGCTGAATGGTCGATATCGGCCTTATCAGGCGGGCCCTTTCCCCGTGATGAATTACCTTTTCATAAAGTCATGCGGACCGGAAAATGTTTTGATAACATTCGACACTCGCTCAGCTTGCCCGATGGTAAACAGGTCCTGATTTCGGTCAATGCTGCTCCCCTTTTAGACCCGGATGGCCACATCACGGGAGTGATCGCCACAGTCGAGGATATTACCAGCCAATATCGGATCGAAACGGCCCTGCGTGAATCCGAGACAAAGTTCAGAAATATAGTGGAATCCTCTCCGCTGGGTATACATCAATATATGCTCGACAGCCAGGACCGTCTGGTTTTCTGTGGCAGCAATCCGGCGGCGGATAAAATTCTGCGATTGGACAATCGGAAATTCTATGGTCTGACCCTGGAGGAAGTGCTACCTGGCATAGAGACGACCGATATGCCTGAGAAATTGCACCAAACCGCTAAATATGGCACTCCGCATTATTGGTCCCACAATACGTATCCGGATGAATCCGGGGAACAGAGGACCTATGAGATCCACGCATTTCAGACCTCGCCTGGGAAAATAGTGACCATTTTTTCCGATATCACCGCCCGGAAAAAGGTCGAGGATGAATTGAAAGATTATCGTGAGCACTTGGAACATATTGTCCGGGAAAGGACCTCGGCTCTGGAACAGGCCCAACAAGCTCTGATCGAAAAGGAAAAAATGGCCATAATCGGTCAACTGACCGCAACGGTGAGTCATGAAATCCGGAATCCACTCGGCAGCATCAGGGCTTCCCTCTTTGCCATCAACGACGCTGTTGAACGGGATGAGCCCCATCGGATCAAACGGGCGGTCGAGCTGGCTGAACGCAACATTATCCGCTGTGATAGGATCATCAGCGAACTGCTTGATTTTACGCGGACTAAAATCTCGAATCTGAGACCAACTGCGATTGATGACTGGCTTAAAGATTTCATGCTCGAATATGTCCTCACCAAAGATATTACCCTGATTACTGAATTCGAGACAGGTTCTCACGTCGCGATCGATAGTGAGAATCTGCGTCGGGTCATGATCAATATCATCAGTAATGCCGTTCACAGTATGAATGATCCCTTAGCATCGGGGCACCGGCTCGAAATCAAAACCCGTCTGATAGACCAGACTCTTGAAATAGTGATAACTGACCAGGGTTGTGGCATCAATCCTGACATCATGCAGAGGATTTTTGAACCACTGTTCTCGACCAAGGGATTCGGGGTTGGCTTGGGACTGGTCATCGTCAAACAGATCATGGAACAGCATAGAGGATCGATCATTATCGAAAGTGAGCCAGGTCGAGGAACGACAATCAGACTTGTTTTTCCTCTCATTGCCGATGAGGTAACTTTATGAAAAAGTTGAATATTTTTATCGTGGATGACGATCAGGATGTGGCGGAGAGTCTTGCCCTGGTCCTCGAAGGCCGGGGCCATCATGTCGAGTGTGCCTACTCCGGCGAGCAAGCACTCGAAATCTACTCGGCCAAAAAATTCGATATCACCTTTCTGGATGTAAAACTGCCTGGCATGAATGGGGTCGAGTGTTTCCAGAAGATCAGAAGTGTTCAAGCGGATGCCCGGGTTGTCATGATTACAGGCTATAGTGTCGAATCACTTCTGGAGCAAGTGCGGGATGAGGGTGCATGGGACATAATGTTCAAACCACTGAACATCAAAAAAATTATCGAGATGCTGGGCCGGTTGAAGTCACTGACTCTTCTCCTGGTTGATGATGATCCCGATTTTATCGAGAGTATGCAGATAGCCCTGGCCACGACCGAGATCAGAATCAAAACAGCCTCGACCGGCAATGAAGCAATCGAGTGGATCGAACAAAACGGGATTGATATCCTGGTCCTGGACGTGCGTCTGCCGGATATGGATGGCCTGGAAACCTATAAACGCCTTATGGAAAGGGGTTACAAGCTCCCCACTGTCATCATTACAGCCTATGCAGCGGCTGAAGCATCAAAACTGGACCAACTCAAAACGTGGTCACAGGCCCAGATTCTGGCCAAACCCTTCGATCCCAATGACCTACTCACAATAGTCCAGAGATTGGCCGAAAACTGCGAGGACTGATCTCATTTCATCATCATTATGACAGGTCGTATTTCTTAATTTTATTCAGGAGTGTATTGCGGGTGATGCCGAGAAGTTCCGAGGCTTTGGATCGATTGCCCCGCACGAGTTCAAGAACGTGTTTGATATGGTTGCTTTCCATCTGTTCAAGGGACAGATTATCCGGGTCAAGAGACAGGTGGAAAGGTCCGGGTGGTTTCGAGATCGAATCGGGCAGGTGTTGGGCTTGAATCAGGGGACCATCACAGAGCAGGACAGCCCTTTCCAAAACATTTCTCAATTCGCGGATATTGCCCGGCCAGTGATAACTGGTAAGGATCGGACCTATTTCATCAGCCAGACCTTTGATGTCCTTTGAAAACTGATGATTATATTCTCGAAGGAAATCATGGGCCAGGTCCAGTATCTCATCCTTGCGTTCGACCAAAGTCGGCATCCGAATCGGCATTGTGTTCAACCGAAAATAGAGGTCCTTCCTGAATTCACCCTTCTGGACCAACTTTTCCAGATCCACGTTAGTCGCTACAATGATCCGGGTGTCGACCTCGATCTCGTTCGTCCCCCCCAAACGATGAAAGGTCTTGGTCTCAAGAACTTTCAACAACCTGGCCTGCACCGATAGAGATAATTCTGATAACTCGTCCAGAAACAGGGTGCCCTTGTCCGCTACTTCCATCAAACCCCGTTTCGTCTTTTTGGCATCGGTGAATGCCCCGCGATCATACCCGAAAAGCTCGAGTTCAAGAAATTCCTTGGTCAAACTGGCACAATTGATCTCAACAAAACGGGCCTGGCTTCGACTGCTTTGATCATGGATTGCCCGAGCCAACATCCCCTTACCCGTACCAGTGTCGCCGAGTATCAGCACAATCGTACCGGGATTTTGAGCCAGAAGCTGGATTTTCCGTTGAATCTCGGACGGAAAACGCAGACGTTGAGGAATGTGTTCGAGTTGGGAAATCCGTTCCGACAGAAATGCTGCCTCGAAACGGGTCCGCTTATTCTCCAAAATACGCTGGATAAGATTTTCAAGAACGACCAGGTCTACCGGCTTGAGTATGAAATTCTCCGCCCCCAGTTGCATGGCCTGGACCGCCGTACTGATCGTTCCATGGGCAGTGATCATCAAAGCACCCAGATCAGGACTGCTCCTCTTCAACTCTCTCAGAACATCGAGACCACTCATGTCCGGCAGTTTCAAATCGATCAGGGCCACATCAAAATCATGCATCCGAACTAAATCCAGAGCAGTCTTTCCATCTCCGGCTACCTTCACTTTATAGCCACTTAAACTGAAATACTCCTGCAAATGAAAACAGATCGACTCTTCATCATCGATGATCAACAATTCATATGCCATTGCTTCAACTCCCGATCTTATTCATCCCCACTGAACACTGGACCAAAACTGATCTTCTATACTCTACTCCATTTTCTTCTCCTGGTCAACCAACCCACGCTTCCCAATTCCACCACCTGTTCTGACCAAATATCCCCCAATGGAATTACTCAAATATGTCTTGACAATATGTCTTGACTGTCCCCGATTCACTGCCAAGGATTTGAGCAGTGCCCAAATTTTGAGCAGTTTATGATTTTCGTTTTTTCATAAAGAGTTAAATCGGAATCAAGGGGATTATGCTCAAAAAATGGGCATGGTGTTGTCCGGTGGTCTGGACAGGGTCGGGGAGATGCAAGAGTGTCGGAATCAGTCCTGGCCTTGATTGGGTCGATTTTTGCAGATTTTGGCATGAGCCTTGCTAAGAAAGGTGTGAGATGAGATGAGTTCACGAAACCTTTTAATGAGGAGAGGAAAGATGAACACTTACAAGATACTTTTAGTAGATGATTCAGAAACAGTATTAATGATGGAGAAGATGATTTTAAAGAAGGAGCGTTTTTCGTTCATCGAGGCCAAGAATGGTCAGGAAGCGGTGGACAAGGCGGTGACGGAGAAGCCGAATCTGATATTACTGGATATCATGATGCCGGTCATGAATGGGATAGAGGCATGCAAGAACATCCGGGCGAACGATGTGACCAGGGAGATACCGATTATCATGGTCACGACGCGGGGTGAGGAGGAAAACGTCAAGCTCGCATTTCAGAATGGATGTGATGATTATGTGACCAAGCCGATCAACAGCACTGAACTGTTAACCAAGATCAGGCAGTGTCTTTCGAAATGAAAGGTTGAAGTATGACGACTCATAATTCCCAGAACAAGAAGAGCGACTATATCCGTAAGGTAAGTGTCGAGACCATGGAACTGATGAAGCAATTATTTCATGAGAATGAGCAATTGAACAAGCAAGTCATATTGCAGGAGACGGAGATCAAGCGTTTCAGTGAAGTCTTGAAAAAAATCCGTGATCTTGAGACCGAAATCGAGCGGCTCCAAGGCTTGGTGATCAGTATCACCCAGGAGAATACCCAACTCAAGGATACCGTCAGGAAGCAGGGGGAGGACATCAGTTATTACAAGGTTGAGCGGGAGAAGCTCCTCCGGAATCTGGAGACGATAGAATCGCGTCACAAGGAATTTTTCGATCAGATTGCTTTGATAGAGAAACAGAACACGGACCTGGCCAATTTGTATGTAGCCAGTTTTCAGATACACGGGACCTTGGTCAAGCAGGAACTGTTGACGGCATTAAAAGAAATAATCATCAATTTAATTGGTTCCGAGGAGTTCGGGATATTCCTGCATAATGAACAGGAAGGCAGCATGAGTCTGCTCGATCATTTTGGAAAAGAGGCGGAGCAGTATAGCTTGGTTGATTTTGAACAGAGTGTGGTCGGCCAGACGATCCGATCTGGAGAGACCTATATCAATCAGGATTTCGGCGTTGAGGCTGAAGCATCGCCGGTTGTAGCCTGCATTCCATTCAAATTCGAGGACTGTATTTCCGGTGCCATTATCATTTTTCGACTGCTTCAGCAGAAGAAAAAACTCGAAGACCTTGATTTCGAGCTTTTCAATCTCCTGGCCACGCATGCAGCCAAAGCGTTGTATTGCATTGAGCTCCACGATCACAAAGTCCGAACGGATAAAGGTGTTCGGCTCGAGGAATAGGACTGTCATTTGGGGTCAGCCTTGGAGTGGGAGGGTGATGTGACTGGTCATCAGAAAAGAGCGAATGGGACGCATTCCCGGAATCTGTTGAATTTCATTGAGAAATCGCCCTTGCTTGATAATCAATATGTGGTTTTTCGACACCAGAGCAATCTCTGTGCTGTAGCGATCACCGGGATAAAGGAAATCATCCGGGTAGTAACGATTCATCCCGTACCTGAAGCAACGCCGGCCCATGCAGGCGTGATCAATTATCGCGGGGAGATGATTTCAGTTGTGGATTTGTGGCAGCTCCTCGAACTGCCCTCTCCCCCACTGCATGCCGATATGACTATTTTTGTCCTTGAATACGATCAGACGCATTTTGGGCTCCTGGTCAACCAGATCGTTGGGCTCTGGTTACTTGAAGCCAAACCTCGCCCGGATGATCTGAAAAGAGAGATCATGTATCCGCTGGTCGATGAAGTTGGATTTCATGACGAAACGAAGGGCCTGGTCTTCATACTCAACCCGGAAAGATTGCACATGGCTGCCCGTGATATTCAAACCTTGCATGAACAGGAACAAGCATCATGATTCGAGTCAGCAATAATCCTGTCTATTTTATCGAGTCATTGATCGTTCTGAGTCGCCAGTTTGGGTATCATTTTCAAGTCGAGAACATGAAGGATATGGTGCTCAGGATCAGGAAAACATGTTCCCGCTGTGGTTATGCCTCATTTGATGCTTTTCTCGAAGCACTGAATTGTAGCAAACTGAATATGCAAGAAAAGAGCTATTTGATTGATGAGTTGATGAACGGTGAGAGTTATTTTTTCAGACACAAACACCAGCACGACTGGCTCATGACCAATCTGTTACCTGGGCTGGTCCGCTCGCAAAACCGTCCCCAGGCAAGGGTCCGAGTCTGGCACGCCGGTTGTTCGCGTGGTGAGGAAGCGTATTCAACCGCACTCTTGCTTGAAGACCTGAGGGATATTCAGGATTCTGCCGCTATTGAAATCTATGGTTCCGACATCAACAGTCTCAGTCTGGACCAGGCCAGAAAAGGTCTGTATCGTATGTGGTCCCTTCGGAGCATGCCCCCTGCGTGCCTGAAAACACATTTTAAACCTTTATCGAATAATTATTACGAATTGGATAGCCGTATTCGGAACAAGTGTCAGTTCCATTATTGCAATCTTGTCGATCAATCACTACCCGGACCGTTTTGTGAACCGGATTCGTTCGATCTCATTTTTTGTCGAAATGTATTGATCTATTTTACCGAGCAGGCCATCGAGCAGGTCATGAAGCATTTCTTTCACGCTCTCAAGCCCGGTGGGTATCTCATTCTGAGTCCATCGGAAAGTGTCGATGCCCGAATCAACTGGTTGGAAAGGGTGCCAGTACCCACGGGCTTCATATATCGCAAAAAGGTTGAAGCGGACCATTATGAGCTTCAGGGGATGGTCCCAGAGCTATCAGGTCTGGCCCAGACTGACCCTAATACCTCGATGGAACTCCATTATCTCTATCGGAATGAGGCAAAACAGGAAGCGAGTCTGTGGTCCCAGCCAGTCGAATCTGAGGCAATAACTCGGGCGGAGACCGATCAACACTCCGCCTTGAATAGTGCCGAGATCATCGAGCAGATCGAGCAGAGCTTCAGAGACCATAATCACACGCGTGTGGACCAATTGTGCGGAGCATTGCGGGTCAGGGACCCGGACAATATTGCGGGTTATTATTATCCGGCCTTACTCTGCATCGAAACGGGCGAATTGGAAAAAGCCCTGGATTGGCTCCGCAAATCGCTCTATCTGGATAATAATTTCCTGGCTGGTCTGATCCAGTTGGCCCATGTGTATCAACTGCTGGGCAAGGTCCACTACTACCATCGGACCATGAGAACGACCCAGAAAATCCTGACCAATCTCGATCTGAACGCCGCGGTCCCCCACGCAAACGGCAAGACAGCCGGGGAATTGTTGCGGATAATTGATAGTGGAGGTTTTACCTCATGAAGAGACCTCGGATCGATAGCAATTCAGCACCTGTCCTGAAGCAGTCTCTTGAAGAGTTGCTGCAGGAACGGGCGGACAGGTTGGCTGAAAAAGCGAGTCAGGGCGACTATCAACCGGACCAGATGACCCAGATCGTCATTTTCAGCATCCAACAGGAAATGTTTGGTCTCGAGTTGCCCTTTATCTATGAAGTCATCGATTTTCCCCGGACCGTTCCCCTGTATCAGGCTTCAACCATGCTCCAGGGCGTGTTCCATTATCGCGGCGAAATTGTTCCGCTCTATCTCCTGAGTGCGATTTTAGGATATCATACTACTTCATACCATCCTACCGGAAGATGTATCGTTCTCGGTGTGGATTGCGTGCATTTTGCCATCGCAATCGATTCCATTGCCCAACCGCGGACCATACCCAGGCGATTGTTAACAGGGCTGACTTCTGGTCCGAATAGTGGCAAAAAGGCCTATATCCTTGGAATCATAGATGAAGGTATCACTATTCTCGATGGGCAGGCCATTATCGATGATACGGCCTTGATCATCGATCATCAGGAAACATAAGATGAGCACTTTTTTATGGGTTCATCTGTTGACATAAATCGTAATACGCATGATTGTTTTGATCTGTTCGGAGAAACTTTTTTAAGTCTTCTGACCAGGTTTGAAGTGCAGCACTGGATTCTGTGAAACATACTGAGAAACGGGAAGGCTATGTTAAAAAAACTCAAATTTAAACACAAGATTATTCTATTGCCTTTACTGGCAGCCCTTGCTTTTACGCTGATCCTTGCATTTAATCTGGTTATAGGTCAGCGAAATATCAAATCATTGAATGATATCGAAAATGGTTTTGCACCTGCACTGAATATGAGCCGTGATATCGAAGAAATGCTCGATTCATTTCAACGGAACATGCAGGATGCAGTTTCAGCGGGCGATGAGGACATGTTACGGGACATTCTCGCCATACGCGACAGTATGGTTACTCGCTTAGCAGATGAAAAAGACAATCCGGCACTGAACGTTGAAGATTTGTCTGAATTGAGCCAATCTCTGACGGATTACGCGAACCTGGCTTATGAAACCAGTTTACAGATAATACGCGGTGATATGGGAGAAGCGCTGACCAAGTCCGCTGAAAGGATGCGGGATGAGTATATCCGACTCAATGACAACTTGATCACGGAAACCAACAATAAACAAGAGGCAATGAAGGCGGCATTTGCCAGTACGCGTCAGAGTCAAAAAACATCGCTGAATCTGGTCATTGTCATTACCATTGTTTGTCTCTGTGCCATGATCTTACTCTCGGCCTGGATTATTCGCGGTATTATCCGCCCCTTCTCGGAAAGTATCAGGTTTGCTCAAACCATCGGTCAAGGTGATTTAAGTACGACGCTCGAATTGAATACATATGACGAAACCAAGGAATTGGGCGATGCTCTTAACAAGATGGCTACAAGTTTACGATTGATTATTGGTAAGATCAAACAGAGTGATCTGGATATTCAGCAAGCGATCAACGAATTGCGCAGTTCAATAGTCGAACAGACGCAAAGCATCAGTAATCAGGCTACTTCAGTCAGTGAAATCAGCACCACAATCAATGAGATCAAAACGACCAGCCGGCAGACCGCCAGTTTCGCTCAGCGTGTGCTCGAAGACTCGGACCGGTCGGTGGCCGTCACCCGTGATGGCATGATCATGAATGAGAAATCGGTCAAAGGCATGGACCAGATCAGAGAGCAGATGGAGACGATTGCCCAGACCATCCTCTCGTTTTCCGAGCGGAGCCAGCAAATCGTGGATATCATTGCTTCAGTCAACGATCTGGCCCAGCAATCGACCATTCTGGCCTTGAATGCTTCAATTGAAGCGGCAAAAGCAGGCGAGCATGGCAAAGGTTTCGCGGTGGTGGCCATGGAAGTCAGGAACCTGGCTGAGCAGAGCCAGGAGGCCACTGCCCAGATCAGAACGATCCTGAACGAAATCCAGAATGCGATCAATTCTGCGGTAATCGTGACCGAGAACGGGACCAAGAAGGTAAGTGAAGGTGTTGTCCTGATCGAGCGGATGGGCGAAGTCATCACTCAATTATCCAACGTGGTCAATGAGAGCGCGACTTCATCGAAACAGATTTCCGCATCAACCACCCAGCAATCGGCCGGGATCGATCAGATGGCCAGCGCCATCAGTGAGATCGATCTTGCCATGAACGAATCGACCGCTAATGCCAAAATGATTGAAAAGACAGCCGAGAACCTGGCCTTAATTGGCGAAGAATTATCAGCCTCAGTCAATAAGTACGATCTTGGAGCCCATTAATCCGTGGAATTGGATGCCAACATTATCAGTGAGTTGAGGGCAGTATTTTATGAAGAAGCCCAGCAGCAATTGAACCAGATCAATCGCAAACTCTTGCTGCTTGAACAAGGGACCATCCCTGATGTCGAACGGGTCGAATCATCCAAAGAGTTGTTGCGATTGGTCCACACTCTCAAGGGTAATGCTGCCAGCGTTGGTCTGTCCGAGATCGAGAAATTGGTCCATCGGATTGAGAATTCGTTGAAGCAAGCCCATGGCGAACGGGGCTTCTCTGCTGATGAAAGTCCCTTTTCATTATGGTTCGAGGCCTTTGACCTCATCACACTCTTGATTAAAGAGAAAACCCCTGTTTCCGAACTGCACGAGGCGATCGAGACCCTGTATCAGAAGATTGATAGTCCGTCCAGCCCTGCCACGGGGAAGCAGATTCCTACGGTAACGAAGAAAGCCAAAAAGAACGTTCACCTCAAGCCAAAGCCGTCCCGGGCCCAAAATGGGCCCTCAGCGACCGCATTTACATCCGAACAACCCAATCGGGCTTTGTTGCTTTCGAATGATGATCAGGGTCAAGCTGGTACGGACTTGCGGATTATCCAACAAAAATTTATTCGGGTCCATGCCCGACGCTTGGAACAATTGGCTTCCGGCATGAGTGATCTTTTGGCCTTTCGACTCGATCTTGAACAAAATCTCAACGAATTGAAAGCAGAATTCGGGTCGATTCAAGCGGAACTGAAGCAGATTTCCAAGCAGCAGAAGAGACTCATTACCACTCTGCAACAGGCTTATGACCAGGAAAGGGTCGATTCTTCTGTTTTTCAAGTTGCCCGGAACTGGTCATATGAACAGAATACCATTGAATTGGGCCTCAAACGCAGATTTCATGACTATTATCATCATCTGCAGCAAATTTATCGGAAGGTCAAGCAGGCAAGTGTCAGTTTCAAAGGTCAGGATGAAGAAGTTCGCAGTTTACGGATGACCCCGGTCGCAGAATTGTTTGGTTCGTTTCACCGATATGTTCGGGATATAGCCCACGAGATGGGAAAACAGATCGAATTTTCCGCTGAAGGTGAAACCGTTGAATTGGACCGGAACATGATCCAGGAGTTGCGTGAACCGGTCCTGCATTTATTGAGAAATGCCCTCGATCACGGTCTCGAGGCGCCTGAAGAGCGTTTGGCCCAGTCCAAGCCGATCGCGGGACATCTGGTGGTCCGGGCTTCGGCGACCGAAGGCGGCGTTACCATCGAAGTCGAGGACGATGGACGAGGCATCGATCTTGACAGGATCAAGGAAAAAGCCCTGAACCTGGGACTGATTAATGCTGCTGATGCCGAAAAAATGACGGAAAAAAATTTCTATGCTCTGCTTTTCAAATCAGGCTTCTCGACTCGTGATCGTGTTTCACTTGTTTCCGGGCGGGGAGTCGGGCTCGATGTCGTTCAGACCTGGGTCGAACAGAGCCGGGGCAGGATCGAGATTGACAGCAGGCCAAATCAGGGTACGACCATCCGGATGCGCCTGCCCCTCTCGTTAGCCTCGATGCCGGCGCTTCTGGTCGAAGTTAATAAATATCCATATGCCATACCCCTGACCGTGATCGACAAAATCGTCCATATTCAGCAGAACATCATCAAAAGTATCAATGGAAGACCCGCATTGTTATCCGATCAGGGCCCGATTCCCCTGGCACCTATGGCCCAAATGCTCCAATCTGATGCAGAATATACCTTCAACGAAAAATTACCGATTGTGATATGTCGGAGCACGGGTATATCACGGGGCTGGATCGTTGACAAACTGCTCGGTGAAAGAGAAATAGTCATTAAGCCTTTTTCACGCTATCTTAAAAATGTGCCCCTCTATACCGGGGCTACGGTCAGCGCTAAAGGCGATGTCATACTGGTCCTTAATATAGTCCAACTTCATCGTCTGACCGCAAAACAGGGTGACCTGAGTTTCATCCCGTCTCTGAATCAGACCAGCAAAGAAACAGAAAACGTCAAGATCCTGGTCGTCGATGACTCCATTACGACCCGGACCCTTGAAAAACTGATCCTGACCAAAGCAGGTTATTCGGTCATGGAAGCGTCAGATGGTCTCGAGGCTCTGAATTATTTAAAGAAAGGGGATTTTGACCTGGTCGTAGCTGATATTCAGATGCCGAATCTCGACGGTATTACTCTGACCGAAAAAATCAGAAAAACACCAAATCTGACTGATCTGCCAATCATTCTGATCTCATTTCTCGAGACCGAAGAAGACAAATTGAGAGGTCTTCATGCCGGTGCAAATGCATATATACCCAAAAACCAGTTCAATCAACAAAAACTTCTTGAAATGATCAGCCATTTCCTGTAAAGAGAGAGTTATGATAAAAGTCCTTATAGTTGATGATTCCTTGACCATACGGCAGATGATGCGAAAAGTCCTGGAGCAGGAGTCGGCAATTCAGATCGTGGCCGAAGCGGAAAATGGTGTGGAGGCGGTCCGTAAAAACAGGGAGTACCAACCTGATCTCATCACCATGGACATTGTCATGCCCAAAATGAATGGGCTTGAAGCAACGGAACAGATCATGTCGGACCGTCCTGTGCCAATTGTCATGGTCAGCTCGATCACGGATTCCGAGGAGAAACAGATCAGTTTCAGGGCGATGAGTGCCGGGGCGGTCTGGGTCATCAGTAAACCCAAACAAAATCAACTTTCCGATTTGAATGCCTGGGGTTCATATTTATGTCACATGATTAAATCCATGTCTGAAGTTAAAGTAGTGCAACGTCGAAGGTCTCGTCTTGAACGACTGATCGATCTTCCAGACACCCTGACCAAATCCAGTCCGAGATGTATTGCCATAGCAGCCAGCACGGGTGGGCCGGCCGCTCTCAAAAACATTCTTGATCCATTACCCGGTGATTATCCTCTGCCCATTTTCATCTGTCAGCACATTACCTGCGGGTTTGTTGACGGTCTGGTCAGATGGCTGAGTGCTGAATTGGACGTTCCCGTCAGAATGGCCCGTGACGGCGAACCGATCCAAACAGGCATCACCGTGGCCCCTGATGATGGACACCTTGAAATTACGTTCCGTTCTCGGATCAGGATTACCAGTCCCACGAACGACCATGAACATATTCCTTCTGCTGACAGACTTTTCCGATCAGTTGCCCACGTTTATGGCCCTGATGCGCTCGGTATTATTCTGACGGGTATGGGCGCCGACGGTAGCGAGGGCATTGGTGATCTCTTTCAAACCGGGGCTGTTACCATCGGACAAAACGAGATATCGTCCGTCGTCTATGGCATGCCCCGGGTCGCCCAGATGAAGGGTTACATTTCGCGTGAAATGGACCCATCTGAAATATCAGCCTACCTGCTCCAATTACCGACCATGGCCGGAACTGAAAGAATGGACGGTCCGAATGGTCGACGGTCGAAGGACAACTATTCATACAACACGGACACATAATACCATGACACAAAAAAAACAGGAAATTGTGATAAAAGTCCTGGTTATTGAAGACAACAGCGACTTTCTCGAATCGATCGGTCAAATCATCGAGTTCGAAAACTATCAGGTCTCACTGGCGAACAATGTCGAGACTGCCTTGAAGATGAATCTTGAATGCAAACCGCATATTGCCTTGATCGATGTCCGGCTCGGTCAGGCATCCGGCATCCAGTTGGTCCCCTCACTGAGACAGGACAATCCAGGTATTATTACCATTTTAATGAGTGCTTTCGCGGAAACTGAAGCATCGATCAGGAGTATTCGCGAAAGTGTCTTTGACTTTTTACGTAAACCTTTTCCCATACCGGATTTGTTATCAACGCTTCGGCGTGCCTCGTATGTTATTCGGCTCAAAATGGCAAAGAAACAAGATGATACAAGGGCAATGACCTGATGTATTCGGGCGGCTGCCTTATTCCGGATTAGTCCCCCTCTCGACCAGAGTATACAATGAGACATCAGGTTTGACTGACTGGCATGAAAACAAAAGGTCCCATAAAAGTCCTGATTATTGATGATGAGGAAGACTTTGTCGAAAGCATCGGTGAAATTCTCGCCTCACGCGGTTTTCTGATCGAACGGGCCTATGATGCTCAACAGGCCATTGCCCGGGACCTCGAATTCAGACCGGACATTTCCCTGATTGATCTACGCTTGAGACAGACCAGCGGATTGGAACTGATTCAGAGGCTGCAACACAACAATCCTCATCTCGTCACGATCCTCATGACCGCCTATGCCGAAGTGGACACGGCGATCAGTGCCATCCAGGAAGGTGTCTACGATTATATCCGCAAGCCGTTCGCCATCCCGGATTTATTGAATACTCTCAGCCGGGCCTCGGATTATGTTCGCCTGCAACAGTCGAATCGACTGGCCGAGGAAGAGTTACGCCTTAAAAATAGCGAATTGGAGGAAGTCAACCGCCGTCTAAGAACTATTCTCGAGTCCTCGAAAATAATCACCGGTTCACTGACCATGAATCAGATCGCGGAACGAATATTGACCGAAATGGCCCGGAATCTGAACGCGGAAAAGGGTTGGGTCTGCCTCCAATGCGGAAACGAATGGCAAATCATCGCCCAGACGAAGGGCAGTAAGAACCTGCCCATGTCCTTTCCCTCACAAACATGTCAGGACCTGTTTGCCCGGATCCAGGCACTCGGAGAAGAGGCCTTGCTCATTGATCTGACTCAAGGACTGGCAGGCCTCGAGTGCCTGAAACCCCATCTGCCCCACACAGGTTCACTCTTCGCCTTCTCATTCCGGATCGATCCTGATTATTCACTGATGACCATGATCTATCGTGGTACCGGCTCCCCCTTTGATGAACAGGACCGGGAAACCGGCCTCATCCTGACTTCCTTCAGCCGTGAAGTGGCCCGTTCGGTCGTGGCCACGGAATCACTCCGCGAGAGCGAAAAACAATTCAGATCAATATCAGAGCAATTGTTGATGTCCATACTGGTTATTCAGGATGGCATGATCCGGTATGTCAACAATGCCTTCATCAAACTGATCGGTTATTCTCAGCATGAACTGTACTCATTTAAACCCTATGAATTCGCGAAATTGATCTATAAGGACGATATCGACTTCTTGATTGATCAGCTAAAAATGATGCAATCCCGTAAGCTGGATGAAGGCCCACGCCAGCAATTCCGCGGCTATACTCGGTCTGGACAGGTCATCTGGTGTGAACTGTACCTGAATTCAATCCAATACCAGGGCAGGAACGCAGTGCTGGTCACCTTGATCGACATCACCCAGCGGAAAGATGCCGAGGAAGCACTCATTCAAAGTGAGGCCCGCTATCGTATGATCACCCGAAATGTGTCCGATGTGATCTGGACGGTCCAACTTGATCTCAGCCTGAATTATGTCAGCCCTTCGATTGAAAACCTCCTGGGGTATACCTCGGAAGAATCGATCACGATGCCCATTCAAGACTTTCTTTTTGATGAAAGTGCTCGAAAAGTCCTGGCAGTGTACTCTGAAGCCATGGAACGAGAGAAGGTCGAACCCGGCTCGATCGAAGCCCGTCTGCTCGAAGTTGAATTCAAACACAAGAACGGCTCCAGTGTCTGGACTGAAATCAAGACCTCGTTTCTCAGGGATGACTTGGGAAACCCCCTGGCTATCATGGGTGTCACACGTGATATCAGCAAACGAAAACAACTCGAAGAAGAACGAAATCAATTGAAGGCCAAGTTGCATGAAGCCCAACGGCTCGAAGAGGTGGCCCACTTGTCCAGTATCGTCGCGCACGAGATCAGGAACCCGATTTTCGCCATCTCCAGCGGTATTCAGGTCCTTCAAAAATCACTCAATATCAATCGCGAACAGAATCGTTCGCTCGATATCATCTTCAATGAAATATTACGAGTGAACCGTCTGATCGAGCAACTGGTCATTTATGGCGGCTTGAAAGAGTATCGATTCGAGCAGCATAATCTGGTCGAGCTGATCGAAGAAATCAACTCGCTCTACGAGCCGGTCCTGCATTCCCGGCATGTCTCGCTCGAGAAGCGACTCCCCACCCCGCAACAACTCATGGTCAATATCGATCGCGATAAAGTGATTCAAGTCCTGGTTAATCTTTATCAAAATGCCATCGATCTCTCCCCGCAAGGCACCACGATTTCCGTTGCCGTGTTTCCTGATGAAAAAGCCAGGCACGCGTTTTTCACAATCTCGGACCAAGGTCCCGGTATTTCCCCGGCTAATCTGCAGCGGGTCTTTGACCTTTTTTTCACGACCAAAAAGAACGGCAGTGGGATGGGTCTGGCCGTCAGCCGAAAAATAATGCTGGACCACGGCGGATCCATCGAGATCGAATCCGTCCAGGGCAAAGGGGCCAAGGTCATTGTTGGCTTCTCTCTCCCGAATCGCCCCTCTTCGCCCGACTCCGGACCCGAGTCTTTGCCTCCTCATCCGGCCCCCACAGCCTGAGACAACCCGCTCTGCCTCCAGTTGTGGACCTTTGCACAATTGGCCTGTTCGGCCCTGTAACTCTTATATTCTATATCACTGCTGTCCAAAATAGGACAGACTTGGCCACTATGATAGAGGAAAATCAATGTTTTAGCAAAGTGAAAATCAGTTTTTTAAAATG
>JAFGSJ010000166.1 GCA_016934675.1 bacterium | reverse complement strand
TAGGGTCCCACGACCATATCCCCGAGACCGACATACCGATTCAGCCGGGTGCTGAACAGTTTGTGGGCCATGCCGGACACGGCACCGGCATCGTCCTCCCCGGTGAGGAAAACGGTCTGGCCGTTCACATCGGTATTGGCCAGGAACGTGGTCGTGGGTATGGATGGGTCGAAGAGGGCCGGCTCGAAGTCGTTGACAACGATTTCGTCGGAGAGCGGTTTACCGTTCAAGCTGAATCGACGAGTCACGACCGAGCTGGCGATCAGGGCCGGATTGGTAATATCGGTCCGGACCCAGGTGGCCGAATAGTAGTCATTGGCAAAGACGACCACAGGATCGGTGCAGATGAGTCCGGGCGCAGGCTCGTTCAAGGCCATATTTTCCCGTTCGAGCCAGTCGCCCCGGCAGGAGAAACGGCCGTAGATGTTGAAATCGCCGGTTTCGGGTGAAATCTCGTTCCAGCAGACCAGGAAAGTATCATAATCGACCAGGGTTGTTGAAACGGTGCGTTCGAGCCCGACCACGGATTGATCGAGTTCATCGAACGTTGATAAGACGGTCGGGGCGGGTTCGGCGGTATACGCTAGAGGGGCTGTCCCGGTTTTCTGGAAACGTCTGAATTCGACCCGGTCGAAATCCTTGATGGTCTCATCCTCGGTGCAGCGCAGGGTATAACGGTAGGCTGCCATGAAATCGCCCCGGGCCGAGGTGGCCAGATCCTGGGCGTGATACTGCTTGAGTGATGGCGGCGGTAAGGGGTCGATCGCCTCGGGATCGAGGAAACGCTGCTCGACGATCGGGCTCGAGCAGGGCAGGGCGGTCAAGGGCTCGTTGATACTCTCGAAAAGTGGTGTCAACTCGTACGAAACGATATTCAAACGCTGAGCATCGAGCTGGAAATAGTGCGGATTCGACAATTCAGAAGTCCGTTCGTAGGCATAGGTCAACAAATAGTTGGCTTTGTCGAGCTGGGCGATGTCGATGTGCTCGATAAAACTGGGCAGGGCCAGGGAACCGCCGCAGTAATCGAAGACCGGGACCTGACAGGCTTCGTAGACCGGACTGCTGCTCGTATAGTCGATAATCGAATAGAAGAGCCGCGACAGGATACAGAGGGGTGAGGTCGAACTGACCTTGTCTGCGAACAGGACCAGAAACTTACCCGGCGCAATGAAAACAGCCTTGACCGTCTGGATCGAGATCGGTTCGTTACCGTTCCAGGAGTGGCTCAGTTCTATTTCTTCCGTCGGGGCCTGGGGACCGGCCAGGTAATCAAGATAGATCTGATCGAGTCCGGTCACGTCCGTGGTGATGCGAGCGATCAGGATTTCGCCGGTGGTCGATCGCTCGAGTCCAAAAACCGTGCTCGATACCGGTTGTGACGACGGTTCGGGATAGGGAACCGGCACGCTCAGGATGGCTTTCTGACCAAAATCGAGTAGATAGTCAACATCAATCCCCGGACCAGTCAGTCGATACCAGAGATAAGCGCGACTCTGCTCCGTAACCAGAAGTTGATACTTCCAGCCCAAATCCGGATAGGAAAAAACATTGGTTAATGACCGGAATGGGATGCAATATGCATCGTGGATTGTGGGGAAAAACTGAAGGGCGATCAGTGCATTCAAATGATTCAAGGGAAGGAGCGAAAAGGGGTAGTCCTCTTCGAGGGGATGCGTGCCCAGAACGTATAGATTGTCCCTGCTGACCATCAGATTCAATGTTTCGATGTCGGTGGTGAACGTATAATCGTCTGTTTCATAATTGATCACCTGGGCATTGTGCAAATCCCCATCAGTAGCTAATACCAATTTCGGCGGTTCACCATCACTGGCTCTGAGGGCAAAGGCAGTCAGGTCAGGCCAGTAGGGGTACGAATTCAAAATGGCACTGATCGGACCAAGTTCCTGGCCAACCCAGGCCAGCGAAGTGTTCCGGGGTATGGAAAATGAGAAGGGCGTATTCGAATCGGACGAACCGTTCACACTCAGACCAAGGGGAATATATTGGAAACCTTGCGGCGTCGTCGCAACATGCTGGGTCCTGTAGTCTCCGCTCCAAGAATCACGCCACCTGACCCACTCGACCGTAAGGGCGGACCAACAGGGTAAAGTATAACCATGACCGAACAATTCGACCACAGTGGGGAATTCCACTATCTCCCCGGAAGCATCAGGTCCGCCGGGAATGATTTCGAGGTACACATCGGTCGCATCGGTCAAGCTTATTTTCCCGAGAAACAGGCCTAGTTCAATCAGATTGTCGGCATTGTCAGACATTGACACTTTATATAATTGGTCTGCCTTGATCGACGCACTCCTGATCTGCAGCGTGGGAAAAACATTGAAATAACCCTGATTAGGTGTGATCAGCAAGGGGGTATAGTATTTCCCGAATTCGTATTGCTTTGCACCAGTCACCATCCGGAAAATGGATTGGAAAGTGAGTTCAGAAAGAGGGACCGAACATTCATAATGATCAACGACTTTTGTTAAGGTATAAAGGGTATCCGCATTGTTCAAATCCTTGAGCCAATAGTCGGTCGGTTGATCACCCCAATCGTTATAGGCAGGGGAGCTGTTGTTGTCTATCCGCAGAAGGAGCTGGTCTTCCGGTCCCTCGAGTTCGCTGATCAACGCATCCCGAAACTGATGATAGGAGTTCTCTGATTCCGTGTAAGGATTGTATGTATCATACGCCGTACTGATTTCATATAAAGCATTCTTGTTTTTATAATGCCTTTCTGTATTTCCGCAGAATTTTTCGGCTTTATTCTGTTTATAACAATTTGGCCAATCATCGGTCATAGATCCACCGAAATAACATGTATAACCCTGGTCTGGACTGCAATAAAAATAATCCATGTGATCGTATGAAATACCGTAATTACACGCTTCTTCCACCCAATAGTGCAGATGATTCGGATTCCCCGTTGAGTTGTAACGACACACATTGCCATCATCCGACACGATCAGGGCTGCATGAGGATAATCCTGAAAATGTGCATCAGATAACGCCGCTATTTCAGTACTTGCTGGCTCATTATAGCATTGCTCATTTGAATAATCGTATTCCGGTTGGGGATTCCATCCCCAGTTGGGCCCCACCCTATTCAGTGCGTGATAAGCGAATACATCTACTTTTTCTTTTACAGGTTGATCAGGTAAATAGTTCTTGATAAAGTTCTTTTCATTACTATTGAAACTGATCAAGGCATTTGGTTTCACCTCGCGAATCCAGCCAATCACCGTAACCATGAATTCACGCAGCAATTCTTGGTCACCTCCCGGAGGCTCATTCAAAAGCTCATAGATAATATTGTCATACTGCTTCGTTGCTTGAACAATTTTCTGGACATATTTCTTCATCAAATTTTTAAACGTTGCATTATTGGCAAAATTTAGAAAATTCTTGTTGCCAACGAATGCATCGTATTTATCAAAACCAAAGTTCCGGGTGTTATTATCATCATGCAGGGGATTATGCGACCCCCAATAACTCGAACATGTTTCTACAGCAGTTTCTTCAGTATATGTCTTCATCAGACTTGCTTCAAAAAGACAGAGTTGTAAAATAACAGGCCTGTTCGAACCCGGTTCTGGTTCCTGTGCGGATTCACATAAGGTTCGTAACCGAAAAAATTATTGTCCAGTCCATCATCATCGTCGAATTCGTTCAAGTCCCACTCTGTTTCAAGGCAGGGCTCACCGTTTATATCATTGACAAACCAGGGCATATCTTCCCGATTTGCTGTCTCGTCGTCACCCCATTCACCGGAGGCCATGGCCACCCCGGTTACTGTCAATCGAATGAAAGCAAGTACATGACTCGAGTTCGATTTATAAAAGTACCTTTCAACCTCAGTTCCATACTGATAAGTGAAATAACCCGTGATAAATCCATCTGGGTAATGGGGAATTATTTCCGGATCAGTGACCACAACAAAATCGCCATAACCCTGCAAAACGACAGGATTGTCCATGTAGAACAATTGTCCGTCGGAAACTCGCAGATTGGCGTTTAAACGTTCTTCGGTTATCGACAAAGCAGCTTGGCCGGAACTTTCCTTGACATATGCCCCCAACATAAACCAAGAACCTAAAAGAGCTAAAATGATATATATATAGCGTTTTCTAATGTTTTGGACTGCTCCCATGACGTGACCTCCGCTGGTGGTTGATAGACCTCGCTCATCAAAAGATCAGGCTCCGTACAGCTTGCCACACTTTCGAGTGCTGAAACGTGCTTTATCTTTATTATACAAGGTCCTGCTCAAGAGTCAAGGACTGTAATCCAGAAAAATGATCTGCCACAATGTTGCATTTGCACAGAACTTATCTGATGAGAGTCTTCCACCCGCCAGTTCCGTTATCAGGCGGAGACGAAGAGTGTCGTTAACCGGCAGAACTTCCGGTTGACTCATGAGAACTCCAATAAATAACTGCAGATCGCATGGTTGCGCTACTTTCCGAAATTCACCTCAGCCCGTTTGTTTCGCATGAACCAGCCCACAGCCAGCACAGCGATGAGTAAGGCATAGGGCTGGAGTGTCGGGACCGGCGTGGTCGGATCGAGATCATACAAGAATATCTCGTGATCAGTGCCATCATATCCTTGCCAGACGATGTAGTCCTTGTTGATCCGGGGATAAATATCGTTATACTGATTATCGGTAACCTGAATAATCGAGGTGCCGTTCCAGAGATAAATTTCATTATCGTTTCCATCACCCCCAATCCAGGTGACATGTCCGTTGTAAATCTGGGGGCCCCAGTCGTTATAAGCATTATCAGTGATCTGAATGACCGATGACCCATCCCACAAGAAAATCTCACTTTCTCCGAGCGTGCCACTTTTCCAGGTAACCAGTCCGTTATGGAGTTGGGGACTAGTATCGAGCACAGAGTTATTCGTGATTTGAATAATTGATAATCCGAACCAGAGGAGAATCTCACTTTCGTCTTCAGAGCCTCGAGTCCAGACAATCTGGCCGTTTTGAATGTGTGGATCGGAATGATGATACGCATCATCGGTAATCTGGATTATGGTTGTGCCATCCCACAAGTAAATATTACTATCGTAATCATCGCTACCGGACCAGACAATCTGGCCGTTTTCGATCATGGGCTGATGATCATATAAAGAATTATCAGTGATCCTAATGATCGAGGCCCCATCCCAGAAGTAAATCTCAGGATCATTGTTGTCGGGAATAGCCCACCAGGTTATTTGCCCGTTGTGGATCTGCGGGTACCAATCGTGATATGAATTGTCTGTTATTTGAACTGTCGCTATTCCATTCCAGAGAAAAATCTCCCAATCATTTCCATCATAACCGCACCAGGTAATTTGCCCGTCGTGAAACCTGGGCGATTCATCATCATAAGAATTGTCGGTGATCTGAATGATCGATATTCCGGTCCAGTAATAAATCTCGTAATCGTAACCATCGGGATTAGCGTACCAGGCAATTTTCCCATTATCGATCTGGGGGTAGACATCCCAATAGGAATTATCCGTAATCTGAATGGGATTAGAGTGGCCAAGGGTCGGCAGGACCAATAACAAAACAATAACGAGTAAGGAACAAATAACTTTCATTTTCATACCCTCCTCTGCGAGTTGAAACGGTTTCGATCTCATTATAGAGGATAAATTACCAAATGCAAGCACAAAATTTTATTATGTTCGTTTTTTTATAAGCGTGAAACTCACTGGCTTTGTTCGAGCATGCGGACAATTTTTTCTGCTTTGGGCAGGTCGAGTTCGACGGTGAGATTCACGGCTGTTTCGTTGTAATCAGCTTTGATGATGGTGCCATAGCGATGAATGAAATTGGTTGCTTCACGGTTCTCATAGGGGATGGTCAAGGTGATCGTTTTACGGAACCCCTGTATTTTGTGCATGATAGCGTCCATGAGGGGTCCGAGGCCTTGGTCATGGAGGGCGGAGACATAATAGCGGTCGTTGGTCGGATCGTTTTTCAGAGCCAGGTTTGCATTGTCGTTGACCAGATCGATTTTGTTAAAGGTCTGGATTTGGGGCAGGTGGTCGGATTTGAGGTCTTTCAGAATATCCTGAACGGTCGCGATGTGCTGATCGATCAGGGGGTGGCTGAGGTCAATAACATGGACGAGCAGATCGGTCTGGGCGATTTCTTCGAGTGTAGCCCGGAAAGCGGCCACCAGTTGAACGGGCAGGTTCCTGATAAAACCGACCGTGTCCAGGACCAGCATTTTCTGTCGATTGGCCAGGGTCACGCAGCGGACCAGAGGATCGAGTGTGGCGAAGAGTTTGTCCTCGACCAGGGTCGCTGTGCCGGTCAGTTTTTCGAACAGGGTGGATTTCCCCGAATTGGTATAGCCGACCAGGGCTACCACCGGGATGGGCACGCCTTTGCGGGCTTGCCGGTGTTGCCCGCGCTGTTTGCTGACCTCTTTCAATTGCTTTTTGAGCCGGGTGATCTGAATGCGTGTCTTTCTTTTATCGGTTTCGAGCTGAGTTTCACCGGGTCCGCGTGTTCCGATCCCGCCTCCGAGCCGGGACAGGTGGGTCCACATCCGGGTCAATCGGGGAAGCATGTACTGCAACTGGGCCAGTTCGACCTGGAGTTTCCCTTCGCGGGTAAAGGCCCGCTGGGCAAAAATATCGAGGATGAGGGCGGTCCGGTCGATCACCTTGCACTCGAAGGCATTTTCGAGGTTCTTTTGCTGGACCGGTGACAGGTCTTCGTTGAAGATAACCACATCCGCTTCGAGTTCCTGACAGAGTTGCCGGATTTCGGCGACTTTACCCGATCCGATGAAGGTAGCCGGATCGTACTGCTGAATATTCTGGATCATGGAATGGACGACCAGTCCACCGGCGCTGATCGTCAACCGCTGCAGTTCCTGCATCAGGTCCTCCCGTTCCCAGCGGTGCTGAGCACGGGTCTGGGTCCCGATCAGGACAGCTCGTTCTTCATTGTGAATCTGGACCGGTTTCACGACAGTCATCTACTTCTCGAGGCAGGATTTCAAATAAGCCAGTTTATCAGAGGATATGCGTAACCTCTGACAAAGCGTTTTCAAAAAAGCCCGATAAATCTTGAGAGCGATCCGGTCTTGGGTCTCGAGTAATTTATGGAACTGTTCACGGCCCAGCTTGAATACTTCGACCTCTTCTTCCGCGATGATCGAGGCTGAAGTGTTCGAGGTGTCCATGATCGACATCTCGCCGAAATGCTCGCCGGGCAGGAGATGGGCCAGGATTTCCTCGCCCAGATCGCTGACCTTACGGACGGTAACGGAGCCCCGTTTGATGATATAGAAAGCTTCTCCGGGCGTATCCTCGTGGAGAATGAACTCACCTTTGGAAAAATGGACGGTTTCGGACATTTCCCAGATCAGTTTCATGTCCTGGAGGTTGAGGTCCTCGAACAGGTTCGTTTTCTTGAGGAACTCGAAACCCTCCATACGGCCGATCACAATCGAGCGTGACAGGGGTGTGGGCGGTTTGGTCCCGATCACTTCCGGGGCTGCTTCCTCCCATTCCTCAGCCACGGTCTCAGTTTCCCCTGTTTTTTCGGCCAATTTCTGCTGCTCGGCCATCTGGTCGGCGATCGTGTTCAGGACCCGGGTCGCTTCTTTGAATGAAGAATTATATGCCACGATGGTTTGGAGCAGCTTGCCAGCTTCGAGAAAATTGTTCTTTTCGATCAGGATCATGGCCAGCCGATAATAGAATTCGATGCTTTTGTCGTTCAGGTCGGTTTCCTCGACCACTTTGCGGTAGCGTTGTATGGCCAGGTCGACCATACCCTTTTTATTGAAAATAGTACTGATTAATTCAGAAGCTTCGAGAAAATGCTCGTCATTCGATTTGATCTTCTGAAGCAGTTCGACCGCTTTGTCATAGCGTTCGAGCTGATTGAACAGGCCCCCGGCCTGGAAGAAAAGCTGGGCATGTTCGAAGGCCTGGGCAGCCATAGCCAGATTGCCCGCCTGTTGGAAGAGTCGGCCCGCTTCCGCTTCATTGCCGGCCTTGACATGCATGGCCGCTGCTTGCTCAACATGACCCGACTCGAGGAACATTTCCGCGGCCTGATCAAAATCGCCGCTCTGGTAAAAGAATCGGGCCGCGGTGAGTTGATCGCCCGCTTTATCGGCGACCAGGGCAGCCCGCTTGTAATCCTTGGCAATTTCAAACATTTTCTGCATATTGTTCAGCATCTCGGGATCGTCACAGTCGAGCAGATCAAGCAGTTCATGCCCGATGTCGCCCTGGCAATTGCTGTAGAGCCGGACCGCACCGGGCACGTCATTGACCTTGAGATACATGATGATCGCCTCGGTGATTTCCTGCGAGAGAATATAGATTTCCGCGGCTTTCTCGAAACGCTTGACCCGCATCAGGATATGGGCGATCCGGTCTCGGTCCTTCTTGTGCTCGATCGTGCCCGTTTCACGCTGATCGATCATCAATTCATAGGTCCGGGCGGATTGGATCAAGTCGCCCGCTTTCTCAAACAGTTCGCCCGCTTTCATAAAATTGCGCAGGACCATATAAATTTTAGCAGCTTCTTTCCAGTTCTGGGCTTTTTCGAACATGCGGGCAGCCTGTTCGAGCTGACCGTTCCGCACAAATGCCAGGGCCGCGTTCGGGTAATCCTCAGCCTGGGTATAATACTGGGCCGCATTCCTGAAATCATCGATTTTCATGTACTGTTCGGCCGCTTTGGCATACTTCCCGGCCCGGACCAGCAGGTGGGCCCCTTTTTCAGCTTGATTACTCTTCTGGAAAAGGTAGGCCGCCTTCTCATAATTACCAAGGTCCTCATGAATTTGTGCCGCTTCAGCATAATGCTTCTTCATTTCGAGTTCCAGGGCTTTATCGGCCATGTTGTCTGTTTTCACGCTCGTCTCCCGGCAGTAGTGGTTGCTGTTCTCTTATTCGAGCAGTTCCGGCTGGACCGGATTGGGCATGGTAATGTTCAGAAGCGGATCACGCTGCATGGCTTTCCGGGCGGATGCCAGGGCGCCCTCATTGCGGGCCCAGGCCCGACGGGCAATGCCATTGTTCACGTCCCAGGACAGCATGCTCCGAATACGTCGATCACAATCCGGGCTGCCGTCCAAGAGCATGCCGAAACCGCCATTGATCACCTCTCCCCAGCCAACACCGCCACCGTTATGCAAACTGACCCAGGTCGCACCCCTGAACGAGTCACCGATACAGTTGTGGACGGCCATATCCGCACAGAATTGAGAGCCGTCATAGATATTGGCGGTCTCACGATAGGGCGAGTCCGTGCCGGAGACATCGTGATGATCGCGTCCCAGCACAATCGGGGCTGTGATCTTCTTTTCCCTGATCGCCTGATTAAACGCCAGGGCAATAGCTATCCGGCCCTCAGCATTCGAATAGAGTATCCGGGCCTGCGAGCCGACCACGAGTTTATTGGCTCCAGCAGACTGGATCCAGAGAATATTGTCTTCGAGTTGCTGCTTGATGGTCGGGTCTGCGACCGCTGCCATTTCCTGCAGTACTTTCTGGGCAATCCGATCGGTCTGTTCGAGTTCAGCGGGATCATTACTGGTGACAACCCAGCGGAAGGGCCCGAAACCATAATCAAAACACATCGGTCCCATAATGTCCTCGACATACGAGGGGAAGATGAAACGTCCGTTTTCCTTGAGCAGAGGCGCACCGGCCCGACTTGCTTCGAGCAGGAAAGCATTCCCATAATCCCAGAAATGCATGCCCTTACTCGACATGGACATGATCGCTGCAGACTGACGGCGCAACGATTCATGGACCATTTCCTTGAAACCGGTCTGGTCCCTGACCATCATGTCATTAGCCTGTTCGAACGACAGACCGACCGGATAATAACCACCGTTGCAGGGATTATGCAGCGAGGTCTGGTCAGAACCCAGATGGATGGGCACATCTGCCCGGTTGACTTTTTCCCAGAGATCGACAATATTGCCGAGATACCCGATCGAGACCGCCTCGCCCTTGCGACACGCTTGATCGATCCGGGCCAGAAGAGCATCACTATCAGTCTGGACCTCATTCAACCAACCCTGTTTATGCCGTTTGTACAGGGCCTGCGGATTGATCTCGGCAATGACCCCGACCGCACCGGCTATGACCGAGGCCTTGGCTTGGGCCCCACTCATCCCGCCCAATCCGGAAGTCAGAAAAACTTTGCCCGACAGGTTCTGACCCGGCTTGATCTTGAGATAGCAGCGCCCTGCGTTGAGCAGGGTGATCGTGGTCCCATGCACGATGCCTTGCGGACCGATATACATGTAGCTGCCCGCAGTCATCTGACCATAAGAGGTCACGCCCAGGGCATTCAAACGATTGTAATCATCGACCGAACTGTAATTCGGCACGACCATGCCATTGGTCACCACAACCCGTGGGGCCTCCCGGTGTGAGGGAAAAAGACCTAGGGGATGCCCGGAATACATGACCAGGGTCTGTTCTTCGGTCATCCCAGCCAGATAATGCATGGTCAGACGGTATTGAGCCCAATTCTGAAACACGGCCCCATTGCCACCATAGGTGATCAACTCGTGAGGATGCTGGGCCACCACCGGGTCCAAATTGTTCGTGATCATGAGCATGATCGCTGCCGCTGCCGGACAGCGGGCCGGATAATTATCAAGGGAACGGGCCCGCATTTCATACTCGGTCGGACGAAAACGATACATATAAATCCGACCATATGTTTCGAGTTCAGCCCTGAATTCCGGGGCCAAAATGGCGTGCAACGAAGGATCAAAATAGCGCAGGGCATTACGCATGGCCAGCTTCTTGTCCGCATCCGTCAGGTTCAGTTGACGAACAGGCGCATGACTGACGCTCGAATCAATCTCAGGTAAAGGCCCCAGCTCAGACGGCTTGCTCGGTAATCCACGGGCAACATTATCATAAAAGGCTCGATCAATCATTCCCAACCTCCCGGCTCATACATCGAAAAAAAGGCATAAGAGCGACTTGTGCTTTTCTACTCTTCTCATGTGATATCATCAGCACACGGCTCTTTCAAGAATGAAAATTTAGCGGAATTCGGACAGAACTTCCAGGGTCTTCCCGGAAAGCACAATTGTTTCCTGACTTTCGAAGAGAAGTTCGATGTGGCCAGGCGACTTGATCCGCTGTAATTGAAAATAAGCACTCAGTTCCAGGTCCTGCTTCGGCTTTGGGACCAGATGAAGTTCGGCCAAGGGAAAATTCAGAGCGATGCCCTGGACATCCTCGTCTTCATTAGGCAAGGGCAGAAACTGTGAATGGATCGCCACGTACCCATCACATTTTGTCCGAAACAAACCATTCTCATCTCTAAGAAATTCGGGACCGTGCTTGAAATAGACATTAAAACTGAGAATATCACCGATCTGCTTCTGAATCTGAAAATGAGGGATGATTTCCAGAATTTTGCCTCGAATTTCACCGATGAATTTCTGTCCGGATTCAACAGAAATCAAACGATCGTCCGGATGGCTTTCCTGATAAGTCCGGTAGGCAATACTTTCAGGAGTAATCGGATCAAGGACATTGTCCTGATGACCGAGCCAATGATAAGCGTTTAGACCGGCTTTGTATATATACTGATCGGTCCGATTCAAAACATCTTTGTTTATTATTGCCTCGATCAGCAAGGTCTTGATCTGATTCAGACGGACAGAGATTTCCTCGAAACGCGAGTTTGTATTGCGTAAGTTTCTCAATTCAGGGACGGAGAGAACATCCTGAAGGGTCAAACCTTGCTCATTCATGAATTCAGGAAGGACCAGCTCGTTTTCACGAGCAATATCCAGCAGGTCCCTGATTTTATATTTGTAGTAGCTGGCCAGGGCCGTGATAATATTCGCCAGATAGATGTCGTCCTTACCTGAACTGGGCAAGTCCTGCAACAAGACATTAATCAAATCGTTGACCTGTTTCAGTTTATAGAGTTGCTCGATCTGATGGGCAAAATAATAAGCGACCCGACGCTTGGCTACCTGATCTTCAGTCAAAGTCCGGATAGTTTCAACACATTCAGCGATCGGATTGACTTTGTTCTCGAGATAGAAAATCCGGTCCTCCTCGGGCCGTTCCTCGATCCGATCTCCCATTTTGAACCGTTGTCCGAAAAAGTCCTGAAATGATTGAAAAATCAAACCAAGTTCGCTCGCTGACAGACCCGTCTCGCTCAGGAGCCCCAGGGACAGCTTCATAAAAAAAACATTACGTATAACGGTTTCAACATCAAATTCCTTACCCGGGGGCAGTGCTTCAAAAGCAGCATCACAACTATCAGACAAGAGAATGATCCCATTGGCTTTACTGCGCGGTTTCAAGCCCGTACTATAACTGAAATCCTCGATGGTAGTCCCTTCCCCATTCTTGATCGAGGCGAGAAAAAGGCCCTGGATCGAGGTATTACCCTGATGTTCCTCGATCGAGGAGGACATGGCCAGAATAGCTTTATGGTACATGCCCTCCTTCCACTCATTTGAACCCGGGAAAGCAGCCAGAATTTCCATCAGGTCCGTCGGCGGGATCTGGCAACGTTCTTCCACGATTTTCCGGCCCAAGGGCAAATGCGACAGGATCATCTGTCCGCGATGATAGAACGAATACTCTTCATTTTCCTGGCGCCACCCTCTTTCCTCGTTATAACTCCAGTTTTCCTTGAAGTATTTGGGGTGGTACGACTTGCCCAAATCATGGAAGTATGCGGCTGCCCGGACGAAAGCCCCGGACAGACCGATCCGCTCCGCTGCCATACCTGAAGCCGAGGCCACAATCTGGACATGATGATAGGTCCCCCGGCAAAAATCAGTATCCAGAACGGAAAAAACCTCACGTCCAAAATCATCGTAATATTTGTAAATCGTATCGAGAACATTCTGTTCGCGGGCGGCTTCCTCCTCCTGACGACTCTTTTCCTTTTCCCGTTCCGCTTTTTCCTTATCGATGGTCCTTTTCATCTCCTGAAGTCTCAACAGCTCTTCGGTTTGATCGGCAAGCTCCCGTTCCCTTTCCCGGGTGGTCCCCCTCAACTCCCTGATTTTCTGACCAAAAAGGGCCAGATCAGCGGCCCTCTTCTCGGTCAAACGCTGGGTATCGCGATGAGCGTCCTGTTCGATCACCAGGATTTTTTTTAATTCGGTTATCCTTTTCTGGCCCTTTCTGATCTCGTTTTGTCTCTTTCTGTTCCTGTTCGCCAGCAAAAAAATGATGATCAGTAAAAAGACGATCAGAATTTCCCACAGAATCAAGGGACCTTCGAGTAAAAATCGCATGATGACATTACCATAATGTATCATCCAATCCACGGGCTGTTTCTCCGGACCTCTTTCGTTTAGGTTTGCTCATCCATATTCTGAAATATACGCGATGATCGTATTACGGTCAAGTCTGTCGTTTCATTTCTCACGTTTTCAAGGACCACTTCTGTTTATCCCAGATCCTCCTTTTTTGCAAGTCGACCCATTCTCCAAAATCATCCACCTTTTTTGAAAAATTGTTCCCGATATGATTTTCCAAGAAAAAAGTGAAAATCGGGACCATAAAACCCCGCGATTTTCGTTGTGTGCGATGAGCGTGCCAAAAACGACATCCCAGGAATGTTTTAACGCATACTCGCCCGGATGCAAAGACTAATGCTCACACGATGACACAAAGGCACGGGGGAATAGGAATGCCTGGAAACAGAATTTGAGGATCGGAGGATTCCTTTTGTTTCCTTGACAAGGTTCGAGCTCTATTAGAAAAAGAGATAACTGAAGGATGAATTCTGTGGTCATCTTTTGCTTTTCATCTAAAACTATGAAATCCCAATACAGCTCAGTTGCCATGCGTGTGTGTTCTATTCGTCCTCCATTTTTCTCAGCGAATCTGCGTTCTGCGTTACAACCCCAACCTGCCCTGGTAAATGCCATAGGTGTTGCCAGATGCTATAAGGCCCGTTCATCCCCTATTCACGCAAAGAACACACCCTCTTTGGCAAACAGGATTGGCGTGAGACAGCAGCGTTGTTCAAATCCTAAGCCAACCCGAATTGATACACTTGGAACCAATGGTCAATTCAGAGTGGTCATACACCACGAAGTGGTGAAAGGTGTTAGCCTGGGGCATAGTGAGTTGTCGCGGCTGTGACAACGAACGTCGCCCCAGGATTAGGATAACCATGATCTGAGCTCTGTAAAGAGCGTCAGAGACTTGCATTACCTATCCTATGAAGTACGACCAGAAATATGTCCGGGATTGCAACACAACCCTGACATTGTTTTGGAATATGTGTGTAGCTCCCGCTCCTTCAGAGCTCGGTCTTTTCCGGTTCATCGACCAGGGGCGGCGCATTCGTCGAGTTTCACTTCGACAAATGGCTCTGCCCC
>JAFGSJ010000165.1 GCA_016934675.1 bacterium | reverse complement strand
GCAAAGAGTTTGCCGGGATGAGCACTGATCAGGTCCTTGAACACTTCGTCGTATCTGAACTGGGTTTCCTGAAGCAAGACAAAGACGAGGACGATGATGTTGATCTCAGGGTCTTGGGCGCAGGCGGCAGTCGCCGTGGCGAATGCTTTTTCCGGACCGAATTTTTCAATAGTAGGCCAGAGATTGATCGGGTTCCTGATGATGGCCCAATCCGGTATGATATGCTTGAGCTGATGCTTGGTTTTTTTACTGAGAGAAGCCAGGTTGAGTCCGTTTCGCATGCAATAATCTGCGGCGAGGACACAGCCGAGCCCCGATACGGAAATGACGGCCACGTTTTTGCCCAAGGGCAGAGGCTGCAGTTCGAATATTTTAAGGGTATCGAGCATATTTTGGAGGCTGTCGGTTTGGACGAAACCACACTGTCGTGCGATGCCGGCGAACACTTTCTGGTCCACAGCCAATGAGCCGGTATGCTCGGCGACAGCATCGGCCCCTTCTTTGGAATTCCCTGATTTCACGACCACAACCGGTTTTCGGGCGGCTGTGCTGGCAATGGTTTCGCTGAAAGTCGAGCCATAGCGGATACCTTCGATATACAATCCGATCGCACTGGTCTGCTCATCATCCCGGAGGTAGTACAGAAAATCAGATTCATCGAGCAAGGCTTCATTGCCCAGACAAGCTATTTTAGAGATGCGTGGTCGCAAAGTCTCGGCAAACATACGGGCATAACCACTTGAAAAAACACCGCTTTGACCAAGCAAAGCCACTGAACCCGGTTTCATGCTTTCCAGCCGGGTCAGGGATGTGACCAGGTTGTTCCGGGTATTGATTGTGCCCAGACTATTGGGCCCCATGATTCTGAGTTTATGTTCGCGGGCAAAGATGATCAGGTCATGTTCCAGGCGGGCCCCAGTCCCACCACTATCAGAGAATCCGGTCGAACAGACGATAAAATTCTGAACGCCTACCCGGGCCGCTTCACGAACAAGAGCCAGGACGCGGACACGTGGGACAGCCAGAACCAGTAACTCGATCGGGACGGGCACGGCACTGATCGAGGCAAAACATTTCAGACCATAGAGTTTCTTGCAATTCGGAATAATCGGAAATATTTCGCCCTTGTAGCCCAATTGAATAAGGTTTTCTATGATAATACTGCCGCCTTTACCGGGATTGAGTGATGCTCCGACGACGGCGATGTTGTGGGTCTGAAAGAAGGGGGTCACATCGGTCAAGGGTTTGGTCAGTGGTTGGGGTGCCATGACATGTTCACCGAAGAGGAAATCCACGGCAAATTCACCTTCCTGATTACAGATAACAGGATGTAACTCCAGCGTGTTGAGATTGGGTAGGAGCCTGGGCAACTGTGAGAGTTCGATGAGAATATTCTTGATCATATCGGTTCGGACCCTTGGTGTATGCCGGTTTGAGCCCAAAAGCACTCCTCTGTGCAACTCCTTAACCATACTTTCAGCATCCAGTGGGGTCAGGGGACAACGTCGAAACACGGCATCGCCATATGAGTCTGAGGGCATTTCCTCCAAACTCACAGACAGAAGGTGACCGAATGTTCGGTCATAGGTCAGAGCGATGTACAATTCCAAGCCATAATCGATTTGTTTCTGTAACAGAAAAGCGGATTCTTTGGGGAATCGCTTCCAAAGTGACATAAAAGCCTGCTCGAGTTGTCCGAACGTCTTGATATCGGTAATCACGCCTTCGAGTTCGCTTTTGTGTCGATAGGACCGGGACTGTATTTTTAATACACAAGGATAGCCAGTGCGAGTGATAAAGGATTCGGCTTCGGTCAAGAGTGCGATTTCCCGAGCAGGAGGCAAACGCAGACCACATTGAGTCAGGGTCTCCTGTAACTCCTCTTCGGAAATAATAAAACTGCACTCCTCGATTTGCTTCATGGTCCCGGTGCCCTCTCTGTTTTATAGAGTTCCTCGAGGAGCAGGCACAGTGTATGAGCAAGGAGAATATGGGCTTCTTGAATCCTCTGGGCATTATCCGAGGGGACGATCAGGGCCAAATCTGCCCGATCAGCCATCCTTCCGCCACCGCGTCCACCCAGGGCCAGGATTTTTACCCCTTTGGCCCGGGCAACTGTCATGGCTTCAAGTACATTAGGGGAATTACCCGAGGTCGAGATGGTCAAGACAACATCTCCGGGTGAGGCCAGTGCTTGAATCTGGCGGGCAAAGACCTGGTCATAACCAAAATCGTTGGCTACAGCGGTCAGGACCGAGCTATCGGTCGTCAATGCAATACAGGGAAAAGCTGTCCGGTCCATGTGAAAACGTCCGACCAACTCACCGGCGATGTGCTGGGCATCGGCTGCGCTGCCGCCATTGCCCAATATCAAGAGCTTGCCGCCATTCCGGAAGCACTGGTGAATGCAATCAGCCATCTCGATCAGGATTTTTTCCGCACTGCCGAGCAGTTTTTGCTTGACTCGAATGCTGTCGTTAAATTCATTTTCTATCAATTCGTGCACGTGCTCACCTCAATTGTTATTCTCGATTATGCCACGATCAGACCCGGACAATTCGGGCTGATAACTCGGGTCGGTTGAATACAGCGAACTGATTGGTCGTCCGTACCCGATTCTACAGGGGTAGTGCGAAAGAAGCCACCAAAGACGAAATAGAGCAAAAGTGCCAGAACAGTGATAATAATGACATAGCAGATCGGGTTCTTCAGGTACGATTTCAGATCGGGTGCGGTTTCCTCGGTGGTGAGTAATCGCCTGATTTCCGTATCGAGCCAGTCGTCGTCAGCGTATGTATCTTGAGCGGGTTGAACCGGCAGGGATTGCGGTCCTGGAGCAACTTCGTCCAGATCGGGTTGAAGGTCAGGAGCCGGCAGTATCTCAGTCTTCACATCTTGATCATCGTCTTCGGTCCTGGTCGTAATGAGAGTGTTGGGTTTGCCTTGAAAAAGCCGGGCCATATATGCGGCCAGGTCAAAGTCACCCTGTTTTCTTTCCCGGGTAAAGAGAATGGTATCAAGCTCTCTCTGCATCTCACCGGCTGTCTGATAGCGTTGATCGGGATTTCGGGCCAGTGCTTTCAAGACAATATGTTCGAGTTCGAGGGGTATCTGCTCATCGATCTGCCGGGGAGGCACAATTTGGGCTTCCCTCACCTTTTGCAGGATTTGGATCTCGGTTGGAGCAAGAAAGAGTCTCTGCTGGGTCAGCATTTCGTACAGGAGCGTGCCCAATGAAAAGATGTCCGAGCGTTTATCGATATTCTTACCCCAGGCTTGCTCCGGCGACATGTACAGGATTTTCCCTTTCAAGGCCCCAGCCCTGGTATGATGGTCCTTGGCTGCTGCCTTGGCAATGCCAAAATCAATGATCTTAACCTCACCCTCGTATGAAATGAGAACGTTCTGGGGACTTATATCGCGGTGGACTATATGTAAATCCCTGCCGTTGATATCTTTCTGCCGATGCGCATAGTCGAGACCGCAACATAACTTGGAAATAATCAGGGCCGCCTGTTCTTGCGAAAGAGGAAGATGACAGTGACGGGCTTGGGTCATGAGTGTCTTGAGGTCTTTACCGAGCACATACTCCATGGCGATATAATAATAACCCTGCTGTTCGCCGAGTTCATAAATCTGGGCTATGTTCTGATGGGTCAATTGAGCCGCAATTTTGCCCTCATCGACTAACATCCGGACAAATTCCTTGTTATCCGAAAGGTGAGGCAGTATCCGCTTGAGGGCGACCAATTTTTCGAACCCCTCAACACCGCGTTGTCTGGCTTTAAAAATCTCAGCCATGCCACCAATCGCAATTTTTTCCATGATCGTATATTTCCCGAATGATATGCCGAGCTCATGCTTCGGTCCATGTTTGTCCGGGAGGCTTTGTTCGGAACCGAATTTCTCAGAGACAGCGTGGGCAGGACCGGGAACGGGAGCCAATGGCAAGTGGGACGGGGCTTCACTCTTATCGTTCTTCTGAACGGATACCTCCGTAGCTTTCTCAGTCATGGCCGGGTCCTGAAAAAGAGGGTCGGGCTCGTCCAGCTTATTACTTCTGAACGGCTGTTGGTCCTTAGCCTTATGTGAATCACCACGCTTGGTTGCATTGATTAATGAAATATACTCATCGTCTTCGTGAATCCCCTCGCCAGTCTCACGGTCATCTGATGCAACAGCATCGTAGTCGCCGGTATTGCTCTCCCCGACCGGCTGCTTGTCATTCGAGCCCATCACGGCCATGATCAAATTCAGAGCATCATTCAGCATATCATCTTTAATGAGTTCATCATCCGGGACCTGGCCAGGGTCTGCTTCATGCTCGACCTGATCGGTTTCGATGTGTTTGTTCAGCACGACTTGAGCCGA
The DNA here is from genome assembly GCA_016934675.1 of bacterium. Lineage (GTDB taxonomy): Bacteria > CSSED10-310 > JAFGSJ01 > JAFGSJ01 > JAFGSJ01 > JAFGSJ01. The sequence continues at coordinate 18,053 of JAFGSJ010000165.1, read as the reverse complement.
TTCGGCTGACGGATCTTTTGGCGACTGTTCACCGTTCTGAGTCGAGTCATTCCGGTGAGAAGAAGGAGGGGCTTTCGGCAGATCCCGTGAAATGGCGGCAGTCCCACCCACAAGCTGCTCCTTGGCGCTCGTGGGAACTGGACTTTCAACATCCTCGACAATAATGGCTTCATCAATAATCCGGTCCAATTCATCTTCCGCCAGATCGGACAGAGAATGCTGTTTTTCCTTGGACAGCATCAAATCCACTAACGTGTTCTCGATGTTTGTTTCTAATGGGGCTTGTTCCTTCCCATCCCGACTACTTTTCCCGGGAATAGTTGTATCTTCAAGGTCCATCAATGATGCCAAAGTTTTCTCAAGTTTGTCCTCAAGACTCACCTTTGTCCCGCTTCCCGTCTTGATTCTGTTCTTGAGAGTCGAACTCTTCGTGAGTTGCAGGGTGTCGCGATCCTGTCTCCGCTTACTCCCGTGCGCAGTAAAATACTGGATCCGCTGGAGTAATATCTCCTGGTCCACCGGCTTGATCAAAAAATCATCGGCCTTATACTCATGCAGTGCCTGATACTTATACAACGAGCTTTTATAAATATTCGATACGATCAGAACCGGTGTATCGGCTCCCTTGTCCGTCCGCTTGATCGCCCGACATACATGAAAACCATGAAGCTTGGGTAATATCGCTGATAAAATGACGAGGTGAGGCATTTCAATCGTAAACCGGTCCAGCGTTTCAAGGCCATCACCAGCCGTTATTACTTTATACCCCTGATTCCCAAGCAGACTGACCATGGAGGCAACATACTCTTCATCGTAATCAGCTACTAATATCTTTATCTCCATAACGGACAATTCCATCGCTGACTTTTCAGTGGCCTAGGTCTCTCAAAACAGGTCCACACATCACAGTGCTCTTGACCTTATATACCAGCAGCCTGATCCCCAATCACTACCTCTCGCCAAAGTTCATTCACACATTTACAGTTATATCAAAATTGACCGACCTGTCAACTCTGTGTATCTTCGGATGATAGCTCAAAACTGCATCTTCAACTTGTGATAGACCCGACATTGTTCTTGACATGATCACAAAAAATGGCTACTATCAATAATGTTTTCGAGCATAGACCTGGAACAGTTCGTCCTAAAGAGTCAAGGAGCTTAAGCCTGAAGAATAGCAGTGTACCTGTTTTTATAAAGTAAACACATATTCTTTATTGCTTAGCCGGTCCAATGAAGATAGTCGTTTTCAGAATAGAAGCCAATCATTATGGCCTGGACATCATGCGGATAGAAGAGGTTTTGAGTTACAGCAGTCCACAATCGATCCCCAAGATGCCTGATTTCATAGAAGGTGTTATCGATTTCCGTAAGCAGGTCGTGCCATTATTTGATATGCGGAAAAGGTTCGAGGTGGACCAGGTCTTGTATACGCCCGATACGCGTGTTATATTACTTCGTTTGCAGAAGCAATTGATCGGGCTCGTCGTGGATGAAGCTTCGGAAGTCATCATGTATGAAGCGGATGAGTTTCGAGTCAAGCCTGATCAAATAGTCACGATCAAGAACGAGTTTATCAGTGGTTTTGTCAAGCGGCAGAATCGGACCATCGTTCTGCTCGATATTGATAGGATTATCACATCTCAGGAGAGCATTCTGCTTGAAAAATTTCAGAAGATGGTCAAAAAAAGCGGGAAACGTAAGGGAAAGTAATGGGCTTATCCGGAAATCTTGAAGACCTTGCTCTGTCTGACATTATTCAGATCATCAATTTGAGTAAAAAGACAGGGACATTGACCTTGACGAACAAAGCGATCAATGGGGCGATAGTGTTTCGCGAAGGTGCGATAATCCAGGCGATCAGTTCACTAAAAATCGCGTCAATTTCGGAAGTTTTGATTCAAAAGGGTATGGTATCGGCAGAACAGATTGACGAGATATTCAGGCTTAAGGAGTCGGAATTTCCTGATAAGACAGCGGCGTCACTTCTGGTTGAGACCAAACTGTTGCCTTTGGAGTTGGTTGAGAATTTGGCCAGGAAATATATCGAGAAAGCGGTATCTGAGTTGTTATTGTGGAAGGAAGGCAGTTTTGATTTCGCCCTTGATGATACGACCCTTGATCCAAGTTTCGGCCGGGAGATTGATCTGATTAAGTTGGAGCAGGGCATTGCTCCGCAGATGCTTTTTGTCGAGGTAGCCCGGAAGATTCAGACTCAACCTGAGGCAGCGGATGACAATGAGGATATTCTTGAGACGATCCCGGTTCCCAGCGAGGTCCCAAAGCAAAAGAAACGGATCGAACCTGCTCCGCCCCCAGAGAAGAAGCACGTATTGGCTGGACCCCCTGCGGTTGAGAAGCGGAAGTCGGTTTCTACGGTGCAACCGAAAGCGAAGCCGATCGAGCCCAAAAAGACTGAAGTTGCTGATCAGGCTGGTGTCGACAAGCATATCATCTTCATCGATGATGAAAAAGTTTTCCTCGATCTGGTTTCCAAGAAGCTGAAGAAAAAGGGCTTTATCGTCTACAGTTTCATGGAGTTGGAAAGGGCCTTGGTTCAGCTTGAGCAGCTCGTCGAACAAAACACAATCCCCATTCTCATTTCCGACCTGGTTATTCCATCGGCACATAGTACCGATGGCTTGGGGGGTATTGATTTTCTGGATGAAATCAATCTTTCATATCCCTATATTCCGGTGATCATTCTTTCAGACCAGCACGATCCCAAGATACGTTATCAAGCCTATGAACATGGGGCTCGTAATTATCTCTACAAACCTGATCGCTCATCCATCAAGATTTCTGAAATTGCTCGGGAGATCGACCGTTTCGGAGATGAGCTGACCCTCTGTATCAATAATATTTTTCGGGAGCGGGACCGTCTTCAGGAGATGATGACTTCCATTAATACGATCAAGGGTGCAACCCAGAGAACAGTCAGGAGCAGAGCCGAACAAAAACCCGGCGAGTTACTGCAACCTGATCCGGAACTCCAGAAGATGAAACAGATTTTTTATGAATTGCAGAACCCGAAAGAAACTTCAGAAGTGATCCTGCTCGTCCTGCGTCTCGCCTCCGAGCACCTCGAGCGGGGCATCCTTTTTCTGGTCCAGAAAGAGTCCTTGCGAGGCATCGGCGGCTTCGGCCATGCCATGGATGGCGAAGCAATTACAGCCAAAATTCCCGCATTCAGAATTGCCCGCAAAGGCCCGTCTATCTTTAAAAATGTGCTTGATGACCGGAAAATGTTCATCGGCATTCCCGACCATACTCCGGTCAATACCGAACTCTACACGTATATCGGCAGACCATTCAATGAAATCGTCGTAGCTATACCCCTGTTGTCCGAAGGCAGAATTATCGCCATCTTTTATGGCGATAATGGTTCACGCATGAAGGCAATCGATAACATCGTCGGGTTGGAGATTTTTGTTAATCAAGCCGGTATCGCTTTGGAAAATGCACTCCTGCAAAAAAAATTGAAGGGCAAACAACCCTGATCCCCCACTACCACGCCCTTAGGTCGATTGTTCGAGATCAAGCATGGACGCATCATCGACATATTCCGTCGAACACGGTTTGCTTATGGATTTGAGCTTCTCGATAATCTCAGCGACTTTCAGTGTCCGATCCTCCAAAAACAATAAATCACCGGACAGGTCACAGGTGCCATTTTTAGATTTATCCACCATGAGTTGTATCTTACAGAGGATTGCAGTGAGAGGGTTGTTAATCTCATGATGTATCGTGGCGATTGTTTCCGTAATAGCGGTAAGACGTTCAGCCTCCAACAGCTTCTTCTGCGTTTTTTTCAGTTTTTTATTGGTTTGACCAAGTAATTTATTTTTCTTTTTCAATTCTTTAAGCAAATTTGTATTATTTTCCGTGAGCCTTTTCATCTCGATGCTTCTACTGATGAGGAGTTTGAGTGATTCGACCTGGAATGGCTTGATCAGGTAGTCAAAGGCACCTTTGCGGATCGATGCGATTGCGGAATCGAGTGAGGCATAACCGGTCATGATGATGACCAGGATTTCGGGTTTGAGCATTTTGATTCTTTCCAGGACATTGATGCCATCCATGCCCTCCATTTTGAGATCGGTAATGACCAGGTCGAAATCTTCATGGCGTACGTGTTGGAGAGCTTCCGGGCCATTGTGGCAGGTCACGATGCTATGGCCGCATTTGTGAAGAATCTGGGCGAGACTTTCTCTGATCGAGTCTTCATCATCAACGATAAGGATTCTACCTGATTCAGACATATCACAATCTCGTATCGGGCACGTGGCAGTGTGAACTGGAAAAGGCTACGTGTTTACATTGGTTTCATTTCCAAGGCCAGGACGACTGGTGTTCATGTTCACTCAACGAAAACTGACAGATTGACAGGATTGCTCACATCAATGCAATAGTAACGCATTTCCTAATCTTTTAACTTCTTCAGTGTATCTTCCATCCGAAGAGAGAGCTGGAGGGCAGCATCATTACCGATGATACTCGCTGAAGCTTTTTGAATACGTTGAATGGCTTTGTCAAGGTTCTTTTTTTGATGGCTGACACTGGTGTCATGAGCGTCAACACCGCATTTTTTCAAATGTTTCTCGACAATAGGAGCAGCCAGGCCGCCGAGTATTTCTTCGGCAATAGTCTTGATCTGTTCGATGACTGTTTCAACGGTGATCTTTTCGACAATGATCACATCTTTTTCTTTCTTTTCTTCACGCTGGAGTGCCGGCGGTTCTTCATGGACAGACGGTTTCTCCCGTAAAGTCAACAGACCGGACGAAATCAGACCGTATAAGATTTTGCTGGTTTCAAACACGGTCAGATTACTCAACTTGGCAATAGTCTTGATATCACGCACCCCATTCACTTTGGACAGCAGGACCCACTCACGGGTGGATAAACTGATCTGCGGTGCTTGATTTTTGCTTTGGGGGATAAATTCGGGGATGAGATCGGTCGAGGGTATCTTTTTCTGAAGGACTTTCCATTCATCAAGTCGACGAGCTCCTTCCATCATCAGATTGGTATTGCTACGATTGACAGTCTTGGTCTCCGCACGCGCATCCGTCTCGAATATAAATCTGCCCTCAGTCCAAACAGACATGGTATGAACCGCTTCCTCGCCAATCAGGTCACCGAGCGTTGCGTGGACAATCTTGCCACTCTCGAAGAAAATATCACCCTTCAGATTGTCATGATTGAGCGATAATTTACCTGTTTTGGCGGAGGAATCTATTAACTGAACAACATCGGGCAAGGGCAAATCCTTTAATTCACCTTGAAATGACATGATAATCCTCCAATCCAACCTTAGGTATATATCTACTCCAGACTAAAATCAACATTCAAATTTAATAAAACGTCGACAGCTACACCCCGGAAGGTCGCTGGAATGAACCGGGCCTGCCTGGCTGCGGCCAGGGCGGCCGAATCCAAATCAGCCCTTCCGGCGGAACGGACCACATCTGCCTCGATCACTTCCCCCTCCTTCGAGATCAGGAGCTTCACAATCACACAAGCCTCTATGCCCTTGATGACAGCATCAACGGGATAGATCGGCTCAACATTATTCAGTAATCGAGGGGCCGTATCACATTCTGCGGCTTGGCGAGGCCCCTCCGGAAGACTCTCATCAGTCTCCTGTTCAATGATTGGTGCTTCGATTATTACCTCATTATCTTGCGGAATGACTTGCTGCTCAGGCGGTTCCTGAACAATGACCGGGATTGGCCTGGGTTCACTTTTTGGGCGGACCTTCCTGATCGATTTTATTTCCTTTTTCGGTTCAGGGTGTACAAGATCGACAAATTCAAGAGCAATATATTCCCTCTCTTTGGGCACATACCTTTCAGATGTATGTGCCGGAAAAAGAGTAAAAAGCACAAGAGCATGAAAAAGAAGAGCAATGAGCAGGGCTACTCTCGTTCTGTTAGTATCATCCTCGATGATCATGGTCCGAGGTTTCTGTCCGAGTGTGCCTGTGCCTGAGAATATACTTGTCATTTTTCATTACTCTATATAAAAATTCTACCTGCATATCGGTCTTTTGTCAAGCTTTTTTTCAAGAGGAGCCGGTCTACTCTTGACACCTACACATGATAGTCCATAATAAGCTGTATGCAAAGACATTATGATATCCTGATGAAATGGATAGGTCTGATTATCTTGGGCCTAAGCTGCCTGGCACTCAGTGTGATATTCTGTGAGCGATGCTGGTTTCAACACAGGCCCGATCCTGAGAAACCTATTCTGCTGAGTGATTGCCGGACCGCGCCGCACGTACGCACCGAATTCAGTTCAAACCTGGTCAATCTCGAGATATTCCAGTCTCATGGAGCCGATTGGCTTGTTTTTTCGCCGGAGCATAATCTTGAACTCAGTGCACACGGGAGAGAAGTCCGGGTAGTCGCTGATGTTTCTTTCGAGGCACTGTCCTGCAATTATGTCGATATATGCTTCAAGCTTCATTATCATGAAGACCCGCTGCAAAATGCAACCCCCAAAAAATCCCGTTCTCACAGGAATAGTATGTTGACTATTTACTGGAATAATCCTGGCTTGAAAATCAGCAAAACCAAATCGATTGCACAGAAACTCCCTCAGCAGGATGTCGATTGGACGACCTATCGTTTTTTTCTTTCCGAGCACCCTTTCTGGCATGGCCCCATTGGCATTATCGGCTTAGCGCTGAAAGGTGATTGTGACTTGACCGTATCGCGGATCACATTCGATTATGATCCTGCCCTTAGGAGCGAGTACGGTCTGTCGACACGTCTGAGAATCGGGACAGAGACACGTCCGGCCCACTGCCTTTCACCCGGACAGTATTTTGAATCAAGCCTGCCTTCGCTAAAACCGGTCGTCATTGAATTTGGCGTTGCTATGCCTCATTCGACACAGGAGACCCTGGAACTCTTTTTGACACTCGTTCCTGAAAAGGGAGAATCGCGTCTTGTCTGGAGTTCAGTGTTTGCTCATCCGGCTTCCACTGAGAATGGGGCTTTCTGGCAGGACATTACCTTGTCTCTGGATCCGGGTCGAATAATCATGCCGACCTTGCGCTGGACATGCAAGACCATCAGTCAAACTGATTCCTCTCAGGATGGCAAAGTATATTTGGCTTTATCACAACCCATTATTCATGAAGAAAACCCGGTCTCGTCCAGATCATACCCCAATCTGGTCCTTGTTTCACTGGATACGCTTCGAGCAGACCACCTGGGTTGTTATGGTTATCCGGTCTCGATCAGCCCCTGGATCGATTGGCTTTCACGTCAAGGTTCACTCATCACCCAGGCCATCACTCCTTACCCAAGTACAGCTCCAGCCCATATCTCACTCATGACCGGTCTTTTCCCGATGCAACACGGCGTTTTGAAAGGTAAAGACAGGCTCTCACCGGAATTCCCGACCCTGGCTGAACACTTGTTGAAACATAACTATCAGACATTCGCGGTAACAGGCGGTGGTAATGTCGATGCCTATCACAGGATCGATAAAGGGTTCCTTTCATACGATGATGGCGAGCGTTCGGTCCTCTCACTGGAACGGAAATTCCTGCCGAAACTCAAAAGAATGGCTGCATCCAGATTCTTTGGTTTTTATCATACATACGAAATCCATGCCCCTTATCCCATCCATCGTCCCTTTATCGATTATCTGTCACCCCATTACACCGGTCCGGTAACCGGTGAAGAATTTGTCTCCAAAATCGAAAACATTAGCCTTGATCAGACTGATCTCAAACACATGGTAGCCCTTTATGATGCCGGTATCCATTATACCGATGTCCACCTGCATCAATTCATCACAACCCTGATTGATTGCCATTTGAATGACCAGACGATTGTGGTCATCGTGGCCGATCATGGTGAGCATTTTGCCGAAAACGGTCTTTATGGTCATGGCAATTCACTGTTCTCGCCCTTGATCAATGTGCCGATCATTATTGCCGGAGCCGGAATCGTCCCTGCCTGGGCTTTATTCGACCTCAAAATCAATCTGCTTGATCTGCCTCATACATTGACGTCTCTGATCGGTTTACCTCCCTTTTCCACAGCGGTCAGTCGCGATTTTACCAGGACCATTCAGGACCAGCATTATCCGGCTCAAACCCAGGAAACATACAGTGAATTAAGGACCAGGTCATCAGAACGGAATTCCTGGATCGATGGCTTTGCCTATATTCAGGATAATTATAAACTGATCCTGACCTTGCCCGATGGACAAAAAAAGCTCTTTATACTTCCCTCGCAAGAAAGCAGTGCTGATAATATCATCGATGACGAAAAAGAGAAAACGGAACATATGGAGCGGAAACTCAGGGAATTTCTTATGACCAGACCGCAGTCGAGACACGATTATTATCACGAAGGAGAGCAACAGGTCGATCCGAAAACCGAAAGACTGCTTCATGCCCTCGGATACCTCGACTAAAAAAACTGTTCAGTATAGTCGTTATCAATCCGGACCAACCTGAAATAAAAAACGTAAAAAGACTTGACTTTAAGAGTGAAAAGATGCAATGAGGATACGATAACGGTCTTTTTTCCCAAGTCCGAATTTTCAAACAAATATAACCATCTGACCGATTTTTGGTCATAGCAACAGTCATTTTTTTAAGGAGGTTTCGATGATACTGAAGGAGAAACTGCGTGCCAAGATTGAGGAATGGCGACCTCGCACCACAAAACTGATCAAGGAATTCGGCGATGTCAAAATCAGTGATGTTACCATCGGTCAATGCATCGGCGGAGTTCGCGGGGTCAAATGCTTAACCACGGACATTTCCTATCTGGATCCCATGGAAGGTATCCGGTTTCGAGGATATACCATTCCTGAAACATTAAAAAAATTGCCAAAGGTCCCAGGCTCGGATATGCCTTATGTCGAAGGTCATGTCTATCTCTTACTGACCGGTGAAATTCCCACTGAAGCTGAAGTCCTGGAATTAGTCGAGGAATTCAAAAAACGAAGCGTTGTGCCCCAATATGTGATCGATATCCTGCGGGTCATGCCACGTGATACTCACCCCATGACCATGTTCTCGACAGCTATTCTGGCCATGCAACGAGAATCTGTCTTTGCCCAGAAATATAAAGAAGGCATCAGTAAAATGGATTACTGGGAACCAACCTTCGAGGATTGTCTGGACATCCTGGCAAAATTACCGGAAATCGGTGCCTATATTTATCGGATGAAGTATCGCTCAGATACGATTATTCCTCCAAACCACGACCTGGATTTCGGCGGCAACTTTGCCCATATGATGGGGATCGAAAAACCCTATGATGACGTTTCCAGACTCTATTTTATCCTGCATAGCGACCATGAAAGCGGTAATGTCAGTGCTCACACCGGACACCTGATCGCCAGTGCTCTGTCCGACATGTACTATGCAATTTCCGGTATGTTGGACGGTCTGGCTGGCCCATTGCACGGTCTGGCCAACGAAGAAGTCCTCCGCTGGATCCAAGGAGTCATGATTAAAATGGGCGGTAAGATTCCCACCGAAGAAGAAATGAAATCATTTGTGTGGGATACCCTGAAATCCGGTCAGGTTGTGCCCGGATTCGGACATGCAGTGCTCAGAAAGACAGATCCACGCTACGAAGAACAACGCAATTTCTGTCTGAAACACCTGCCCAACGATTTGATCTTCCAGTATGTATCAATGCTCTATAAAGTCGTTCCGCCCATCCTCGAAGAACAGGGCAAAGCCAAGAACCCATGGCCCAATGTCGACGCCCAATCCGGCGTCATTCAATGGTACTACGGCGTCCGCGAATATGCTTTCTATACCGTCCTGTTCGGGATCGGCCGAGCCCTGGGTGTCACCGCTAATATCGTTTGGGACCGCGCTCTGGGCTATCCGATCGAACGACCGAAATCAGTCACTACGGCCATGCTCGAAGAGTTTGCTGCCAAATCAAAATAATAACTTCATAGCCAGCACTATTCAGGGGGAGAAGGACTGTCTTTCTCCTCCTTTTTCATGTACGACTCTTTGTTCAATTCTTTCAGAATATCAATAAAGCCCTTGGCCGCCTTGTTGAGTGGTTTTCCCCGACGATAAATAATCCCATATTGTCGATGACCGAAGTGCCGACTGATCGGGACCGATGCCAGCTTCTCCGCACATGAAAAAGTGCAGAACTCGGGCACGATCGAAAGCCCAATTCCCCTGCTGACATATGCCTTGACAATCTCCCAGTCACCTACTTCCATTATCGGCTGAAATAACAGATGATTGTCGTGAAAAACCTGGTCGATCTGCTGCCGGAGGGCATATGTCGTATCGATCAGAACCAGAGGCTGTGCAACAATATTCTGCAAGTTCAACCGCTTCATTTGTAGTATTGGATGACCAATCGGTGCGATCAACAGCGTCTCGAACCTGAAATACTCCTCATAATTAATTCCGGGTGATAGATATAACGGCGACGCTATGCCTAGATCCACTTCACCCATACTGACCAGCTCCGCTATCTGATGAGCTGACCGATTCAGTATCCTCAATTCAACCCTCGGGAAATTCTCCCGGAACCGCTTCACTACATCACCTAAAATATAGAGAGTCAATCCTTCAGTCGCCGCGATCGAAAACTTGTTCACCATCCCCCGGCCCAACTCGTCCTCGAATTCCTCCTTCAAATGATCCATTCCCAGCACGAGCGGAACGGCCAGATGATATAAAATTTCTCCCTCAGTCGTTAGCGTCACTCCATCGGACCTCCGCGTGAATAAGGTGACCCCCAATTCACGCTCAAGAGCTTTGACCTGAAGACTGATCGAAGGCTGACCACACCGAATCCGCCTGGCCGCTTTGGTGAACGACTTGTACATGGCTGCATAATAAAACCCGCGTAACTGTTGGAGCCGGTTCTGATGATAAGGCATGATCTGGTTTTGCTTTTTGACCATAAGATGTCCCTCCCGTTATGTTCATTGATCATTATAAAGACATTTCATTAGTTTTATGAATAGTCTATAAGACTTACTCCATGAACTGTAAAGGAGAATTTCCAAGTGGATGAAGAACAGCCAGCACAGCTTTCCGCATATTTTATCTAGACCGGCCCTTCTTTTTCTGATAAGTGAAAGATGTTAGTATCGGTATGTCTCGTGAAACCAGTTTAGGATAGTGGGAGCAGAAAACGGATGCATGTTTTCAGATTTAAAGATGTTATCGTAAGAAGGCAGGATGTGGATATCATCAGCGGTCTCACAGTGGATTTCGAGCCTGGGCTTTTTTACACGATCTATGGCCCCAGTGGGAGTGGCAAGAGCACACTTTTACGTTTATTCAATCTCATGACGATACCGACGCAGGGGCAGATCAGGTTTTGGGACAATGATGTTTTCAGCTTCAATATACTGGCATTACGGCGACGAGTGAGTCTGGTCATGCAAGAACCGATCTCTTTCGAGGGAAGTGTTGCAGACAACATTCGCTTACCCCTGCTTTTTAATCGTCGTAAGCCGGATGTATCGGTCGAGGAGAAAATCGAGCAGGTTTTGGACAGTTGCCAACTCGAAAAGTCCTTTTTAACGAGGAACGCCATGCAATTATCCGGTGGGGAGAAGCAACGTATGGCCATAGCACGTGCTTTAATGAATTTCCCGGAAGTGCTGTTGCTGGATGAACCGACATCAGCTCTCGATCTGGTTTTGGCTGAACGTTTGATGCGCCGTTTGAGACAAATGTTTCCGCTTTTGACTCTGATCGTGGTGACCCATTCACCCGAATTGATAGAGATGTCTGAGCGAAAGATCGAGCTCGCTTCAGGAACCATACTAAATGTTTTTCAGCAACTGGATCGCATTGCTTTACTCAAACGACTTGAAATGATCGAATCTGCCGGGAAACGGTGAAACATGCATGTGAGGACTTGTTTATGCACGAATCAGCTCAGGATATAACGACCCTCAATATGCTCATGTGTTACGGTTTGCTCCTCCTGGCCATTGTTCTGAGCCGGGTCCATAAAATCACACTGACTCGGGAATTGGTTCTGGCTACGCTGAGAATGACCCTGCAACTTATTCTCGTGGGGTATATCTTAAAAGCTCTTTTTGCTATCGATTACTGGTATTTCAGTCTGGGGGTCGCATTGGTCATGGTTTTTTTCGGTGCGCAGACTATTTATGCCCGGGTCGGCATCAAGCAGAGAAATCTGCTGCTGTATTCCTTTGTCTCGTTACTTTGTAGCAGTGCCACAATCATGTCCTTTTTTTCAATCCTGGTCGTTCAATATTCACCCTGGTACAATCCACGCTATTTTATTCCCTTGATCGGTATGATCATAGGCAATAGCATGAACGGGACAGCCTTGGCTATCGAGCGATTTTACGATGAACTCAAGAAGCGGCAAGTGGAGATCGAAACGTATCTTACACTGGGAGCAACATCTAATGAGGCCTCGGCGGGATGCTTGAGGGCTGCCTATCGGGCCAGTATTTTACCGACCATTTCTTCAATGACCGGGATGGGGCTTGTTTTTTTACCAGGTATGATGACCGGACAGATTATCGGTGGCTCCGGCCCGCTTGTGGCGATCAAGTATCAAATAGCCATTATTCTGGCGATTCTGGGAGCAGTCTCGATCAGTTGTTTTCTGGCGTTACGTCTTGAACGAAACAACCTGTTCGATCGCTATCATTTACCGGTCGAGAGTATCCGTTTCAAAGCCTGATCCAAGAAGAATCACTTGCGGGATCGAATGATCCGGGCGGGCACTCCGGCCGCGATCGAGAAAGGTGGAATATCCTCGATGACCACGGCACCTGCACCCAGGATTGAATTCTCACCGATGGTCACGCCGTCGACAACAGTCACGGCTGCTCCGAACCAGCAATTATCACCAATGGAGATCGGGCCTTTCAAATCATACCCTTGTGAAATAATGGGTTTATCAGCATCGGCGAAACGGTAGGTCCCACCGCCGATAAATGCGCCGGGTCCGAGCAGGATGTTCTTGCCAAAATTGATATCACTGGCGCTGTAGAGAGCAATGTGTGAGCCGAAATTGCAGTTGTCACCGATCCGGAGACTACCCCCTTTTGAACAGAGCGTTGAGGTGTGACCGATGATGATATGGTCACCCAGCACAAATTCCTTGTCATCAGGACAACCCTTGGCATCGAGGACGATATTATCGTCCAGGGCTACCTGTGAACCGATACTGATTTTAGCCGGATGACGCAGGGTCATGTTCTTGCCAAACATGACATTTCGGCCTGTCTTCCGGAAGAGCAAGGGATAGAAAAGCTTACGGAGTAATAATCCTAAAGCTCCAGGCACCTGATTGGCCATCAGGACGATCAACTCATGCTTCAGTAGATAACTCAAACGCCGGTCTCCCAGAAACATGTCCTGATACAGTTGAAAACTCGTTCTATTACCGGCGAGCAGGTCTTTTTGAAAGTGGGTCATCTCCTCATTCTGTTCACTGGTCATCTCGCTTCCTTTCGTATTTAATGCATCTGGATTGGGCCTTCCTCGAGACCTCGCACAAATTGATACACCACGGGATGGGTCGAATTAATTATTTTTTCCGAGGCATCGATCTCGACGAAATTACCCTGATACAGCATACCGATCCGGTCTCCGATCTTGGCCGCACAACTGATATTATTGGACACGACCAGACTGGTCATGCGAAATCTCTCTGATAACTCGAGAATAAGGTCGTTGATCCGGTCCGATGTAACCGGGTCCAAACCGGCCACCGGCTCATCAAAATACACGATCCGTGGATTATGGACCAGGGCCCGGGCAATGCCCACCCGTTTCTTCATTCCACCGGATAACTCGACCGGTTTCAGATGCTCCACATTCTCGAGACCGACTTGTTCCAAAATACCCTTGACTCGATCCTTGATCTCGGACTGACTGAGTCTCGTGTGCTCACTCAAAATAAATGCGACATTCTCGGCCACAGTCATTGAATCAAAAAGACCGTAATTCTGAAAAAGCATGCCAGTCTTCATCCTCATGGCATCAAGTTCCCGATCTGACATGTCACAGATATTTTCACCCTCGATCAGAATCTGACCAGAACTGGGGGACATGAGCCCGACACAAAGCTTGAGGATGACACTCTTCCCGGTGCCGCTCGGACCGCAAATGACCACGGTTTCTCCCTCCTCGATCGTAAGATTAAGCCGATCGAGCAGCACGGTTTGATTAAAACACATGACCACATCTTTCATCTCTATAATCGCCACGTCTGCATACCTCCAACATCCGACTTTATCATGTACTGTAATCTCAAACCCATGTCAAGTTCACTGGGAATATCTCAGTTGTGTGTCCCTAATTGCGTCAGTCTTTTCGCACCCTGAAGTCGACAAGACTCAACTTTCAGACCTCGCCTGTCACAGCGACTGATCGATTTCAGAGACAACGGAACACGTCCACTCATTTTTGAGCGCACCATATATTTCCAGGTCTTCAAAACGCTCGCCTTTTCGGAAGTGTTGCCGGAGGCAGCCTTCATGTTTCAGGCCGATCTTCTGTAAAATTCTGCCCGAGGCCGGATTACGAGTAAAATGGTAGGCATAGATCCGGTTGAGACCGAGCTCCTCGAAACCGTAGCGGACCACAGCCCGAGCAGCTTCGGTCCCGTAACCCCGGTTCCAGAAAGGTTTACCAATCCAGTAACCCAACTCGGCCCGGTGACTGGACCGGTCGATCTGTATCAGACTGATGCAACCGATCAGGTCCAGTGTGCGCTGTTCATCCGGGAAAAAGATGCCGAATGTAACTTCGGTTCCCTGAGCAAACTTGTCCGGATGGCCTGCAATCCATTGCTCGGCCAGGCCATCTGAATAGGGGTGCGGGATGCTTCCCGTGGTGTCCGCGATGGCCGGATCACCGGCCAGTCTCTGGACCTGACTGGCATCAGCCAGTTCGAATCCGCGTAATAACAGGCGTTCAGTGCGAATTGGTGTCGGTCTGTCCATGGTCTTTGTCCTGCACCTTCGACCCCGTCAAGTGCGCCTGCACCAGGCGCACCATCTCCGGACGGTTCTGAGCGGCCTGGTCTGATCTGGTTTTCAGTCTCACCTTATAGTAGAGTCTCTTTTCTGAGACCGGCCAGGTCAGAACTGTGGTTTGGTTTTCCTTGAGGGTCCGAGCATTGGTTTCGATCAACTCTTCGTCGGCACTGTCCAGGACCAGACGCATCTCGGTCTCGCTCAACGAAAGTTTGAGCGTTTCGGTCAAAAAAGCCGTTCCCTTGGCCTCGGCCTTTTCATGCCCCACAATCCTGCTGTCACGGACTTCGAGCTTACGTTCGAGTAAGTCCAGACCTTCATCTGAACGTTCCTTGATGTATTCCGGACTCTCGAGGGCCTGGATCAATGAACCAAAATCTTCTTTCAGACCAGTCGCCGTTTTTTCATCTGAGGAAATGTCCTCATACTCAAGCACCAGGGTGGCCTTGCGCTGCTCATCGAACAGAATGGTCACCGACATGGTCTCCACAGTCAGGCACCCGGTTAGGACCATAACCAGAATACACCCAAGACTGATACATCCGCTCTTTTTCATGGCTCCTCCACCGTCGTTCGGTTAAAGATGAAGATATGTTCCCATTCACTAACAGAAGCATTATATCAGGCCCACTTTTCGAATACCATTTTTTTCTGCGCACATGATAATCACTAAGTTGAGTGTCCCTCCCTTCCTAATTCAGTTTCCCAGAATAGTTGAGAGTTGAGTGTCCCTATTTTTCAGTGTCCCTATTTGCCCCGGAATGATTCAGTTTCCCGGAAAAGTCCGTCTTGCATTCAGCTTTGCCGATGACATATTATGTAAGAAATATAACTACTTTGATTATCACGGATGTTTCATGAAAGGAGAATTGATCATGGTAGCATCAAAGAGGCTTGTCAGAGCTGAAGACCTCTATCAGATAGAACTCATTACCAATTTCGATCTTTCACCCGATGGTCGTCATGTCATCTATAGTGTTCAACGTATCGATCCGAAGAAACAGAAAAAATATGCCAACCTGTGGGTCGTTTCAACCCAGGGTGGTCAGGCACGGCAATTTACCTATGGTGATCAGGTCGATCGGGCTCCTCGTTGGTCGCCTGATGGCAATACTATTGCTTTCCTGTCAAACCGTAAAGACGAGCGGCAATTTCAAATCTATCTGTTACCCTTTAATGGTGGTGAAGCCCGTATGTTAACCTCCCTGGTCGGGGCGATCGGCTCATATGAATGGTCACCTGATGGTCGTTCCTTCGTGAGCATGGTTCTTAAAAGGGACAAAGATGCCTTGCAGCGAGAAAAAGACGAACTGAAGAAACAATTAGGCGTGGTTTCTCGCCATATTAAGCGAGTTATCTTCAAATTTGATGAGACCGGTAACTATATTACCGAGGAACGCTGGCATATCTGGACGATCGATGCCCGTTCCGGTAGGGCAATACAATTGACTGACGGCTACGAATACGATGAAGTCTCACCATGCTGGACTAAGGATGGTCAGCATATCGCCTTTGTATCGAACAGGAGCAAGGACCCGGATTTTGAACTTGAAGCCATGGACCTGTATACCATTTCACGCCGAGGTGGTGAAATGACAAAGATCACTACTACTATCGGTTATAAAATGAGCCCGTCCTGCTCACCCGATGGCAAATGGTTGGCCTATTACACCCAGGAAGGCACCATGGAACCCTGGCGGAATAATGATCTGTGTGTTGTGCCTCTTGATGGCAACGGACCGGTCATCAATCTGACCCGGTCTTGCAACCGAACCGTATCAGCTTCGGTCATCAATGATGTTACCGGCTATCCGGTCGAAACCCCTCCCACATGGTCCAAGGACAGCTCAACCCTCTTTTTTACGATCGGCTGGCAGGGTACGGTGTCACTACATTCGATCAGACTCGATCAACCAGAAACCTCTCTGAACAGTATCCTCGAGTTTCCCGGCTTTGTTGGCAAATTCCTGTTCGATCGGGACCAGAAGAAGATCGTCTATTATCGGGGTGATCAAACCGATCCAGGGCAACTCTGGCTCCATGATCTCAAGAAACAGACAACACATGCCTTGACCGCTGTCAATCGAAAATACCTGAGTTCGGTCCAGCTTGGACTGTACGAAGCTGTTTGTTTCGAAGGTCCGGGTAACTATTTTCTGCAAGGCTGGATTCTCAAACCTCCTGGTTTTGATCCTGCTCGAAAATACCCGAGTATACTCGAAATCCACGGCGGACCAAGGACACAATATGGTTACGCTTTCATGCATGAATTTCATTTTCTGGCTGCTCAGGGATTTGTGATCTATTTCTGTAATCCGCGAGGAGGCAAGGGCTATGGTGAGGACCATGCCCGTTCAATCTGGAATAACTGGGGGACTATCGATTATGAAGACCTGATGGCCTGTGCCGATTTTATGGCTGCCCAACCCTACATCGATCCGAAACGTATGGGCGTGACTGGAGGCAGTTACGGCGGTTACATGACCAACATGATAATTGGACGGACCCAAAGATTCAAAGCCGCTGTCACTCAGCGCAGTGTCTGCAATCTGATCAGCATGTATGGCACCAGTGATTATAACTGGTCATTCCAAAAAGAATTCGGACATTGTCCTCCCTGGGAAAACCTCGAAAACTACTGGCGCCAGTCGCCTTTGAAGAATATCGCCAATGCCCGGACGCCAACACTGGTCATCCACAGCGAAAAAGACTATCGGGCTTCGGTTGAACAGGGCGAACAGATATTCGTTGCCCTCAAAAAAGTCGGGGTCGAAACCGAACTTGTTCTCTTTCCCGAGGAAGCACACGGTTTGTCACGCGATGGCCGCACCGATCGACGCATTGAACGTTTGAACCATATCCTACGCTGGTTCAAAACATATCTGTAAACCCACATAAACCAGCTGGGATAATCCTCTTAATTGGTTTGGCCAGATATTACAAGAAATCGCCTGACCTTTTGACTCCTGAACAGATACAACGCTATCTGATTTATCTTCTTGAAGAGCGGAAACTTGCCTGGAGTTCATGTAATGTGGTCCTTTGCG
>JAFGSJ010000033.1 GCA_016934675.1 bacterium | reverse complement strand
TCATGGTGCGCATTTTGGGGAAAATGTTTTTTTCTGATCGACCAAAATCGCTCCGCTCTTTGGTCTATAGACATCGCACATGGCTCTTGATTATTAAGTCCCCATATTCTTGCCCTGGAATTCCTTTATCAATACCATGATCGTGGCTGTATTCATATGATAAGACTGAAAAGGATTACATCCACAGCCACTGAAAGCGGTATTACAACTCAGTAAATGACATGGTCCTGTTGAATAGTATTGTCCCCCTTTGAACGACAAGACTTCTGCCTCGAATATCCTTTCAAAAAAAAGCCCGGACCTGCTCTCGCGGGACCGGGCTGAATTCTACAAATTCGAGTCACTTGACTTTCTTCTGGTAAGTGATCTCCGTGGCAGACAGGTCCTTGCTTTCTGTTGATAATTCGACAGAACGCAATGTATAGCGGTATGTTTTACCGTTTTCAACGTAGGGATCGAGGAATGAATACTTTGCTCCGTTAAATGCACCACCCCGACTGGGAATAATGTCCGGATTGAGTAGCACCATTTCCCCGAAAACACTATTTTTGCCCAATTGCTGTCGGAAGATGTTGAAACCAAGGACATCAACCTCGACAGCCGTTTCCCAGTCTAACCGGACCCCTCGACGGACTGCCGTCGCATCAAAGGAAAGCAGTTCAACGTACAGTTCGCACAGGATTTCCAAAGCAAAATTACCAGTCGGAGCACCGGCATACGTATCTAACCAGATATAATAGGTACCGGCTTCGAGCATTTGAGACCAGACCGCATAACCATAATCATGATTGGCAATATCGCCACAGCTCGGATCGGTTTGGGTCCCTGTCCGATCGACACATAAAAGGGTCCCGGCAGACCCGTCATCACAGACCGTCGAAACGGCAAAATCCGCATCAAAATCAGCTTCCGCAACAATCGTGACCGTATTGGTATTGGTCAAGGTGAATGAATAAACCAAGTCAGCACCACTGGTAATACTACCGGATGAACAATCAAAGTCATTAACAGTAAGTAATGTCGAACCTTCAATACATGAGTTGCACGCTAGGGCGATGACCCCATCACAGGTGTCATTCGCAGGTGGCGTCGGGCATGGCCCCTCATTGGTCAAGGTCAAGGTATAATCATCGGCACAATTAGGAGAAGCCCAGTTATCTACTAAAATATAATAGGTCACACCGTTTTCCAGACAGGCGGTAAAACAGGAATTTAGAGTACTTGCCCCAATAAAACCAAGACAACTCGCCCCTGCGGAGGGGCAACCTTCATACAAGCCCACACCGAGATAATCACTACCAATATTATCGGTGGCACATACCTCGACCAGGAAATCAGCCCCGGTGTTATTGGTATACTCGTAAAAACCATCATAGCCGCTATCGTAATAGCCCATACAGGAACTGTAATCCACGGCATCGTTCGTGCAACTGCAGTTGTTCGTATTGGCATCAGTATATGGCATTGTGCTGATGACCGTAGCGGTCGCACAGGTGTCACCTGGTGCGGCATACAGTGTTCCGGATATAAAGATGATCATGATTCCAATTACCAAACCCATGGTTTTTCTCATTAATCTCTCCTTTCAGAATATAGTTGCGGTTTTTTTGAACAAACAAAACACTATTACAAAGATAGCAATAATACTACGAGTTGTCAAATGCTACTTGACCATGTCTACCCCAAACAGAAAGCGAGAGAACTGTCGTCAAAACACTTCGGGATAACCGATATCGACGAATATGTTTTCGAGACGGTGTTTATGGCCCAACTCCATATTGGCCAGATTGAGGAACATATCTCGTGTGCTGGCATCTTCGGTTGCTTTGGCCAGGGCCTGGTAGAATTCGACGGCTTGTTGTTCCTTTTTCATGGCCAGGGCTATGGCATCTTTGGGTTTCATGTCGATAGTGAGTGTGGGCAGTTCCTCGGATTCGGCGATTTTCCAGTCCGCAGATGGGGCGGAAATTTTCATGATCGCGGTCGGATCATAGCGGAATTTTTCCAATAATTCGTAATGGCCCATTTCTTCCTTGGCCAATCGATTAAAAATATCCTTCACATTCTGGTCATTCATTCTTTTGGCAGCCGCTGAATAAAAATCATGAGCTTCCAGCTCACGACTAACGGCAATAGCAAAGAGTTGCTCGATTTTTGTGGTATCCATACTCATTCCTTTTCAGGAAAACATTACCACAGGTGCCAGGTTAAGGGATATGGAGTGAAAACAGCCATGGCACCCATGGTAACCATTCCAGTTATGGACGGGCTTGACGGACCAGACCATGTCCGAGTGTCTCACCGTCCTTGACTTTCTCGACTTTTATGGCGCAGGCCTTATATTCAGCGGTCTCGGTTACAGGATCGAATTTGTCGATGGTCAGCACATTCCCGCAGGCCTCGGCGAAATGAAAAGCACACCAAATTACTCCAGGCGCAGAGCGATCGGTGACCCACGCTTTCAACGTAATCGAGCCCCGTCTGCTGGTTGCTTTGACCCAATCACCGTTTTTCACGCCGATTTTGGCTGCATCTTTCGGACTTATTTCGAGTAATTCCTCGCCAAAAATGTTATCGAAACCGTTACTGTTGCGGGTCTGTGTTCCCGAGTGATAATGCCATAAGCGTCGGCCGGTCGAGAGGACCAAGGGATACTCGGCGTCGGGCGGTTCGGCTTGCGGAATCCATTTTGTCACTGAGAACAAGCCCTTGCCCCGGGTAAACTTGCCATCACGGTGCAGAAACTTGGTCCCCGGGTGTTCCAGGGTCGGACAGGGCCACTGTAATCCGATCTGTTCAATACGTTCCCAGGTTATGCCCGCATAGGATGTTGCTGTTTGGCGCATATCTTCCCAGACTGCATTGGCTGAAGTAAAGCCAAGGTCTTTTCCCAATCGTTTGGCCAGTTCCTGCATGACCCACCAATGAGATCGAGCTTCGCCGGGTGGAGTCAGGGCCCTACGCACCCGCTGAACACGACGTTCGGAATTGGTAAAAGTCCCATCCTCCTCGCCCCAGCATGTATCGGGAAAGATAACGTGGGCATATGGCGTGGTAATATTGGGAAAAATGTCGCAGACCACAAAAAACTCGAGTGCCTGGAGTTCTTTTATAGTGTGGGCCATATGCGGTTCGGTTTGGACGGTGTTATCGCCGACACAGTAGAGAATTTTGGTCCCCCCATCGAGGGCCTTGTGCAGCATGGTCGGCATTTTGTAACCGGGTTTCTGCGGTAATGAAGGCAGTCCCCAGGCTTTGGCCATTTTTTCTGAAGCAGCGGCATTGTCAACAGGCTGATAGTTGTGAAACACATTGGGCAAAGCCCCCATGTCGCAGGCGCCTTGTACGTTGTTCTGGCCGCGGAGCGGGTTAACTCCGGCCGAGGGCTTGCCGAGGTTGCCGAGTACCATTTGCAGATTAGCCAAAGTCTTGACATTATCCGTCCCGCAAATATGCTCGGTGATACCTAAGGTATAGCAGACACTCATAGATTCTGCCTGCCCGATGATTTGAGCGACCTGCTTCATGGTCTCGACTGGAACACCGCAAATTTCCGAAGCTTTTTCAACCGGATAATCCTTAACCGATTCCCGGATGGCATCCGGATTCTCGGTACAGTTGTTAAGAAAATCCTCGCGAGCCCAGCCGTTCTTGAAAATCTCATTGATCAAACCGTTGATATAGGCGATATCAGTGCCGACCTTATGTTGGATATGCATAGTCGCCCAATTGGTCAGATCGATCCGACGCGGATCATTGACGATCAATACTGCACCCTTTTTCACTGCCCGCTTGATAAAATAAGAAATGACCGGGTGTGCTTCAGTCGTGTTCGAACCGATCACAAAGATCAGTTTCGCATCCTCCAATTCCTTGATCGAATTGGTCATGGCCCCACTGCCGAATGAAGTCGCCAGACCGGCGACAGTCGGAGCGTGTCAGGTCCGGGCGCAGTGGTCTACATTATTGGTCCCGACCACCGCGCGGGTGAATTTCTGGATAGCATAGTTGTTCTCGTTGGTAATCCGGCCGGACCCGAACGCCGAGAATACATCCGGTCCGTCACGTTTAATGATCTCCCTGATTTTGTCGGCCGTATAATCGAGGGCCTCTTCCCATGAAACCCGGACATGTTCTCCGTTTTTCTTGATCAGGGGATATTTGAGTCTTTTCGAGTTTGAGGGAAATTCGTATGCATAACGACCCTTAACACAGAGCATGCCTTCGTTGGGCGGCACCTCGCGGCCGGTCACCCGGACAACTTTATTGTGTTGGCGATCAACATGAAGAGTCAATTGGCAGCCCACCCCACAATAGGCACAGGTAGTGTTCACTTGTTCGAGTTGCCATGGTCGACCTTGTCCCCGGGCTTTTTTATCGATGATGGCCCCGGTCGGACATAATTGCACGCATTCACCGCATTGAACACAGGAGGAGGTCCCCATAGGCAGGTCCTCATCACAGATCACCCTTGTTGTGCTACCCCGATAGCCAAAATCCAGGACTTCATTGATCACGGTATGCTTACATCCGGCAACGCATCGACCGCATTGAATACATTTAGTATGATCACGATAAATGAATTCCCCCGAGTCATCGATGTCCTCCTCGGCCAAGGGCAGTGAAAATGAAGGATGCTCGATCCCGAGGTAATAAGCCGCATCCTGCAATTCACAGTTGCCGTTCTGTTCGCAGGAAACACAGTCATGCCTGCCGGAAGACAAAAGCAAATCGATGACCATGCGTTGGGCGGCACGTGCAACCTCGGAGTCCGTGGTCACTTTCATACCATCTTTGACCACAACCGAACAGGTCGTTTGAAGCCCTCGCATACCCTCAATTTCACCCAGACAAGCCCGACATTTTCCCGCCGGACCGGTCTTTTCATGATAGCAGAGCGCCGGAATGTAAATACCATTATGACGCGCTACCTGTAAAACCGTGGCCCCTTCCCAGGCCTCACATTCAATTCCATTGATCGTAATCTTCACGACATCCTCCTTGCACACCAGACTCATTTAAATTTTTCTCAGACGTGAACACTTTTCAATTATTATGCACTATTCAAGGCTCACTGCATTTACAGATGAATTTCGCCAGGTATCGGGCTCGGTTAATCCTTGTAACTTCGTAGGTAGCTTAGCACATAAATCAAACCATGGCAATTTTTTTTGGACCCAGGCATTTTCTGTATTAGTTTTGCTTATACCCGATCCGGCAAAAACTCGATTTTCGGATCCCAATCTTTGCTGATCAAACTTCATTTATCGAGAGGCGAAGCCGGTGATTGATCGACAAGATGCACGTCTCGCTGTGGAAACGGAATGGATATCTTTTCCTGTTGAAACCGTTCAAAAATCTGAAGCATAAGCTCGGTCTTGACTTTGAGTCGATTTGATAATTCATCGAGCCAGAGCCACAGTTCAAAATCCAAGGAACTTTCTCCGAATGCAGTAAAATGGACTTTGGGAGAAGGTTCTTTCAAGCAGAGAGGATGCGCCTGCCCGATTTCGAGTAAGAGAGACATTACTTTTTTCACGTCGGAATCATACGAGACGCCTACCTGAATTTTCAGGCGGGA
The DNA here is from genome assembly GCA_016934675.1 of bacterium. Classification (GTDB taxonomy): domain Bacteria; phylum CSSED10-310; class JAFGSJ01; order JAFGSJ01; family JAFGSJ01; genus JAFGSJ01. The sequence goes on along the minus strand of JAFGSJ010000033.1, from coordinate 8,523 downwards.
AATCCGGTCAAGACGAGTCCAGTTTGTTACCTGTTGCGTAATCAGGTCCGAATTGGGAATGATGATTTCCGAGCCATCATATGTTCCGACCACAGTCGAGCGCAGCCCCAGTTTCAGAATTTCACCCCAGGTATTGTTTATTTCAACGACATCACCCAGTCTGATCGGTCGCTCGACCAGCAGGACTAAACCACTAACAAAATTGCTGACAATATTCTGCAGACCGAAGCCAACACCGATACCGAGAGCACCACCGATGATGGTCACGTTCTTCAGATCGAAACCCAAAATAGTCACAAACCAGAAGAACCCGATCAGAACGAGGGCATAGTGGACCAGACGATTAATCGAGACCCCGATACCGGGTTCGATCTCTTTGCGGGGATAGACCTCCTCGTTTAAGATTGATTGCAGCGCCAGAGAAGAATACCAGGTCACCAGAAGGGCTAACAGGCCCAGAATAATGAGTTCTACCGTTATGTCATGGGCCCCGATACGAAAGCCTATCTGACTTATTTCATGCCAGGCGTGCTGCGGGGAATTATAGACACCCCAAATATAGAGTGCCAGAAACAGGGCAACCACAATGAATACTATCATCAAGAAAGTAAGCAGCCGCTTGACAATCACCGTTCTGTTCGCCATGATGAAGGCCCAACGTCCGAAAAAACTCAAATCAAGGATGGCCGGGAGTACTTTCCGGGTCACATTCCAGAGCAGATAAACGAACATGACCAGAAGGACCGTTTGGACCGATGATTCATAAAGATGGGTCGCTAACGCGTTGAAACCAAAAACCTGGGCCAGAAAGACAAGGACAAGCATGTAACCACCGAGCTGAAGTCCCCGAACAGCCATATTGGTTTCGCCACCCGTACGCGAGATCCTGCGGGCCAACTGAAAACTCAACGGGGCACCCCAAAGGGCTATAAAGGCTATATATAATCTGAAAAAAGGCTGGGGCAGTTGAATAAACCGGAATATCAACAGTGCAATATAGGGTGTCAACATAAAAACAGTCAATTTCTGCTGCCACCCCTTGGTCAATTGGACGTTCATGACGCGAATCGAAGCCAGACACGCGCAGATCAAATAAAAAAGGCGGTAACTTGCAGGTCCAGTCTTCAACATAGGTATACTGACGGCAATGACCACTAAAAGGGCCGTGGACCATGGTCTTAGACTAATCTTATCAAAAAAACCATCCTCGGGTTTCGCGATTCGCTGACGCTTGAAAAAGCGGGTCACGACCAGTATAGCCATGAGCTGTAGAACGAAAAGCCAACCATACTGGCTGAAAACCGTCTTTTTCAACAGCTCATTTTGTAGCAGGGGCTGGAACAAAGCCCAGTCGAGTGATGACCGGATTTCGCCCCAAAAAACCCCCGAGAAAAAGGTCGGGACTGTCTGGCGAAAAAGACCTGTTCGGGCTTGTTTCACTAACTGATCAATGTGTCGGGTCTTGCCTTCCAGGTGGTTCTGTTGAGAAATGGCCCGGGCCAGATGCTCGCTCATGATCGCTATTTTTTCCCGGATGGTCTGTTGGGTTTGCCTGATGATCTTTTCACTTTCGGTCATGAGTGTTGTCCAGGATGCGGCTGTCTCCTCGCTAAAGGGCGTCTCCTTGTACTGGGCAAGCTTGTCAGTCTGCTGTTGCCATACTTTTTGAGCGTTTTTCAAGCCGTCCAGTTCCGGTCCGATCACGTCTTTCACCTGCTGCAACTTGTCTCGGATCATCCTGGCCTGATCGCGGACATCGAGGACTGTCCGCAAATAGTCTTCGTCGGTTGGTACGCCCAGAGGCTGATCAAGCTCATCAAGTTCGAGATCGAGTTCATCAAGTGTTTCCCCCAGAGAGTCGGAACCTTCACCCGCGAGCAAGGACTGTTCGAATTGATCGTGTAAATCCCTCAATTCGCCAAACCAGGCTTGAAGTGAAAGGTAATCAAAGACCGGAGCTGTGATTGCCGGATCAACCGGCTGATCTTCCGCTGCCCAGACACTACAGCTTATATGAGCAGGGCAGATCACACTGATTGAAAGGACCAATCCGAACACACACAGTTTCAAGCTCTTTTTCATATCGCATACCTCGGAATCGCACCGGCCGGACCAATCAGAGCCAGCCCTTCCGTCTGAAATAGGCCAGCATGACTAAAGCCGTTGTAACCATGACCAACAAGAGCAATGGATATGACCAAGGCCAGTCCAATTCAGGCATATATTTGAAATTCATGCCATAAATCCCCGCTAAAAAGGTGAGCGGAATAAAAATCGTGGCTATGATCGTCAGAAATTTCATGACGTTATTCATTTTATTGCTGACCAGAGACAGATAAATATCCAACATGACCATGACCGTTTCACGGACATGAATAATGCTTTCATTGATCTGATTGATATGATCGTTAACATCTCGCAGATACAGTTCGAATTGTTTCGAGAACAAATCTGTCTCGTCTCGAAGAAGTTCCGTAATCACGTTTTTGTGGGGAGAAAAAATGTTCTGAAGCACCATTGCCCTCTTTTTAACCTGATAGAGTGCAGGCAGTGTCTGAGGCGTAACCTCCATCAGCAATTGCTCATCAATCTCATCAATCCTCTCATCAAGTCGATCGATGACCGTGAGATAGTGGTCGATGATCAAATCGAGCAAGGTATAAGCCAGATAATCCGGTCCGAATGTACGCATCGTACTTTTCTTCGCATTCAGACGCTCGCGAATCGGCTGGAATATGTCGTGCTCACCTTCCTGGAACGACAGGAGATAATGGGGGCCCACAATGATACTGATATTTTCCGTCTGTACATGACTCAAAATACTATCAGGCTGCACCATTTTCAAAATGAAAAAAAGATAGGACCCGTAATTCTCATATTTCGAACGACTCATCGTATCGAGAATGTCTTCGAGGACCAGGCCGTGAATGTTAAAAATCTGTCCGATTTGTCCGATCAGGGTCTCATCATGAACACCGTAAATATGGTACCAGGTCACTGTGCCACTGTCCGCCGGCGGCATCACGATCTGTCCCGAATGTAACTCGCGTTCACTCAACTCATCGGCATTATACTCAGTCACGATGATCCGGGCTACCTCGTTCCGTTTTTCACCAACATGCTGTAACGTTCCCGGCGCACTGCCCGCTTTTTTCCGCTTGCGGTCCTTCTTTTTTGTCGTCATGTGAACTTTTTTCCTCATCCTCATCCCCGATATCGATCATCACCGTAACATACGGGCATGTGCCCATGCAAGGGGATCATACCAGCACAGCCCTGATAATGCAACATGTTATCAAGAGATGGGCTAAGCAGATTGTCGTTCAAGAAACCCATTAGCGAAAATCAGCCAATCCTGAAGTTAGCGAACAGGTGAGGTGCTTCTGTGAGTGATGCCAGGATAGTAGCCCCCGAGAGCGTCTCGGGATCGAGCCGTGGGTCAGGGACAGCCCACACCCGCATGCCAGCGGCCAGGCCGGCCTGCACACCTGAAAGTGAATCTTCGAAGACCAGACACGATGAAGGACAGGCTCGAAGGCGCCGTGCAGCAAGCAGATAAATATCCGGTGCGGGTTTACCGTGCTCGAGCTCGGGGTCATCACCGGTCACAATCACCTGAAAATATGGAAGCAAGTCTTGATGGAGGGTCATCTTGAGCTCGAATGAGGCACGAGGACAGGAAGTGGCAATGGCCTGAGGCACCCCCCGCTCGGCCAGATAGCGGACCAGTGCGTCCACTCCCGGTTTCAACTCGGCTCGTGGATACATGGTTTCGAGTATCCGGGTCCTGCTCTCGACAAATTCCTGGGGAGTGAAAGGGGGATCAAGTTCTTCTACCAGAATAGCTGCCGCTTCGAGTTCAGTATGTCCCATCATTTTTTCCTTGAGAGACCAGGTGAATTCGTATCCGAATGGCTCGAGGAACTCTTGGGCAGCCACGGTGTACATCATCTCCGTATCCAGCAGAACCCCATCGAGGTCGAAAATGACATGTGTCAGTAACTTATCGGTACTTTCCATGGCCTGGTGAAAATCAATTTTCTCCGAATTCAAACGTACCATCACTCGAATTGATATGGTAATAAAAGATAGTGGTCCCGCCGGGCAGGGGGTCTGTATCGGTAATCGAGGTTGAACCTGTCATGGTCAGGAGATAAACATCACTCGGGACCGGTTCGAGTTCCATGAAATTGACTAATGACGAACGTCGGATTTTATATTGAGTGGCGCCCAAGGCCGAACTCCAGGTCAAGCTCTGACCTGTCAGGAACAATGTGTTACCCACATCGCTGAGTACAGTCGAGCACGGTGCTTCAGTCATGGTGCTGTTCTGAGGTTCAGCCGGAGTGCGCAGGGCAAAATCGGCCCCGTTATTGTCCGTGTCCGTGCCGTTGGCGCAGCCCGGTTCAGTTTCACCCGGAGCCCGTTCGATCGTCGAGCCGGCTCCATGTTCACCGGGGGCAGGTGAGGTTTCGGCACAATTACCGGTGCCGAAACCGACCATATCGATCACATCCGGGTCGGTACAACCGGTGAGCGTATCAGTATTGGCCACCAGGGCAACATTACCGTAGTGATAACTCATGACAAAACCGGTATTGATCGTATCGGCAGTCACAGCACCGGCATAAACCGAAGTAGCGATGAGAAAATAACCATGCGGTTGAATAGTATCACTCGGCAGATCAAATTTTTCGAATGATCCGTTGTCCTCGGTCTTTTTCTGAATACTCATGCCATCTATGGAGATAGGGTCCGTGGTTGGATTGTACAATTCGATAAACTCGTCATTATGATTCGAGACGCCTCGAGTCTGTATTTCACTGATGACAAGATGGTCTGTGGCCGGACTGCCACCAGGTAGGCCGGTGGCCGCCCCGCTCGAGTTTGAGATACTGCTCCAATTGGGCTGCTCATCTCCGACCCTGAGGGCAAAAAAGTAGGTCGTATTCTCAGCCAGGCCTGAAATATTGATGATTTCCGTATTACCCGCGGCCAGTGGCGCCGGTTCTCCTGAAACAAGAATGGCAGCCGCAAACTGGGGCTCATTCCTGATCGGACTGAAAGCGTATCGTATATCGTAACTCGAAGCCGTGCCGACAGAGCCGTCATCGCCCACAGCGGTAAAAGAGAGTCGAATGGTATCACTTGAAACAGGGACAGCAACCAGGTCGCTGACTGGGTCAGGTGGGATTGAATCTGGGACCGAACTGGCGTTGTCATTATACAGTTCCACAAATTCATAGATATAATTGCCGGAACCGAGTGCGTCGCTCCATTCAGATAAGACTACACCTATTCCGGTCGGGATGGGCATGCCCGAGCCGGGTGAGGCCAGCGAGGCGCTCTGGGCCAGCCATGATCCGCTCTGACCAGCCGGCAGGTCGGCCGCAATACGTTGATACGAATAGCTTTCACTGCCGGCGATGGTCGGACCATCAACCAGTGTTTCCGATGCATCGTAGAGTTCGTATGATTCCCCCCCGTTAATCAAGGGGAGACAGCCATTGGTCCCCAAGCAAGAACCATCTTCGTTCGAATTGAGGAAGAGAACATTGCTCCCCAGGCTTACCCCCCAGAATGCTTCGAAAGCTGCCTGGTCCGCATTCCGGGCCACGACGGCATAAGACCCGGCTGCCAAGGAGGTGTTGGCCGGGAAAGAATAGGAGGCCGCACTGTCATACTGATCAATGGTCCAGGCAGAAATATCGAAGTCCGCGGAACCCGTGCTGAAAACCTGGTCATCGGACCAGACCGGCCCATTGCCGCAATTATCGGTCGAACCGGCCCTGAAATGATACGTGGTCTCCGGATCGAGCCCACTCAAGACCAACGAATGCTCGGATACATACGTCGTCGAAGAAGCAGAACTGCCATACGATGTACTCAAACCGTATTCGACCTGGCTGTCGGCTGCCTCATTCGTGACCCAAACGACGGTCGCACCGGAACCGGACACATGTTGGACAGAGGGACCTGAAATGATGGTCGGGTTTGTACCGACAGTGGTCGTAAACACCATATCGTTCGAATAAGTAGGTCCGTTCTGGGCCGGATCATCGGATAAGACCCGATAATGATACTGGGTGTCCGGAGTCAACCCGATCAATATCACCGAATGGTTCGAATGGTAGCCCGTCACACTCTCCGAATTGCCATACGTATCGGTCAAGCCATATTCGACAGTCGAAGTGGCGAGTTCATCCGTCTCCCAGTAAATGGTGGCCGTGCAATCCTGAGGTCCGCTCGAAGGACCAATGGTGATGACCGGAGCAGTCGTATCGTCTGCCGTTATCAACCAATGACAGGCATTGAGATGAATGATATCATTGGCTACTCCACCCGATGCTTTGTCCCAACCATCATAGAGCGTATCACCGGAATCACCGGTACCGTCATCTGCAGGTGATGAATCTCCGATAGCTGCCACTCGACCAGCACCATAGCGGGCCGTGGCAAAAGTGACTCGGGTTGTAGACTGGCCACCCGCATCGGTTTTCCAGATGTGACCCTGGACCGTGGGATTGGTCGAGGTGTCCAAGGTCATGCTCGTCGAACCAAACAGGCCCAGACCGCCGGAACCATCACCGAATGGCCCGAAAATGATCGGATCAAGCGGGTCCTGACTGACATTGTCATCAATGGCATCGGTGAACCAGTAATCAGTACCGTTCAATCCGCTGATCTCTTCGACATTGAAGACCAGACCAAACAAACCATAATCAGTAATGACACCGGCACTGATGACCACGCCCATGAGATCATTGAAAATATGAGGGGAGTCGTAACCGGAACAATTCCGATCCGAGGTCTGATGGTCCGCGACCATGAACAGGGATCCCCCGGCCTGAATATAATCGAGTAAGGCAGTTTTTTCCGCCGTGCTCAGCAACATCTGGGGCTCAGGCATGATGAACAGATCAAAGTTCGAAAGATCATATTGACCGGCCTGACCATAGGTGATCACTTGACCGGCCGGTAAGGTGAAAACGGTATGATCCGCCTGGACCAGGTCATAACCCCAGGCGGAAATACCGCCGGTCCAGTCTGTCTCACTGCTGATCACACTCTGGTCCGGCGTGGGGATAAACTGGGCATTGGCTTCATTACCATACTCGTCACACGGATAATGCTCGAGATACAGGTCCCAGATATCGGCATCAATGACCCAATCCGCATTACCCGACACCTCCTGCTTCGAAGCATCAAATAGGATATTCGCCGCCCGGGCACACGGTAACCACCCACACAGCACAAATAAGCCAGACAACACGATGAGCTTGGCCCTGATTGTAGCCATATTCGACCACCCTCCGCGATTATTTGGGGATTGTAACACTATGAAAGTCCTCGTTATTCTATGAACTCAAGCATGATTGATTCGATTTCTTTGACCCTGATCTTGAATTTGCCGAATTTGGCCACGCCAAACAAGTTGTCGTTTCCCTTCAAGGTCCCCTGCATGGTCTCACCCGAAACGAGTGTCATGGTCACGGTCACTTCATCACCTTTAGCCGATTCGCTGAATCGGACCTCCCTGATATCATTGAATTCAACGAATAATACACCTTTGCCGTGCTGCGAAATGAAGAAGGTCCTGCCCTCGATCGAAACATCGGTCACGATAGTCTTTACTCCGGCCCGGTCCACGATCGTGGCTGAAAAATGATCAAGCGGTATGGGAATTTTGTTGTCCTGTTTGGAACCCAGGCCAAGGCTGAATACGAGACAAATTAACAACAACGACATTAGAACATAACGCTGTGTGCTCATAAGGTCACCCTCTTCGGTTAAAATCATCGGCCTCAGGCCTCGAAACTCTCCCTCCCAAGATAACACGGCTCAACGTTGAAATCAAGCTCAATACGAGTCCAAAAAGAAGGGGAATACGAGTATCAAACCCATATTCCCCCTTCTTCATTTCGCTTTTGAAAAATTATTCGGCTATTCCAGAATCGTCACTCTTTACCCCGGCCATGATCGATGTATTGTCAGCAATCTTAAAGAGCACCAGCACGATCTCAAGCCAAACCCTGATCATGAGAACATATAACAGAAAAACCAGGGGCGACAGAATAAGACACACTATTCCAGCCACCACTCCATTTGTAAATGCACCGATAATCATGAACAAGGCCGCAAGCCCGGCAATAACGATACCGATGATATACAGAACCTTGATGACCCGAAATGTAATAAACTCAGAAAAAGAAAGGTCAAACAAAACCGAAAAGAAACCTTTGCTGTTCATAGTGTCCTCCTTCACTATTAGGGTTGGTTATGTAATTATTTTATATCATAAAAAAAGAAAATGTCCAAATTACACTGCTGTCCAAAATAGGACAGACTTTGCCACTATGATAGAGGAAAATCAATGTTTTAGTAAAGTGAAAATCAGTTTTTTAAAATGAGGTTCCCTTCATATGCCACCAGGCTGTCCAAATCTGAATGCGTAATGCATTTTCACTGGTTCCCACGAAGGTTTTTGCTTTCAGATTCTGTTTGAGTGCTTTGAAAAAGAGT
>JAFGSJ010000164.1 GCA_016934675.1 bacterium | reverse complement strand
TCGATCTGAAATTCCATTTTTCCCAAAATGCTAGCGAGGGTAATCATACACCACGAAGTGGTGAAAGGGGTTAGCCTGGGGCACAGTGAGTTGTCACCACTGTGACAACGAACGCCGCCCCAGGACTAGGATAACCATGATCTGAGCTCTGTCAAGAGCGTCAGAGACTTCTATTAGCTATTGTATGGAGTACGACCAGAAATATCTCTGGGATTGAAACGGACCCGGTGACATTGTTTCGGATTATGTGTGTGTAGCTGCCGCTCCTTAGTTCACCTTCATCAAAAATGCTTTCAGGTGAATAGTGAATGAATGAGTAGTACATCCAAAAGGGGGACAGGAAAGGAGTGTTCTGATTCATACCATTGACAATAAAGAAAAAATCAGGTATGAGCAGGTAAAAATGGTCGCTGTGATTTGTTCTCTTTCATAGCACAAAGAGGAGGATGTTATGAGTGGAAAATCTTTTGTTCTTCTGATCTGTTCTGTGTTTTTTATCATGCTGTCCGGCACCGAGGTCAGGGCCATAGGTCTGGGGGCATATTTCGATGGGGGCTTCGGAATAGCCGACAGATTGGATGAGGACCAGGACAAGTATCACGAGCAGGATAACCTTCATCTGGGTTTTGGATTTGTCTTTGAAGCGAACGTGATCAAAAACCGGGTAACGAGCTACCGCTTTAATCTCGGGCTCGAACATGTTTCGTTTGATGATGATGAATATAATATTACCAGCTTTGCGATCGATAATACATTGGGAATCGGACTGTATAAAACTGCAGCAACCCGAATCTGGATCGGCCCTGAACTTAAAATGCTCTGGGGTGACGGTGAGTTCTGGTATTCCATCTGTCCCGTAGTGGGCATTAATCTGAGTCGTTCTGATGAGATAGCATATTCTCTATCATTAGGTTATACGGGCGAAGGCAGGATTAAACTCCTGGATTCGTCTGATGCACCGGAGGAAGAGTCACAATTCTTTTTCGATTTCTCGGTCCTGTTCAAGAGAAACGATGTCTATTGAAAAACTTCATCATTCGAGTATGGAATATAACGTAGGCTGATGAGACTAAAGAGTCCGGGAGAAATGTAATGAAATCATACGAGAAGACTTATATCATCATCATTATTGCGATTGTTCTGGAGGCATTTTCGCCATTACCCTTTATTCTGACATTCGGATCATTGTATATCCTGTTGCGAAAACCGGCCTGGTTCCTTGAATTTGTCCAAGTACATTATCAATCTGACCACCATGAACAAAAGGAGTAAACATGAATCCCGACTCTTTCTTGTTATTCCTGGAAACAATTGCCCGGCAATACCCGCTCCTGATGGCTCTGATTTCACTGGTTGTCGTTTTAGTGCTCCTGAATCTGTTCAGCATGCTGAAGATATACCGGACCCATCAACAACTGGATGGTAAACTACTCACTTATAGTGATCTGGATATTTTAAAGGAAACAATCAATCTCAATATGGGAATGGCTATCGTGGTCATTGCCCTCAATATCCTGATGGTCCTGCTGCTGGTTTATGGCTATTTTTATCAGGGCATAAGTAGCAACATGCTTATTCTCTTTTTCATTGCCTATTCTGTCCTGACCTTCCCTTTGGGTATTATTGGCAAGAAATTCGAGAACCTGTTACGAACTCTCCGTGTCGAGACCCATGATCAGATCATTGCTGACACATACGAACGCTATCTGAAAGAATGGCAGGAAGCCCGTTTTCGTCTTTCAGACTAGAATGGAACAAAACTGAGGGCATACAAATTTTGAAAATCGTTGAAAAAACTTGGAATGAATTCTGGGCATATTATTGGCGGGTCACCAGGAGGGAAAAGATACCCGCAATCGAGGAGTATGATCGAAACGTCATCCGTTTGATCGAGAAAAAGTGCGGGCTTTCATCTTCGCACAGAATACTGGACCTGGGCTGTGGCCATGGCTTCCATGCACACATGTTGGCCGAGAAAGGCCATACCGTTGTGGGTATTGATATAGCCGACTCGCTCATCAACTATGCCAGGGATCACTTTCAGTCGAACTCTTCAACCCTGACTTACATCCGGCAGGACATGAGAGAAATAGGTTACTGCGGGGAATTCGATCTCTGCATCCTCCTCAGTGGCACTTTCGGTTTCTTTTCCGAACCGGAGAACCGGGAACTGCTCGAGAAGATAGCCCGGGCCCTGATCAAGGGAGGTCGAATCATGATCATGTATATTTCTGCATTCCGGACGGACCTGGACTCGAAGACCTGGACCGAAATCGAGAACGGTTTCCAATTATCCCAAACCTGGTTCGAGCATGAAACCTCAACCTATCACTCGACTACCAAACTCGTTTTAGACTCAGGGGAGATCATCGTTCCGAAACGTGAACAAGGATACCATGGCAATGAAATCATCCGTTGTTACACACCGCCAGAAATCGGTCACATGTTGACCGTAGCCGGTTTCGAGAAAATCGTTCATCTGGGGCGCAAACATATCGCTGATCCGGATGCCTTTCTGCAACCGGGCGATATCAGAGAAATCGTTGTTGCCCAGAAAGCGTAAGTAGGGGCTTGAAAGGACAATCAGGCATGATCAAAAACCGGTCTGGCAGTGTGGTCATCATTATTTCTGCTGATATCGAATGGCAGGCAGTCTGTTCCTTGTTGAAGGTAGTCCATCTGGATGAATATCCATTCGGTCAGTGGTTTTGGTATGAAACTGGCTCCGATAAAACACTGGCTCAGTATCGCTGTGTGCGCGGTGGTTGGGGGAAAATATCAGCGGCTGCCTCGACCCAGTACGTCATTGATATATGGAAACCTGAGGTTATTTTAAACTTGGGGACATGTGGCGGTTTTGCCGGTAAAGTGGAACCTGGCCGCATCATTCTGGTCGAACGGACGATTGTCTATGATATCATCGAGCAGATGGGCGATCAGAATACGCACATCCAGCATTATACTACTGATCTTGATCTATCCTGGTTGGATACGCCATATCCCCAACCAGTCCTCATGACTACCATGATTTCCGCCGATCGTGACCTGATCGCTTCAGAACTCAACACGTTGAATAGAAAATATCAGGCTTGTGTCGGTGATTGGGAATCTGGTGCTATTGCCTGGGTTGCCCACAGAAATGGGACCCGCTGCCTGATTCTGCGAGGCGTGACGGATCTGGTCGGACCGGATGGGGGAGAGGCATATAATGGCCAGATTCATTTTTATCACCAACAAACTGAGGTTATTTTCCAAAGCTTACTCGCACATTTGCCCGCGTGGCTGACCTTGATCACAAACAGCAATATGTGAGACTGCTCATTTGAATTTCAACTCTTTCATCGAATTCGATATCCGGGACAATCAACTCAGTTTGTCTCTCCTGACATTGTAACGATCATATTCCTCCCAACTTTTCCTTCGTACACCGTGCCTCAATGAAAGTCAAAAGCAGC
>JAFGSJ010000163.1 GCA_016934675.1 bacterium | reverse complement strand
TCATTAACGGTATCAGACACCTCGGACGACCGCTGACCGATGCTCAACGAGCATACCTGGACAGGCTCAAGCTGCCTACTGATATCTTTACTCATTTTCCCGGAAAACCGCCGCCCCAGAAAATGAAAAAAATTCAGCGAGAATGATGTGTGACTATGCTGAATGTGCGCCTTAATATGACCCTCCTATTTATTACTTTGCAATCAATAAAATCTATCCAATTGAATTACTTATTCCTGCTTTAGTGATTTGATAACTCGCCTTGGCAAAAAGGCACGCATTTTTTGAACGTTTGCCCATACAGTGTTTTTCTCTTTTATTAACAAATCCATGTCTTCAAGTTTCTTTACGTCCCTATGAATTGTCTTCTCAGTTTTTCCAGCATAATCTTCTGCAATTCTAGCTGAGACATGCCTTATTTCGCTTAATTTTACACCACCCGTAGCTTTGGTAATATCTTGAATTAAGTGCTTCATTCTACGAGAAACGACACTGAAATTGTCACGAAATGTTTCATGAATATAATTATACCAATGCACATAAAGTTGGTGATTTTTAACATATTCCATCTGTTCTCTTAATTGATCGACATAGCCATGAAGCGCATACTCAACAAATGGGAAAATATTACCACCTGACCTGCTCGCCCCATCAAGGTATCTATAATACTCGGTTCTGGTTTGGTTGTAATGATTACTTAATAAATGGGCCGCTGTTGTTGGAACACCAGCGGTCAATAAGATTTGAAATTCGATTAATCTCGCGGTCCTTCCGTTGCCATCACCAAATGGATGTATCCAAGCAAAATAAATATGTGCTATGATAGCTTTGATAATCCCGTAAGCAAGTTCATACCCCTCTTCACAAGGAAAGGCATTAATCCAATCACAATATTCTGTAAGCAAGTATTCACAATCTTCAGCTGGGGCACCAAGGTATCTACCGGCTGTCACATTATATGTTCTCAATTCTCCTGGAATTACCTCCTGATATAGTGGAAGCCCTTCCAATAATAGTTTATTGTATTTCTTAATTTCATCTGGAATTAATTCATTGCTTCTCCCTTTAAGAGTAAGGTTTCCAATAAGATTGCATGCTGTCACTACATTATCAATTTCGACTTTGAGGTATTCTTTTGAGGGAGGGAGTTCTAGTTTTTTTTCAAGATGTTTTATTACCTCATCTTCAGTCAAAGTATTTCCTTCAATTGCAGTTGTAGCCAAAGCCCCCTTGGCCAGATAAACCTGACTTAGAAAAAGCTGAAATTTCGGAGAAATAGGAATCCCTGAAATATTCTCACATTTTGATTGTGCTTCTCCAAGTAGTAGCCATATTTGATGATTCCCTTTTCGGAGATCAACTTCAAAAGTAATCCAGGGATGTGTCTTATAAAATTTCCTTTTTATTGTCATTGATTTTGTCCTCCAAAAGAGTCATTCTATTAGTTGATAATATTTAATCTAGACGAATTTGTCAAGTATTTGGTCAAAAATAAGTCCATAAGATTGTTTGCTAAATGTGGATTAAATGTCCGAGGAATACTTGACGATTTCGATCAAATTCAGCCATCCCCCTCCGAGATTTATCGCGCTTCGATCAGCTTGGTCCTAAGCAGGGTTTTCAGGATTGTGGCCACATCTGCGGGCTCATATTCCTGCTCCCTTCAAGTGGCTCCCGTGATGTAGCAATCAACATAATCGTCATCACTGGCAACAAAGGTAATCAGGGCAATGTACCGCTTACATTTTATCTCTATCCGGCTAAATCCTGCATCGAAGTTTAGGGCTCTCCAAGGCGGTGGGGACCGGTTGCGCTGCTTTACTAGCAATCCCATTCCTCCTCATTTTCATTACTTTTTATGTCATCGCACTGGTTCCGATCTTGGAGAAGATATTCCCTCCGCGACAGATATCTGTCATTTCAATGGTAATATTTATGATAATCATCCCTGGCGGACTTATCGGTTGTTATCTTCTTCAAGGCAAGCGAAAAAAGGCTAGAATTTCAATCACTATCGAGAAAACGAGCTGCGATATATGCGGGATTCCCTGTGGTCCAGGACCGGGTAGGTAATTATTTAAAACAATGCACACAAGGGTCACCGCCACTCCTCCGAGCTTCCCGGATAGAAATGGATACCCTGTTTTCAGGTGCTGGAAGGCGTTTACAATAATGAAGGTCGTCCCTCGATCATGAAGTGTTCCCCATAATACTCCCTTTCCGGTATCTCAAAAATGAGTGTATCAACTGCACTACTATTGAAGGGAATTGGTTTTGTGGCTCCAGGTGATAGGATTGAAAATGTTGAATCGCCTGTTTTTGCCTTGAAGTTTTTCCACGGTTCGTTCATTAAAATCTGTTTTCCCGTGTTGTTCTCAACGGAAATATCAATCAAGAGTTGAACCTTGCCGTCCTTCTTATCACCCTCTCTGATCTGGAATACTTCGAGATAAATATCAGAAAACCCGAATAGGTTTTGTGAAGGTTCGCCACCCTCGATTGACTCGATATGAAGTATCCCGCTCTCATCGACATAACTGGTTATGGTTGCAGTACAGAGTGAAGGAACAAGGCAAAGCAGAGCTATAGCAATCATTTTTCTCATGAGCGGAATCCTCTTAAAATCAGTATGAGTGATCTAGAGAGAAATGTCAACCGAATCGACAGCCCGGCAAAAACTCGCCAGCGCCAAAATAAGGCCATCCTTTTTTTTCTGGCAGGTAGATCCCTCTCGGACAGAGAAAATAATACAACTATGGCCCTCCAGTGGATTCTGGTATAGGAAAACTTGACTGTATTATGTGGAAGTGGTAGGATCGAGCTCAGACATATTGAGGATAGAATATTTCAGACAATTTAACATATATCTTGCGAAATTTTGGACAAATTCCTATAATTTAATCAGCAGATTTGGCAATTTGAGAGACTGAACCTGTGACCTAATAAGGTGTTGAACGATGGACAAAAAGCCGAAAGAAAAAATTGTTTTTAAGTATGTGATTCCAGACGGCATTCGTGATTGTTTTATTAATGGAGCTTTTGGGGGGGCAAATCAGAGTGGTCATATTAATGCCCATTTCTATTATGAAAGACCAGCCATTCCCCAAAAATCCACACATAAAATTGTTACAAGACTTGAAAAGGTCGGTACTTCAGTTGAATATGCCAAAGAGGGAGAGATAGAAAGTGGCGGAGATTTAGTTAGATTTGTACAATCTTCTATCGTGATGGATTTGACTACTGCGATTAGTATTCGGGATTGGCTTGACAAACAAATAAAACTCATCAAATTATGGCAGGGGAATGGTAAGAAATGAATAATATTGCAATATTTTACGATTCAGTTTCTACTGATAACACTGCTTTTATAAGTCCTGTTGTTATTGCAGCCAGTGTCGGTATTCGGCAAGTCAAATACGATGATGTTTTCCCATCGAGACCAAATAGTCTATTAACGAAACCGGATGTTTTTGAGATAACTCCTATAAACAAAAACCTTACTGATCCAAACGACGATATAAATGGATGGTTGGCTTTATCAGAGGACTGTTTTTCATTTTGGGATAATGATAAGGATGCTGTTTATGACAATCTTTGATCAAGGTCAGGTAGTTCTTGTTCCCTTCCCATTTACCGATGTCAAGATGGATAAAAAAAGACCAGCAGTTGTTGTCTCAAAAAGATGGTTTAATAAAGAAAAAAGACTGTGTATTTTATCTGCAATTACTTCATCTTATGATAAAGAATTGGAGAAGGACGAGATTCGGATTATGGGACAAGATAAAGACTGTTCTGGTCTAAAATTTGATTCTATCATAAAAACTGGGAAAATGTTTGCAATTGATCAGAATAGAATTCTCAAATGTCTCGGTTCTTTACCCAAAAAAAAACATAATGAGCTTAGAAAAGTTCTGTCTGAAATCTTTGATCTTTCTTTGTCTACCATATAATATGTGCCCCCACTATTCGTTACTGGCCCGCGGATGCTTCCCTGATCAATTCCACACCCCTTCGATATTTCCCCCGCTTCGATCAGCCTGGTTTTGAGTAGGGTTTTCAAAAATACAGCCACATCTGTGGACCACGAAAAATCCGATCAACTTGAACCTAGGATATAGCAGTCAACATAAGCATCATTGGACGAAACCTCTGACGCGGTAGTATATTCCTTATACTGTACACCAAAAACTGGACAACGTGTTAAGGTGATAAAAGGTGTCTCCCACGCATGATCGCACAGCGGTCATGAAAAACGCAGTAAAGGGGAAAGAAAAATGGGTACTATCCGTCGCACGATAAGCAGCCAGATCAAGAGTAAAGTAGCTCTAGAAGCGATCAAGGGCACCGGGGTTACAATAGACTTACCTATAGACACAAGAATCATTATTTGATGCGGTTTTGGGAGGCGCATAAATAAAGGCGGCGATCGGAGTCGAACCGATGAATAAAGGTTTTGCAGACCTTCGCCTTAGCCACTTGGCTACGCCGCCTGACACGGAAAAAAATGGAGCGGGAAACGAGGCTCGAACTCGCGACCCCAACCTTGGCAAGGTTGTGCTCTACCAGCTGAGCTATTCCCGCTCGCATCTGATCACTATATAAAGTTGTGATGAACTTGTCAAGTGCAGCACAATCAAAATCCAGTACCTGTTCCGAAAAGGAAATCAGGGCTGTATATTACCATCCTGATCGGATTTTTGTTTCAGTTTTTCTTTTAGATGGGCGAGTTCATCATCGAGATTTTTGGCATTGAGTTGTTCATTGATTTTCTGTTCGGCAATGGCGTCCTTGCCCAACACCTGCTCGAATTGGGCGAGAAGTTGGCTGGCATCGACAGAGGGTGAGAAGGCAACCATTCGGGCCAGTTCCTGTTTTAATGCAGGGATTGTATTCTCCAGGTCCCAGAGTTCAAGCTGCAGAGTATTGCTTTTCTGCTGCAGTTCGCGAACCCTGTTTTCGGCCTGATCGGCCAGATCGGGTTTGCTCTTATCCTGAGCAAGTTTGACCCTGCTTTGCCACAAAGTGATCTCATTATTGACATTTTCCAGTTGAGATTTAGTCCGTTGGAGAGTGGCCAGGTGTTGGACCACATAATCGTGGGCTTGCTTCACGGTCAGACCGGCCAGGTACTGTTGGCCAACTGGTCCGTTCTCCTGGTTGTGTTGTCCGTTTTCTGCATTGTCAGGAGGAGTACTATTCAGGTCCGTGTTGTTCATAGAAAGACACCGACTCAATGAGGTGACGGTTCCACAACCCGTCCATTTTGTTCGAATTTGCCGATCAGCAGGTCCTCAACCATTTGGTGATGGAGCCGTTTGACAACGGTTGAGACAATTTGCGACAGGTTGGTCCGATCGTTGAAGCGGGAATAATCGATCTCACGACTCGAAACGATCATGCCGCTTTCATAGATAAATGATTTCACGACGCCCTGTTCAGCCCCGTAATCTTCGGTTTGAATATGGTAGGTCTTGCCCTGGTGGACGATATTCTCGTTATAACCGGTCACCATGCGTCGATAAGTCGTGATCGATGGGCCGGCCGATTCGAGTGTCCGGCGTTCGAGTTCGGTCATCCGGAACTTGAGCACGCTTTCGACCACTTCGATAAGCTCATCAGCCTTGAATGGTTTGGGAAGATAATCCGAGGCCCCGGCTTTCATCAATTCGACGGCGACTTTTTCGGAACCCTTGCCGGTCATGATGACGACGTAGCATTCCTTGAACTGGGCTTTAATTTCCTTCAAGACCTCCAATCCGTTTTTCTTGGGCATCATATAATCCAGCAGCACGAGTTCGGGATGGTGTTTGACGACCATTTCCAAAGCTTCATCACCGTCATAAGCCTTGATAATCTCGAAATCTTCCATGTCCTCAAGCAAGACGGAGATTAACTCGATAATATGTCGTTCATCATCGACGATCAGTATTTTGGGCATGTCATTTATCCGCCTGCTGAATGTTCCCACTTACTTTAAACATTAACTGATATAGGAGCGAATGTCAACTACTTTCTCTGAAAACACTCGCAGGTTTGGGTTGAAACAGATGAACTTCGCCACTCGATTATTAGACATATGAGTAAATGTGCAATGGGAAGAAGAGTCCTGGCTATTAAAGGCAATCATGGCTCAGCTCAGAACAATCTTCACTCTATTTTTAAGCGCGTCGATCTGTTCGAGCGTGAGGTCATTTCCGGTTAAATTAATATATTCAAGGACCTGGCCATGTCCTAAAGAGGAAACATCACTCACCTTATTATCGGCAAGGTCCAAAACGAGGAGACGGGGCAGATGGGCCAGGGCAGTCACATCCGAGATATCGTTGTGAGCCAGGTATAGTTCTTCGAGACCGTTTAAACCAGCCAGTAACGATATGTCCGAGATCATATTATTCGACAGATCAAGCGAAGTGATATTCTGACAATACTCCAGACCCGTCAAGTCTTCGATCTCATATGAGGAGAGATCAAGCTCCCCGTCAATATCCTCGAGATGATGATATTCGAGGGGAACATCCACATTACCGTATTCCAGGTGTTTGTAAGCGGAAAAAAAGTCGCGAATTCCCAAAGCAGGATCATAATCATGGCGGATCCTATTCGCTGAAGACGAGCCGTTTCCGGTAAATACAGGACCTGAGTAATGCTGTCTGGTTGCAGCATCCCTGCTGAGTAGACCGCTGTTTCGGTTACGAACGGCATCAAGGACCTTAAATATGTGGTCCAGGGCATGGAGTTTCTTGAGATCGCCCTGCTGAAAATGTGTCTCGATCCGGACCTGGTAATAGTTATAACGATCGGGATGATACAATCTGATCAATCCGGCGAAAATCTGATGGGGCCGGGTACTCTTCCGATCGAAAACATCCTTGAGGCAAGCCGCAATCTTTCTGAGATGCACATCATTGCCATTGCGATTGAGTTCGATTAATCCCGAGGAGATTAGGGTCAGATTATCCAGAGAATACGCTTTTTTAAGTTTGAGATAAAGATCACGTCCAGCCATACCGATACTCCTGGCGTGAGGATATCATCCGAGCCATATTGCCAGACTCATTCTGAGTAAAAGATCACAGTCATCTTCGGTCAAAGCGGTTCCGGCATAAAGAGAACCGAGCCAACGCTCATGAAATCTGTACGTCCAGCCCAAACCTGCATAAGTGTGGGAATGGTCTTTGCTTGAAGCGGGCACATCGCTGTAGAGTTCAGCAAAGAGATCGAGCCAATCCTGCATCCTGTAGGTCAAGGCCAGGGAATTATTTAAATAGGTGATTGAATCTGAGCGATATGACTCATCCTGAAGGCTGATGAAGGTTGTTCCAATATTACCTGTCACGGTAAAGGCCCGACCAAGGGTCCAGGAAGCACAGAACATCAGGGTCGGGTTATATTCAGGGCGGACATGGTTCTTTTCTCCCGAGCGGAGCGGGAGCCTGATAAGGCATGCCATTTCGGGAACAAAGTTTTCACCTGGAAACAGAAAAGCCTTAAGTGCTATGTCACCGTCTCCGGGACCGTTTTTATGATTGACATCGAGATTGGGTTCCTCGACAGAATACCACTGATAGCCTTCCCAGGCGAGTCTCAATTCATAACGGCTGGAAAAGCCAACACGGGCCAGTATGGCTGGACCGGAATTCTGTTCCTGTTCCTGGTCGACTTCGTTACTGTGGATCCGGGCATAGGACCAACCGAATTCAAACCCGTAGGAGCCCCCGACCATAATTGAACTTGATTCGGTATTTTTCAGCCAATCACAGCTAAAGGGTTCAGCCCAGGCGGTGTTGTTGCCAATAACCAGGGCGATGAAGCCCAGAATCAGGGCAATGTATCGCGCTCGTCCTCTCGAAAAAACGGATGATGTGACCCACACTCTGCTCATGGTAATGAGCTTCCCCTGTGTTCTTATATCCGTGGATACAACCGGGTTCTAACTATGCTGCCTGTTTATAGCAGCAAAAGAAGATCAAGGCAAGTACGAGGGCAGATTCAACTACTATTTCTTCGGTGATTCTTTTATTCCGATGAAGTATTCGCACGAACCGGGCTCCAGTTCACTATGCTCGAAGGGCAGAGCCTGGGCCCGAAAACCGGCTTCTGCGATGAGACGCAACCAGACCTGCCGACTGAATAATCCGAGTTGATGTCGATCGCAGGAGCATTGGATGTGCCCGTTGTGGTCGCGATGAATATAGGCAAAATCACACAGATAGCTTGTGTCGGTCGGGTCGGGATCATAGACCCACTCCAGGTACCTCATAGCCCGGTCCGGGCCATCATGTCCGCCATGGCTGGTTTGAGCACGGAAATTTTCACGAACATGGTCCGGCGTGAACAGGGCCACACCGCCCGGTTCAAGATGGGAAAAGGCCGTGGCGAAAGTTGCCGCCAGATCGAGCTCGGTCTTGATATAGGAGATGGCATCATGGATAAAGACACAGTCAAAAGTCCGCCCAAGCCTGACTTTCCTCATATCACCGCGAATATGTTCGAGCTCGGGGTTGAGGCGTCGGCTAACTTCGAGCATATTTTCCGCCCGATCGACCAGGGTCATTGTAAAGTGTTTCTTCAGGTGTGAAGCGTTGTTTCCCCCTCCACTTCCCAACTCGAGCACAGTCTTGACCGGTCTGAGACTGTTGTGTCGGATTGTCCGCAGAAATATGTCCGCCTCCTCGGCATAGTCTTGGGGGGCTGACAGTAAGGGCCACCAATCGGCAAATGCACTATACATCAGGGGTATATCTGATGGAAGCTGTTCATTCATTATTCGATCGTTGTGCCTGGTCATGAAAGCATCCCTCCTGAGCGGAATAGGCTCCATAAAGTTGTTTGGTCAACACGAGGTCATGGCTATTTCTCTTCACAATATTCTTTCCAAAAAGTTCCCTCAATGATCCCCCGAGCCCCGAGAGCGTCTCCGAAAGGCACAGAGTCAACGGTGCTGCTCAGAGATTGACAATCAGGTTCCCATAGTGTAATACAAACAGAGGATGTCAAGCCTGGCAAGCATATAACAGGGTATCTTCTTTTATGAACAATTCTCGATTCAAATAACAGGGTAAGACCTCTACGGCACATAAGAGAGATAGCCATCAGGGAGGATAGGATGACCATGACAGAGAACAAAAATGATGGACTCTGGTCACGCAGAGAATTTGTGGTGTTAACCGGCCTGGCGACTGCCGGAACGATTGCGGGTTGTGCCACTAATCCGGTCACGGGCAAAAACCAATTGATGCTCATGTCCGAAAAAGATGAAATTCAACTGGATAAAGCAAACGCTCCCCACCAGTTTTCGGCGGATTATGGTGCCATCCAGGATAAGATGTTGAATGATTATGTGACCGATGTGGGAAAAAGGATCGCCGCGGTCTCGCATCGTCCCAACATGCCTTTCTCTTTTCGATGTGTCAATGCGACCTATGCCAATGCGTATGCTTTTCCCGGAGGGAGTATCGCAGCCACGCGTGGCATTTTACTTGAACTGGACGACGAGGCCCAACTGGCCGGATTGCTCGGACATGAAGCCGGTCATGTCTGTGCCCGTCATACCGCGGACCGGATGACAAAAACCATGTTAGCCCAGGCTGTTGTTGTCGGCTTGACTGCGTATGCGGCGTATGAAAACGAGAAATATGCGCCGATCGCCGCCGGTTTGGGCGGTATTGGTGCGGGAGCACTCTTGGCCAAATACAGCCGTGACGATGAGCGTCAGGCCGATGCGCTCGGTTTGGAATACATGACCAAGGCCGGACTCAATCCTATGGGCATGGTCGGTTTGATGAACATTCTCAGAGGTATGTCCCAAAGCAAACCGAATATGATCGAGCGAATGTTCGCCAGTCACCCCATGAGTGACGCACGATACAAGACTGCCTTGGAGGCGGCCCAGGGAAAATACAAGGACAAGCAGGGCTTGCCGTACAACAAGGAAAGCTACATGGATCATACCGCCAATCTCCGCAAGATAAAAGGGGCTATCAACCAGATCCAGAATGGTGAAAGCGAACTGTTGGACCAGAAGTATCCTGCGGCGGAACAACATTTCAAACAAGCCTTGAAAGAAGCTCCTCATGATTATGTCGGCTTGATCATGATGTCAAAATGCCTTCTGGCTCAAAAGAAAAATGGTGAAGCTTTACGGTACGCAGAAGAAGCCAAGCAGGCTTACCCACAGGAGCCACAGGCCAATCATTTGAGCGGTATGGCTAAAATGGACCTGAAGAAATTCAATGCTGCCCTAGCTGATTTTAATGCCTATGAGAAAAAGCTGCCCGGTAACCCCTTTACCACTTTTTACAAGGGTTTTGCCTTCGAGGGTATGCAGAACCGGAACAAGGCGATCGAGCAGTATAAAAAATATCTTGATGTGGTCAATTCGGGTGAACAGGCTGAATATGCCTATAAACGGCTGGTCGAGTGGGGGGTCATCAAGGAGCAATCGCAACAACAGGGCTCCAAGTAGGCACAGACGGGGACGAAAAGAAACAGGGCCTGCTCACCGTAAGCGAGCAGACCCTGCATTCACGCTCCCAAAAAACATATAGCAGCCTAGATGCGTCCTCCGACATTGTAGATCGGGGTCAGACCGCCACCGGCTGAAATATTGATGACCATCGAGTCCGAGGTCCGGACCATACCACCGGCGTGTTCGCCATGATAGGCATAGAAGTTGACATTGACTAATTTCTTCATGAAACTCAGGCCTTTGTCGGAGACGACCGGGAATTTTTCGACCGGTGGAGCCACAAACTGTTGGACGATGTATTTTTTCTGCGTGGTCAATTCAATGGCTTCTTCCCATTTTTTCTGGGTGAGATCACAGCCGACATAGACGCCCTTACCGCCGAGCATATCGTATGGTTTCAAGACCAGGCTTTCTCTCTTTTTCTGCAGCAGATTGTATATGTCGCATTGTTTGCCGTTGAACATGGTTTTACCTTGTTGGACCAGGCGGGTCCAGGGCAGGTGGTTCTTAATCACTCGTTTTTCTTCAGCGCTGAACAGACGCTGCATTTCATCCATCTGGATCACAGCCATAAGCGATTTATTGGCGGCGAGGATGGAGCGGGGTGAGTTGACCACACAGACTTTACCGTCGCGATAAGCTTTGAGTAGGGGCTTAATTCTGTCCATACGACCGGTCCAGTCCACGATCCAGCCCCGGCGATATATAATATCAACAACCTGGCCCGATTTCGTCTTCAGGTTCTTGCCATCATATTCCAACCAATCAGGTTCCGAATATTCTGAGGGATAACCGCGTTCGGTTAACCAGGCAGCAATAGCCTTGAACTCTTCGAGTGTAACACCACCGCCGGCAACGATCGCGGTGAACGGGTGTTCCTTTTTGCCACCGAAATCACGGTAGGCATTGAGGAGGGTCTGATGGGTCTGAGGCACAAAATGGTCCCGATGGAACCAATATTTCTTGCGGAGTTCGAGCATGACCGGAGAAGTCCATAAAATATCGTTCAAGGTATCCGCCCAATATGGTCCGCCAGGAGAATCACAGTTGAATTCGATAAACTTGAAATAATCATCCATCAGAAATGCATCGTTTCTCGTTATGCGCAGAATTTCCTTGTAGCCGACATCGATAGCGGCTAATTCTTCTTCCTCGGGTTTCAACAGGAACAGGGGACGGGTGGCCGGTTCATCAAAGTAAAGATTGACCATTTTTTCGAGCACGCGCATCATGATCTTGGTGGCGTGCTGCAGCATGGGCACGTGCTGGTTATCGACGAAAAAGGGTTTCAAAAAGGTGGGAAAAGGTTTTGCCTCCCCGGTATCAGTGGTCACCTTCAGATTCTTGGCCATCGCTTTGGCATTGACCTCATCCAGCATCCTCTTGGCCGGATAATCAGTACTATCCTTTTGCTCCATAATAGACCGGAAATCTTTATTCAGAGCATCAATCAGTTTTGTCATGAGCACTCCTTTCAGGGACTGTGTGCGAGACTAATTGTCCGGATATCCGCGGCTTCAACCTGCTCCCGGATATCTCTGAATAGCTTCAAATAGTTACACAACCATAGTTCACTTTATTAAAAATTCAATTCTCTGTTTTGAAACGGGTAGCGGTTTTGGTATATTAAAGGGGTAAGCACGGCGTACGGGGTGCAATCCCAATCGAGTGGAGTGATTCATTGAGAATACTATTACTAAGCTGGTCTGCATTGACTCTGGTCCTGACCGTATATGGCGGAGGATGGGCAGCCCTGGCTATTTTACTCAGCATCTACCTGCTCATGTCCGGGCGGCACAAGGACCTGTTTTGTGCGGTCCTGGTTGGGCTTCCCTTTTTCATCAATAGTCCCGGGCGACCATTTGTGTATCTTCTCAACGGGTTGCTGGCCCTGATCATGATTGATTGGCTTCGGAGTGGTCCCTGGCCTGACAAATCCGGCAGAACGAGTGTTCTGATTAGGTTCGGATCGGTCTGGTGCCTTCTATCCATGCTGCAGCTAATCCCGCTTATCCTGACGATTGTCCACCATGTCAATTGGCATGATGTACCGACCTTGGTCACTGAAACGTTCTTTCTCGACGAGACCTCACATCTTTTCCCAATCCAGGCAGTCTATAACCGGTGTTGGGCATTTCTCATGGCATTTTACTTGCTGATTGCACTTAAAAAGGAGGATTTCGGGCGCGTCGTTTCGGCGTTATTGACTGGTTTGGCTTTGACAGTCGGTATCGGTTTGCTCGAGTATTTCCATGTTTTCCCGGTCTATTTCAGTTTCATGAAACATAGTCACGGTCCTCTCCCGCGTTTGCAGTCGTTCATTGGTAATCCGGGATGGTTGGCCGAGTACGTCTGTTTGATGCTGCCATTGTTGCTTTTTACACTTCTGAATCGTGTAGTGTCGGAGCGAAAGCGAATGGCACTCCTGGTCCTCGCAGGATGGACCGGAGTGGTCCTGTTTCTGGCCTATGCCCGGGTAGGCTGGCTGTGCGCTCTCATCGTGTTGTTCCTGTTTATTGTGTGTAAACTGGCCCAGACTAACCGATCTGGTCGGAAATCGGGTCCATTGACCGTCATCGTCATTGGATTGTGTTGCGCGCTGGTGGTGCTGCTCGGGGCCTTCAACCTCATCTCCCGGGGGCATCTGGATACAAATCCTCAGATGGGGACATTCTATGCCCGGGTCGAACTCTGGCGAGCGAGCCTTGCCCTTTTTAAAGAACATGCTGTGATTGGAAACGGTCCGGGCACATTCTGGTACAAGAGCCCTGAACACATAAACCCGGACAATTATTTGAGTCTGAGCCAACATAGCACGGCCCACAATACATTCTTGCATCTGCTGGCCGAGGAAGGTGCTCTGGGTCTGTTCCTCTTCATGATTTTGGTGATTCGGACAGGTTATCATTTCATCAGGACCGATCCTGGTCGAGAGTACGGACCGCCCGGGATTGTCCGGGCCTGCCTGATCTCTCTCTGGGCCGTCCTGATCGTCTATGGTTTGTTTCAACATCTCTTTTATATTCATGCCATAGAACTTATGATTTGGTTTATCCTGGCCCTGCCCGATCATCATCTTTTGAACAGGGGCGACAGGTCCTCCCCTGAAACAGCGAGCAGGGTTAACAAATCCCATCTTTTCCTGAGCGGCATAGTAGGCCTTTTTCTGATAATGCTTGTGCTGAGAGGCAATGAGTATACCGTCTCTTATGGTTTCCACAAATATGAAAATTGGGATTCCAAATTGGAAGCCCATTTTCGCTGGACCAAACAGAAAAGCCATGTTATCATACCGGCGCGATCTGGAGTTCAGAGAATGTTGTGTATTCCATTCCGGGTGACCAATCCGGACTTGACAAACAGGCCCGTCACACTTACGATCACGATTAATAGACACCAGGTCACCAGCAGTACAATCACCTGTTCGGCTCCCGATTTTCTACTGTTCCATCTTCCTGAAGGGCAACATACTTTCTCGCTCGATCTCGAGTGCAGCCGCACCTGGCGCCCGGTTGATTTTGATCTGAGCAACGATTACCGGGAATTGGGTCTTGCGACAGGGCCAATGGTCTTTATAAACTGGGCTCACTTTCAGACCCAGCCACTCGGTGAAATGACCAATATCTCGACAGTCCCCCCCACACTTATTCAGCCACTAGCTAAAATTCGGCTCGAAACGGAGCAGCGCTTTATGTTTCAAGAATATTCCGGTTTGAGGTTTGTCATGACTGAGGTGAACAATCCGACCAGCCAGCGTATCCAACTCCGATTAACCGGACCTAACGGTCTCATTGAGGACACTTTCCTTGAACCGGGCCTGAATAGGGTCTTCTTGAAAATTGCACCATCGTTACAACCGGTAACAGTCCGTTTCGCGCTGAAAGAAGCGTATCAATATCACGACGTGAGCTTGACCATTCGTCTCATCGAATGGAAAAATTTGCCCTGGTCATTACTCAAGCATTTTTCTTTTCAATAGGCTCTATAAAGACTGGTCGTGGTATTCAGCCAGGGAGGGCAAGGAATATGAAAACCGTTTTATTGACCTCACAACCGGCTCGGGGTCATTGGAACCCGCTGATCAGAATGGCCCATGAACTTCGCAGCCGAGGTCATAATGTCGTTTTAGCCGGTCCTGAAATTCCTGAAATTCGTCGGTATTTTGCCGAACAAGACTTGGTCTTTCAGCCGATCAGGCCATCCTTATCAGCTCTTGGGCTTCTCTTCGTGCCCTGGTTGAGTGGTTTTGCCGAGACATATTACGCTGCCCGTTTTTTCTATGCCGGTATCCATTATTATGCCCGGGCCGTTGTTAAAATTATTGATGCAGTTCAGGCCGATCTTGTGGTCAATGAATTTTCCTTTCTTGGGGGGGGATATGCTGCCGAAATCTGTAATCTGCCCCATGTTCTTGTCTATCATGCCGGTCTGAGTTTTCCCGGTCCGGGAGTGCCGCCATTTGCGAGCGGTTTGCCAATCGGTGAGGACTGGGCCGGTCAGGAGAAACGCTTTGTCAAGCTAGGTCACGCGATGATCAGGATGGTTGATCGCCAGATAGCTGCCGCGAGATCAACATTGGGTCTCGAACCGGTCCCTCCTGATTTCCTGGTCCGTCCTGTTTCACCATGGGTAACGTGTGTACTGACCTCACCACATATCGAGGCCCCACGCGAACCATTAGCCCGAAACATGTATTATATCGGACCCTGTTGGGACAGCTCTCACCAGGAAAGCGGGACTGATTTCCCTTGGGACCGTCTTGCCAAAGAGATGAGCACGGTTTATGTTTCATTGGGCACTATCTTTAACAAGAAGCCCCATCTCTTTCAAAAGATCATCACCGCTTTTTCCGACGGCGTTTACCAGGTGATCGTTAGTGCAGGTGGTGCCTACGATCGATTGAGCCGATCAAAACTCCCCAGCACTATCTTCCTGTTCAAGCAGGTACCCCAAAGCGAGGTTTTACCAATGGTTGATGCGGTCATCAGTCACGGCGGCAATAACACCGTCAATGAAACACTGGCCGCAGGGAAACCATTATTGGTCTTGCCTGTCGGCGGAGAACAGGGAGATAACGCCAGCAAAGTTGTATTTCTCGGTGCCGGATTACGATGTTCCACATCCCATGTTACCAGCCAGGAAATTCGAGAAAAAGTCGATCGACTCATCAAGGAGTCGACCTTTTCAGACCGAGCTCGGGCTATCGCTGCAGGATTAGCTGAAACGAACGGTGTTTATACCGCGTGCCGGTTCATCGAGCGCCTCCTTGAGACCAAAGGACCGATCCAACGATCGACTGATTACCCCGAAGCCATCACCCGGCACATGCCAATGCCCTGGGAAACATTAAAAAACGGAGAATAGCATACTCTATTTTCAGGTAAGCAAACAGAGATTGAAGCAGTTTTTCTTCCCGGGCATGTCTGCAATGCTCATTTAATCGGCTTCCTGGTGATATTCCCATGATAGTGATGTCCTGACGATGACCTTTTTACATAATCTTTACTTTTTTTTTTCTCATCCTAAGTAGGGATGATAGGTCTAAGATTTGAGAAACAGAAATAAAACTGGCTTTTAGACGTAACGGAATACAAACATTTATTGTTCGATATGAGTTCATATTCACGGATCATATTGTCAGAATGTAATGTTTCACGATAACTTGATGTTTAATTCTCTCTCACAGGGGTGTGTCTCATGAAAAAGTTATTATTGATTGTCTTGGTATTATTCGTAACGGGTTTATGTGCAGCGGATGTCCTGACGGATAAAGCAGTCGATAGGCCTTTGACACCGTTAGAAAAGGGGCATTTGGCTCTGAACAAGGTTTACCAGGCCCGGGAAAATGGTGAAATATCACCGCGAGAGTTTGCACTTCAAATGGGGTATTTCCTGTTTCATCCCGAAAAAGTCGATGCTCGTTTTCGACCGGAACCTGATTATGCTCTAAAGTGTGGGACTGTATTATTAAGAGAACTCCAGGATAATTTTCACTATCTGACTGCGGAAGAACAGGCTTTTTTCAACGAAAGAAAAGCCCGGCCTTCCCCACCCACTCAACATACATATCAGACCACCCACTTTCTGATCCATTATGATACTACCGGCAGTCAAGCCATTTATAATGCGACAGTCGACGTAGATCCAGCCGATGGTGTGCCGGATTTCATCAATCGGACTGCAGAAGCTGCTGAATATGTCTGGAGTATCGAGGTTGATCCGGCCAATCTGGGTTATGATCATCCACCCTATGACGGAACAGTCGGAGGTGGGACAAACCTTTATGACATCTACTTCTATGATTTGGCTGATGTGGGTTCCGGGGTGTATGGCTATTGCGCCGCGGAAAGTCCCGGAACAGGGACTTACCCAGGCCGCGATTATAGTGTGATCAGTTATTTATGTCTGCACCGAAATTTCTGGTTTGAAACAGCCATGAGTAAGGAAGATGCCATGCGGATGACTCTTGCCCACGAATTCCAACATGCCTGTCAAGGCTCATATAATTTTTCCGCCGACCTGGGCTTCATGGAAAACTGCGCCATGAATATGGAAGAACGTGTGTATGATGAAATCAATGGCTATTATACCTGGATGAATCCCCGGTTCAATCAACCTCATAAACAACTCAAATATGCCAATGGCGCAGTTGAATATGCGACCCTGATCTGGCCGATGTTTCTCCAACAGAACTGGAACCATGATCTGGTCAAAGCGGTTTGGATTAACACTATTGATATTACCAATATCATGGACTGCTATGAACAGACCTTCACGACTGAACTGAATCAGGGCCTGAAAGAGGTCTACCAGATGTTTACGACCTGGTTTTTTATTTGCGGGGACCAGGATGATGGCAATCACTACGAAGAGGGTGCTGATTGGGCGCCCCATATCAATGTTGTAGGCGAACATCATGTCCGGATCAAACGGACCCATACTACCTATCCAGCCAGTGGGGATGCCAGTCCGGACCGGCAACCGGAACAGCTCGGCTGCAATTACATCAATTTTGATGTTTCGGCAACAGATGATTACGGTATTACAGTCAACTTCAACGGCAACGTCGTTCATGCCCAGGATGATTGGGGTATTACTTTTATCACCCATAATGCGGTTACAGGTAAATATAAATCAACCTATCATCACTGTGATTCGAATGGTGATATTGAAGTATCCTGTTATGACCCCCTTCAGCAGTGCGATATCATCACCATGGTTGTCCAGAACCTTAGGCCTTATGGGAGCAGCTACAATACTTTTAACTATACCGCGACCCTGGTTACTGAGCAACCCGAAGTGCCGACATTGTCGATTTTGGGCGCCATGCTTCTTTTGCTTGGATTGAGCATGGGCCTTATCTATCATCGTCGATTATCAAAGAGGTTGCCAGTGCCAGTCATGCAGAAATAGAGATTCCGTTCGAAGCCCTGGGTTAATTTTCGTCGGTCCATTTCATTTTTCGTTCGGCCCGAAAGCCACCTTTGTTTTTGCGGGACTTCTTGTTTGGGCCGAACTCATGTTCCATTTTCTTCTTGTCTTTTCCCTTTTTTTGGTTCTTTTCCTTTTTTCTGTGAGGCATAAACTCGCTGAAACGTTCATTGTCCTCATCATCTGGATCTGAATAATTCCTTGTGTCGGTATCAGAGGCAGAAAATTGAAACACCATGAATAACTCCTTGTTCATCATTGTCCAGGTCATGGTTTTGATCATGTTGCGTTGTTTATTGTGCCGGGCGCATTTTCTGTTTTAATGTATGGGTCATTGTTGGCAGAGAAGCGACCAAATTGATTGGTTGTCGGGCTGAACAGGCATCGAGTACATGGGCCACGAGCAGGGGAAAAACAAGGCTGTATTCAGCCCAGATTTGGACGAGTTGTGTGGCATCATCGGCTCGATATTTGCCCCACGTCACAGCTTCACTGAAGGTGCAACTCGAAAGACTGCCTTCACGTTCGACAGCGGTCCCGATCTGCAGTCCCCGGTCAGCGCCCTCGAAATCAATTCCGAGTATCTGTTGGATGGTCGGGCCGGTCTGTTGGATAAAGTTTTTTGGACCGCCTCCACCCAGTTCGACGAAACCGGTCCCCTGGGAATTAAAAGTGATCGCTGCAGAATCGAGAATGTCTTTCTGAGAAGAGAGGCGGACCGGGAAGCCCTCGATCTCAAGCCGGGCCAGATTCATGGCGATCGAATGGTTTGCCTGCGAGTCCCAGAACAGGGGGACGCCAAGTCGTGCAGCGGTTGCAACAAAGGACTTGTCGGGCTTGGCCGCCTTCTCGAGGACCCATGTGCCCAACTCGTAATTGAACTCCCAACTGGCCAAGGTGCGGTCCTCGAGTACATCGTAGCGTTCCCTGACGAATTTCTGGATGAGTTGGTCCTGCGCTTCGAGGGTTTCGATCTCACGAATACCGATATCATAAATCCGGGTGTCGCCATGTTGTCTGAGCAGATCATCATCATGTCGGGGTGAAATCGCCTTGACCGGCAGGCCAAAGGCAAAGTGCAGATCATGGTAGACCTGGGCTCCCGTGGAACAGATAACATTGATGAAACCCTCTTGAAGCAGGTTGATGACCATGCCCCCAAGACCACCGGCTATACCGGCGCCGGCTATCCCGAGCCAGATCGTATCCTGGGCTTCGATCATCCTTTGGAAGAGACGGGCTCCCCGTGCGACATTACGGGCCTCGAAGCAGGTCTGGCCCATTACAGTCAGCAGGTCGGTAATACTCATATTGGGCCGTAACAACTGGGGTTGAATATCCGGAGCATGTTCAAACATTGATTGCTGTGTTTCCATTATCACTCCTTCTCGGATCAATAATTGCTATAATTTCAATTATAGTTCGACTGTTATAGACCTTCCAGTACAATTGATGACCGAAGCGGAAATTGTCCGCAAAAAACTTCAGAAACTGCTTGAATCTAACCAGGGCGATTTGTTCCGGAAAAGTGTTCAGGAGAAGGGCGAACATGGACTTCATAATAGCATCCGGATCAGGTTGGCGATCGTGGTCATTCAGAAAATTGCTGAAGAGCCAGGGCTTCCTGATCGCGGCCCGACCGAGCATGACCCCATCGCACTGTGTCTGCTCGAACAGGGTCTGGATATCGTCCCTGTCCCGAACATCACCGTTACCGATTACAGGTATTTTCAGATGTTCCTTGAGCAGGGCGATGTACTGCCAGCGGGCCCGGCCAGTGAAATGTTCCTTGGCCAGACGTGGATGTAAGGTAACAGCATCAACGCCTTCGTCTTCGAGCATTCGACCGAACCGGACCAGATAATCGGGGTCCTTTTCCCAGCCCAGCCTGATTTTAGCCGTAAGGGGCAGCGAGGTCGCAGCCCGGCATTGTCTGACCAAGAGACGTGTGGCCGAGATGTCTTTCATTAAAGCCACTCCCGAACCCTCTCGAATGAGCCAATGGGCACCACAGCCCATATTGAGATCAAAACCGGCAGGTCCACGCCCCGTTTCGTCGACCAAGTCACTGAGCATTTTTATCGCTTCCGCCATAATCTCGGCCCGATGCCCCATGATCTGAAAAAAGAACGGGGTCTGGTCAGAAGTCCAGCGGAAAAGTGGTTTATGCCATCCTCGTTCGGACACGGTTTTTTGAGCACTGATCATCTCGGATAGATAGAGTCCACAGCCACCGAACGAAGCCAGGAGCTGTCGGAATGCGAAATGGGTGTACTCGGCCATGGGAGCCAGTACCAGAGGTGGGTTGATAATTAAACCCTTGATTGTCATTGGTCCGGGCCTGACAGCCATATGATCTCCTCGTGATGGTCAGGACAAAAAATGAAACCGGGATCGAATCGTTTTCATCCTCAAGAGGCTGCACATTCATATAATGCACGATTCACAATAATACCAATTCGATTTCATTGTCCAGGCCCCTGTCTGCTCTCGAGAGGGGGACTGGAAAAACCTCTCAAAATCAGCTACATAACAGAGCATCGCATCTTCACCATTGATCGCAACTCCGGATCAGATTTCAAACGGGCTGGTCCACGATAGGATGAGACACATGCCGAATGCTCAGTCTGATGGAAAAGGCTATTTGTTCGAGCCGGGGACATTATGGCGGGCAGTTCAAGATCGGGCAGCGTCAGCTCTTATTTCCGGAGCCTTACAGCCGGTCCCGACCAGTTGCTGTACAATCGAACAGGCCGGCATTCAATTTCTGGTCAATATTCTCGATTCGCTGGTCCGTAAAAGCGAGGCCAAGCGGATCCAGGAGAGAATGTCGCGCACAGCCGATGCCCGGGTCAATCCCTTTCTGCCTTATGATCCGGAACTGTTTATCAGTGACCTTCTTCCGAGCCATGTGGCCCTGCTGAACAAGTATAATGTAGTCGATCACCATGTCCTGGTTGTTACCCGCCAATTCGAACAGCAAGAAGAACTTCTGACCCTCGAGGATTTTTTGGCCTTATGGGCTTTCCTGGTTGCCCGCGAGGGGATCGGGTTCTATAATGGAGGCGTCCAGGCCGGAGCCAGTCAATGCCACAAGCATTTGCAGTTCATTCCTCTTCCATTGTCGCCAGCGAGGGCGGATATTCCGATTGGGCCTGTCTTGGCCGCAGCAGCGCCGCCAACCGGGCAGGGCACTTGCTCGCTTTTCTCTTTTCAACACGGATTCAGTTATCACGGTCAGGCGGTGAATGATCCGCCGACCGATGTCTGTACAACTCTTCTGAATATGTACCGGCACATGTTGCGTCATGTGGGTATGACCATTACGGGTGTTCGGGGGGAACTCCAGCAGTTTCCTTATAATCTACTGCTTTCCAGAGAGTGGATGATGATAGTCCCACGTCAGTGCGAGTTTTTTCGATCAATCTCGCTGAATGCTCTGGCCTTTATCGGTTCGCTGTTTGTCATGAATGAGCGGGAATTCAGCATATTGGAGAAGGAGAAACCCCTGACAGCACTCAAACATGTTACCCGTCCGGCTTCCGGTTCATGATCCGGTCCGTCAGTTTCCATGATCGGATTTCACACTTGCGAATGGGGAAGAGAGCCATGTGCGATGTATCAGAGTGTGAATGATTAAGGGCATTTTTTCCTGTTGATCGTGGCGCTATTCAAAGCGGACCGGATTCGTTTCAAACAGCATACAGACCGAAACCTTATTCTTGTCCGAGTAACTGCTTCCTTATGCGCATGATCACAGAATGATTCTCATGGTATCTGACATAAAATATCCAGTCCATCCTGTTATCCTCTGATGAGGTCTTGAGTATCTGAAGCTGAAGATTCAAAAAGATATTTTGATTCTTTGATATGCAATTTGAATTTGAAATTACAGGGCGTTGAGAGTATCGTATAGCGAGACTCAGGCTTTATCGAGTCGCGAGAAGACTTGGTGCAGAATGGTGGTTCGATAACAACCCGTGGAGAGGCGAACGTGACTGGCAAATCACGCACGAAACAGGCGATGATGACGAGCGAATTATGCCGGATATTCTACACTACTGCCATGAAAACACATTTTTGCCACTCGCTCTCTTGGCTGCCGGGAATGAAAATAATAGTTGGTCCAAAACACTTCTCCTTTTCATAATTGCATGAAGATCAGACGATACTATCAAATCCTATTCATTCTTTTTGTTGTTATCACGGGTTTCTTTGTCTCGATGAAATCCCGAACAGGCTTACAGATTTCGCTCATGTCGCGGAAACTCGTTCAACCGGAGTGGCACGCGGGAAAACTGGGAGAAGCGTTTGCCAACCAGACGATTAACAAGGGAAAATGTCATTTTTACGCATTCAGTGAACTTAAAGTAACACCCCCCTCGAATTTTAATTCATGGAGCACAATAAAAACCAGATTGCAATTGCCGTCCTCATCATATTTTCTGATCATTTTCAAGAGGAACAACGACTCCCGCCTATCAGATGGTTTCCGGATTAGTCGAAACAGTGACTATCGCTCAGGATATATCATGTTTGACGATAAAAAAGTGATCGAAACCTCCTGGGCGGACTTCCCTTTTGAAGAAAACCCGCAACATGTATCAGTGACACTGGTTCGAAATGAAGATGTCATTACACTGGCATGTAATGGCATCACGTGCGGTGTCTATGAAAAAGAACACTTCTCGGAACTCGATCAGATTAGTTTTGCCGCAGGTCCCACGGGCTTTGTCATGGAATCCATCCGGATTGAAGGTATGAGTGGAACAAAAGCGATGTCTTTAACTGAAACTTTTGACCAACCTTCAACGAAGCTATTGATTATTAAGGCCTGGTTTATAAATGGACTTCTCGGTAGCGCCCTCTGCTGTTTTATGTTTCTGCTTCTGTTTCTCTCACGCCAGCATGCCGGATTGATGAGACCATCCATTGTCCTCTTATCGGCTGTGAGCTGGTGTTTATGGCTAATCCCATTATTGTCTGATTCACTGTTAGGGCGGCGTCATGTTGTTTTCGTCCAGTTCGTGCTGTTCATTTTTATGATCTGGCTCGTTTTTTCGTCTCATTGGGAAGAAATATATGTCTCCGGGGAAAACTCGAAGACCACAGGCGCTGCCAAAGTTCAATGGCTCCTGGCATTATCTACCCTTGCTCTGCTGGGAGGCCTCATGTGGTCCACATATGCATCGAACAAATCCGCCACTACCACAGACATTACACCTTCCAGAAGTATTAAGCAGCAACAAAAAGTCTATCTGGGTGATACGTTTGTCCCTGCCTCCCCCTGTGCCAACTTTACCTGGAAATCGACAATCCTCATGAGAAAGGACGCGATCGTCGAGTTCGTCCTGCGAAAATCTATCAACGTAGGAAGTGAATTAATGACCTGGTACTCGTTGACTCTGAGTGCAAACTCTCAACATCAATCAGGACTCTATCTGACGAAAAATAACTATCAGCATCTTCTGGCTCCTTTCGACAATATCACTGATGTGTCACGGGAAATCACTGTTGCCATTCACGCTGAAAACGCCATGATCCAGGTGTCCATTAACGACTTACCACCCGTGACGATCAGAGCTCCTCTTCAGAAACCCGGACTGAACGCACTCGTCCCGATTAATATGCTCTGCCTGTTGCAGCATTCCGAATTTTCTTCTTTGCCACATACAGATTCTCACCATGATGTTCTATTCAGTTTCCTCATTCCCCTTTTCTTTCTGTCAGGGTTGCAATTGACGTTAATTGTCCGCATGCGGTTGAGTTGTAAAACATATCCTTTCTGGCAGCAAGCTGGGGGCTATGCCTACTGTCTTGCACCTGTTTGGTTCAGTGCTGTCATATCAATACTGGACCAGTCTTCCACTATTAGTTATCTCTGTATAGGTTCATTTGTCGCTCTCCTGTTACAGTCGTTGTTGATCATGCTCTATGAGAGGAAAAGATTGTTTTTTGCTCTGCCGGATATCGCGTTTCTTCTCATCGTAGCTGAAGTGATGTTACAACTCGCGCCCTTCGACCAAAAATTTCCTGAAAATCCTATCCAATATGCCATTCCCGAACATTTATACTGGTATCGTGCAACCAGTGCCCGTCGCTGGAATATATATATTGACCATCAAATGTTTGGCAAAAAAACGTTCACGACGGAGCGCATGAAACAATTTCATCCAATGCGAGTTCGTATTCTCTGCCTTGGCAGTTCCAGCACATCCGAAGGCTATCCTCTCTATCTTGAAGAATATCTGAAAAAACTCGGGATCGATGATATCGAGGTTATTGATGCCGGTGTGCCCGGTGCGACGACGACGCATCTATTGAACTTTTATACGAATTTACTTTATCGTTTTCAACCTGATATCGTTACTATCTGTCTGATACGAAACGACATGAAATTTTTATCTGTTCAAGCCGCACAGGCTACGTATGAGCTCGAAACGAGCACTCACGGCCCGAGATACTGGCGTGCCATGACATATTCTTCGCTTAATAAAGTCATGCTCTACAGAGTTTACTCTTCTGTGCTCAAGTCTTTGTTCCAAGGTAACATGATGACCTGGCTCATAAAAAAAGATCTTATTAAAAATCCAATCACCCTGCATTGTTCACTCGATATCCACATCCACAACGTAAAAACACTGATCGAGCAGATCCGGTCATTTCAGCAGGAACCAGTTCTCCTCCTTGAGCCATTTTACGTTACCGACGGTCATGACACCCAGCCAGAAGAACGACGACAGAGCACAGTTGAAGCGTTAGAAAATCTGGCCCGTGAACTTGATGTGACCATTATCGATCTCGCACAGGCCATCGAAAACAATAAAGACGAACTCACTTTTATCGATGACGTCCATCAGAATGATCATGGCAAACACATCTTGGCAGAATATCTTGCATCGCAATTACAGAACAGTATACAATCATTACGTGAAAATAATTGAATATTACACATCCCTAGAAGTGGATAGACCTTGACTTCATCATAAGTGCTGAATATAGTATCTGCAATTCAGGAACATGGATGATGACGACGGACCTGTCTGTTCATGGACCATGATCGAGGGTTACTCTATGATGTGTTATGATCGGCACAAAGACTATCCGGATAAAGCAACGAAACCCACTCTCATCGTGATCTTTCTGGTAATCCTGTTTCTGATCGTTTTGGTCCGGACTGCCTGGGTCTGTGATGATGCCTATATCACCTTCAGAACAGTCGATAACTGGATCAAGGGCTATGGTTTGCGCTGGAACATCAATGAGCGGGTCCAGTCCTTCACTCATCCCCTCTGGTTACTCTGCCTGACTCCCCTGTATGCTCTCTGGAGAAATATCTATGCTGTGGCCCTCCTGCTTTCATTTTTCTTGTCCTGCGCGACCATAGTGTTGATTATCGGTCAAGTGTCTGTCCGGATGACAAGTGGTGTTTTGGCTTTCACTGCCTTACTGCTCTCCCGATCCTTCATGGACTATTCAACATCTGGTCTCGAGAATCCCTTGACTCATATACTATTGCTCAGCTTTATCTGGTTGTATGAAAGAAGCTCAACAGATGAAGAACATCTGCTCAGTCATCTCCGTATTTTTTTCATAGCCCTCATCGCAGGACTCGGTGTTCTGAATCGGATGGACCTGGGCCTGATTTTTTTTCCTGCCCTTGTTTCACTTTTTTTCAAGGGAGTAATAAGCTGGAGAAAGGTTATTGTCATAGCAGCCGGTTTTGTTCCTTTTGTGCTTTGGGAGCTTTTTGCCCTGCTTTACTATGGTTTTCTATTCCCTAACACGGCGTATGCCAAGCTGTTCACCGGTATCCCCGGTTCACAATTATTCGAGCAGGGTTTCTGTTATTTTCTTGATTCGTTGGAACATGATCCGATCACCCTTTTTACCATAACCGGTGTCATGATCATGGCCATGATGAGTTGGCGGACAAATCGCAGTCAGGCCATAATCATGTCCGGTGTGGGACTTTATCTTGTCTATATCTGTTCGATTGGGGGGGATTTCATGAGTGGACGCCTGTTCAGTGCTCCACTTCTTTGTTCGGCGGTCATTCTCGCTCGTACAAAACTGCAATTGTTTCGTCAGACCCTGCCACTCCTCCTTCTGCTCGTGGTGTTAGGCTTCAGTGGTCCGGAGCCGACCCTGAAGAGTGACGGATCCTACGGTAATACCACATCAAAAGTCAAGCAAATAGCTGATCAGCGTGCTTTTTACTATCAACAGACCGGTTTGTTGAAATTTAATCGCAAGAAACAACTCCCCTTCTATACCTGGGTCGACGAGGGCAAAAAAGCCCGAGAACAGGGAGTGACACCAATCATTAGGGCCAACACCGGGTTCTACGGTTTTTATGCCGGACCACACATCCATATCGTTGATCCCTGGGCGCTCAGCGATCCACTGCTCGCCCGATTGCCCTGTCAGAATAAACAGGGTCGATGGAGTATCGGCCATTTCGAACGTGAAATTCCCGCGGGTTATCTCGAATCTACTACGGGAGAAAATATCATTCAGGATAAATCCCTCGCTACGTTCTGGGATAAAATCAGACTGGTAACACGTGGAAAGATTTTTTCCGGGCAACGTTTGATTGAAATTGTGCGGTTCCAGTTGGGAAAAAATGATATCCTGGTCCACAATTATATTCGGAATCAAGGAGATAAAAAGCCGGGTCAAAGAAACAAATAGCAGGAATGACCGGTGATGTGACATGAATACGACGAATGATGATACAAAGATTGCTCTGATCAAACGGTTCGTCCAGGTTTCATTGGCCATATCCTTGGCTTTGGTCATGATCATACTCATGATCAAAACGGGATGGGGCTTCGTCCTTGCCCTTTTCGCGTTGGTCTATTTCGGCTCTCACCTCGTTCTCGGCGCTAAAACTGGACACAACTATGCACCCAATATTGTCTTTGCTCTGGCTGTCTTAAATTTCTGTTTTGTTATCCCGGAATTGTTCCTGACTATCTTTGATTTTCGTTATGAATCCGGTCTGCATTTTGAAATGCCGAATTCGGGATTATCTGATTACTATGTTCCCGATGCGGACCTGTTCTGGAAACTTTCACCGAAACGTCAGAATGTCAATTCCTTTGGTTTTCACGGGGATGAAGTGAAAATCCCAAAGCCGGGCAATGTTTTTCGGATCCTTTTTCTGGGTGATTCCTGTACTGAATGTGCTCGTTTTCCTGAGGACACTGCTAATATGTTAAATCACAAACCGAGCTCCACTCAAAAAAGTACGATGGTGTCGAAACGCTCCATACTCAAAACAAGAGGTCCGCAGGCCGACCGACAGCGATATGAAAGCGTGGTCTTGGCTCTGACTGGCTATTCGTCTCATCAAGGTAAGGTTACGGCCAGGCTGTATGCGGACAAGGTAGATCCGGATTTGGCTGTGATTTATTATGGTTGGAATGACCATTGGTTAGCCTATGGAGCAATCGATTCGGCCCAAGTAGTGAGGGATAACAGATTACGACTATTTTCGTACGGGTTCTATCAGAAGGTCCGTTTGTTGCAAGCCTTTAGAAAAGGCTATCACTTCATAATCAGTGCTGACAAACCCCTTGATCAGGTCCGCGTTCAGGAACAGGAATATCGTCAGAATCTGGTCGACATGGCCCTGCTTTTTCAGAAGAAAGGCGTTCCCGTTTTGTTTGTGACTGCCCCGACTGCCCATTATCAACTCGGGGTCCCTGATTATCTGATCGAAAAGAACTTTGTGAAGGATAAACAAACGGCCGTAGCTCTCCATCAACAGTACAATCAGATTGTCCGTGAAGTGGCCGAGAACACGTCTTCTGTACTCGTTGACCTTGAAAAAGAGTTCAACTCCAAGGAAAATATAGCTGACATATTCATGGAGGATGGCATTCACTTCACGCCTGTGGGCAGTCAAGCCGTGGCAACGAGTCTGGCCAACACGATCCGAAAAGTCCCGGGTCCTACAAAGAACAGATCGGGCAGAAAGTCCGGTTAGGTATACTTTCAGGATACATAGACCAGTTTGATCCTCTGAAAATCGTCAATCAATTTTTCCAGGGCACGTTTAGTCGAGTCGAAGTTGGCTGAACACTCTAGTTTGAACTGATAATGATAATGCTGCATTTTCTCGAAGAGCCGTCGCAGGGCTTCCTCATCGAATATCTGTAAATTGGAAAAATTGAGCGTGATACTGCTCTCGTCGGCTTTTATTTCCCGGAGATAGGTCTTGAGTGAAGCCAGCAGATTCTTGATATTGCCATTATCCAGAATACCGCTGATTTTCATAGTTGCCGGATGGCCGTTGAAAGCCAAACGTAACGTGAGAATGTTGGACTCAAGTCGGCCTACGAACGATATTTCTCTGAGCTTATACAGCGACATGCGGTACGATGTTTTGTATGTTCTGACCCGGTGCCGTTCACTCCGGATCAGTTTCAACCTGATTTGCTCGAGATTGAACAGAATGTGGACCGCCGAAGCCTTGACTCGATCGAACAAAGTGGTCTCACCAAAAAACTGATCAAAGGACCGTTTGACCTGTGATGCCAATTGACGGGCCCCAATCGTCGGCGATTGATGTGCGAGCGTATTCAACAGCGGTCTGAGATGCCGGGCGAAGTCGACCCTTTTGGCATGACGGACGCGCATGTAGGGATCGGGATTATCAGCGGAATGGATGACACCGCGCATGGCCGTGTCGATCATTCTCAGGATCGAGGGACCGTTCACCTGATAGTCTTTGATAAAGGCATTTTTTAAATATTCGGACGATTCAGATCGGGAAAAATGAGGATGATTGAACCAGAGCTGATGTTGTCCATGCCACTCCTCATAGGGAATATCGGTCCTGATCAGGTCCCGATCGGTATAATCCTGATACAATTGTGTTCCGGGCAGGGGGCCCAACTGCATGAATTGCACGAAATCAGCATTCAAACCGACCATAAAATCGATATCTTCATGTATCGTGTCCCGGTTATGATGTTCGAGAAAGAGAATGCCCGAGGCCAGTACGGAAATACCGCGGTTTCGCAGTTCTCGGACCAGGGCTTGAAAATCGACGCCCTTGTTTTTCTCATAGATTTCCTGCTTCGATTCCACGCCCATCCACAGGAACAGGACCCCGAGTCGCTCGATGAAATCGAGACCGATCCTGTTGATGGTCTCCGCCGATGAAAAAATACCGAATGACCAGGCTTTATTGTGGGATTCCATGCAGGCCAGCAACTCACGAGCCCGTTCCTCCTGTTTCAGAAAGTTCTCGTCCATGATAAAAAAATCAGTCACTCCGAGTTCTTGCTCAATCTTTTGGCACAGATCGAAGATTTCTCGACCCGTTTTGAGAAAAGCGGTATACTTCTTTCCGAAAAAATGACTGGTACAGCAGAAACGGCAGGCATTGGCGCAGCCCGTTCCCGGGACGATGACCGACGAATCGTTTCCCAGCGGAACACCCATGAGCTTTTTGTTCACCGCGGAATACATGATTGGGTGCGTGATCGGGGCCTCGACATCGTTCTTGAATAACTCCCGCAGAAAGCGGACACCCTCGCCACGACAGATATAATCACAATCGATCAAGTGTTCGATATGCTCGATCGTGGTCCCATGACCACCCAGGATGATCTTCGTCCTGGGGGAGTAACGTCGGACCAGGGTCGCCATGCGCTTGGCTTTTAAAAAATTCGGCACGATAAACGATATGCCAACATAATCATAACCCTTTTTGATCTCCTTAATGAAACGCCGCTGGGAAGGAAAATCCAAGACGACGGTCGGTACGCTGATATTGTCAGCCATTAAATGTAGTCCCATGCTTTCATGATTGTAACGTAAGGAAAATATACCCTGCTCACGCGTTACCTGATTATGAAACAATTCGAGGACATTCTCCTTGCGACCATACGCATCATCGACTGCAAAAGGTTTAAAAACCGAGGTCAACAGTAATTTCATAATTCCACTCTTTCTTCTGATTTTCTGAGGCAGGAACAATCACGGGAAATGAAACCGTGACAAATGTGATCAATCCTGATCATGAGTCGGATAGTTATGCTACAAGCTAGAGCATCGGTTAGACTATTTCAAGGAACATTCGAGCACGTGCCACGATTATCTCTTCTTGTCAGTCCGGTAATAGCCGAAATTTTCAACTCAAGCTTGACGACGATTTGTGAGACGACGATTCCTGACTGTCCTGTATTTTCATGGAAAGAACTTGTTTTTTCCATGCAGATTGGATAGTATAAAGCGAATCGATTCGGGTACTGAGTGTCAGATGAGGAACATGCCTGATGAAGCAATTATCGACCCTGCATTTCAATGAAAAGCAATTCACTATTCAGACCGAGATTGTACATAAACCACAGTATGCCATCCGCTCTCTAGTCTATTATTCC
Organism: bacterium; assembly: GCA_016934675.1. Taxonomy (GTDB): domain Bacteria; phylum CSSED10-310; class JAFGSJ01; order JAFGSJ01; family JAFGSJ01; genus JAFGSJ01. The sequence goes on along the minus strand of JAFGSJ010000163.1, from coordinate 4,297 downwards.
GGTAAGGTTTTATTTAAAAAGGAAACACCCCTCATCGAGCAGTCGGAGCAAGAAATCCTTGATCGAAGAGTTGAACGGCAACATCTTGAAACCGAGCAACAGGTCAGGGAACGCGTGAACACTCTGCTCCAGAAGAAAGTTCAGCACAATACAGTCTGATTTTCCTTCAACACTGAGTGAACAGGAGGAGTAATCAATGGGAATGATAAAGGAGTTTAAAGAGTTTGCCATGCGAGGCAATGTGGTCGACATGGCCGTTGGTATCATCATCGGTGGTGCTTTCGGCAAGATTGTTTCTTCTCTTGTGGCCGATGTCGTTATGCCACCGTTGGGTATGCTTCTGGGAAAAGTCAATTTTACCGATCTGGCGTTTAACCTGAAAAAAGCCAGCGGTGAAGCAGCGGCGGTCACCCTGAATTATGGCACTTTCATTCAGACTGTTGTGGATTTTGTCATCATTGCATTTGCGATTTTCATGGTCATCAAAGTGATGAATTCGCTCAAACGCAAAAATGAAGAGGCCCCGGCTCCACCGCCCGCCCCGAGCAAGGAGGAGACCCTGCTGACTGAAATTCGGGACTTGTTAGCCCAAAAAAAGTGAGCAGAGCGGACCAGGTCTTTTAATTCGGTTTTTCAGACAGTCCGTTGGTGCTTGTGTGTACTTTCTTTGCCAGAAACATGATCAAAGCACAAAGAACGGCTATAACCGCCCAGAATGCTTTCCAGTCGACGCCTGTCCAGTAATGGTTCAGGACCGGGCTGAAATAGCGACTCGGTCCGCCGGCAGCAATTCCCGCCGTTTTACGGACTTCAGCCGCTTTGGACTCACTCCAACGCAGCGGGGAGTCCTGGATAAGTGGCCGGTAATACTTTTCGAGAAGAGCATTTTCATAGTATGCCTGAACGAATTTCTGTCGATCCAAGGCCCGATTACGTTCCCCACAATGAAATTCAGCCTCTGTTTTATAGAAATCTTCCTTCTGCCACATGACTAAGAGTCGAACGGCAAGTGATTGTTTGGGGATTATCGGTTGCTTACTCAAAGGCTGTATCTGCATATCAACGGGATATGATCGTTTCTGGGTATGTTCGAGCAGGGTCCGTTGTGAGAAAAGCGATCGGAAACTGCCCGTGTGTTCATCTCTGACCAGAAAGCCGAGATGGGCACATTGTATAAATATACCAAGTTCAATCGTCAAAAACATGAGGGCCCATAACAGAAATCGAATTCTATGTCGCGGTAATGTGAGCACGATTCCGGAGGGTCTGAACAGAAAATGGATACAGAATAAACCGAACAGGGTCGCGAGTAGATTGATATAAATATCCCGGAACTCCCCGAAACGGCTCGGAACGAACCATTGGACCCACTCATCGGCAATACCGACCGCAAAGGAACACAAAAAAATCCAGATATACAGACTCAAATCGTGAAAATGTTCTTTTAATACGGTAAAAAGAAGATATACGCAAATACCATACTCGATGAAATGGACCCTCTCGACCGTTTCTCCAATTGCGAGCATACCCAGGAAAAAAATGAACAGGGTGATGCCATAGGAGATGAGATATCGGAGCCGAACCATTTTTTTGAAAAAAAGATTATAGCCGACACATGCGACCAGAAAAACAATGATGCATACCAGAAGCCAATCATAGAGCCCGGTCAATTTGTTGATTTTGATGTAATCCTGAAAGAATCTGACATAGGGAATAGTCATGATCAAAAAGACCAGGTAAGCCCCAAGCATGCTTTTTTTCACAGGCACTATCTCCTATTCTGGATAAAATCTATAGAGGACAAACTGGGGAGTATGGTATACTAAAGGAAGAAAAGCGTCAATGATAAAACGGGCAGAATGTGCTGACATGGTTATGATTCAACGCACAAAGCTTGATTTCAGACCAGATCATGATACAACCCTGAAATCGTTTTTCCACGTGTAAAGGGACTGAAAAGTGAGATACCGGTTAATACTCATTATCATCCTGTCCTGTCTGGTCGCTGTTCTCGTGATCGGACTCGGAGATTTCTATAATCTGCCTTTATGGCCCGTGAATATTCTCAACAGGACCTATCTCCTCCAGTTCCAATGCCAACTCGAATCTTACGATCAGGAAATGATGCTCCGTTTTCTCGAGATTGAGCGAGGGATCAGTATCGATTTACTCACCAAGAGCGGAAAACCCATAAAATCAGGCCCGACCTTGGAGATGAAAACAGATACAGGCGGACTGTTCAGAATTTATTTACCGCAAGGTCGCTATCAGGTCCGGGCTGAGCTTATGGCATATTTTCAGGGACAATTATATCATTTTGCCACCGGGTATCCGGGTGAGTACGTACTCGTACATCATGACCAGAATGAGGAGATAAAAACACTTGTTCTCAAAAAGTTGGAACTCAACAATTACGCAGTCGTTATTGCCCGGTTCGAACGTTTTTTATTTGAAGGCAATCTGGATGCCGCCAAGGCTTTGATTAGAGAAATCTCACTCGGGGCGGATGAGCCCACGGCCATAGACAAGATTGCCGAACTCAACCGTAAAAGTGCATTACTAGACCAGTTGAGCACGTTGAGTCAGGACTTTTTTTCGTTTCCTCAGGACCATTATATCAGTCAGTTACTGAAACTGGAGGAAATGAAAGGAATATTCAAAACCTTGTTACCGTCAGTCTCGAGAACGATGTACCGGATCAGCCAAGAGGCAGAAACCGTCTATATTCAACCGAGGATTGAAGCAATTCATAATACTCTATATTATATATGGTCTGAGCACATGGCCCTGATTGATTCTTTTTTATCTATTCGTCAATATACGCGTGTTTATGCGATCTGGTTGCAACTCACCAAGAATCCCGAGCTGTATCGCCCGACCATTTCTCTCGACAAGGTCGAACTCGAACAACGAATAACTGCGTTCCGGAATGGATTGCCTGAGCTTCAAACCAAGGTTATTGATCAATTGCAGACCTATGTCCAGAGGGGTATCGAGTCTTATGAACGCAATGAGATCGAATTGGCTTTCAATGATTTCCAAAAGGCGGCCAGGATCGTGCATGATTTTGACACCGAGATTGAATTTGACCCGGACCAGACCAAACTGATCGAGGAATACAATACAGATATCAATGCCCTGCAGGCAGCACAGCGTTATGCTGAAATAGGGGATTGGGACAAAGTCCTTCATTTTTATAACCAGGTCAATCACGATTGTCAGTGGCTTCGAGTCCAGCGTGATGATTTATCTCTCAGGCAAAAACAAAAGGAATAACTCATTGGGAGGTAACCGATGGATATATTTACGCGGATATATACAGTTATTCAAGCCTATATCAACAAGTTTCTCGATCGGGTCGAGGACCCGGAAAAACTCCTTGATCAGGCCCTGTCTGATATGGAAGAGGGTTTTCGCCAATCCAAGGTGGAGTTGGCCCGGGCTATCGCTGATGAAAAACGGCTGCGCAAACAACTCGATCAGAATATCGACCAGGTGAAGGAATGGGGTGCGAAAGCGATTCTGGCGGTCCAGAAGGGTGATGATGATCTTGCCCGGGAAGCTTTAAAAAGAAAAAACAGTTATGAAACTTTACAGCAAGAACTCGAGTCCCATTGGCATGCTCAAAAGGATGTTACCGATAAACTCAAGGACGGTTTGAAAACATTGCAGCTGAAAATCGATGAGGCCAAACGAAAGAGGAATCTGCTTCTTTCGCGTCAACAGCGGGCCATGTTGCAAAAAAAAGTATATGAAGCCTTGCACTCCGGCTCGGCCAACAGCCCTTCTCAGACACTCAATAAACTCGAAGAAAAGATTTCCTTACTCGAGGCCGAGAGTTCCGCACTGGAAAACCTTGAACACGATTCGCTCGATGATCGTTTCAAGTCGCTCGAAGCTTCCGACGATCTCGAAAATGAGCTGTCGGCATTGAAGAAAAAATATCTGGCCGACGCCTCGGATGAACCTGATCAGATTTAAAAAGGAAAAAGGAAGAAGTCTAGGGGGTCAAGACGAAAGTGCCGGTGAAAGCCGGAAAGAAGGAGGGGATGAAAGAGCCCTACCGAATCTGGCAACACGTATGGCATCATATATTCGGGGAAATGAAAACATGTCCGCAGATGTCGCAGATGTCGCAGAAAAAAATCAACGTCATCCGCGCAAGCTGCGGTTACTCATCGGGTCGAGTTTGACTGTCCCTACATCTCTCTTCACCACAACGTGGTGACAGATGTCAGCCAGGGGCAGAGCCATTTGTCGAAGTGAAACTCGACGAATGCGCCGCCCCTGGTCGATG
>JAFGSJ010000162.1 GCA_016934675.1 bacterium | reverse complement strand
TCAGCCAGGGGCAGAGCCATTTGTCGAAGTGAAACTCGACGAATGCGCCGCCCCTGGTCAATGAACAGGAAAAGACCGAGCTCTGAAAGAGCGGGAGCTCCATACATAATCCGAAATCATGTCACCGATTGAGTTTCAATCCCAGACAAATTTCCGTCGTAATCCATACAATAGGTAATGAAAGTCTCTGACGCTCTTTCAGAGCTTCGATCATGTTTATCCTGAACCTGGGGCGACGTCCTGTCTTCGCTAAAGCTTCGACGCGACTGTGCCCCAGGCTAACCTCTTTCACCACTTCGTGGTGTATGATTACCCTCGTTGGCATTTTGGGGAAAATGATTCTTACTGATCGACTAAAATCGCTCCACTCTTTGATCTAGAAACATCGCACTAGCCTCCATATGAGTTTGATTTGACAAGAGGTGGCAATTTCTGTAAACACTATGGTGACTGGATTCTTTATCAGGGGAGATCAGCGCATGAAGCAGCTTACGAATCAGATCAGGCACCTGTTTTCGTTTCTTTTTCTTCTGTCCTTTCTTCTCTGGTTAACCTGTCTCGGGGAGCGGAACGCATGCGGACAGGAACCTGATCAGGAAATATTAACAGCCGATCACGAGCAGCAGATGACGAAACCGGTCAAAGTGAAATCGCCTTCGCCCAAGTATCCCAAAGTAGCGGAATATATTGGTGAAGAGTGCACGGTCATTATCGAAACATATATCGATGAACACGGGGATGTTCGAGACCCCAAGGTATTCCCAGATGGCGAAATATGCCTTTTTCAAAATGAATTCGATGAAGCGGCCCTTGAAGCAGTCCAAAAATGGAAATTCAAACCCGCTCTATTAGACGGGAAGCCGGTAGAAATCAGTTTTACTTTAACGGTCGGATTCAAACTGAAATCGGGAAAAAAGAGGATTGATCATCCTGAATTGATAGCTCAAGCCTATATCAATCGTGGTGTGGCTTACTTCAAAAAGGAACAGTATGAAAAGGCGATCGATGACTATACCACGGCGATGAAATACTGGTCCTATGAGCAGGCTTATGGTAACCGCGCGTACATTCATTACATGCTGAAACACTATCACGAAGCGATCTCTGACTACACCAGAGCCCTAGAAATGGCCCCGGATAACGGGAAATTCTATTTTTTTCGTGGTTTATCGTATGTTGAACTGTCTGATTGCGAAAAGGCCCGAAATGATTTCGCGAAATCATGCAGCCTGGATTATATCAGGGCCTGCTCGACTACCTGCCCCTGATGTAAATGCGGACTCTCTGGACCTCAGCTTTCTCAGGGGATATGCATTGAAAAGGAGCTTTCAATCGGTTACAATCACAGTATCGAACCGCCATTTCAGCGGATGATAAAAGTTTGAACAGGAATGAGAGACCGAATGGAGAATGGAGCAAATATCATGACAAATCGAGAACAAACTTCATTTTTTCCTGATGACGGTTTAATCCCGGAGAAATATAGGCTCATTTCTCCGATCGAGCAGCGTCACTATCTCTGTGATGGAGTCATCAAGGATTGGTGTGGTCCGCAGCAAAAGGTGTTCTCACCGATATGTGAAACCGTGGATCAAATCGTTCGTCCCAGACACATCGGTTGTTTTCCCCTGCTGACAAGTGAGCAGGCCGAGGAAGCTCTCGAGGCGGCCTGCAGGGCATATGACCATGGTCGTGGGGCGTGGCCGACCATGTCTGTCGAGGAACGGATTCGACACGTCGAAGCGTTCACGCTACGGATGCAGGAAGCGCGGGACGAAATAGTCAAACTTCTGATGTGGGAGATCGGCAAGACCTTGCCCGATTCCGAGAAGGAGTTTGACCGAACCATCGATTACATCAGGGACACAATTGATTCCCTGAAGGAGCTGGACCGCCTCTCGTCTCGTTTCGTGATCGAAAAGGGTGTGCTTGGGCAGATTCGGCGGGCACCGCTGGGCGTGGTGCTGTGCATGGGACCGTTCAATTACCCGCTCAATGAAACCTTTACCACGCTCATTCCGGCCCTGATCATGGGTAATACCGTCATTTTCAAACCGCCCAAACTGGGGGTTTTGCTCTTCAAGCCGCTCCTTAAAGCATTTCAGGACTCTTTCCCAAAGGGTGTGATCAATACGGTTTATGGAGATGGTCAGACGGTCATCGGTCCGCTTATGAAATCCGGGAAAATAGATGTGCTGGCTTTCATCGGCACCAGTCGGGTGGCTGATATTCTCAAGCACCAGCATCCGACACCCCATCGCCTGCGCTGCGTGCTCGGTCTCGATGCCAAGAATGCCGCGATCGTTTTGAAAGACGCGGATATTGAGAATGCGGTCAAAGAATGCGCATTAGGATCGCTCTCTTTTAACGGTCAGCGTTGTACCGCTCTTAAAATTATTTTCGTACACAGAGAGATTGCGGATGAATTCATCGGCACATTTAGTGAGGCGGTTTCCATGCTCGAGGGAGGGATGCCCTGGGAGCCGGGTGTTCGGATCACACCGTTACCCGAACCGGACAAGACCACGTATCTGACCGGGTTGATCGAAGATGCTTGTCAAAAAGGTGCCCGTATCGTCAATCCGGATGGTGGTACTGTGAAACATACTTTCATGTCTCCGGCAGTTGTCTATCCGGTCGAACCGGGTATGAAACTGTATACCGATGAGCAATTTGGCCCGATTGTGCCCATAGCTGTTTTTTCGGATACAGCAGAACCCATGAATTATGTCACCCAGTCCAATTACGGTCAACAGGTCAGTCTTTTCGGCAGCAATCCCGGGCTCCTGGCTGAACTGCTCGATCCTCTGGTCAATCAGGTCTGCCGGGTCAACATCAACAGCCAGTGTCAACGGGGGCCGGACACATTTCCTTTCACCGGCAGAAAGGATTCGGCTGAAGGCACGCTCTCCGTTTCCGATGCGCTCCGGGTTTTTACCATTCGGACCCTGGTTGCGGCCAAGACCACCGAGGCTAACAAGCAGATCATCAATGCCATCGTAAAAGAGCGAAAATCCCGGTTTCTTTCGACGGATTTTATTCTTTAGTCTATTTAGAGATAGATCTGGGAGGCGTGGAAGGTTTCATCCAGAGCAGCAGCAAGGATTGAGTACAGATCATCGGGGGAGAAGTGTTTATACTCGTAGAGTGGTACGACATCCCGGTATCTGGTCCACCAGCGTTGCATGATGCAGGCGGCATAAGTTCGCATAGTGTCATCGAGATCGTACTGCCGGTTTTCGTCAGGACAGACGCCTGCTTCAAAAAATAGAAGCATCTCACTCACTTTCTTTTTCAGACCACGTGGGCTTGAGATACACACGGTACTATAGTGACCCTGCCTGTTCAGAAGATGAATTTCACGTGAGCTCGCCTCGACGGCGGGTAGGACCAGAAAACAGTTATCGGTCGGTCCTGAGCCGGTTGTCTTGAATTCGATCTTGGTATTGAGCGGAGGTCTGTATTTCAGTATGAGAGAAGCTTCGAGAATTTCCGCGCTCAGTTCTGAGCCGGTCCTGATGATCTCAATTGTATGCACCTGTCCCCGAATTTGGGTGATTTTCTCGTCAATCGGTTCGCTGCCGGAAAAATAGGAATTGACCCTTTGGTGGAGGTTGAGTGATTTGCCGGTATAGAGGACATGACCGTCTGGATCGAGTATGAGATAAACCCCGGGTGATGCTGGCAGGGCCTGCAGAAAAATCCGATCGAAACCCGCTTTACTGAAATCAAAATAGGCTTGCTGCTCCTGTTGCATTTGCAGCCATACTGCCAGGTCCTGGTGCTGTTCGAGCTCGATTTTTTGCTGGAAATCGAGGGCCAGATCGAGCATATTTTCGAGTTGATAATCGATCGTTTCCGGAGCATAACCACCATGCCATCCGCAGTCTTCGAGAAATTCCTCGAGCTGACGCGTCCGCGTGTGGGGGTAGAATGCTTCGGCTATCATGGCCAAGGGGAGCACTTTCGGGTTGAAACTGCCCAGGCCTTCATAGAAAGCTAAATGGTCCAGGGTCTGAATCCCGGCAGTCGATCGCCAGATAATGACTTCAGAATCGGCACAAAACTGCAGAAATTCGCGGACCATGTCACCAGACGGTCGAACGGGTACATCTTCGGTCAGGGCTGCGGCCAACTCATTCCGGTCCCAACTGACCATAAAGGGCCCAAAGCGATCCAGACGTTTATGACTGGTGATTCGTTGTGCCGCAATCTGATGCAGAGAGGAAAGCGAATTGCTGCGAGCGGCGTTGAATGTGAATGCAACGACCACTCGTGGTGCCTTTTTACTGTCTGGACTCGAATGTGAAGCTCGTGCATGCCCTAAGCGTGCTTTTTGCCTGGCCATATCCGTGATTGACCAGCCGTGGTTGATATCGAAATAGAAGCGATCATCGTCCCGAACAAGCCCCATGACGATCTGATCGGCGACAGCCTCAGCCTGGCATTTCAGGCCAAGAAAACCGGTCAGGTCAAGGGAGTCCGCCGGCTGATCTCGTTCGAACAGAAAATCAAAAATTTTGTCTATCAGGCTCTTCTGCACAAGTCTTTTCTTGTAAGGTTGATTGCAGAGACTTTATTCTTCACCGGCAAGTCTCGGGCGACAGAAACGGATTTCGTGGGTCTGAGCACATTGGCTGCAGGAATGCTCGAGATGGATTTCCGAGCATTTCATACCCGGCACGTTCCAGATTCTGCGATTGATCCGTCCGCCGCAGGAACAGTTGAGCGGAGCTACCACATCGAGGACCAGTCCTTCGAATTCAACTTCATCCACCTTGAAATCAGACAGATGGTGTGTGCGTAAAAAATCCAGTAAATCATGGATAAAGCGAGTGGTATAGGGGGCATATGACTGGGCCAGGGCTCTGCCGGTTTTCGTATTCAGTGACAGCGGTGCATGACGGGCATAGGTCAATTCGACCGTGAATTTATAGAGAATGGTATTGGACAGTCCTCGACCACGCAGGCCGGTTTTTATGAAATAATTGGCTATACCCAGGGGGCCGAGTTTATCCAGGTTGTCCGCATCGAAGAGAACTTGTGCAAGCGGGGTCAGGTCGGGATCGTCACGGTAGAGTTGCCTGATGGCATCTGCCACCTCAGTGAGCATGTCCCGGTCAATACAGTGTTTTACTCCCAGCTCCTCGAGGACCTGGACCGACAGTTCTTCCTCGGGAATATCCCGGCCATGGTAAGTGCCTCCCGAAAATTTCCCGGCGTCATGAAACAAGCCCGCCAGATAACAGGCTTCCGCATCCACACCTTCAGCCCGCCCGATTTCCCGGGCGAGTCCGGCCACGCGTTCAAGGTGGCCGTAGAGGCTATCGCTGCCCTGAGTCGAACGGGTATGCTGGCTTTCCTCGCGATGAATCCGTTCCCGCAGATCGTTGTCCAGGGATGCTCTTGTTCGATTCATTTTCAACACGTCTCTCTTTCTCACATGCCGCGCCATACACTCACCTTTACCACAATAAGGAAGTGTTTACCAGAACTAAATCTCAGAAATATGAAAGAAAAGAGGGACAGTCAATTCAATTCACATCAAGAAATTTGGTGATTTGAGACAAGTGTCAGCAGGCACTTGACGCTATTGAGTTTTTTCAATGGTTTCGGAATAATGGGTATCGTACTTTTCAAGTTGAAGCATAAAGTCTTGAGCAGGAACAATTTCCGGGGGGAGAAATGCACCGGGACGTGTGATCTTTTGTTCAAGAATCTGCTGACAGACAATGACGGGGGCCAAAGCAGTGGCATAATTCTCATCACAATACATTTCCATGGTTTTTCTGTGTCTGAAGCCCTGGATCGTGCCGACACATTCTATTTTTATTAAAGCATCCGATATGGAGTGTTCGGACTTGCCTAACAGTTTCAGCACTTTCAAAAATAGCCCTGCACAGTGATCGGTATATGTGAGACCCAATTTGAGTCCAGCAATCATGACCAGTCCTTGGAGACTGTTTTGGGAACCGGACCAAAAAGACAGCTCGTTCAGATCGATCAACGCAGGAATGCTCAGTAAATCACGTGTCACGGAAACACCCAGATAAACCTTCCTGTCAAAGGGTTTTCCGACATATTCTTTTCGACTCGATACATCTGGTTTGATCCAGCGAGGTTTTTTCCAAACCAATGGTTTGACATATAACATATGTTTCAATTCCTTGAGAGAAGATATTGAAACTCCATCGAGCCTCGCGCCAAGCACAAATATTATTTTTCCCGAGTCCAATTTTTCGAAATCATGAGCGGCGTTCATCAGGGCAATGCCCGGAATGCCGGGATTGGCCCCAAGAGCGGTAATCAGGGTCACATTGTTCTGTGAAGCCAATTGGTTGAGTTTGATAAAACGCTCTGAATATTCATAACTACCAGCAACATCCAGATAATGAATTCCGAAATTGGCGGATAATTCCGGTAAGAGTAAAGGTGTGTGCGTAAAGGGTCCACTAAAGCAATTGATGATCAGGGCAATATCAGGGAGGCCTGACTTTATTGAATTTTTATCACCGATATCAATCCTGCGCCATTCAACCTTGAATTTCTGAGCTAATTCTCTGGCTTTTGCTTCATTTCGTCCAGCGATAACGGGCATGAGCCGTTCATCTTTTGCCAAAAGATCAGTTACGACACGCCCAACAGTTCCATAGCCACCAATAACAAGGATTTTTTTCATAGTCAGATCTCCGTTTCATTCATCGTGCTGGTGAACAGCACACGAAAGCTTGTTAAGGCTGACAATCATCGGTGCGGCTTTGTGCGTCCGTTTGAGCTAGTGCATTCATTCCCATTAAGGACGGTGTTGATTTCATAACTCTCTTTTTTCTGATGGTCAACAAATGACGATGGTTTTTCAGATACTAACTTTTTCAGGTGTATTATCTCTTTACCAAAAAAAGGACAGGTTTACCAGCAGGAAACAGCAATTCTTTTAAGGGATGAAAAGAGGGACAGTCGAAGAAGGGGTTATGGTGATCTGGACACAGAGAATAGGGGATGAAATTGAGGGCTTGACAGGAAAATGTCCTGACGGTATAGTAAGGAGCAATAAGGATAGGGATCGGGAAGGAGAAGGGTCATTATGAAAGTAGCATTTGGATCGGACCATGCCGGTTTCAAGTTGAAAGAAGCGATCATCAAGGCATTTGCCGAGCACGTTCATTGTCTTGATCTGGGCACGGATTCTGAGGAATCCTGTGACTATCCTGATTACGCCGACCGGGTTTGTCGGGCTGTCGTGGCTGGTGAGGCGGAAAGAGGGATACTCATCTGTGGGACGGGCATAGGTATGTCCATTCGGGCAAACAGGTTCAAGGGGATTCGGGCTGCTTTGTGTCATGATCATTTCACGGCCCAGAGGTCCCGCCTACACAATGATGCAAATGTGCTGGCCATGGGTAGTCAGGTGGTGACAGCCGGGACGGCCTTGGAACTGGTCCGGATCTTTCTCGAGACTGAATTCGATCGGACAGATGGTCAGAATGAACGTCATGTGAGACGGATCAACAAAATGGACCTTGACAGTCCAACACTATAAAATTCATGAAGGGAGAGCATCTTGAACGATATCTTAGAGAAAATGGACCCAGAGATAGCTAAAGCCATAGTCGGTGAACAAGAGCGTGAGAGCACGACGCTCGAGTTGATTGCTTCCGAAAACTTTGTCAGTCCGGCAGTTCGAGCTGCCGCCGGTTCGGTCATGACCAACAAATATGCCGAGGGGTATCCGGGCAACCGTTATTATGGTGGATGCGAGTTTGTGGACATAGCCGAGGACCTGGCTCGTGACCGGGCCAAGAAATTATTCAAGGCCGAGTATGCCAATGTGCAACCGCATTCAGGCTCCCAAGCGAATATGGCCGTTTATTTTACCCTGGTTCAGCCGGGTGACACGATCCTGGGTATGGACCTGTCCCATGGCGGTCATTTGACTCATGGCAGTCCGGTCAATTTTTCAGGTCGATTGTATACATTCGTTTCGTATGGTGTCAGCCGGGAGACGGGGCGGATTGATTACAATCAGGTCAGTGATCTGGCCAATCAGCACAAACCGAAACTGATCGTGACCGGGGCATCAGCCTATCCTCGGGACATGGATTTTGCCAGGTTTCGCGAGATTGCTGACCAGGTCGGCGCTTTTTTGATGGCTGATATCGCTCATCCGGCTGGCTTGATAGCCACGGGTTTGCTTACCGATCCTCTGCCCTACTGTGATATTGTCACGACAACGACACATAAAACCTTACGCGGCCCCCGCGGCGGTATGATCCTGATCGGGAGGGACCGGGAGAATCCTTTTGGCATAACCGCGCCCAAGACCGGCCGGGTCAAGATGATGTCGGAAATCATGGACAGCACGGTCATGCCTGGTGTTCAGGGTGGACCGCTCATGCATATCATTGCGGCCAAGGCCGTGGCATTCAAAGAAGACCTTGATCCTTCCTACAAGGTCTATACCCGCCAGATCATCGCCAATGCTCAAACCCTGGCTCAGGCATTGCTGAAACTCGATTATCATCTAACTTCGGGCGGGACCGATAATCATTGCATGCTGATCGATCTGACCAACAAGGAGATCAGCGGAAAGAAAGCGGAGAGAATCCTCGAGGAAGCCGGTATTACCGTCAACAAGAACATGGTCCCCTTCGATACGAAGAGTCCTTTTATTACCAGCGGTATCAGGCTCGGTACGGCGGCTTTGACCACACGGGGCATGAAAGAGAAGGAGATGGAATCTATCGCCAGCTTTATCGATCAAGTCTTAACGGACCAGGAGAATGAATCGCTTCGTCAGAATATCCGACAACAGGTCAAAAAACTTTGCCAAGGCTTCCCATTGCCGTAAGTAGGGATTACCGATCATAACCTCCCCTTCCTTCCAAAACAGGAGTGTGCGGGATGAAATGCCCTTTTTGTCAAAGTGTCGAGGATAAAGTCGTTGATTCCAGGTTGACCAAGGATGCTGCAATTATCAGGCGCCGGCGTGAATGTTTGAGTTGTAAGCGCCGGTTTACAACCTACGAAAGGGTCGAGGTCATTCTACCCCGGGTCAAGAAAAAGGAGGGGGTTTGGGAACCATTTCAGCGAGACAAGATTCTTAAGGGGCTTTTGAAGGCGTGCGAGAAGAGGCCCATTCCCCTGTCCATGCTCGATGAATTTGTCGATGAGATCGAGAGTCAACTGCACGAGAAACTGGTCAAGGAAATCGAAAGCAAGGAGATCGGTGAGATTATCATGAAGAAGCTTCAGGACCTCGATCAGGTCGCTTATGTCCGGTTTGCTTCGGTTTATCGCCAGTTCACCGATGTCAATCAATTCAAGGCTGAAATTGAGAAACTGTTCGACAAGAAGAAATTGAACGAGTAACGGTTTCATTTCGGGCAATAGGGCTGTCTGTGAGTAGAACTCATGACATTTCAGATCATTGATAATCGCTACGAAGTCCATGAGCTTCTCGGTCAGGGCAATTGGGGTGAAGTATACCGGGTGATTGATCTGTCGAACGACCAGCCCAAAGCCTTGAAAATCATCAAGAATCTGGATCGAGCTGCAGTGCCGGCCGCTTTGTTGAAGGAGGAATTTCGACGTTTAATCAGGTTGCAGCATCCGCATATCGTGACGGTCCATGATTTCAACGTATGGGACGGGCGTTTACCGTTTTTTACGATGGAATACATGCCCGGTGGTCCCTTAAAGCTAAATAAAGCAGCGTATCAAGAACCCTTGATTAAGGAAATCCTGATCCGGATCTGTCTGGCATTGCAATACATCCATACTCAGGGTTACATTCACGGCGACCTCAAACCGGAGAACCTGTTACTGGGTGACTGCTCACTGGACCAATGGTCTGTTGATCAAGTCCTGCCGCTCAAAGTATCTGATTTTTCATTTGCGGAAATCGATCAGGTGGGTCAGGACAATTCTACACGTCCACTTACCGGGACACTACTGTATCTGGCTCCGGAAAAATTCTTTAATCTACCCCCTGACAATCGTTCCGATCTGTATTCTCTGGGCGTTCTGCTCTATCAATTGGCGACTGGCTCTTACCCGCATCAAGCCAAGACGGTGTCTGAATATATCCATACTCTTCTTCATCAACATCCCACGCCACCTACACGACTGAACAGTCACATTTCGGAGAAGATGGAATTTATTATTCTGACCTTACTTGAAAAGGAGCCGTTAAAGCGTTTTCAATCCGCCCGAGAGATACTGCATTTACTGGGGAGAAGCCCTGAGGGGTCAGCGAAAAAGGCTTTGGTCGAATTATCAAGATCATCGGTGATCAACGATATCTTTATCGGTCGTGATCAGGAGCTGACAACGATTAATGATCTTCTGGTCAAGACTGAGCAGGGGACTGGCCACATCCTTTTTCTGTATGGTGAAGCGGGTCTCGGACGTTCTCGGCTGGTCCGGGAAATGAAGATTTCAGCCCAATTACATGCTTTTAAAACAGTCTTGACCACCTGTGGGCCTGGATCCGCATCTTCGTTCAAACCCTTGAAAGATATTCTGCTCCAACTCGGTTTCTCGAAGTATCTCGGACAAGGATCGCTGGAACCTGAAATGGTCAAGCATTTACTGGCATTTATGGACAGAGAAACGAGTGGCAAGCCTGATTTGTCAAACGATAAGGAGGAGGCCGGACTGGAAACAAGTATTCGATTGAACACCCTGTTCGAGGAACTTTTCCGTTTCATCGAGCTACTCTGTTCCCGGGTTGACTCGGAGCAGACTGATTCGGAATTTGTTCGTGATAATCAACCTGTTCTCCTCGTCATCGAGGATTTGCATCATGGACAGGCCGCACTGCTCCAGTTTTGTGAGTTTCTTGCCCGTAATCTTGAGCACGTACCGGTGTTCTTGTGTGTGACTTTTTGTGACGATGATCTGATCAGGGCCAAGGGTGAAGAGTTGCATCCTCTCCTTGCCTTGATGGACCAGCAGGGTCGCGCCGAAAATTGTACGGCTTTGCGTCTGGCCCGGATGTCATTGGAAGAAACATCGCAGATGGTGACCAACATTCTCGAGGTTTCGACAGAACCCAGGGCGTTGGTCACAAAAATCCATGAACTGAGTGGAGGTAATCCTCTGCATGTTCAGGAGTTACTGCATTTCATGCTTGAGAACAGAATCCTGTCTTTCGAGCGGGGCAATTGGAGGATTTCGGATAAAGACGCTTTCCGGGAGGTCCCGAGTCAGCTCCGCTTGGTGCTCGAGGCCCGTTACGAGCGATTGTCCGAGTTGAGCAAAGCTGTCTTGCAAAAGGCGTCTTTCTTGCCCGAACACTTTTATTTTTCAGATTTGGAGCAATTGACCGGGCAAGCCCCGACCATTCTGGCTGAGTTACTGGATGATTTTTGTGCAGCGAAAATCATGGAACGGATCAAACAAACGAATGAACTCATGTTCCGTTTTGCTCATCCTCTTTTCCGACAGCTCATTTTTTTCAAGACCCTGGTAGATGATAAGGTGGATATCCATCGTCAAACGGCATTCATTCTTGAAAAGCATGTCAATCAGGGCAAGCCTGGACTTGCCGGGTTACTCAGTTTTCATTTCCAGGCGGCATCGGAGCGGGAAAAAGCATATGTGTATGCGATGCAAGCGGCGGATTATGCCAAGGCCCAGTATAGTTTTGAGGAGGAGGTTGTATATCTCGAGCAGGCACGATCTCTTCGTGGACCGGACAATAATGATAGTAAAGGCGAGATTCTGCTCGAACAGTTGGCTGAGGCGTATCTTCGGACAAATCGTCTGAACAAGGCCAGCGCCTTATTGCGTGAACTATTCAACAATTCTCTGTTCTTGAAAGACCATGCCCGGATCGGGCGGTTTGCCAGGAATCTGGCCAAAACCTTTGAAATTCGCGGTGATTATCGGGTTGCCTGCGAAGTGTTGAGTCAAGCCCTCGAAGGGTCCGATCCAACCGAAATATCACCCCAGACCATTGAACTCAAATCAACGCTGGGCTGGATGCATAGCTTGCTCAAAGAATACAAGAAGGCCCAGGCGATTTGTTCCGATGCGTTGAATGATGCCAAGGCGATCAAGTCCGAGGATTTGATGGCGAAAACATACCTGACCCTGGGCAAGATTGCCGAAGCTTATGGCAATTATCAATCCGCAGAAAAACAATTCAGCAAGGCGTTACAGCTTAACCAAAGCCTGAAAGATGAACGGGGTATCGCCGCCAGCCTGAACAATCTGGGTACCTTGGCCGACAAGATAGGTAATGCTCAGAAGGCGATCGCGTATCATGAAAAAGGCCTGGCATTGGTGCGGAAACACTATGATATCAATGGTGAGGCGAATGCCCTGGTCAATCTGGGTTCGGCCCATGCCCTGCAGGGCAATTGGTCCGTTTCCTTATCCTATTTCCAGCACGCACTGGACATTTTCAAGCGTCTGGGTAATCTGCAGGCCCAATCGGTCATGCATCACAATCTGGGCGAACTCTTCCTGCGTATGGGCGAATTCAGGGAATCGCATCAGCATTTCACCACTGCCTTGAAATTAAGGGAACGTCTACACGATGATATTGGTATGGCCATAACTCATCTTTCACTTGCCAGTTTGGGCATCGAGCAACATGAATATGGATCCGCCCTGGATTATCTGGCCCGCTCGATGCCGGTTTTCAGAAGAACGAATTTGAAACGTTGTCAGGCGATTGCGCATCGATTGACCGCGGAGGTACAGCTCCGTCAGGATAATGTGTCCTATGCCCTTAGAGAGATCAACCGGGCTCGAAAAATCATCGATAAAGTCGAAGATAACATCGAGCTGGGCAATATTCTGAGAATGTCGGGGGAGATTTCCTTGAAACTCGGGGACTCGAACAAGGGTCAGGAAGCCTTGAACGAGAGTGTAGCTTTGTTGGAAAAGATCGGTGCTCGGTATGAACTGGGTCAAACCTACCTGTTTTTGGCACACGAACAACTCAAGTCCGAAAACATCAGACAGGCAGGCCACACTATCGAGAAAGCGGAAGCGATTTTCGAGGAATTGAAGACACCCCAATTACTGAAAAAAGCCGAACAATTGAAACAGGAATTGAATTCACGTTTACAGCCACTGTATTTTCATCTGCCTTCCGATCAGGAGCAATTGAAGTCCTTGATCAGTATTACCCATATCATCAATTCAACCAAGGAACTCGATCATCTTCTCGAACAAATCCTCGATACCATTATCAAGACACTCAAAGCCGATCGGGGCGCTATTTTTCTCAAGGACCATCTGACTGGCCGCTTACAGGCCGAGATAATCCGGAATCTCGAGAGTGAAACTCTTTTCGATGCAGCCCAATTATCCACGACTGTCTTAAACAACGTAGTCTTGCGTGGTGAACCGGTCTATATCACGGATACGAGTCTTGATTCGCTGTGTGCTCACAGTAAAAGCGTATCTTTGTACGGGATTGTCGCCATCATTTGTGTGCCTTTGAAAGTGTATGACGATCTGATCGGGGTTGTCTATCTGGATACACGGTCCATGACCGATATTTTTCTTGAAAAGGACGTCCAGTTTGTCGCTTCTTTTGCCAATATCGCGGCTCTGGCTCTGGCCAATGGCCTCGAACGCAAGCAATTGATCAAGGAAAACGTTTCGTATCGGATCCAGAACAAGGAGTTCTATCGTTCAAACAATATCATTGCCCATAGTCGGACCATGCAGACTATTTTGAAAACCGTCGCAAAAATAGCTTCGAGTAGTTCGACCGTGCTCCTGACCGGTGCCAGTGGTACCGGTAAGGAATTGATCGCCAAAGCTATCCATAATATGGGGAATAGGAGCGACAAAGTCTTTATTCCCTTCTTTTGCGGTAATGCTCCTGAGACATTGATCGATAGCGAACTGTTCGGACATGTCAAAGGTGCCTTTTCCGGTGCGATTGACCAGAAAAGGGGAATTTTCGAAGAAGCACATCAGGGCACGGTTTTCCTCGATGAAATTTCCGAAATCGGACCGCAAATACAGGCCAAGTTACTCCGTTTCCTGCAGGAAAAGGAGGTCAAACCGCTTGGCTCGAATGTAATCAAACACGTGGATGTCAGAATTATTGCAGCGACCAACAAGGACCTCGACACAGAAATCAAGGCGGGCAGGTTCCGTCAAGATTTAATGTATAGATTGAAGGTCATACAGATCAATTTACCTCCTCTGAAAGACCACAAGGAGGACATTGCTCCATTGGCTTATCATTTTTTGCAGAAATACAATCATATATTGCACAAGAAGGTGAAAGGTTTTACCAAGGCTGTCTTAGAGCGTCTCGACGAGTATTCCTGGCCGGGAAATATTCGGGAACTGGAGAACCAGGTCGAATTGGCGGTCAATCTGGCAGATGAGGACAGTTATATCGACGAGGGCATTCTCAACGATGAGGTCCGTCATATCGAGACTATGATTAAAGGTGTCCATGTTACCGGCACACTAAAAGATGTTCTGAGTCAAGTCGAACGGGAATTACTGGTCTCTGCCCTGGTGGAGCATAAGGGTAACAAATCGAGGGCTGCCCGAAGACTGGGGATAACGCGACAATGTCTCAACCAGAAATTGAAGCATTATGATATCTACTAGATCGAGTGAGGGCTGTTGAAGAGTGCGACTCCGACCAGAATTGTGCTGTCCACGCACAATTTTATGGTATTGTTTAGATCGGCAGAACGGTTTTATCAAAAAAATGCTTGCACAAAAAAAACTTTGAAGTACTATACAATTACTGCAAAAACAGGAAGAGTGCTATGAAATATGCCGCCATAAGTCATACCGGTCAAAAGCGTAAGACAAATCAGGATAATTATGGCATTCTCGAGACGATCAAACTCTTTACAGTAGCGGATGGGATGGGTGGTCACAGGGGCGGTGAGTCTGCCAGTCAGATCGCTGTCTCTGAGATCACGAATTTCTTTAAGGTGGGTGATACTCTTGATATTACTCAGACTGAGCTTGATCTCGATCCCGAGAAGCAACGTCTTAGGAATTTAAAACAGGCGGCCCGTCAAGCCAATAGGTCTATTCTCAGGGAAGCGAAAATCAATCCCGAAAAAGCCGGCATGGGCACAACCATAGTTATGCTCCAACTGTTTGAAGACAAAGCTTTTGTCGCCCACGTCGGTGACAGTCGCTTGTATCGTCTCAGGAAAAACAGCATTCGCCAGATCACCAAAGACCATTCCCGCTTGCAGGAATTAATCGACACAAAACAGGTTACACCCGAAGAAGTTGAGAATTACCCGTTCAAGAACATCATAACCAGAGCTTTGGGCAGCGGTCCCGATATTGAAGTCGATCTGGCCATGTTTCCCTTTTCAGCACGGGACGCTTTTCTTTTGTGTACGGATGGGATCACGACCGTTCTGTCAGATGATGAGCTCATCTCCGTTATATCCGGATCGAATGCCGATCCGGAAAAGGCCTTGACCTCCCTGGCCGAGCTGGTAGAACAGAAAGGTTCTCCTGATAATTATACGGCCATCCTGATAATCGGTGATGATTTCATGGAGGACACGGACCCTGATTTTCAAGAAGATACCGGCCCGATCGAAGTCCATTTCGAAAAAAACGCTTCTAGTCAATCAGCCGATGTAGTCCTGCCAGTGCAGCCTTCTCAGGAGCATCCTGGAGGCCCTGATAGCAGCGATCAGGCTGGGTTTGACTGGAGTGACCGATTGTCCGTAGCTGAGTCTGAACAGGGGCCTCATGCTTCATCAGCCGGTCCCGAGCTGCTTGGGCCAGAGGCCATTCTAGCTGGCAAAGTTGACAAAGTCGCCTCAACCCTTGTTTCGAATGAGGGACTTCTTGAAGAAAAATTGAAGACAACTCCGCAATACATGACCAATTCACGCAAGTATCTGATCGTTGTTCTTCTTCTGTTAGGGCTGTATCTCACCCTTTGTACGGTTAATTTTGCGACCTATTGGGTCCAGTATGACAGCGAATGCAATTCCTTACAAATCATGCGCGGCGCTTTTCATCCCTATGATAAAAAGGAAATCACCACGGTGAAAGTGGTGCCTGATGAACTCTGGATGATGATGATTCAAGACCAGGAAATGAAAAGCTCGCTGAACCGGGGCAGAAGCTTCTTTCGCTACCGTGATTTGAACAAATTCCTGGCCAGACTCATGCTTGATATCGGGCTCAGATACATGGACCAGGAAGGTCTCAAGGAACGTCTGGTCGCGGTCGATCTGTTCAAACGAGGTCGCCAATATGGCCGCTATGAACAGTTCACTGAGAACCTGGTGACCGCTATGACCAAAATCGGACAAGTCTATGATACGAATGACGATCTGAATAATGCCCTCAGCTATTATCAGGAAGCGCTGGCCATCGATTCGGATAATCAGAATCTGCAAGACCGGATCGAACGAGTCATGATGCGTATGAAACCGGACCTGTCTGAGGAAACCGACCTGTCTGAGGGAGTGGCCTTATCCGACGATGACCAGTCCTCACCCGAAACAAAGCAGTCTGGACCAGACACACAACTGTAGTGCCTGACACCTTCTTTCAGCAATTCATTGTCCTTTTTGAATAGCCTGTGGCTTCTGTGTAGGTGGATTGAAGAAGGAAATATGGAACGAACCGATCGTTTCGTCGATAAACAGGACGTGTTCAGTGCCATAACTTCTGGGCGTGATCCCAAAGGAGGCCTCAAGAAAGAAAAGACCGATGCGTGTTCCGAGTCCAACGGTGACAACCGAGTCGGAACCACTTTCTGCCACATTCTGATAATAACCCAGCCGGGTCAGAAGATGGCGGTTGAAGAACGCTTTTTCCAGGCCGAGGGCCACGCGTTGGTCCTTATATCCGTCAAGCGTTGAGGAGTTATTCGAGCTCAAATCGAAATCGAGCGCGACCGTGAAATCGGGATCATAATGGTAAGCTAATCCCAAACGTGTTTGGACCCGCAAACGGATAGTCTCGTCCGGTGAGAAGTCATGCGACGCCCGAGGAAAAATCGGACTGCTGCAATCCCGAAACACCAGACCTGCTTCGAAGAAATCCTCGAGTTTATAGTGAAAGCCCAAATCATATGATACGGTCCCCCGGCTGCGTCTGTTTTCACGAAACGGATTTTTCTTATCATCGTCATCCACATCCTTGTCATAGACACTCCGATAATATGAATAACTCTGGCCGTAAATGTATTTCAGGGTGAAACCGAAAGATATGAAATTATGGTAACCCTTGATGGATGTACCATCATACATCGGAAACTGATAACCGCCAATGAATTGATGGGTCCATAAACCCCAAGAATCAAACGAACTGTGATTTTTTTCAATCGAGTTCGGTTGGGTCTCATCCCCGACGCTGAGATTCTCCGTGTCGATGTCAACCGCCAAACCACCATACGCAATACTCAGAAAGCCCAGCATGAGTTTGTCCTTTTTAAAGAGACAACCCGCATGGGCATCCACAACCAGGCCGGTGCCCTGACGGTCCAGATCATACAGTATATTTCTGATCCGCTGCACGGCAATATGGTCATTACTGATTTCGTCATCACTTAAATCGTAATCACCTAAAATATCGAGAATATCATCGAGCCTCTTGAAAATGTGGTTATGCTGCTCGGCATGATAACCAACGGTCGGAAAAATGACACTCCAGGAATTCTCAGATTCCTTCTCCATTCGCGCCGGATTCCAGTAGATCGAGTATGCTCCTTCCGGGATGGCAACGGATGCACCAGCCATACCGGTAGCACGTGTTCCCACCACAACGAAATTGGACGCTTCGAGTTTGGAAACTGAAAGTAAAACGAGCATCAGGACGATCCAATATGGCTGTCTGATCATTTGTTTGAGCACAATATTCTCCTTCGTCGATTGGTTTGAATTAACGAGTCCTACCTTCTGAGACCCCCTGCTTATGATCGTTTGGCTCCGAATAACGTTGTCGGTGTATTTCTTGCCACATCTGCCCTCATTGTGATACTAGTACATCATCAGGATAAACCCCATGATCTTGTGTACATGTAAGTCCTATTATACCAAAAAAAGGATACATTTGAAAAATGTGACCGGGAAAAAAAGCGATGCCACGTCATGAATTCTGATATGAAAAAGAGAACAAAACCGCACTGGCTGGTAGTTCTTATGGTTCTGGCATGTTGCGGAATCACCTGGTGGTCCTGTTCAAACCGTCCGCAGATCAGTCAGGACCTCCTGGTTGATTTTCCTTCCATGCATAAGGATTGCGAGGACGTTCTCATAGTATTCGGTAGACCGGAACAGGGCGAAGCTAAAATACTCGATTTCGGTGTGGATGAATATCATGATGATCGTTTTTACAGTTGGTTACTGGGCCATGAAGGCCGACTGGATTTTTATCTGGCGGAGTTAGCTCGGGTCGCCGTACTGGTCAGTGTCAAGCCGTTCGTGCCGCCAGGCAAGCCCTTACAACGCTTGAAAATGTCATGCAATGGTGTTTCAGCCGGGGACCATGTGTTGCCTCTGGACTGGTCAGATCAGCATTATTCTCTACCGGACCAGGCCTTGCGACTGGGATGGAATACTCTTACTTTCGAATGCCGCTACACCTGTGTCCCGGCGCGTGAACGAGGTGAGGGTGAGGAAGGGGACAATCGCGAACTCGGAGTGGCTTTCGAGAAGCTTCAACTACTCAAGCAGAGTTATAGCGGCCTGGACCTTCCGGAACGAAGGATCACGTCCAGCGCAGATTCGCAGGGCCGATCCATTATCGAACAGTCACCGGGCACGCGTTTCTCGACCTGTCGTCTGGTCCAGGCACACACTCGATTGAAAGTTTTGTGTGCATTACCTAAAAATATCGCACCGGATGAGCGGGCTGCCTACACACTCAAAGCTGAGATTATCATCACTCCGGAACAGGGTCAGGTGATCTCGAGTTCGCACATCCTTAAACCCGGCTCTTCAGAAGATAACGCCTTGTTCAATATTGATCTGACTGTATGCGCCGGGCAACATGCCCAGATCGAGTTAGCCGTCGAGCGGGTCAATACGGGCAGTCAACAACTCGATACCCGTGTCCTGTGGCGTGAATTGAAGCTCGAAACCAAACAGGCACCCTCTCAGACCCGCACAGAACAGGCATTTTCCCATCATCCTTTCCGAGACGGTCGCGATCTCGTAGTCCTGCTTATCGATACCCTGCGCAGTGATGCCCTGGGTTGTTACGGGCAGAGTGTGTCCACGTCGCCCTGGATCGATCGATTCGCTAAAAAAGCACTCCAGTTTTGCCATGGTCGGGCCCAGGCATCATGGACCCGGCCGTCGGTCGCATCACTGTTTACCGGTCTGTTGCCGGAACATCATGGCGTTCTTGAAGCAGAGAGTGCTCTTTCTTTTGAAGCCCCGCGCTTCTTCAGTCACATGAAAAGAAAGGGCTATTGCACGGCTGCGGTGAGCGCGAACCCCCAGATTTCAGAGTATTATGGTTTTGCCCGGGATTTCGATCGTTTTATCGAGATGTTCAACGATGTAAAACCGGTTGACCTTAAACCGGAATTACTGGACCGTTTGCTCAATATTGACCAGGTCCTTGACGCCACTTCGCCCCTTCTTGATGGACCTGACGCTCTTGCTTCTCCTTTCTGCCTCTATCTCCATATAATGGACCCCCATTCACCCTATGCACCACCCGAACCATACGCTCGTCTGATCGAATTGGGACCTGCCTCCATCATTGTTCGTCCTGCACCACCGGACCGGAAAAAGAAACACGATCACCCCTATACAGACCAGTTAACCCGGCAAACCTTGACCCAATACTATGGTGAAATTCGTTATACGGACCATGGTTTCAGACGATTACTGACTATGCTCGAACAGTATTCCGCTTCGGATTCCCCTCTGATCGTGCTCATCGGCGATCATGGCGAAGAATTTTGGGAACATGGCGGCATGGGCCACGGGTTCTGGATTTTCGAAGAAACCCTCAATGTTCCGGTCCTGATCGGCCCACTGCCTGAAGGTCAACTAGTCGACGCAATCATGGAAGTCCGCCGCCTTTTTCCCGATATCATACTCGGGGCACCAATCGTGACAGACACATTATCTTATGATCATACCCTGGTTTTTGCCGATGAAGTGTCGGAAAAAGCAGCGACTTTCTGGCATACGGCTACGGACGGGCGCTATAAATGCACAATTCGGACAAGGGCGGTTTGCCTGAACCCGGCCGTTCTGGAATACAGCTTTTACAATCTCGCGGGCGATCCTTTGGAACGATACGATTTGGCAAGTCAAAATCCGGTTTTGGAGGCTTATTTCATCGAACAAATCCGTAAAAATCTGATCTATTCACGTCAAAATAGTTACCGTGCTCAACCCAACAACGATCAACAGGATGAAACACACCATCGCCTTCGTGATCAATTGAAAATCCTGGGATATACCGAATAGAATCACAGGCTGTTAGAACGGAAGAAATAACTACTCGGGCAACGGTTTCAATAAATCGAGAAAACTCTTCAATGTCGAAACTTTGCGTTCCGATTGAGTATAAAGGCGGGCACTGAAAAGGGCCGTGGCCGCATGGCCAGCCAGGAGAGAAAAAAGTTCGTGATCGACCGGCGTAAAACCGTCTTTCTGAACGAGTAATTTGAAAATCGCCAGCACGCCGATGACCTGCTCCTTGATTTTCAACGGAATGACCGCTAAAGGTTCGGACTCGATATGTTGGGTCAGGTCGGCGATGTAGTAACTCTCACCCTGTTGGGCCGCCGTCCCGATAATACCCTTTCCGATCTCGATCGTACCGGTCTGATTTTCGCCCAGACCTTCTGATGCGACCAGGGTCAATTCGGCATTGTTATCATCCAAGAGATACAAAGCGAATTCCTCGGACCCGATCAGATTGATGACAATCTCCATGACTATCTTGACAACTTCATTAAAATCAAGGGTCGAGTGCAATTGATAAGACGCGACATAGAGGTTGGCCAAATTATTGTTCTGCTCTTCGACTTCGAGATATTTTTCAGCAAATTCCTTGTTCTCTTTTTCGATATCGCTGTAACGCGTTTCCATTTTATGGATTTTTTCCTCCAACCGCTCCGCTTTCTTCTGGAGTTGCTCGATCAGATCGTCCTTTTCGGTTTTATCCAATTTCCCTTCGAGCTGCATTATCCGTAAACGTAAACGCTCATTTTCCTTGAGTATTTCTTCGATAAACTGTTTTCCCGAGTTGAAGATTTCCAGGAATTCCTGACTTTTGTTGAATACGCTTTTCTTTTTTTCCATATCTTCTGAAGTCATGTTGGGTCCTCATGGCCGATGTTTATTTGAAACCACTCACCAATGCAGCGTGAACTGCCATTCTCCTGTCAGTAACTTTATTATATGATCAGTTCCGAATTAAGTCAAATGTCCACTTTTTATACATAAAAAGTCAGTAGAGGATAAAGCTGAATCGGTAGTGAAATGGGGCGCAGTTCAATCAGAGGCACATAAGTATCTATGCAAGACATTTATGCAGCAATTCATTGAAGGTAGTCAGAACGGAATCCCGGTCATCGATCTGACAGGTAATAACATCACCCATATTGAAAAAGGGGTCTGCTTTCTGAATATCCGCTGACATGGTACTGACCAATAGATAGTGCATGAGTTCCCGTTTGGCTTGTTGGACACATTCATGGACAAGATGGTCTGGAGTCAGGTCCCCCGGCCCATTGACCAGGAACAGGAAACCGAGTATTTCTTTCAGCATGATTTTGTTCAGGAAATTGAATTGTTCCAAACGGGTCACACCATAGATATTCATTGCATGAATATCATCAAGCATGGTCTTTTTCAGAGAGAACGAATTACTTGAGGTCGTGCAAGTCCCTTCTTCCACTCCCAGACATGAACTCAGCGTTTGGATATAAGTGTTCAAAGACTCCTCCTGATCACCGACAACCACGAGGGAAGCATTGCCGGAGTGGTATTCGATCAAGCTTTTGAGTGCATCTTTACATTGATCTTTGTCTGACAAGTCTTCTCGGGTCATATCGGGTGGTCCTTCATTATCGGTCACAGACCCTACCTGTTGCAGAAAACCGTTTTTGATCAGGTCTCGGATGATTTTCAGAACGACCTGATCATCGTCAGACACCGCTTCAATGATGTCCTGAATTGACTTGATCCCATCGAATTGTTGCAGGACCTTTTGTGCAACTTTTGACATACGTCTGCCCTTGAGATCCATCGTGCTCCTCAGCCAGACCTGATGTAATGGCGGCAATTCCGAAACAAGACGCTGATAATCATCATACTGTTTCATGGCCTCGAGCAGAAAGTGCTCGGTATCCAGCATAATCTCATCCTGATACTGCTCGTTCGATGAGTAAAATGAGAAATGACCCTGCCGCCTATCCATCAAAAACTGGAAAGCTTTCAAAGGTGGGAGTCCCTTATATTCGATCTGAGACAGCTTGCCTTCATAGAAACGCAGTATGGCCTTCTCATTGACAAAATCAAGCTTCAGTTCCCCTGTCAGATTACGCATTTTAATCATCTGGATCAAATCGACCAGTGAAAAGACAGCAATGTCTCCTTTAATTTCACTGGTATGAGTAGTCTCAGCAAAAAGAAGGTTGTTCTTTTTGTTCAAACGCACTTCGAGTCGGGCCAGGAATTCATCATGATCAAATGGTTTACAGATATAATCATCCGCTCCGTCCTGAAGTCCGCGGACGCGGTCGTCGACCTGACTCTTGGCTGAAAGAAATAAAAAAGGTATATGCCGAGTCACGCTGTTTTCCTGGAGCTTCTGCAAAAAAGTAAAACCATCCATCTCGGGCATCATGATGTCAGACACGATGATATCCGGTAGTTCCTTACTCAACAGTTCGAGTGCGGCGCGACCGTTTTTTGCCGTCATGACCTGGTAATCATAAGCTTCAAGCAGTTCAGTGATAAGATTTAAAATGAACTGTTCATCGTCAACGATAAGAACTTTGCGTGATTTCATCAGCACACCAGCTACATGTTCAGGCTGTCATTGAAAAATTGGTCGCGACCGTTATGACTTCAGCGGTCTTGAATACTATACTTCTGATCCAGTATCTCCAGGATTTGCTTCTTCGAGGTCTCGATCGCTAAACGTATAGCGTCGATATCGGCAGAGAGATGAGCTGTCACGGTAAGATAACATACAGGATTAACCATAAACACAAGAACATGCCCGGTCGTGGTCGAGAATTTGATTTCGGTAAAGCGATTCAGCTCGCTACTCTCATTTAAAACCTCATGCACCGATTTCAGCGTTTTGTAAAGCTCGTCATAGAGATCATGGTTTCTCTGCTCATTAGGATTGACCAGCGTGAGATCACAACTATCGAGACGAAAAGCGACATATTGAATATCTTCAAGAAGAAATTCGAGCTCATCCAAGACCGCTTTCAATTTGACATTGAGAATGTTCTTATGTTCATAATCACGGTTAATTTTGGTCATCTGTAAACGGTCGGTTTGTTCGACTATTTTCTCCAGGAACAGAGACTTCTTCAGATGTGCCCCGGAGACATACTTTTTCTTGTCATCACCAGCAGACTTAGTGGGTTTGGCTGATTTGACCGGTCGGGACTGACTGTCCGTGGACCCGATCTGATCCGATACATCCTTTTTCAGTTCCCGGGTCACTATGATCTTTTCCGTTAACTGTTTGTCATCAGGCTCGGCTTGACCTTGATCGTCCGCGGTTGAACTACGGTCTGAGTCTTCCCTCTGTTGTGGTTTATAAGCAGTCACTGGCCCAACTTTCTGGTCCTGGTTGCTTTTCGAGGGCTGCTGTTCAATCTGTTGACCATATTTACCCGCCTTGACCAGACCAATCATAAAAATGTGCTGCTTTTCGACCAGTTGGCGAATTTCCTTTTCCGGGGTCTCTGATTGGAGTAGATGATCGTACGGCGTTTTTTTGGAATTAATGATAGTCCCACCTTCATAGATCAAGGTCTCGACAATAAGATGTGCACCACCCTGGACTTCAGTCTGCACATGAAAAATGCGACCATTATGCTCGATATTGGTATTGAAGCCCGTTTGCATTTATTTTATCTCCATAATTCCGGACTCAGGCCACGATCTGTCTAATCATCAAAGCGGACCAGAATTTATAATACAATAACGCATACATGTAATAATTAAAATACAGGTCACTGATCAGGAAAACAGTACCTTCTAAACAATATAGTATGTTCCAGGCATGCGGACAACTGGTTTTTTTTACTCGGATACGTCGTCTGTCCGTCAACAAAAGCGGCATGAGATCGCATCGTCTCCCGTCCCATCAGGGGCCAGATCAATCAAAAACAACCTTCAACATCAAACTATATTGGGTAATAATCGTGTTCATCTTACCCAAATTGGCCTGCTTTGTGGCGATCAGTATCAGAAAAACCCTTTCGGTGATACAACGCATGATGAAATTAACATTGGTCGTATAGCCGTGCAATTCCTCGAACTTACCAAAATCGAGCGTCGGCGAAATACAGTTGTTTTTGAATTGCATGATATTCTGAAACAGCCGGGTGAGTTCTTTGGTTGGAAAAACGATATCGGAGCCGTGTTCCAGGGCTAAGGGCAAACCACTCTCTGTCACAACTGCGGCCACAATGATATCGTTCATCAGCCCGATCATCTGACCTAAGACCGCTTCCAGCTTTTTCCAATTACTCTGGTCCTGGCCACGCTCTGAAGTCCAGTATTTCCGAATTCTTTCCAGGAGTAATCGGTCCTTTTCTTTAGGTGAAGCTTGTTTCAGATGGGTCCCGGAGACATATTTTCCGGTGATTGCATCGCTTTCAGTCTTGACAACCAGATCCGGATCAGGCTTCAAGTCCTCAGATAAGGTAACTCCAGCTTGCTTCGCTTCTGAACTTCGATCGGACATACCCCTTTCCGGCCCCACTTCAGGCAATTCTGAATCATCCTGTCTGTTCGCCTGGGGCCCACTTTCAAAACTTGTCTGCTTTTTGGCACTTTTCTTTCGTTTTTCGGCATTGGCTTTTTGGTCAGGCATATTCATAAGTTGACCGATTAAACCATTCTTGATGAGCGTCAAAATCCTTTTGTGCTGGTTTTCAACAACCATGTCCACAATCTGAGATTCATCCTCGATAGAGGGATTTCGATGGGTGAAAATAATATGACCTTCCCTGAAAACCAGGGTCTCGACCAGCCCCCCCTGCTCACCTTGATACTCAGTCTGTACGTGCAAACCTACTCCCTGCCAGACTATATTCGTGTTGTATCCCTTCTTCATGAGTTCAATCCGATCGAACTGTGAGTATTATTATACTCGAATTGTAAGTTGGTCTCCTTCACACATTTTTACATGCAAGCCGATCGATGACTCTGATCAGATTAGCGGGCAAAAACGGTTTCTTGATAAAAGCTTCTGCTCCCATCTGGAGCCCATCCATAACATCCTCTTCACTTCCGCTACTACTGACAACGATCACCGGAATGTCCTGCAAATACTTCTGCTGCTTGATAAAACCCAGTAACGCCAGCCCATTAATATCTGGTAAATTCATATCCAGAACAATCAAGTCTGTATCCAAATGGGCCCTTAATAAAAAAAGGGCCTGCTTCCCTCGTTGGGCCTGGATGATCCGGACACCTTCCAGTTCATACTGCTTGAAAATGATCTGATAGATGTCCTGGACTAACGGTGATCCGTCAATTATGCAGATCTTATTCGGTTTCATGGCCTCATAGTACACTACTGATCCAGGTTTCACAAGTGCCTTTCCACGAGAGACCCCATACAGCACATTTAAAAGTACTATAGTCAAAACATTACGAAAAATCGAGATAGAAAGAATCCGGAAGAATCCGGGACACTCAATTATAAAAACCCCTGCCTTCCTGCATTAAATTGGACATACTACTCATATTGGGACACAGGGCCCATACAAAATTATTGACATTTTCACCCTATCAGAGTATTGTGATTTTTACACGATAACATGTCTCCATGGACGAATCTGCTGAAGAGAGATTGGGTCATGATCAGTTTGCTGGACCAGAATCCATTGTTAAGAAATCTGCTCGATCAAGCTAATATCGGGATTTTTCTGATTAATGAACAATCAACATTCTCCTTTGTGAATAAACAAATTACGCAGAAACTCAATGTTCCGGAGCATGAACTCATCGGCACAGACCCTGCTTTGATCATTCATCCTGAAGAACGTGACCGGATTAGTCAGGCAATGGCAAAACGTCTAAGTGGTGACTCCGACTCTGCTTCATTTCACACCAGAGTATCAGCAAAGGACGGCAGGACCATCGATATTGCCCTCGATGTATCCACCGTTCGTGATAATGATAACAATGTCAGAGGTATAATCGGGTTCGTCAGGGATATCTCTGTCCAAGTCAATGCTCAACGTGAACGCTTGCTTTTCGAAAACCAAGCCTTGCTCATCGAAAAATTAGCCGGCATCGGGCGATTAGCTACGACGGTCGTACATCAAATCAATAATCCACTTGAAGCTATCAAAAACTATATTTATTTAATCCGGGAGGAATTTTCAGACCACGATCAAGCCAAAGAAATGCTGAATCACATAGAAAACGAGGTCTTCCGAATTGCCCAGTTGACCCGTCAGATCGTTGATTTTGCCGGTCCGACTGCTCCCCACTTTTTGAATTATAATATCAATCATCTCCTCGAAGACATCATTTTCCTGATGGACAAGGAAATCAGAACGCATAATGTTGTATTGAAAACCCAATTCGAAAACGCGATTCCTCCAGTCAAGCTTTTGCCTGATCAGATGAAACAAGCCCTGATCAATATTCTGTTCAATGCTCTCGAAGCCATGCCCAATGGCGGTAACTTAGAAATCCAGACCGAAAAAATTGAAAACGGCGTAGAAGTAAGAATTACCGACTCTGGCACTGGTATTGCCAAGGTTCATATCATGAAGATTTTCGATCCCTTCTTCAGCACCAAGGACAGTCGGAAATTTATCGGCCTTGGCTTATCTGTCAGTCTGCACATCATTAATCGGCACGAAGGTCATATCAGGGTCGAGTCAGAAGTTGATCGAGGGACCAGTATCATCATATCTCTCCCCGCCGCAGAACAACCAACCGCTACAATAGCCTGAATCAAGCATCGATAATGCTTTGACAGGCATGGCCCAAACCTTCAGGATTAAAATCCAGGGATTTGCTTTTGTGTTGCAACTGACATAAACATTTAAGAAGTAGTCTATTTTAAAATTAATAAAGGAGTATGCCTATGACAATCCAGGTTGTTCGGACATTCAGCGACCCGGTTTTGAGAAAAAAAGCCGATCCGATCAAACAAATCACACCCGAGATTAAAACATTGGCTCGTGACATGCTCGAAACCATGTATTGTTCCAAAGGTATTGGCTTGGCAGCACCACAAGTCGGTGTGTCACAAAGGATTGTTACCATTGACATTTCCAATGAAGGTGAGGAATTACACCCCATGGTTTTTATCAACCCGGAGATCACAAAATCCAGCGGTCAGGTTGATTATGAAGAAGGATGTCTGAGCGTGCCCGGCTATCATGGTGTTGTGATACGTCCGGAACAGGTGACCGTCCGTTTTCAAACACTTGATGGTCAAAACAAGACAATACCTTGTAAAGGGCTCCTGGCCAGGGTCCTTCAACATGAAATTGACCATCTCGATGGCGTGTTGTTCACGGACCATCTTGATGTTGACTGGTGGGAGTCCGAAGAAGGCCAGCACATGGAAAAAGACCACCCCCGCTTCAGCGAAACAACCAAATTCAGGACATCCGCCGCTTGATCCTCATACCGGCTGATCTTGGTCGCTTCAATCTGTATCCAAAATGCTTCAATCTTTCAGTGAAACCATGAATGAAGCTGATTCTTGCTGAGATACGTTTGTTTCAAACGTGGATCAGGGATTTTCTCTGCTTCAGTCTGAACGAGTACATTCGCAGTGGCTGCAATCATTTCAGTCCGATCATCAAAACAGGCTTTGAAGATACAATGACAGTCATGGAGGGCAAGAAGTGGCTGAAACAGGTCCTTGAAGTTCAACAATGATATGAATTCGAGCAATGGTTCCAGGGTCTTCAGGGCCTGATTAGGCTCGTTTTTATAGACGAGAACGCGAGCGAGAGCAATTTTAGTCTCGATTATTTCCGCCATGGATTTCAGTGGATTCCTGATTTTCAGAGCTTTGTTGTACGCCTGTTCGGCCTCATCGATGCGTTGCATCCCGAGCAAAATCCGGCCATTGATCATGGTGGTCGTCCCCAAGAGCTTGTCAAGGGAAGTGGAAGATGCGGCCGATACTGCTCGAGCACAATAATCGGCCGCACAATCGAGGTCATGTTCCAGATAACAGACCAAGCCGAGAAACGAGCAGACTTCAGCGATATCCACCACAGAACCGCTTTTCAGATAAAGATCATGTGCTTGTTGGAAAAGAAGGCGGGCCATGCCCCGATCACCGAGAAACAGGGTCATGAGTCCATGCTGAGTAATAGCCGCGGCTTGTGCTTTAAAATCACCGGTCTGACGATTGATGCGCAGAGCATGTTCAAAGCAGTTAAGGGCCTCGGGCAAAACCCTCATTGTAAAAAAGAGTGTGCCCATACTCAGCACAGTCTGAGCCTCTTCTGGTAGATTACCTGTTTCCCTGAAAATCCGTCGGGCCGTCTCCATGCTTTCAAGGGATCGCCTGTGATCTGCATGTAGTTGATCATAGACCCGTCCCAGGTTCCAATGGGCCCGGGCCATTCCCGTTTGATAGGAATAGTCTTGACAGATTTCCAGGGCCTGTTCTGCAAAGGCCAGGCTCTTAACCTGATCATCCTGGTGAATCGCCAGGGCCGATAATTCATTGAGACAATCAATCTCGAGTGTTCGCAACTTGGCTACATGAGCCATGGCCAATGTTTGTTCAAACTTGCGCTGGGCTGTTTCCAGATCGCCGAGTTGGAGATGAGCGGTACCCAATAAGAGATATGCTTCGGCCTCATGTCTGATCTGTTGTGCCAGTCGACCCTGCCTGATCGCTTGTTCCGCTTTCTGAATGGCATCAAAATAGGCACCCTGTCGCTCCAATAAGCGGGCTTGGCGTAAATATAACCGACCCGTGATAACAATGTCCTGCAATCGCTCACTCAACTGCTGCAGTTCCACCAGATCACGATGTTGGGAAGCCCTGTCTCCAACAATATCCAGAACACCCTCCCGTAAAAAGAGCAACTCGACCCTCTGAAGGTGATCATCGAGCGGGAGCAGCTCGAGCGCCTTGTCGAGATAAGATAACGCTTTCTTATTCGCGAACATGAATTTTGAATGTTCTGCTGCCTTTCTATTCCAATGAAGGGCCTGCTTGATTTGTCCTGCTTGCTCATGATGATGTGCCAGTTCATCCGAGTAATCGTCGGCATGTTCTGCAAACAACAGCTCTATCGCTTGAGCGGCTTGGGCATGAAGCATTATCCGCTGCTCATTTGTTAACTGATCGTACGTCATTTCGCGGAACAGATTTTGCCCGAAACGAAGCGCACCGCTCTCGCTTTCTACGAAGATTTTTTTCCTGATCAATTCATCGATAGCCTCAAGAAAATCAGTCTCATCGAGGTTAACCATCTGATGCAAAAGCCGGTAACTGGACTCTCTACCGATAACAGCGGCAGCTTCGATCATGGTCAGGGCTTGGGCTGAAAGCGATCGAAAACGTTGCTGGACTAAGTCTCGAAGGGTTGCAGGTATGGCCAGGCCAAAGAATTTCTTGCCCGAATCAAGATAAACATCATGATCAGCTAAATGCCAGATACCGGCCCTGTCCCGCTGTAAATACTGTTCTTCAACTGTTGTCCGAAGATATTCAGAGATAAAAAAGGGATTACCCTCACCATGTCTGGTCAACATTTGTGTAAACAGATTGGGAGGAGATTCAAGTGCGAGCATGTCGGCGATCATTCTCGAAACTGCTGAGTCGGGTAATCGATCAAGCGTATAATGATTGAGTAACCTTGTTTCCATGAGTGTCTTCAATTCAGAGGTTTCCTCACCAGATAAGCAGGTCCCTATAACCATCAGTCCTGTATCATGAAGTTGCTCCTGTCTGAATAGAAAATCCAAAAAACCCATGGTTAACTCATCTACCCATTGCAGATCATCGATCAAGAGAATGAGCGGTTTATTGTCAGAGAAAGCGAGCAGAGTCTCGAAGAGATAGGTATAAAGTCTGAGCAGTGCGGCTTCAGGGCCCAGCTCCTCAAGTGGGGGCACCGATTCAATACCCGGTAAATCAAGGAGTGCGGGTTCATACAGGCCAAGAACCCCCGTCCGAACACCCATTATCTGGCGCGTTTGCTTGACACCCTGTTCCCGACAAAAATCAGCAATGGCTTGCAAAGGCTTTCTGAACGCTTCGAGTGGTCTTCTCCTTTTCTGCATACATTCTGTCGATAGAAACAATTGACCACGTTCAGTGACCACGAGGGCTAACTCCATGAGTAAACGTGTTTTCCCTGTGCCACTATCACCCTCGATAATGACCAGACATCCGTGGTCGGACTCGAGATCATCCAAACGCCTGCTCAACTCGTTCATGATCGACTCTCGACCTGTAAAGCGTGCCCGATACAGATAGGGCCGAGCGGACAAATGGCTCACTTCTTCAACCAGAGTCGCACCCGCTGTCATCAATATCCGCGCTACATCAACCGCATATCCCTGACGTCTCAAAGCGTTCTTTTCAAGTAAACGCATGATCAATGCATCAATCTGTTCAGGCAGATTAGTGATGATAGAAGAAGGTGGTTCGGGCACTTTGCAGATATGATCGTTTATAATCTGATAAACATTTTCACCAAAAAAAGGAGGTCGACCAATCAGAACTTCATAAAATATGCAGCCAAGCGCATACAGGTCCGCCCGGGCATCTACATATTCACCCCGAATCTGCTCGGGAGCCATATAATTGACCGTACCACATTGTGTATGGACTAATGACAGGACCTCACGACTGGTACGTCCACCGCACTGGGACATTAACCCAAAATCAACCAGGACAGGCATACCATCGGGTCGGATGAAAATATTGCCCGGCTTGAGGTCCTGATGAATGATACCTTCACCATGTAAATATGACAGTGTCAGACATATCCGGGTGATTATGCTGAACACCAAAACCATTTTTTCATGGTCCATTTCATAGGGCCTGACTACCGAAGAAGCTTGATCTGGAAAAACTCGTACACTCTTCAACAAATCCCTACCCAAATGACCGTCAGGAACCGTTTTCGTATTCAGCATTTTCTGCAAATCTGCGACTCGAATGGTCACATCTGTAGGTGATTTAGTTTCTCGAACCAGGGTCGATTCAATATACGACCGGAGTGTCTTACCTTCCAGGAGTTCCATGGCATACCAGGGCACACTCTGGTATAACCCCTCATCCAGTATCCTGACCACACCGGGATGATCGATTTTCGCCAGCGTATGAATCTCCCGTCGTATGCTCTGGACATGCTCCTGGTTCTGGACCACTACTGTTTTCAGGGCAACCTGCTCACCACTGGTCAAATGCTCTGCCCTGAAGACGACCCCCATCCCACCCCGACCTATTTCATCACGCAGGCAATATGGACCTATTATGTCCCCCAGATTAACCATTAGGCACCGTGTCTCGCTTTTCTTTCCTGTTACAAATGAAGATCATAATCCAAATCGCATTCCAACCGTATTATACCAATACAAATGCTTTGGCTCAAGTCTAAGACAGAAGTCTTGAAAATGGTCTCAGCATCAGCATTTCACAGAATGTAAAGCAAGGTGGATGTTTAGGATGTGAAGATAGTGAAGACCAGAAGTGCTTTAAGGCTTTCAGAAATGAGTCCGACTCAAGAAAGCCACAATATATTTCCGGGTAGAATATCGCTGATCAATCCGGAGTAAACCTTCTTCTTCCTGGGATCACTTCTCAGGACGATAAATAACGTTGCGAGACGTCATCGAGTAGCTTTCTCAATTTTTCTTCGACCGATGCCACCGCACCGATAGTGGCATAAGCAATTTCGCGACGTTTGATATAAGCAGTTGCAGCTAAACTCGTCAAAGCAACCATGAGCAGTTTTTTAATCATGATCAGTCTACCTCATTCTTTCATGCCTACTTATATAGTGCAACGAAATGCATATTTCGAGTGACCGGAGGGACAGTCGATAATTTTTCGGGACCGATGCCGGTGCTTCATGCTCCTGGAACTCCTGTGGACAAAGGACCTCAATCGACGGTGCTGATCCGTTTTATTGTGCGGATTGCGTATGACAATGACACCTCATCTAATCGTTTGACCCAGGTGACCGGCGGTTTAGTCGGTCCATAAAAAAATGGGGACAATACCACCTGGACCATTTATTCGATTGTTATCGTGACTATTCACATTTCTGAAGTACCGGAGAGGGCAAAGGTGGCAGCAAGCCGGTCATAACATAGGTTTGGGGAGCTTCAATACTAGTAATTCGTTCTTAAAATATGAGTGCAATTCATATTAATTTGTGCTATAATGATCTCTGTGAAACAAAAATCTCATGGAGGT
>JAFGSJ010000032.1 GCA_016934675.1 bacterium | reverse complement strand
GATGGCAGCTACGCAGCCTGAGGCTTTGGACTGGGGGTCACCGCCTTGAAAGGCGGTGCTTCGGACCTACGGTGATCATCGCTACGTGATGAAATAACGATGTGAAAATTTTTCGAGCGGTCATGGTCGCGTCGTGCTCATTCTCATCAAGAGAGAAAATTAACAGAACACATTGTGGGATTAAATCGAAAACTGCCTGACCTGTCCTGAGCTTGTCGAAGGGCCTGTCCCGAGCTTGTCGAGGGACCTGTCCTGAGCTGTCGAGGGACCTGTCCTGAGCTGTCGAGGGACCTGTCCTGAGCTC
The DNA here is from genome assembly GCA_016934675.1 of bacterium. Classification (GTDB taxonomy): domain Bacteria; phylum CSSED10-310; class JAFGSJ01; order JAFGSJ01; family JAFGSJ01; genus JAFGSJ01. Next base: position 33,270 of record JAFGSJ010000032.1, on the reverse strand, counting down.
GTCGAAGGAAGGTAGCCCTACGCACACGGATGAGTAGACCAATATAATAGGGATGTATATTCAAAAACCGGCAAGGCAGATAAATAAGTCATTTGCCTTGCCGGTATGTAAAAGATTATTGTCTGGTTATTTCAAAGCCACATTAAGTTCTTGTTCGACTTCCTGGCGGTCCACATCCATGATGTAGGTGATGCCGCTGATCTTAGATGCTTCAGGCGTGAGACAAGCCAGGTCATTGCGACTCATATAGTTGAGGTTGAATTTCCGGGCACCGGTCATCAATTGGCGCAATCCCTGGGCCAGGCGTTCATAATAGGTGTACAAGCCGATCGCACCGGTCGGTAGATTATTGAAGGCTTCTTCACCCAGTTCATGTCTGAGATCGTTAGCCGTGACGAAAATCTGGTCGATTGTATTACCGAAGCGTTCGACATAGACCGGGATTTGGCCTTCCTTGATGGTCCGGCCGATGGTTTTACCGACCATAGCTGCCGCGATCGGGGCACGAGCCATGCCGATCAATTTGACAAAGGGTGCTCCCATCGACAACCCCTTGAAAATCTGGTCTTCGAAAGTAAAACCGCCGGCGAAGGCTAAAGCCGGCACATACTTACCGGCTTCATGTAGCTTTTTGGTATAGTTATAAGCCATGGTATGCAATTCGACCGGAGGCACACCCCACTCATTCATCATCCGCCAGGGACTCATTCCCGTTCCGCCGCCGGCTCCATCAATCGTCAGCAGATCGATTTTATATTTCGAGGAATAGGCCACGGCCCGGGCCAGGTCCGCCGGACGATAAGCCCCGGTTTTCAGAAAAATATATTTTGCCCCGGCTTTTCTCAACTCTTCGACCCTTTGGGCGAAACTTTCCTCGGAAACCATGCCGACCCGCGAATGTCGCTCGAATTCCTTGAACGAACCCCGCTCGAAGGCTTTGATCACGTTGGGATCGGTCGGATTGGGTAGAACGATATAGCCTCGTTCATGCAAGATCTGAGCTTTCTTGAGATTGTTGATCTTGACCTCACCACCGATGTCTTTGGCACCCTGGCCCCACTTCATTTCTACAATCTGCACGCCCAGTTTTTCGATGGCGTATTCCTGGGTGCCGAGTCGAGTGTCTTCGACATTGGCCTGGACGATGATGGCCCCATAACCATCACGCATATTGTCCATGTACAGTTTGACCCTCTTTTTCAGATCCACCGTATCGACCACGTGACCATCCTTGAAGGTAGCTTCCATGTCCATACCCACCACATTCTCGCCGATGGTCAGGCCAGTGCCCGCCAGAGCAGAGCCGATGGCGATCCCTTCCCAGTTATTCTTGGCGATATTGGTCGAGCCGATCCCGGGGATGATCCAGGGATAGCGGAATTTGATGCCTTGATCGTGTCCGAACTTGACTTCCAAAGAGACACTGGGGAAAATAGCCTTGTCCGAATCCGCTTCGATACCGTGGGCCCCAACAGCCGTGCCCATGATATTGAAATGAGAATAATCCACGGGATAACTCTTGTCCGCTGCAGTGGTGATCACGCCAAAAGGTTGGGGATAAATGACCTCATGACCGCGATAGGCGGATTTGCCGATTTCACACATACCTACGCAACCATCAACACAGGTGACACACATACCCGATACGGGGATAATCGAATCTTCGGTCCGGTTCTTGGTTAATGTTGCCGCTGAAGAATTGACTTTTGATAATGTCATGAACGTTGCCTCCTTGTATGTACAATCATTTAATGATTTCGCATGCGACACAGGGGTCCATATAACACATCATATCATGGAACTTGTCTTTCTCGATACAGGGTGGACTGAGGTTGGCACAACCACCACATATAGCTTTACTCGGCTCAGTATAGGTACAGCGGAGTTGACAGGCGGGACAGACATAGATGCACCCGCCACACAGACGACAGACATCCGATTTAATATCAAAGGGTGTGCCGATCGACCGGGTCTCGCCCCGGCCACGGAAACCGATGGCCCGAGCGACCATTTGTTCCTCACACATCCTGACACACAGTCCGCAGAGAATACAGTCTTCATATTCCTGTTTGAAACGTTGCTGACGGACATTGAATTTTGAGGCAAGGTCCTGAATGACTTTCGATTGGGGGCAGGACGCAAGCAGCAACTCGATTATCATTTTACGGGCCCTGACGACCCGCTCCGATGCCGTTCTGACCTTCAAGCCCTCCTGAACGGGATAGGTACAAGAGGAAACGAGCCGGGCCGCTGGACCTTCACCGATCTCGACTACACATAATCGGCAGGCCCCATAGGGCGACAATCCATCCATGTAACAAAGGGTCGGGATGGGAAAACCGAGGAACCTGGCCGCTTCGAGCAGGGTCGTACCCCGCTCAACCTCAAGGGGGATACCATTGATCATCACATTAACCATTGCTATTTTCCTCCTGCATGGACTTTCTCTTCGACATGTTCCAAATCCGGTTTTTGCACAAATTCCAGATCACAACGGAGACATCTCATGGATTCAGCAGTCGCTGTTTCCTTGGAAAAGGCCTGTTCGACCTCGGCAAACGAAACTTTCCGTTGGGCGAGTGGAATTTTTATAGGTTCAGCCCGACTCACTTCAGACAGTTCAGTCGTCGTCAATTGACGTGGTTCGACATATGTATCCGGTAGTACCACCTGTGCCGGCTGTCGTAGGGGTTGGCCATGGATGAAACGATCGATCATGACCGCACCTTTCTTACCCGCGGCAATGGCATTGACCACGCTATTCGGTCCGGTCACGATATCACCGCCGGCAAAAACACCGGCACGATGGGTCTGAAGTGTATCCTGATCGACTTTAATCGGACCCCAGGCATGGAATTCGAGTCCTTCGGACCCGGTCAGATCAAAGGGCATCAGTTGTTCTCCGATGGCCACGATGAGCGTATCAAGCTCGACCGTGAATTCCGAACCTTTTTTCGGAATGAAACGGGCCCGACCTGAGTCATCAAGTGAGCCGAGTTCATTCTCGATAAAATCGACAGCGACCAATCGCTTCTGCTTTACATGAAGCTTGACAGGGGAAACGAGAGTCTTCAAGGTTACACCCTCTTCGATACCGGCTTCGATTTCGTCGGTGTAACCCGGCATTTCAGCCCGACCACGCCGGTAGAAAATGGTGACACTCTCGACTTCCTTCTGTCGGAGAGCGACCCGGGCTGCATCGATAGCCGAATTACCACCACCGATCACACCGACTCTGCCCCGGGCCAGGACTTTCTGGTCAAGATTGAACGAACGCAGGAATTGCATCGAGGGATAAACACCTTCAGAATCTTCATGGGCCAGTTCCAATTTGCGACTGCGATGAGCACCCAGGGCTAAAAAGGCTGCCTTGTGCCCTTCATTAAACAGATCGTCGAGCGTGAAATCTTTACCAAGCGTTTTATTGCACTGCAAAGTGATATTATGATCAAGCAGGGATTCAATTTCCTTGGTGATGATATCGCGAGGCAGGCGATACGAGGGAACACCGGCCATCAACATACCGCCCGGCTTGCTGGCTGCTTCATACACCGAAACGCTGTAACCCTTAAGAGACAGGTAATGGGCCGCTGTCAAGCCGGCCGGCCCCGAACCGACTACTGCCACTTTTATGCCCTTGTTTCCAGGGATATCCTGATAAACGGGTTTGTAGACCGACGGTTCGATCCGATCTGTTACAAACCGTTTCAAAGACCTGATCGCAACCGGATTGGTCCCTGTTCGACCAAGTCGGCAATGCATTTCACACTGATGATCGCAAACCCGGGCGCAGACAGACGGGAATGGATTAGCCTCACGAATGGTAATATAGGCCTGCTCATATTCCTCATTCGCGATGTGAGCCACATAACGCCAAGCTTCAGTATCAATAGGACAGGCCGCATGACAGGGAGGTCCGACCAGTGTTCGACAGACCAAAGCGGGGCATTTTTTGTCGATTATGTGCGTGATATATTCATCCCTGAAATAACGAAGAGTACTCAGAACCGGGTTCGAAGCCGTCTGACCCAAACCACACATGGTCGTATCTTTAACGATATGAGCCAGTTCCTCGAGTAGATCAAGGTGCTCGAGCGTGCCTCGTCCTTGGGTAATATCATCCAGAAGTTCATACATCCGCTGCGTGCCTTTACGACAAGGATAGCATTTACCGCAGGATTCCTCCTTGAGGAACTTCATGAAATACTTGGCCACATCGACCATACAGGTATTGTCATCCATGACAATCATGCCGCCTGACCCCATGATCGACCCGGCTTTCGTCAGACTGTCGTAGTCGATGGATAAATGAAACATCGAGGCTGGGATACAACCGCCGGAAGGCCCACCTGTTTGGATCGCCTTGATCTTGGCTTTCCCGATAGGACCTCCACCTATATCATTGATGATGGTCGAGATTTTGGTGCCCATGGGGACCTCGACCAGACCGGTATTCCTGATTTTACCAACCAAACTGAAAATTTTAGTGCCCGTATTACCAGGAATACCCACTTTAGCATACTCTTCAGCACCTTTATTGATAATAATGGGAATGTTCGCCAAGGTTTCCACGTTGTTGATACAGGTCGGAAATCCGAAAATTCCCCTCTCAACCGGAAAAGGAGGACGTTGTCGTGGTTCGCCGATCTTGCCTTCAATCGATTTGATCAAGGCTGTTTCCTCTCCACAGACGAATGCACCAGCGCCTCGAACGATCTCGATGTCAAAACTGAATCCTGTGCCCAGAATATTCTCGCCCAACAATCCAAGCTCCCTGATTTGCCTGAGAGCAATCTTCGAATGTTTGATGGCGAGAGGGTACTCGCTACGAACGTAGATGATACCCTTCGAGGCACCAATGGCGAGTCCGGCGATTATTATCCCCTCCAGAATTAAGTGGGGATTACCTTCGAGTAAGCTCCGGTCCATATATGCTCCCGGATCACCCTCGTCAGCATTACAGACCATATACTTCGTTCCGTCACCGTTTCCTGCTGCTCGGGCAAACTCCCACTTCCTCCCTGTCAGGAATCCGGCTCCACCACGGCCACGAAGACCAGCTCTTTTCACTTCTGCAATAACCCATTCCGGATCATTCAATTGCAATACCTTTTCTATTGCCGTATAGCCCTGATGTTTAATATAATTATAGACCCGGATTGGATCGAGGAGTTCATTATGCCCTAATATTGTACGTGTCTGCTTCTTGAAGAAAGGGATATCATGTTCGGTTTCATAAACTTGTGTTCGATAAGGTTCATGATACAACAATTCAGGAATAATTTTACCCTTAATAGCAGCATCAATTATTCCGGGAACATCATCCATTTTCAATCTGGGATAGAGATTTTTGCCCGGTTCTACAAGAATGAAGGGGTCCATCTCGCAAAATCCCTGACAACCGGTAATCCTGAGATTGATCATGCCCTGAAGGTCGTTTTCCAAAATATACCGTTTCACAACTCGGATAATTTCATTCGATCCGCTCGCCTGCCCACCTGTCCCTGCACAAATAACCAGGCAAGGAAGTTCAGTATCCACCTCATCGGTAACCACGGAGCGGAAGATTTTAAAATCATCCAGTGAAGAAATCCTTTTCATACATTTAGCCTTTCTCTTTGGTTACTCGCTCATTCCTCAAAAGTCACGAGCATAATCCCTTACATCTCAAATATCGAGGATATGTTCTTTGCATCCGCGTCGGGAACATATCTGGACAGTACCGCCACCACGGACTATCATCGGGACCATTGGTGCTTCACAATTTACACATTTCATAGCGCCGATAAATTCACTGTGACAATGAGGACAAAAGAAATCAACGATTGTGTCAATCGGGATTTCAAACTGTGATTCGATATTGTAGCTGCCATATAAACTCGACAGCCGAAGCCAGCCGTGATCTCGCTTGAAGGATATCGTTACTCGAATCGATGGATAGCCATCAATCAAGTATTCAGGGTCCATTAAGCTGTGGTTACAGTAAGAACAACTCACAGAAACCGGGAATATGTTGGGCGAATCCTTAATGTCAATTTTATCAAGCCCAGCCTTTGCTTTAGCAATGATCTTACTAACCTGTTCTTTGGTTACCTGTGAGAAATAGTGACCGTCCACCACGGCTATGGGCCCTAAAGCACATGCCCCCAAACAATTGACCGTCTCGAGCGTGAATTCCTTATCCGTTGTGGTCTCACCACTCTGAATGCCTAACTGTCGCATGAATTCATCGGCAACAGTCGGGGCCCCCCTGACATGGCAGGCTGTCCCCAAACAGACTGATATCAAGTGCTTACCACGCGGCTTCAAACTGAAAGCCCGATAAAATGTGGCAACACCATAGATGTCCACCAGGGAATAGCCTGTTTCCTCAGCCACTTTCCGCAAAGCATTTTCAGGTAGATAGCCATACCTCGCCTGAATACGTTCCAGAATGCTGATCAGACCGCCTAATGTGCGTTCCTCCTTGCGGATCGCCGGACGTGCTGCATCTACAGTCATACTCCGTTCTCCTTATCCGATTGGATTGTTAATGAAAAACGAAAAATCCTGTTCGCTTCACAGGTCATCTCATCAATGAAGAGTCCTCTATTGTTAAAACATATATAAGAAAAGGATTATAAATACTCAGCAATAATGCTCTCCCATAAGGTCCGATTGGTTTTTCACACCATACCTCAATTGAGATAAGAAATGCAAGCACTTTTTTACATGTTTTAATACGATCTCGAAAATATCTTCGATAAAGGAGTAGAGAAATACTGCAGGATAAAGTAAAGTACAGCGGTGCCTTATGTAATGTGAGAAGCAGATTATATTTTGATTATTGTATCTTTGGGTCCGAGTTTTTTGGTTGCATTTCGGGTATCGATGATCAACTGGGCCTGTTCGACTACCTGCTTCAGATCGAAACGGGTGTGATCAGTCGTAATGACCACCGCATCAAATTCGGGGATATTTTTTCCGGTCAGCTCGATTGAAGTATATTCCTGTCCGTCGATCCGTAGGATTGGAACAAACGGATCCGTGTAGGAAACCACCGCACCTTGGGCCTGGAGTAACCTGAAAATATCGATTGCGGGCGATTCACGGATATCATCGATATCTCGTTTATAGCTGACACCCATGATCAGAATTCGCGAACCGTTGACCGCCTTTTTAAACCGATTCAAACCCAGGGTGACTTTGGAAACGACATAATGAGGCATATGGGTATTGATTTCAGTGGCCAGGTCGATAAAACGGGCCGTATAATTGAGTGTTTTCAGTTTCCAGGACAAAAAGACGGGATCGATGGGAATGCAATGGCCGCCCAGACCGGGTCCGGGATAGAACGGCATAAAACCGAAGGGTTTGGAAGCAGCGGCCTCGATGACTTCCCAGACATCGATCTCGAGTCGATCGCACATCAGGGCGATCTCATTGACCAAGCCGATATTGACACTTCGGAACGTATTTTCTAGCAATTTGACCATTTCTGCGGCTCTGGCCGAGCTGACCGGGATGACCGTATCGATAAAACATTCATAGAAGGCCCGTCCGAGTTCCGAACAAGCGGGTGTAATCCCACCAATGATTTTGGGGGTGTTCCGGGTCATGTAGACCGTATTGCCCGGATCGACCCGCTCCGGCGAGAAGCACAGGAAATAATCCTGACCTACTTTGAGTCCGGTTTCCTCGAACTGTTGCAGCATGATTTCTTCAGTCGTGCCGGGATAACTGGTACTTTCGAGGATGATCAATTGTCCGGAATGCAGGTGATTTTTCACTTCGTTCGTGGCATTGATGATAAAGGAAATATCCGGATCTCGAGTTTTTCTCAGTGGTGTTGGGACACAGATACTAATACAATCCACGGATTTTAGTATTGAGAAATCAGGTGTGCCTTGCAAAAAGCCCTTTTGGACCAGATCATACACCTGGTCTGAAGAAATATCCTGAATATAAGAGATGCCTTTGTTCAACATTCGCATTTTTTCCTGGTCGATATCTATTCCTGTTACCTGAAAGCCGGCCTGGGCCATTTCAACGGCGAGTGGCAAACCAACATAGCCCATTCCGATCACGGCTAAGAGAGCATCTTTTTCTTGGATTTTCTTGAGTAATTGTTCAGAGATCATGGTCAGACCACCTTTTATGTTTTTCTGTTGATGTTATTCGACAGTCACGCTTTTGGCCAGGTTGCGTGGTTGATCGATATCACATCCTCGTTTGAGTGCTATATAATAGGCCAATAACTGCAGGGGGACGACATTGAGAATCGGATTGAGCAAGTGTCCCAGATCAGGCAGTTCGAGGACATGTCGGGCAAATTTGCTAATTTCCGACTCGCCCTGACTGACCAGGGCGATAATTATGGCATCGCGGGCATGGACTTGTTGAATATTCGACAGCATTTTATGGTAGAGCCGGTCATGCGTAGCGATCGTTACCACGGGAAGATGGCGATCGATCAAGGCATTGATCCCATGCTTCATTTCACCGGCCGGACAACCCTCGGCATGGATATAGGAAATCTCTTTTAATTTGTGGGCGCCCTCGAGAGCAATCGGATAATTGATCCCCCGACCGAGATACAGGAAATCGCTGGCTTCATAATACTGTGCCGCCAGTTCCTTGATTGCTGAATCCAGTTCAAGCACATCGCTGACCAGTTTGGGAAGACGAATGAGTTGTTCAAGAAGAGCGGTCCGTCTCTCCTGTGCCAGAGTTCCCCGTTTCTGTCCAAGATAAAAACCGAGCAGAAACAGATCAACCAGGGTACAGCTAAAGGCTTTAGTCGAAGCTACGCCGATCTCAGGTCCGGCATGCATAAAGATAAGCCCCGTGCAGATTCTGCTGATCTGGGAGCCGGGCACATTAACAATGGCCGATAGAAGGGCCTGTTTCTGACGAGCTTCATCAATGGCGGCCAGCGTATCTACGGTTTCTCCGGATTGACTGATGGCCACGATCATGCTCTCCGGACCGATCAACGGCTGACGATAGCGGAATTCGGAGGCATAATCGACCTCGACCGGGATACGGGCCAATTCCTCGATCAGGTATTTCCCGACCAGACCGGCATAATATGAAGTGCCACAGGCAACAATGGTGATTTTCTCGAGAGCATTCAATGCTTGATCGCTGAAGGGAAATTGTTCGAGCACAATTTCACTGTTTTCGAAGTTCAGCCGATTACGTAGAGTATCCGTTAAAAACTCGGGCTGTTCGTAGATTTCCTTTTGCATGAAATGAGTATAATGCCCACGAGCTGCCGAGACTGGGTCCCAAGGGATCCGGAACGTTTCCTTGGTCACGGGTCCACCGGTCAGACTGAAACACTGATAACCGGAACTGTCAATCCGGGCAATCTCGCCAGTCTCCAGAAAGACCATTTCACGAGTATGGGGCAGGATCGCGGGAATGTCGGAAGCACAGTACATCTCATGCTCGCCACGACCAATGGCTATACCGCCGGCATTACCGAGACGAGCCGCCAACAGAAAGTTCGGGAACAGACTGCTCATGATCAGAATGGCATGGGCCCCTTCGAGTCTGGTCAAAGCCTGAGCGGTCACACTGATCAAATCCTGCTCGCTCTGACCACGCCACATCTCCTCGAGCAGATGGACAATGACCTCAGAATCGGTCTCTGATTGAAATACATGGCCCTGGTTGATTAATTCCTGCTTCAATGCACGATAATTCTCGACTATGCCATTGTGTATGACCACTATCTGCCTGGTGCAATCAAGGTGAGGATGAGCATTGCGTTCCGAGGGTTCGCCGTGAGTTGCCCAACGGGTATGGCCGATGCCCATGTTTCCCATAAGAGGGCACTCCTGCAATTTTGCACTCAGGTTCTGAAGTTTACCCACCGATCGGACCACCTGGATCGAATCTCTTCCCGCAATAGCGATACCGGCGGAATCATAACCGCGATACTCGAGCCTCCGCAGACCCTCAAGTATCACCTCAGCCGCATTTTGAAAACCGATATAGCCGACTATCCCACACATTGACTGCTCCTTCTCTCCAACTTGGAACCTATACATATTATTTTTTCTTGGAAAGGTCAAATATGACCGGTGCACTCCAGAAAATATTTCATTATCATGGCTGCTGTCCTCCCTGCAACAGAAACATTGACTGATCTGGTTAAGAAGTATACATGTTTTCTAATACGGGATATCCGGGAAAGAGAACCATAGGCGGGCGGGAATGACAGACAGAAACGAGAAAACTTCAGGAGTGCTCAAGGTAATAGCACTCCTGTTTCTGTTGGCTTGTTTAGTGGCAATATTGTATACCATCTTTGCCTTGTATGCCTTGGTCGGTGCGGACACGACCATACAGGTCCAATGGGATATGGCCTATCACGGCTACTGGGGGGCCAAAATTGCTACGGATGTCCTGCAGTGTGCCCCTTTGGCTTTCATCGCCGATTGTATCCAACAAAGGGATTACCCCTTCCTTCACTCACTCATAATCTCACCCTTTATTGTGCTTGGAGAAAGCCCTGTAGTATCAGCTTCACTAGCCAGTTTTTCCTTTTATGCCCTGACCTGTTTCCTGCTCTTCTTCATGATGACGGAACTCATGAATACAAGGAAAACGGTCGCGGGTTTGAGCGTGTGTCTGATCATGCTCTCATCACCCATTTTTTTTGAGTTCTCAGTCCTGATCATGTTGGAGATATTTGGCAGTGCTGTGACACTCCTGTCCCTTTTCTTCTATTGCCGGGCCCTGAAAAGCTCGAGACCGAAGCATTTCACACTCGCGTTTTTGACCGCTACCCTCGTTTTTTTTCTGAAGTATAATTACGGCCTGATTCTCATTTTATCCCTTTTCCTGATGGAGTTGTGTCTTCTGCCCAACGAGTCAAAAAGGGCCATACTGAGCTGGTTACGTGCTCATCTCAGAATAGGCTCACTGCGTTCAGTTGAAAATATTCTCATTACGTTCCTGGTCTGCCTGCTTGTTTCGATTATTGTGACCAGAGGGTATGATCTCAAGCTGTTCAGTCTCCATATTTCTCTTTATAATCTCCAGAATCCGACGTATCTGTTGTTCATCCTGATACTGATCAAAGGAGTCAGACTCTATCGCGCGGGTACAGTTGTTGATTGGAAAAGACTTGCTCCCCGACACGTGCGGTTCGTTCAGTATATTATTCTTCCGGTGGTCATCTGGCTCCTACTGCCCGGTAATCTCGACGCTTTTGTCGATTTTTCGGTCAATCGCTCATCAGGTTACTCGTTCTGGAGCCCAAACAATGTATTCTATTATGTTATTTCAATAAGAGATGAATATTGCCTGACCCCGGGCATATTTTATCTTCTTGCAGCATTCTATTTGATTTCATTGGGCACGTTGCATAGAAAGCCCAGATCGTTTCGGGTGCTTCATCTCTACTTCCTGCTTTTTTTTCTTCTGGTTACACTTCACCCCTATAAAGTCCCCCGGTTCATTTTTCCTGCCGTACCTGTATTCTGGTTGCTTGCCCTGGCTGAGTTTTTCAATCTGCTAAAAAGAAGATGGGGCGATTACATCCTGCTAGTATGCTTGATCTGTTTCGGTATATGGCAAAGCGGACAAATCATCGAGCGGATGACCCATTTTTACCGGACAGATTTGTATAAACGGACCGTTCACTGGTTTACGACCAATCCATCACTCCAGCCCGCGTTGAGTAAAATCGTAATCGAGGCGGAGAAACACCATCAACTCGTCATTCTGGGCACATTCAATGAATTAAGCCCGAAACTCATCGAATGGAATTATCTGATGAGTGCAACCCTTCGAGGCAAACAGTTCAGGTATGATCTCAAAAAAGAGAAATTGGACCAGATGATTAAGAACAAGGAAGTCGGATGTATTGTCTGCCTTAAAGTCCTGGAAACATCACCGTTTTTTTCGGAGGATTACATTCTCCACAATTTCTGGAAGCAATCGTTGATCGAAGAAGTCGTGCGAGACTCTGCGGATCGAATTAAGGAACGATTGTTCCTGAACAGTGTCGGCCTCGAAATGATCATCATCCAACCTGTATCGTGAGCGGTCTAGTCGGGTCCCCGTGATTCATTGTTCTGGTTATTGTTTTCGGTTTGCTTGGAGTAGGCCTGCCAATCGTATTTGAATTGAGCAACCGCTTTTTCGATTTCATAGTCTGTCTTTCTGACGGGGCGAAAACCACAGGTCGGGAAAAAGTCCGGTTTGACGAACCAGGTGGTTATTTCCGGGTAATCGCGGCACATTTGAGGACGATACGCATAATCATCGCAGGTCCGCTCAGGAGTCAAATGGGTGCAGGTGAAAACGATCTGGTTATGTTCGGGTCTGCACTGGTAGAACCGGAAACCATACCAGAACTCATGCCATTTCACGATAAAATTGAAAAGATGCGGGTGTCGGAAAAAGAAGTCAGGTCGGACGATGGTGGGGAAATCACAGCAAGCCCCACACTGAAAACATGTACCGGCTTTGGTCCATTGTGAGGGGAACAGGTTCCTGATCAGGCGGGTCCGACGGCTACTCAGATAAGCCAACAGTATCACGCATTTTTGGGCGAGTCGAAAAAGAAATCCCAGCTTGCTTTTCATGATTAAACCGCATAAGGAATCATTAGTATTATTAAATCGGCAGCACTGACTGCCTCTCTCTGTTGAGAGTATAGCGCCTACATCGACTTTGCAAAACGGACCTGCGGGTGGAGCTCAATTCAGTTGTGGGCGGATGTCTGTCAAGGGGATATATGGAGGAAAGCGATCGAACGATCAAGCGGCGTATGCGCTTGAAAATAATGGGAACGGTCCAAGGTGTCGGGTTCAGGCCCTTCGTCTATCGTCTGGCCCAGACATATGGCTTGTGCGGCTGGATCGAGAACACGCCCGTCGGGGTCACTCTCGAACTCGAAGGGAGCCCGACTTCCTTGCAGCAATGTTTACTCAGTCTCGAACGCGATCGACCGGCTCATTCAAACATTACCAGTCTGGAAACGACTTATTTGGACTCAGTCCACTATTCCGGATTCGAGATAAGATCGAGTTCAACGGTAGGCCCGATCAAGGCCCTGATTTTACCCGACATCGCCACCTGTGCCGAATGTCGGGCCGAGATTTTTGATCCGACTGATCGACGGTATCTCTATCCCTTCACGAATTGCACGCATTGCGGCCCCCGGTTCAGTATCATCGAGCGATTGCCCTACGATCGCCAAAACACATCGATGAAGAATTTCCGGATGTGTTCTGCCTGTCAGCGGGAATACGACGATCCGCGGGACAGACGTTTTCATGCTCAACCCAACGCCTGTCCAGTCTGCGGCCCTCGACTCGAATTGTGGGACAAGTCCGGGCAGACCCTGGCCCGGGACCAGCAATCGCTGGAACAGGTCATAGCCGCCCTTGAACAGGGACTGATCGTGGCCCTGAAAGGATTAGGCGGTTTTCAGTTCGTGGTGAATGCCGCATCAGATCAGGCAATCAATCATCTGCGCGACCTCAAATCACGAGATCGGAAGCCCTTTGCCCTGATGGTCCCGAATCTGGAAATGGCCCATAGTCTCTGTGTCATCTCCGAACTGGAAGCCCGATTATTGACCTCGCCGGAAGCCCCGATCGTGCTCCTGAGGAAAAGGACAAACCATAACTCTGTCTCGTTCAGCACGCAGATAGCCCCGGACAATCCCTATCTTGGCTTGATGCTGCCCTATACTCCCCTGCACCATATCCTTATGCATCTCTGGTCCGGACCATTGGTCATGACCAGTGGCAACCTGAAAGATGAGACCATCTGCATCGATGAAGATGATGCCCTGAAACGCTTTGCCGGGATTGCTGACCTGTTCCTGGTCCACAACAGGCCCATTGTCCGACATATCGACGATTCGATCGTTCGCCTGGTCCGGCAACGCGAGTATGTGCTCCGCCGGGCTCGAGGCTTTGCCCCCCTACCCGTGATCACCTCACAGAAATTGCCTCCCCTGCTGGCAGTCGGGGCCCATCTGAAAAACACAGTCGCTTTCAGCGATGGTCCGAATGTTTTTGTCAGCCAGCATATCGGTGATCTCGAAACCGAACAGTCTTACCAGGCCTTCCAAAACACCCTCGAAATGTTGACTCGATTGTATGATGCTACGCCGGTAACCATCGCCTGCGATCTGCATCCGGATTATCTGTCTACCCGCTGGGCTGAAAAGATGGCCACACAGAAGCAGATCGAACTGGTTCGTGTACAACACCATCTGGCCCATGTCCTCGCCTGCATGGCTGAAAACGAACTGGTCCCACCATTCATCGGTGTAGCCTGGGACGGAACCGGATATGGCTCGAATCAAACCATCTGGGGTGGTGAGTTTTTCCTGATTACAACAGATACAATCCAACGGTTCGCCCATTTTCGGACTTTTCCGCTTGTTGGCGGTGAGCAAGCCATTCGCGACCCCCGCCGGTCTGCCTTGGGGCTGCTCTTTGAACAATTCGGGCAGCACATTTTCGAGAATTCATGGCCAAATATCCGGACCCTCGACACGTTCTCCGAACAGGAGAAGAAAACGATGAGACACATGCTCGAACGCGAGATCAATTGTCCCCGAACTTCGAGCGTCGGTCGACTGTTTGATGCGATCGCCTCCCTGATCGGCCTCAAACATTGGTCCAATTTTGAAGGTCAGGCCGCCATGGCCCTCGAATATGCTCTGCCTGAAATCCCACTCACAAGGTGCTACCCTGTTGAAATTCAAACCAGCGGACCGATGCTGATCGTCGATTGGGAACCTGTCTTACTCTCTCTTTTAGCAGATCTTGATCAGGATGTCTCCCTTGCACAGATGTCTGCCTCATTCCATAACTGGTTGATTGAAGTATTGGTCCGGATAATAAAAAGTGCGAAAGTGAATATTCAGCCCAAAATAGTCTTGACGGGAGGATGTTTTCAGAATACATACCTTATTGAAAATGCACTCATCAGGCTGGAACAGGAAGGTTTTTTGCCCTATTGTCATCAGCGTGTTCCTACGAATGACGGCGGTATTTCACTCGGTCAGATCATAGCTGCGACTCGAAAGGACAAAGGAACAATATGTGCCTGGCAATCCCCGGCAAAGTGATAGAAATCTTTGGAGACGATTCCCTGTTACATCTGGGTCTGGTCAATTTTGGTGGAACGATCAAAGAGGTCAGTTTGGCTTTTGTGCCCGAAGTTAAAATCGGTGATTTTGTGTATGTTCATGTCGGCGTAGCCCTCAGTATTATTGATGAAACCATAGCAAATGAGGTGTTCGGATACCTCAACACCCTTAGTGAAGAAGGATATGCAGGAAGCGAGAGCACATGAAATACATCGACGAATACCGGGACCAGACCCTCAGCACCAGCTATCTTGACAGTTTACGTACCTGCACCAGTGGACCCTGGACCATCATGGAAGTATGTGGCGGTCAGACGCATACTCTGCTGAAATACGGCATTGATGATGCCCTGCCATCAAATGTTTCGCTTTTGCACGGTCCCGGTTGTCCCGTTTGTGTCACGCCAGTGTCCCTGATCGATAAGGCCATTGCTCTGGTCCGGTCAGAAAGGGTGATCCTGTGTACTTTCGGCGATATGGTCCGCGTGCCGGGTTCACAGGCGAGTCTGCAGACTATCAAGACCCGGGAACACGATGTCCGCGTGGTGCTGTCTCCGCTCGATGCACTCGTGATCGCCCAGAACAATCCCACTCGAGAGGTCGTTTTTTTTGCGATCGGGTTTGAAACAACGGCACCAGCAACGGCACTGACCGTGCAAATTGCCCGTCAAAGACACCTGACTAATTTTTCTATGCTCGTGGCACACATGCTGATTCCACCAGCTCTGGCCCTCATTCTCTCGAATCCTGAACGGACGGTTGACGCGTTTTTGGCCCCGGGTCATGTTTGTACCGTTACGGGTACACAGGATTACCAGGCACTGGCCCGGACGTATCATACTCCCATCGTGGTCACTGGTTTTGAGCCGGTCGATCTTCTTCAAGGAATTGCCATGTGTCTCAGACAACTCGAGCAAAAGCGGAACAACGTCGAAATTCAATACGCCCGCTCTGTCAGGCCTGAAGGCAATCGGACCGCCCGCGCATTACTCGATCAAGTATACGAAATCGCCGATCAGGAATGGCGTGGTATGGGACCTGTTGCTCATAGTGGTCTGGTGCTCAAAAAGCAATTCGCCGATTTCGACGCGGAACGCAGATTTAAACTGCCCGAGCAGCCTGTCCAGGAAAACGAAGCCTGCATCATGGGCCAGGTTTTGCAAGGCTTGAAGAAACCGTTTGAATGCCCCTTATTCGAAGTTCACTGCACGCCGACGACACCATTGGGTGCACCCATGGTTTCATCAGAAGGGGCTTGTGCCGCCTATTATCGCTATAAAAAAATGAGTTGATTGTTACAGCAGTTCGTGCTTTGACCGAACACTATCTGACGAGGAGTTCTTATGGCACCGAACAGGATTGGAACATCCCACTGCCCGATTACTCGAGTCCAGGACCAACACATACTTTTAGCCCATGGTGGTGGCGGACGACTGATGAATCAGCTCATTGAAACCTTGATTCAACCGACTTTTGATAACCCCATCATCCAGCAGCGTCATGACGGGGCTGTCTTCGCTATCGGGGACTCGAGACTGGCCTTTACAACTGATTCCTATGTCGTTCAACCCCTCTTCTTCCCCGGCGGAGATATCGGCAGTCTGGCTGTGTTCGGCACGGTCAATGATCTGGCTATGTGTGCCGCGAAACCACTCTATCTCAGCACTAGTTTTATCCTGGAAGAAGGATTTAAACTCGATCAATTCGAACAGATCGTCCGGTCAATCAGGGAGGCGGCCGATCAAGCAGGGGTCAAGATAATCACCGGTGACACCAAGGTCGTCGAAAGCGGCAAAGCCGACGGTATTTTTATCAATACGGCCGGTGTTGGTTTAGTCCGTTATCCGATCAACGTCGGAGCCCATCAGATCCAGGCAAACGATCTGATTGTGCTCAGTGGTGATATCGGACGACACGGTGTTGCCATTCTTGCCGCTCGGGAGGGATTCAGTTTTGAAGCACCCTTTGCCAGCGATTCTGCGCCTCTCAACCATTGCATCCTGGATTTGATCCAACAGGCCATCGAGATCCATTGTCTGCGAGACCTGACCCGGGGCGGGCTGGCTACGGCCCTGGTCGAGTTATCTGAGACCGGTAATGTTCGTTTCAGAATCGACGAAAGCGCCATCCCGGTCCGCGAGGAAATTCGAGGGGCTTGTGAAATACTGGGCTTCGACCCGCTCTACCTGGCTAATGAGGGACGTTTCATCGCTTTTATCCCCTCGTATTGCGTCGAAAAAGCCCTCGAAATCGTCAACGAGCATTCTCCAGGGCGGAATGCCACCATTATCGGTCGGGTCATCTCGGCAACCCAACAAGGTGTCATTTTAAAAACACAAATCGGGACCACTCGCATTCTCGACATGCAGAGTGGCGAACAATTACCCCGAATATGCTGATCAGGTGTCGCCTGTGCATGAACTTGCGATTGCCCACGATATCATGACTGCTGCGATTGAACAACTCGAAACCACTCGAGCTGAACGGATTCAACAAATACATTGCCGTATCGGCTGTTTAGCCGGCATTGATATTCAGGCCTTGGAATTCTGCTTTCCCTTTGTGATCAAGGGGTCCACTCTCGAGGGAGCGAAATTAGTTATTACCCAAGAACCGGCCCAGGGAGAATGCCCTGCCTGCAAAACCCTTTCTGAAATCCATGATTTTTTCGAGCCCTGCTCCGCGTGCGGTCATTGGCCCTTGCAGTTGACCGGCGGTCATGATATGCTTTTAACCTCAATCGACTTTGTGCTGGACGAATCTTGAATTTTCAGCCTCCCCGGACCAGATCGGCTCGCCTTTCTGTCCACGCATCGGTCCGAATAAAGCGAGACTCGTCCCGACATACAAAAAGGAAAAGATATGACCAGAGATACCTCGAAAACCACCCGGTCCGTTCAGATCGAAAAACCGTTGTTGAGTGAAAATGACCGGCTTGCCCAGATCAACCGGACCTTTTTTGGGGAAAGACGAGTGTCCGCTTACAATCTGATCAGTTCGCCGGGCTCAGGAAAAACAACGATCCTTGAGCGGACCGTCAGAGCTGTGCATCCTGATAAAAAGTTCTGCTGCGTGATCGAGGGCGATCAGCAAACGGACAATGACTCACGCCGGATCGCGGCTACCGGGGCGCCGGTCAAACAAATCAATACCGGTAAATCCTGTCATCTGAATGCCCGCGAGGTGAGTCAGGCCATCCAATGCCTCGATATCCCCGATGGCAGTATCCTTTTTATCGAAAATGTTGGTAACCTGATCTGCCCGACTGCTTTCGACCTGGGCGAAAGTGAACGTATCGTCATCCTGAGCGTGACTGAGGGGACGGATAAACCGGAAAAATATCCGAACGCATTTCAGAGCGCTGATTGTGTTTTGATTAACAAAACAGACCTGTTACCCTACGTTGATTTCAATCTCACAGAATGCCGACGACTGATTAGTGGTCTTAATCCCGAGGCCCGGATTTTTGAAATTTCAGCTCAAACGGGTGATGGCTTTGAGGACTGGCTCGAATGGCTATGCCGTGTCAGAGCATAACCACCAGCCTCGAGCTGACGGTCGTGCAGCCGCGTAAAGATCAAGAGGGCCAGGCTGGCCCCGATGCCCGCCAGGAGCATATCAGATTGGGTGTCCCAGACATAACCCTGGGTGCCCAGGAACGCTTCGGCCGATTCTCCGGTCAGAGCGGCGACCCACCACTCGATAAATTCATAGAACGCACTGACCGCCAAACACAGGCAAATGACCAGGAAGTTGAGCCAGGATCGACCGTTGATCACTTTCAGACGGATAAATATTTCCCGGGCAATGATCGCGGGAATGAAACCCTGGGCCAGGTGCCCGACCTTGTCGTAATTGTTACGTTCAAGGTCGAACAGATCACGCAGCCAGTTGAACAGGGGCACTTCAGCATAAGTATAATGACCCCCGACCATCAAAATGATACTGTGCACCAGAATGAGCGTATAGCTCAGTGTTGTCAGTCGAAATCTGGTATAAGTTGCGATCAGAACGACCAGAGCGATCAAGGCCGGCAACACTTCGAGCACCCAGGTAAAACGATCGTGAGGCTGTATGCCCGACCAGATCAATACCGCAAAAAATGTTACGATCCAGGCTATTTTCATGACTCACCTATGAAATATATACGTTTTAACCATGGCCAATAATTCCCGCAATTGATCAAGTGACAGGTTCTGCCAGATATATTTAATGAGAATGAACGGTCTCAGATAAAAGAAAAGTATAGCATTGCGTTGGATTTTTTCCAACTCCTTTTTTGATGTAAAACCGGGTGGCACAACGTGGGCTTTTGAATAATCCATGCAATTCCAGTCCAGGTCCGGATCGATGATTTTCTGTTGGACCAGATTCATAAAGGCTTCTGAGCCCGGTAACGGCTGAAAAAGAAAAAAGCGGGCCCGATCAAGTTTCAACTTCCTCGAGTTTTTCACTGTCTGGGCCATATCTTTCCTGGTTTCGGTCGGATAACCCAATATAAAAAAACCGGTCGAACGAATGCCCGCCCGCGAGATAAGCGGTACTTTATTCTTGATGGTATCCCAACTAATATTTTTTTTCATGGCCCTGAGTACCGGATCGGAGCACGATTCGATTCCGGAGCAGATTTCGTAGCATCCGGCTCGCTTCATCAGTTTCAGGAGTTCGGCATCGAGTGTTTCAATCCGCAAGCCGTTAGGCAGGTTCCAGATCAGGTCGAGATCCGCTTGGACCAGCAGTTCACAAATCTGCCGTGTCCGGCGCTTGTTTAACGTGAAATTATCGTCATAAATACTGATTTCCTTGACCTGAAAGTGTTCTATTAATACTCTGATTTCTTCAAGAACATTGCGCGGACTTCGGGCCCTGAATGTTCGACCCGAGATCGTATGACCCGAACAAAAGGTACATTCAAAGGGACACCCGCGACTGGTGATGATCGGTGCGACCGGAAATCTCCGAGCCTGATAGGTCCGGGGATACTCATCGAGACGGAGTAGATCGAAACGTGGGAAGGGTATACTGTCCAGATCGGTTATGAGTTGCGGAGCATTGATTCTGATTTCATCTTTAAAGCGGTACCCAAGTCCCGGCAGAGCTGATACATCCGATCCGTTTTGGACCGCGTCAGCAAATTTCGGGAAGGCCCGGTCGCCTTCACCGATCATGATATAATCCGTGTCCGGACATCTCAGCACTTCCTCAGGAACATTACTGGCATGGGCCCCACCCACTATGGTCACGATTCCGGGATCGATACTTTTCACTATCTGAAGACAATGAAGGGCCGAATCGATTTCCAAACTGAATGCGGTCAAACCAACCAGGTCCGGCTTTTTTTGCTGAATATACCTTTTGAAATCCTGATGATCGTATCGATCACGCAGACAATCGAGAATGTCAACCTCATGACCGCCACATCCCGCGGCCAGGTAAGCCAGACCAATCGGTGGGACAACAAGATGGATTTTTGATGGAGGTTTGACAAGCACTATTCTCATGACCGTGACGAGTCCCTTTATAAATCTCTCCAAGGATTGAGTAACTTTACTTCACTTTGTTCCAAAGCATCAGTATTTCCGGTTACTACAATCATATCATATACAAGACCTCTAGCAGCAATTAAGCCGTCTATTATCGGCATTTTTCTCCCTCTGATCTCTGATTGTGCGAGAATTTCGCCCCATCTATGAGCAACTGCAATAGTGATTGGCACTAACTGTTCAAGTGTGCTGGTTCGCTTCTAGTCGAACGTCTTTTTCGTTTTTTAATTTCATCGTTGTGAGTATTAATTACTCATTTTCTGCAGGAATCCAACCAATCAAACGATACCCCAGGTAATTAGTGAGTAGAACCCAAAATGCAAGCACAACGATTCCGATTATGACTCCAATCCAAGTCGGTAGGCCTTGTTCAATTGTATTCACGATACATAGAATAGGAACAACGAGAATCAGACACATCACAAGGAGCAAAATGAAAACCTTTCTGCTTCGCTTCAGTGGAGCACCGCAGCTCCCACATTTGGAGATCCGATATGGCTCAGCTTCTCTGAAAAACCTGCTGTAGGTCATGACAGCTTTACCACATTGAGGACAGACATTTCCGCTCATTGTATACCTCCTATACAATCCAACTGTGTAGGTTGACAAGATAATGCTAACATAGTGATTTCCCCCTTATCATGAATAATTCCTGCAAGCTTAACTTCTCCATATTCTTTCCCTGAAATCCGGAGTTGCTCTAATCTGAGATATATGCCAATATTTATGCCCTTAAAAGGTATTGGAACACTTTGTTGATTCACAAATTGTAGTCCACGTACATGCAATTTCTGACACAGAGCTTCTTCATATACCGATTCCGAGAGACCAGGGCCAAGTATTGTATGCACTTCAATTGCAGCCCCTCTTATCTTCTCTGAAATTTCGTTTTCATGCATCGTTCTGATTTTACTCTCCTCTGCGTTAAAACTATTGTGTCCTTAAACCGAACTACGGTAAACATGGTTTCCGGATCATCGATGACGATAACGAGCACTGCTCAGTCGCCGTTGGCAATGCCATTGAGCACAAGCACGCATACTTGCCACAATTGTATTTCCCCGTAGTACATCCGTTCCTTACCACATAGGGCTCTCTCAGGCTTTTACCGGCAAATTCGACGTGCCCCTTTTATCTTATTGGGGCAGGTTGATCAAGGCAGTATGGGACCTGACCAAGTTGTAGAGTTGTATTCCTCAATCCAGTTGTCGGTAATGGTGCGCACCTCACCCCACGAGCCGAACAAATACGCATCCAGCACATCCACTTAGATGTAACGTCAGTTAATACATGACCGCACCGCCATTAACGGGAATATCATCGCCGGTTATGTAGTTCCCTGCGGGAGAACACAACATCATGACAACGCAGGCAACATCTTCGGGAAGAGCAAGCCGCCGTAAAGGCGTTTGCATCGCGGCGATTTGTTGTTGACGCGGTGAAATGTCAGCGATCATATCTGTTTCAGTCATGCCAGGAGTAACTGTGTTCACACAAATGCCCTTGGGACCAAATTCTATTGCTAATGAGCGTGTCAGTGCAGCCAATGAAGTTTTAGCTAAAGTATTCCCTGTCCAATGCTTAGGAGGAATATTGCGAGAAACTGTTGAGCCAATAGAAATAATCCGTCCTTTACCCACTTCGACCATAGCAGGGATAACCGCTTGTGCACAATTAAAAGCCCCGCCTACCTGAACCTGAAAATGGCGCTCGATGGAGGTCCAATCCGATTCTAAAAATGGCTCGGGATTTATCGCCCCAGATGCATTATTCACTAACACGGTCACAGGGAGCTGCAATTGTTGTTGGGCAACCTGAACCATTTGCTGCACCGCCACAGCATTAGTTACATCAGCTTGTACAGCGAGCGATTGTCTGCCCAATGCTTCGATCTCATCCACAACTTGCTTCGCATTCACTGTATTTCGATGGTAATTTACGATAACATGTAATCCAGCAGCGATGAGCGTTTTTGCGATAGCTGCACCAATCCCACGCGAGGATCCCGTAACAAGAGTAATCCCGTCAGATAAAAGCTGCTTATTCTCCAGGGATGCCTGTTCAACAGTTGAACGGTCATCGAGAACCATTATCGTCCCTTTTCCCTTTAGCGTTTGTTGTCCATCCTGTTTGACTGCCTTGACAGTTCAGATAGCATACGTTTAGAAATCGATTTGTGAACGACTTCCAACGTTAGCTAACCTCATCACTAATAAAAACCGATGCGAGAAAATCAATCGACTGATTCATCCACAATGCGCCGTTACCCGGCAAGTGTTGTCAGATCAACGTAGAAATATAGGCAAAGCTGAGTGCACCATGCGCCACACGGCGACGAAACGATGTTTGCTTGGCGTAATCATCGTCAACCTGCAGTGGGTTGAAATCACCCGACAAGCGAGCAAACTGATCGATGTCGGCAGCTGTGATGGTCCTGGTAATTTCGGCGAGCTACCCGACTTCAATATCTTCGAAACGATTCTGTATTGTCATCGCCATTTAGTCTACATCACGCCAGAGTTTTCTGAAGGCGCACTGAAGTGTCACTTTCACCAGTAACTTGATACCCCAAAACCTCCCAAAATTTGATAACCAGTGGCGTATTTTTGCGCACACCCAAATGTACCAGTGTAAAGCCATGTTCTGCTGCAATTTTCTCATTTGTTATAGCCAGCCGAAAACTGATGTGATATTTGCGATACTCAGGCAACACAGCAAAATCCAAACAATTTATAGGGTTATCCGTCGGAACCAATATAGGAGGCGGTGTCTCAGGCTGAGAGGTGCTTCGCAAGAAAGGAACAACATTGCATATAGCCCGCGTGACTTTCCGACGAACAAACGGTTTTAGAAACAGTTGCGGTTTTTGTAACATATATCTGGCCAACAATGACCATTTCAAGCGAATAAACTGATTCAGGTTAGCAAAATGACCAGTCAAAATATATCCCACAATTTGACCGTCTACGGTACCACACAAAGGAATCAAATCCTGCGCAGTTTGATATAACCACATTAAATAGTGACGGTTTGGTTCGTAACCCAGTTGTGTAATGGAGCTATGCGAGCCTGCAAAACAAACCTGACGAATTTCAGCAATCCGCCCTATTTCCTCTACCGAAAAAGTTCTTATTTCTACATCAGCCATGTCTCGCCTCCTAATCCTACACCGTCCATATACCTCCGTCCAAACCCACTACGCCGTTTGTTTTTCCTCGATCAGACTCACAATTAGCTCAACTTTCAAAAGCTCCAACACCTCTTCCGGATTGAATTGTAACCCGAACTCTTCTTCGAGCGTCATCACGAGCAAGGTATGTTGGAGGGAATCCCACTCCTCAAGTGTATCAGGCGATGATTGAAGATTCACCCGAGCGGCTGGGACCTTCAGCGCATCGGCCACAATGTCAATCACACGTTTTTGCAGGGTTTCAGTATCCACCGTTCTATTCCTCCGAAATATGCAATGTAATCCACTCAGGCACTTCGGGCAGCGGTTTAGTCAGATCAAGCTGCCATAAAGTCCCTTGTTCAGTTGTTGAAACCTGGACAAATCCATGATCAGGGAAAAAACGTTGAGCCGGTTTGTTCTTTTTCGTGGGTATGAACCAACCGACCAACCGAGTTGCGTCTCGCTGATAAGCAGTGTGTGCCATGCAGCTCAATAAAGCCGTTTCAATCGTCCTGCCAATCACGCGACAGCTTAACAACAAAGTATCGATTTCAGCTTGTTGTTCAGAACCATATTGAACAATCGATATGCCGACAATACCATTATCACCAAAACGATCCGATACCCGGATACAAAAAACATCTACATTCGGATCAGCAGCCATTCGCTCGATATCTTGCTCAGAATAGCGACGCGTCGTCAAATTGAACTGGTTGGTTTTTTGTGTCAATTGTGCGATTCGTGGAATCGTCAGCGCAGATGCGGGCAGCAAATAGACATGTGAATCAAGCGAATGGAAAAACGCATTCAGCGAGGTTGACTGATCTTTTAACGATTTTCGTCGCCGTTGATCAGCATAGTAAACACTACGTTTGCGATCTTCTTCTGAAAGCGATAATCGATCGAGGGTTGGCATGCGAGCCAACGCATCAGCAAATCCAAGCGGATGATCTGGCAGTTCAATAACAGCCACCTCAGGTGCACTAAGACGCACTAATGAACGCTCGGCTTGATTATCGTCAAGAAATGCTAAAGAGGATAAACCAATATTGAGTTCTTCCGCAATTGATCGCAAATTGCTCGCCTTATCTTTCCAATTGATCTGGATCGCAGCAAAGTGATGCGGACGCAAAAGCATATCCGGGTGAGACTCGATTACTTCCATCGCATCCTCATAGTTATTCTTACTGGCAATCCCCAGAATAATCCCGCGTTTATACAGATTGAGGATTTGCTGCTGAAAATTCCGATAGATAATGCCTGGATATGTCGTGCTAAGTTTGATGCCCTCAATGCCCTCCTCACCAACTACACCACCCCACAACGTATTGTCCAGATCAACTATAAGAGCTTTACTCACATTCCCGGTAATAGGACAGATGAAACGCATGTATTCATCTGCTAACATGCCCATGGATTCCGGCGTCATCGGCATATGGATCGAAAGCCATTTTGTCCAGTCATACCATTTTTCGATCCCGCGACGGGCAACGAGTCCCGCGTAATCCAGAATATAAACACCGGAATGGTTTCTCGCGATATCAATCAAGCGGTGGTTAACCTTTTGGACGGTTACAGCTTGTCCATGTGAGTCCTGAGCATCAAAAATCCCGAACGCGGCATAAGGAGGCACTTCAAAATTATGAATGATCACATGCGCATCGTTCTGACTGCGAAACGTAGACAACCACAACTCAACATCAGCCGCAACCTGCTCAACCACTTCCTGGGAATCGGCTGACGACATCTGATTCCACATCGACGGCAGATAATCCGCCGTATGGATGGCGATGATCAACAAATCCGGTTTAAACGCATATTGCTGCCCATTAGTATCCAGTAAATCTTGCACATACGTACCAAAATCGCCAAAACGAATCTCAGCATCCAATCCTGCTGCAAAACAACGTGCCTTTAAGAAAGAAGCAAGCGGTTCAAGCGTAAACGAGCGTGATATCGCGATACGAAACGGTTTGAACGTGACAAAATCGTGCACAGAGGCAACCTGATTAACAATCGCGTTGGACTCTGATGCAGTCAATGACTGACCAAGCAACTGACGAAGCACCACTGATATGCGATCATAGTTCTGCTGCTCACTCGCTGACCGGATAGTTTCCAGTATCATTGATTTGTCCACAATATTCTCCCTATCAACATTTTGAAAGTAATGCCTCGTTGGAGTTAGCCAGATATCCATATTTGAGAAAGAAAAACACCACGAATATTGTCGTAGTCAGCTGCCCTAATGACGACACTCATTCAAAATATATATAGAAATTTCAATTTTTCTTAAGCATGAATTATAGCATGATTTCGATGAATGTCAATCTGTTATTGCTTCTTCACAGAGACTCCGAGCGAAATTGCGAAAATCGATCTCCTGGGTAGACATGCTTTCTGAGTAGCCAGAAAAATGGCCTGGATGATACTGTAGTCACTCGGAAGAGATACAGGGATGTAATGGAGCACTCCCCCAGAACTTCTTCATAGCCTCCTTCCAAGGTCAACACGCTTGACAATGTACTATTCTCCGACCCCGCAGCAGAACCTCGATCGTGCGATTCGCCTTGAGGTCTTTCTCAAGTATGATCCAGTGGAAAGAAGCCGTGGCAGATGGTTTCATGTGAAAAATGGTGATGGCATCGGCCACGAATTCATCTTTCTCCTTTTTGAGCACAGCGATAGAACATATGGGATTGTCGACTAATCATGGCTTTCAGACCAATCTCTCGCTAAAATCATTCGAAGATGAGGCAGGGACAAGCTTTGTCTGAGTGCATCTCGGAGATGTTTCTTAATTACACTTGATTAATATCTCAATATTAGATAAAAACTATGTATTATTAAAGTCTAATTTGGCTAGCAAATGCTTCAACCTGACGTGCCCTTTGTCACGGTTTGTGCCTCTCGCTTCGTTCATGCACAAACCGCCCCAATACGCTTCGCGGAACGGGCTGCGCAGGTTAAACAAACGCTGGAAATAGAATGAACGGACTAAAAATTTACGGGAAAAAACAACAGGAAGACTATGGTGAGGCTCAAAAGCTCAGTCGTATTGATTACGGTTTCGACGATCTTATTGAACCTATCTGCGAGGAAAGCAAAACTTATTATTAGATTCTGGCAAAGCAGGATTTCACATATTTTCCTGATTATGAGAACAATTACGACGAATTAATAATTGAAGAGTCGCCTCAGATGAGGCTAACCCGACGAGGATTTATACCCGATTATGCACGATATATTATCCCGGATTGAGGAAAGAATATGGGCGGTTCAGCTTTTCTGATTTATGGGGATATTGACCCAACATTACTTGAAAGAAGGGAAATAAAACCATATTTTTTTCAAAAATTATTTGGAATAAAAAATTATGTTTCTCCTAAAGAAACAAATGTTGGTAATAATCGTTCAATCATCGATATTGATCAACCGTGTTTCGAAAAATGTATTGATA
The DNA here is from genome assembly GCA_016934675.1 of bacterium. Classification (GTDB taxonomy): domain Bacteria; phylum CSSED10-310; class JAFGSJ01; order JAFGSJ01; family JAFGSJ01; genus JAFGSJ01. Next base: position 5,984 of record JAFGSJ010000032.1, on the reverse strand, counting down.
TGTTTCACGATTTCTTAAACCGGTATATATCCCAACCTCATTCAGCAACAATACAGTTTCTTGAATATTTAAAAATCAAAACCATGACCGTATTTCTGCGTGGTGAAAAATCGCAAGAGAAAACTGAATGGTATGTCCAGTTTAGCTTCAGCGGATGTGCAGGCTTGGGTGAGGTTTCAGCAGAGTTAGGGACTCATTGGGTAGAAAAGTGGTTGAGCCTAGAAAGAAAATCATTATCAGAATTTTTCAGTCAAAACGGTTTTCACATTTCAGAAAATCAACCGGCATATGATGATTCTGCCTTTATTCCCTTTGAAAAATACGGATACGCAAAGATTCAAAATTCCGCCATAATGGATCCAGAATATGAAGGAAGCCGCTATTTTGAATTGGATCAGAGTTTCCTCGAAGGATTGGGGAATGAGGATGTGCAAAAAATGGAAAAGTGGGACCAACAATATAGAAATTACTTTGATTCAAAAAAATGCTGTTGCCAAATATGTAACAAGGAATGCTTCCCCTTAACATAGAGAAATACGAACCAGGACATGCACGCTGACCGCAGGCGTTATCAGTTTCGATTACAAATCGCTCCAGGGATTGAGCACAATCACTCCACTTTGTTCCATATCATCAATATTTCGGGTCACTACAATCATATCATATACAATCCCTGTAGCAGCAATCAAGCTGTCTATGATCGGCAGCTTCTTACCTCTGATTTCTGACTGTGCCAGAATTTCTCCCCATCTATGAGCTACCTCAACATTGATTGGCACTATCTGTCCCGAAAACCTTTCCATCAATTCATTATTGAGCCAAGATTGAAGTTCATCCTTTTTCTTATTGTTCTCCAATCTCGAAATTCCCTTCTGAATTTCACCTACCGTCATGACAGATAAATACTGATTGTTTTCATTTATTGTCCTTAACCATTGCACTAGTTTTTTATTTGGTTTTGGTTTGATCAAATCTGAAATAATACATGTATCAAGAAGATAGTTCAAAATTCCACCTCTCTTGCAATGTCTTTACTTCTCTCAAGGTCCAAATCAATACCTCTCAATGGTGAATCCTGAAAAAATTCAACAATATCTCTTTTGGGTTTACTTAATTTCCGATACTCCGAAATTGACAACAATACGACTGTCTCCTTGCCCCTTAAAGTAATAATCTGAGGTCCTTCATTGATAGCATTTTTTATGACCTCACTTAATTTATTCTTTGCCTCCTGTAATTGCCATTGCTTCTTCATTTTTTCCTCCTTTGAATTTGCTATTCATCTAGCCTGTCTAGATTGTAATTCATTTTGTGCTATTTGTCAATGTCTTTTTCATGATTGTTACACTGAAATCGGGTCCGCGGCTGAGTAGCGAGCGGCTCGCCTGTTCGAGCCGCGTTACATAACCGATTTTCGTGCCGATACGGGCCGCGGCAGCGGCGTCAGCCTGCACGCGATTGTTAGGCGGCTTTGAGGATTGGAGCAATACAATCGAACATGGCGTCGGTAGCTGCCACGGTATTGCCTAACAAGCTGAATTGGATTTGCTTGTCAGGATAAAAACCGGAGAAGAAGGACACTCCGGGGTCCTCGCCCAGCATGTAGTATACCTGGGGCTGCCCTTTGTCCTGGGCAATCCAGAGTCCGTACCCATAGTAGTTCTCGTCATCGTCTGGATTTGTACGCCAATACGGCGTGAGCATTCTGGTGACTGTTGACTGACTCAATAGTCGATGTCCCATCAGTGCATCCCACAGCTTCGCGAGGTCGTGTACGGTCGTATAGGCTCCCCCATCGGGACCACCCACGATCGGAATAGAATAGGTATTGGTTCGCCATTGGCCATCTTCGACCGGAATGTAACCTTGCGCTGTGCCGCCTGGCAAGCGATCCATGGGGAAATATCCGCTCGATGTCATCCCACATACTTGAAAGATGTGTTGCTCCACATAGTCTGAAAAGGACATCTTTGTCAAATGCTCAATCACCAAACCCAACACAATAAACCCTGCATTATTGTAGGCCCACTGCTCGCCGGGTTTGAACTTCATCGGTCCATTGGCAAACAGAGGCAGAAAGTCTCTTGGCATACGGAACGCATACATGGGACGTTCATGCCAGAGTGCTTCATAGTCATCCATAGTGGCTTCGTCAAAGTAATCGGGTATCCCGGCACTGTGGGTTAGCAAATGATGCAAAGTCACGTCGGGATCAAATTGAGGCAGTGGGATGTCAAGGCAATCTTTCAGGCGTGTATCAAACGTTATCCGACCACTTTCTACGAGCTGACAAACGGCTACACTTGTAAAGGTTTTCGCTCCTGAAGCCATCCCCAGTCGAGTGTGAACCGTATTCGGGCTCTGTTCAGCCCGGTTAGCCATTCCATAACCTTGGGCGAAGAGGATATCACCTTGTTCTCGCACAAAGATTACGCCAGAAAAGGGCGAACGACTGTGTTGTGCGGTAATCGCCTCTTCCAATGCGCCTGCATTTATCGACATTTCAGTCTCCTAACCTTTAACATGATCAGACCGCCTAACACCCCGGATAAGCTGCACGGCGGGTGACTTGCAGGGCATTCGCATACCCCAATGATGCCCGAAGCCGTGGCCTCCAAGCAAGCACTACACCCGCCGTGTCTTCTTGATCCGGCCGTTAGACGGCAAGCCCATCGCTGGGGTTTGATTCTGAGGTGCTACCGCGAAGTCCCTCGAGATCAAGAGCGAGCCAGAAAGCACACCTTGGATCAATCTCAGGCGGTGGAAGATGGCCGGTGCGCACGCCTTCCTCAATGATCTCGCGAGTGCGGAGCGCGGCTGCTGGGCACCGCTTGACGGCCTCACGGAGGCAGTTGATGCCTTCCTCTGTGGCGCCGCGATCACAGAGCGCATTGCCGAGGCCGTCGAAGGCAAGCCAGTTCCCTGGGTTGGTTCCGAAGTCCGAAGAGGCGGCCCACTCGGTGTCGGTGCCAGGATAGACCGCGAGAGCCTGACGAAACAGCTTCTCACGGGCAGTGGCAGATCTGTGGATCTCACCAAGCACCGCGATATGCGTGGCGAAGAGGCGGCGTGGAAAGCCGGAATCGGCTGGCTCGCCGTGATCCACGAACCGAAGGAAACCGTTATGGGGAGGGTCGGTGGGGCGCTGCACAAGGCGAGCAGTGGCGTAGTGCACCACTCGTTGGTCGCTGGCGACCAGCAGGCCCCCGAAATGCTCATCAGGTCCGATTGCTTTCTCGAACCTCATATAACCCATGATGTCGAGCAAGATCCCGTGCGCATAGCCAGCCAAGGCACGGGGGACGCCAACGAGCTCGATGTTCGGCAGTTGCCAGCGCTCGAGTCCGTGGGTGTGAACCCACATCGTCTGACTCGAGTCGTCTTCCAAGACCGCGTGCACGTCTGTGCGCCAGCGGGGGTGTCGAGGTGCAAGGACGAGGTACACGAGCCGAACCGCGAGACTGTGCATTCGTTCTAGGAGAAGGTGCATGGGCTATCTCCTTGCCGTTTAACGAATAAGGATAGATTGTGGTTCGCTTCACTCACACTATCTATCCTCATTCGTTGGACGATTTCTCATACCCAATTTTCCAACTTGAGGTTTAGTATCCTTGAGAATTCTGCAGCATTGTTTGTAACGAGAATCAAATCTCTTGTGATTGCTTGAGCGGCTATCTGCATGTCATATGGTCCGATTATCTGACCTTGCTTTTCGAGTTCTGCTCTTATCAGGCCATATACTTCTGCATCACTATCATTGAAATCAATAATATCAAAAGCTGATGCAAAACCAATAAGGGCCTTTCGATTCTTTTCTCTATGCTGACTTTTTGACACACCATACTCAAGTTCACTAAGGGATACTGCTGATAGTTTTATTTGATGCGGTTTCAATTTCTTTATACGTTCTACAACGTGCTTTGGATTGCTATTAATGATGTATATGCAGATATTTGTATCGAGCAAATACATTAGGAGACGTTCCGCTTTTGCATTTTCGGCTGTTTGCGACCATCTTCCATAAAGTCATCAGAGAATTCGTTCAGGCTTTTTTCAAACACTTCCCAAGGATTCTTCTTGGGGAAAAGGATGATGGTGCTTCCTATTTTTTGAATAAATAGCTCCTTATCAGCAACCTGATATTCTTTAGGCAGCCTGATTGCTTGACTATTCCCACTAATAAAGACCTTTGAGCTAAGCATGTTATTCACCTCTTGAAAATAGGTATATACCATCGTATATACAATGTCAAGGTGTTACTCTCGAGCACCGTAGGCGTCCGCCCAACGTCAAGATCACCGGGATCAACAACTGGCAAGAGTTTCGCCGATTCACGAATCCCATTTTCAGCCAAAGAAACCATGAAAAAAACGGCAGCGGTTGATCTCCGAGTGCATCGATTTGTTGGGCCCTGGTTGACGATTTGAAGTTCTTCCTGAGCTTTTTGAGGTAACTGGATGAAAATGAAATAGGATACTGGATACAAATAATCTTCGCCAGATTCATCAATAATTCTGATGTATTTCAGCTCTTCGTATCTCACCTGACCTGTTTCTAATTTTATTGTAGCATATCCTTTAAGTTTTCGCCATCTGCCCGGGCCATATGTTTTCGTAATCGCATTATATCCCGGATATCGCCACCTATTGTAATAATTACAATGTCTTCAATTGTTCCTACAATCTCAAAATACATTCGATTTTTCCAATCGTGCACTTACATTGCCGTAATAGTCCCAACGGGTCCGAGCTGAGCAGCGAGCGGCTCGTGTGTTCGAGCCGCGGCAGGCGGTCCAGACAACGATTCAGCCGCGAACCCGTTCGGTTTCACCGATCCTTATATGATAGATACTTTTATTTTTCCCTGATCGATCTTCATTTTTCCAGTATTTCATTCCTATCGCCTTAGCTACTTTTTTTGATGGTTCATTTTCAGGATCAATAATTGCAATTAATTGATCAAGCTTCTTTGTTTTAAAAGCATAGTCCAATAATCCTCGCGCTATTTCCTTTCCATATCCTTTACTCCATTGTTCTTTGTCTATATAGTAATTAAGTTCAATGTATTGTTTCCCTTTTATTTCCTTAGGTATGAAGCCAGCATGTCCAATAGGATTATGTGAGGCCTTGCTTTCGATAGTCCATAAGTTATATTCTTCTTCTCGTGGATTCTCGGAAATTCTTCTAAATTCATCAATTAATGTTTGCTTCTCTCTTGGTCCTCCAGTGTATTTTGTCATTTCTTCATCCATCCAAAGATAAACAAGAAACTCTATATCAGATTTGCGTTGATAACGTAATACGAGTCTTTTAGTTGAAAGAATTGTATCATCCATAACGTTCACCAGGATACTCGTACTTGTTATACCAAACAGTTCTCAGAATTAAGGATTGGGCCTGATTATTCATCTTGTTGCAAACCTAATGTTAGTCTTGAGGTTCGGCGAGCTAGCGAGCCGTAACCTCTGAGCCTTGGTTCGGCATCAGTAGTTCGTGTGCCAGACCCCATAGTCATCCAGCAGGATGTACGCTTCGCTTTCTTCATCCTCACAGCAGAGCCATGACAATCCAATATGGAAAACTCGCCCGTCAGAGATTCGCTTCACCATGGCCACAACATCTTCGTGTTCGTCTGGAAGCTCAAGGGCTTGAAGCTCAAAGGTGTCTGTGTAGGATGGTTGCGTCTTCTTCAGTTTCTCGTACTCCCTCATGTCCCAACCCCCTAAGACATACGGCTCTTCCCACGGGAAATCCTCCGTTCCTGTGACGATAAGCGGCAGCGAAAGACGCTTCATCAAATGCACTCGATAGCGTTCGGCGTTGCGCCTGGTGCGTGCGTTGTCATTGCCGAGAATGGCCTGAATCCGTTTTTCGAATGTGTCCATGTGTTATTTCCTATTCCTCTGCGAAATAGTCCGTCTTAATCATCCCGTCAATCCCGCCGTCTCCGCTCTTGCCGATAGCCTTTCCGGCATCCTGCCGGCT
>JAFGSJ010000031.1 GCA_016934675.1 bacterium | reverse complement strand
GCTCTCGGGATCGATATCTCGAATGCTATCTGGATCGCTCTTAGAGATAAGAAATTGTCTTTCGGACATGAGCAACGTGATTTCTCTTAAGTATCCCTGTTGTATGTCAAATCGAAAGCGATTGCGATAGCGATCCCGATCCCGGCATGTCTTCTGATGGCAATCCAGTAATCCTGTCCGGTTTCAGAATGTTGATATGATACGTTTTTAGGAAGTCATTGCAATGGGAGTATTACTCGAATACGATATTTGATCCACAACGATGCGGTTCCATCAGACCAGCGATCCGGATCATCAGTGATAGACCCAGACATGATAAGCAGTTCCAGCAGCGAAGAGCAGCTCTCATCTTTATAATTCCAATTCAAAAGGTCATCAGTAGACCCCTGATCTCATCTAAATTTGCTAAAAATCTACAATTCCATTATATTAAAAGATAGGGAATTTTGCTTCACCACTATCCAGCATCAATTAACCATACTGATGTTTTATGACCAGACCGGATTGATAATCGGCGCATGGAAGGAGGGACCAATGAATAGAAGCATGCGTTTATTTTCCGTGCTGGCGTTAATCTTTTTTATTCAAACAGAAACGCAGGTATTTGCCGTAACCTGGGCCAAGCATTTCCATCATCCCGGCGCTCAGTCTGGAGCGCACATATTGAAACGCACTGATGGAACATATCTGATTAGTGCATTGCTCACGAACAGTACGGCATCCTCGGCTGTCAGCATGTTCACCGTTACAGAGAACGGGGACCTGCTTTGGGCACGCGACTATTTCATGGACAATTTAGGGTTATACGATGTGACCGTATTGTCCGATGGTGATTTCGCTATCATTGGGATCATCAGCGATGATGCAGGCAATTTTAATGCTATGTACCTCAAAATCGATGATTCAGGTACCATTCTTGTTCAGAAAAGGGACAACCCATTGGGGGAATTAAAATGTCTGAATAGTATTACCACTGACTCACTGGGCAATATTATGGCCGCGGGCTATTTCTACTTTCCAGCAAATATATATTTCGCTCTGGTGATCAAGACTAATATGACGGGCGACGTTGTTTGGCAGAAACTGTATGAGTTTTCTACAACTGAAGATGGTTATGCTCACGATCTGGCAGCTACACATGACAATGGGTTCATTATCGGGGGTTATAAAAGCGTCTATGTTCCACAACGTAAAAAACATTACAACATTTCCGATGTTCTTATTTTCAAGGTTGATAGTGATGGAAATTGTATCTGGATGAATACGATTGAGTCGCCACTTATCGAGAAATGTACGTCCGTACTGGTTACGACCGAGAATGAAATAATGGCTTTAGCTGAAAAACACAGCTATAACGATCCCTCTTCTTACGATCTCTGGATCATCAAGCTGAACGAGGACGGAACGCTTGTCTGGCATAAAGAATACGGTGGCACCGGCAGGGATATTGCCAAAACGATAATTCAAACCCAGGATGGAAATTTCGTTGTCGTAGGTTCGAGTTCATCATTTAGTGATCAATCTCGGGATTTCTGGGTCATGAAAATAGACGCGAGCGGTACAATTCTTTGGGAACGGACCTATGGCGGTTCTGGTGATGATCTGGCCGAGGATATCCTCGAGACTGGGTCTGGTGATTATTTGATAGTTGGTAGCACTACTTCATTTGATGCTACAGATCGGGATATCCTCATCCTGCGCACGGATGCGGAGGGGATGATCGAGGATTGCAGTCTGGTGGGAACTTCTGCGGCTGCGGTGGAACAACTCTCCACCACAGTACAGACTTTGTCCGGGAGTCAATTCGATTGGACAGTAACCAGAGTTTTCCTCCCGGTAAAAATCGTCCAACAGACCACGACGGTAGACCATATCTGTCCTGAGAAGGAGCCCGTGCCTGCCCTGAATATTCTCGGGCTGTGCCTGGGATTAGTTCTGCTGTCAAGCTTGCTTTTGAAAACCAGGTTGTGAATCCTTTTAAAATGACGCAGTAATTATCAAAATTTTTGGCAGGAGTGTTGATTAGGTTGGCAAACGTGCAATTGAAATGTATAATAACCGTCTTATGGAGAAGCAATTTTGAAGTCAGCGGAGATAATATATGCTACGTGACAAGTTTGTTTTACTCGATTCTATACCCCATGATTGACAGAGACACTTTTTGTATTACTATTACTGGTAATAGGTAATACGTATTACTGGAGGTGCGACCATGAGAGTAACTACAAAAGGGCAAGTCACTATTCCCCAAGAGATTCGAGAGAAATTGGGAATCACCCCTGCCGTTGAAATTGACTTTATAGAAGAGAAAGGTCGAATCTATTTAGTTAAGAGGAAAGGGCAGCCAAAAGGGACTCGAAGATTCAGAAAAATGAGAGGGATAGGTAATGTTAAGATGACAACAGACGAAATAATGGCTCTCACAAGGGGCGACAAATGAAAGGAGTTCTTGTTGATTCGAATATCATTTTGGATGTTTTTCTCAATGATATGAAATGGGCTGACTGGTCTGAATCCACATTAGAGGAATACTGTGTTCAGACTACATTATACATCAATTCAGTTATCTACTCTGAAATATCGATTGGCTTTGAGTTGATCGAAGATTTGGAGTCCGCAATGAGCAAGGCTGGTTTCCAACTATTGGAAATTCCAAAAGAAGCTCTCTTTTTAGCTGGCAAAGTTTTTGTTGAATACAAAAAGAGAAAAGGAATTAAGACTAGTCCATTGCCTGATTTTTTTATTGGTGCACAAGCAGCTGTACTAGACTTGGCTTTAATAACGAGAGATGTCTCCAGATATAAAACATACTTTCCAACTGTACAATTAATTGCACCTTAATTATGTGCTACTCATCGAACAAACTCATGAACCAGATGGGCTAAAAAGTGATCCACTGTTTATGGGTAACGTTCGGTCCGACCCTAGGTTAGGTATCAAGACGTGATTTCAATTTTTCAGTGTTGTTCCGTTGCCGGGAGGCCAGGCAGAGGATCAGAGTCAAGATCACGCATGTGAGAATCAGTCCACCACGCGAGAGGGTCGGGACCTCATGGTCTGGTGTTGATCTGAGCCAGTGGGCCATATTTTCGATCAAATGATCCCGATCGAGCGTCGGATTTGAAATTCGAGCCAGATTGAACGAGCAGAAAACGATCTGTCCTCCGTTATCAAGGTCTGGGTCATTATCATAGGCGATTATACCCACCTGACCGGGATATTGGGTCCAGTCATATACCCCAATAGCATCGCTGCTGATTACTCCTGTATCATGGTCAGTCATGGAGTAATAATCTACCGAGAAATTTGCCGGGAGCAGATGGGGCGTAGTACTGATAGGGTGAGTAGTACTGGTTTGTGCGAGCGATTGACCATAAGAATGGCTGTAATTTTGACAGTGAAGTACGATATTCTTGAACTGCGTATTTGAGTTGAGATCATGGAGTACTTCGCCGCCTTCGATCAACAACCTGCCGCCATTCTGAACGTAATTGATCAAGTCTGAAGCCAGGAAAGGGACAGACAGGTAATTATTTCCGCTGGCATGGACAATGAAATCGTAATTCGACCAGGTCAGCGGATCGGTTATACTCGCAGTTTCTGATGTGACACGATAAAACATGTCGGTCAGGGTAGTGGCCAGGATAGTACTTGAACCATTCGAGTTGTCATCGATCACCAGGACTTGCCCATTGATACCCGCGATCAGGTTGAAACTCGTACTGAACTCATAGCCGGCCAGTGTGCTGATCTCGAGTTGACAGTGCACGACATGACCCCTCGGAGTATCAGGGGCTGCGCTCAGGCTGAAATGGGGCCCAAGCGAGAAAGCTGTTTGGCTTGGGGCCAGATCGGGCCAGACGGCTTGATCATCTGATATGGTTACATACAGGGAATCTTCGCTCAGAACTGCTGTAATCCCACTGGCTTCAGCACCGCCTTGATTCAGGAGTGAGACCTCGAGTTGGACGGATTCGCCAGGGTCGAGATAGCCATTGTCATTCCCGCTGTCATCATTGACCTGGTGATCGGCATAGACAAGGTCCGGTTTGACGATTTGGACAGTCCAGTGGGTACTGCCGTTAAAACCACCGGTCGTGTTCCAATCCAAAGTAAAGGTTATGTTTTCAGCGTTTGGGGTCGTGCTTGCGACCTCAAATGCGAAATGATCGGGATTGGATTGGCCTGTCTGCCCGATTGCGAAGTCAGGGAATGTTGCGGTCGCATCGGTAATGTTGATGAAAGGTGAAGTCGAGGAAAGAGTGCCGACAACGCCGGTGGCAGTTTCTAAGCCTACATTCAAGAGGGTTACGGGCATGATTATAGTTTCCCCGGGATTGATCATGCCATCTCCGTTACCGGTGCTATCATCGACCTGGTGGCTCTGATAGTTCAACCAGGGGCCGGTAGCAACACAGACTGCCCCGCTTGTCTCAAGCGGAACAGAATTGGTGGCGGTTACGGTTATCTGAAGGATATCCGGAGCCTCAGGGGCTGGATCGAGTATTATCGTGGCTATTCCCTTTTTATTCGTAAAACCGAAACCACGCACATTGTCGCCTGCATCGGATTTGATCAGACAGACCCGGGCCCCGGCCAAGGCAGCACCATTCTGCCAGACTGTGACCGGATACATATTTTCACCAAGGTACAGGCATTCCGGATAGTCGAAACTCAGTTCGACTGGTATTTCAGTATGGAGTTCCATACTCGGATCGCCCCCCAGTATCTCCATGTCCATATAGTAATCAAGTTGTTATGAGCCGGAGTAGCCCTGAGGAAATGTATAATTCGCCAGACAATACTCATGAGTATGATAATCGTTATAGGTTGAGTCACATGAAGAGGAAAAACAGGCGTATTTAATCCAATCAGTCTCGCTGAATGAGGCTTTCGCATAATTCATGAATCTGGCAAAAACACTGTTTGCTTCATCGATTGATGAGACCGAAATACGTCCGATGAATATGTCATGGACATTGTCCTGTCCAGACAGGCAGGCATATTCACTGTCCGAGGCGCAGCCACAGAAAGCTCCATTGGGTACGGGGACCGTATCAATGTCACCGACGAGCAGGACAAAGGCCAGGGGGGGCGTTGTCCAGGTATCATAGGCATTCTGGATATACGATTTGAGTTCAGTCACCGAGGAGCCCGTTTCCGCGGTGGAGACATGTTGAACATAGTAACCCATCTTCGATCGCCATTGGGCTAACTGATCAGCCGGATTAAAAAAATCGGGTCCTGAAATGATCAGCTTGATCATGATCTGACCTCGAACCGGATTATACACGATGGGGGCTACAACCAGTTGTGCGATGCGATGAGCTCGATACTGAAATATTTTTTCGATAGAGACCTGGTTGACCGGGAAAAATGCATCGGTCGCATAGTAGAGTTCATCCTTACTGAATGGCCATTGGGCATACCCATCCGGTGTCTTGGGAATAGATTCCTGGACCGGAACAATCACGTCTCGAATCCCCAAAAATCGGTTGACTGTAACGAAGAAGCTGTATATCAATAAGGTGATTACAACCGATCCATAACGAGTATGATTGGAAGCGGGGACGGATTTGAATGGGGGCAATCCTTCATGGTCCGTGACGGACCGGACCGTGGAAAATAAACGGGGTGAGTGAACTGTGCTAGGTTCACGGTGGCAATGTATAGGGTTCATTCTGGCATGGGTCTGCCTGTTCGGGCCGGTGCAGTTGACTGCCCAGCAGTCGCCCTCGCAGGATTTCTGGCATGTCCCTCGGAATGGGTTCTGGAGTTTCCAGTTGGAAAACGATTTGTTCGCCATCAATGAAAAGAATGGTGACAAACATTATACCAACGGGTTCGAGTTCAATTATTTATTCGAGCATAAATCGTTACCCGGTCATGACACATTGCTCGAAATACTGTTCAATAGGTTCCGCTTTTCGATCAGTAATGTATTACGGACCAAGGAATTCAATAACCAGCACAAGTTGACCCATTACGGTGCCGTCAATCTGAGTATCAGCGGATAAACCGGTCCTGTTGCGGAAGCCGCATTAGGATCGATGCAATATGTGTGATCACTCTTGTCCAAAATAGGATTTGAAAAGATCTAATAACTTTAAGAGCAATCCTCTCATGGCATGGCAATTACTTTCTAAAAACGTATCATATCAGCATTCTGAAACCGGACAGGATGACAGGATTGCCATCAGAAGACATGC
>JAFGSJ010000030.1 GCA_016934675.1 bacterium | reverse complement strand
GCAACCACTGCCCCTGACTTTACAGTTATACGCATGTGTATCGGTGAAATTGGCAGTGTAGGTACTGTTTGTCGCTCCGGAAATATCAATGCCGTCTTCGGTCCACTGATACTGAAATGGTGAGGTCCCACCGGACAGGTTTACTGTCAGCAACTGGCTCGTACCCTCACACAGAGTCAGAGGCCCATTAGGCGAAACATCGACAAAGGGATTGCCGGGACAACCACTACCCGTAGTACACGGCGAATCGACCCAGCCCGATACTTCGAGATCGTCGATGTTCCAACCGCAGTAAGTCATGGAGCCATCCGTTGTGCCCATCCCGAAGCGGATGTAGACGGTTGCCTGATTATCAGCTACAGCCGATATATCATACGATTGTAATCCCCAGGCTCCATCAGACATGGTCGAACCGTTTGACCAGACCGTTGTCCAGTTCGTGCCATCATTTGATGCATAGAGCCGGGCATGATCATACGATGATGATTCGACGCCCAACCATCGTTGGAAAGACACCTGCGTACTGGTCACTCCGGTACAATCAATGGCGGGAGAAGTCACAGTCGTTTCTGCAGACATGCTGTTTTCATAATCACCCAAGTACGTACCTGAACCGCTTAAATCATAACCAAGCACATAGGTACCACTGACCGCTGCTGTTGGATCGGGATCGCCATAGGCACCGCCAAGTCCTTGAGGAGCCGCACGTTCCCACTCGCCGGTCCCGGCTATAGTCCAGCCGGTGTCCGTTTCAAAGTCATCACTGAAAATGACCTGCGTTCCGCCACCGGGACCATAAGGAGTCCCTGACAATTCGACCAGGTTCGTCTCGATACTGCCATTGGTCTCATCTTCGGCCCGGACCACATAATAATAAGTCGTCCCGGTGACCAGGCTGTTCATATCATTATGTGAAGTAGAATAAACCGAGGCTATCAGATTGCCTGATCCCGGCGTGAAACCGGACGTGGTTGACCGATAGACATGATACAGGACCGGACCACCACAATGCGCCGTGCCGGCATTCCAAGCCAAATCGAGTGTACAGATCGCATTACCGGGATTGGTCACACTCTGAATCCCGGCAAACGTCGGCGGTTCGGTACAAGTCCCGGTTGTGATGGCATCATCACAATTGCTATAGACCGTTTCACACAAGCCAGTTATATCCACAGCCGTCACAACATAAGCAAAAGTAACCTGTCCGGAAACAGGATCATCAGAATAACTGGTTGATGATACACCCGACGCGATAAGAGCGTATGCCGTCTGCGGACAGGTACCAACCGCCCGGTATATATTGAAAGTGTCAGCAGCCGGTGAACCATCAGTCCAAGTCAAATTGATAATGTTGTCACCACCTGCAGTCGCAACCAAGTTTGTGGGCGTTCCCGGCATGGTACAGGGGAATGGGGTGGCTGTCACACAATCACTTATCGGTCCAAAAGTACCGGTACAATCCGGTAATTCCTCCGCATAGGCCTGAACTCGGAAATAATAAGTGATGTTGTTCACCACGTTCGTATCAGTAAAAGTGGTAGTGGGAGCCGATACTTCACCAACCTTGGTGAAACCGGCACTACAACCCGACTCGTTACGATAGATATCGTATCTGTCAGCATCAGTCACAGTATCCCAATCCAAGACAACCTGATTATTCTGACCGTAACCGCTGAAGTTTTGTGGTTCTGCCAGATCCGGACATTCCACATTTGTATGGTTCTGGTTCTCCGGATCCGTTGAGGCACCGCACGCGATCTCATGACGATCCAGAGCGGCGAAAATACCAGCAGCATGCGGTGTGCCGTTGGCTGTCCCGTCACCATCGTCATCAATAGACATGAACAATTCATACAGCGTATTACCGGAACAACCGGTCGATACCCAGCTCGTACAATTATACATATCACCTAATTGGGCATGACTGGTCCAAAAAAGGAGGTCATTGAGCTGCCAGCCCGAGGCTAAATCGAGCCCACACTCAGTGAAAAAGTCTCCATCCGGTTCGCTTCCCGGATTATCACCCTTGACCATATCCCAGAGAGCTTGACTCGAGATACCTGCTTCACAGTGGTCTTCACCACCGCAAGGTCCGTAGTAACTGCCTCCGGAGCAGGGTCCCCAAAACGTGCCATGATTCGTGGCTGTCCAGGGTGTCTGGCTGGTATGATACCAATAATCGTTATCACGCACACCGTCACAATTGGTACAATCATCACCATAACCACACCCGCTAAAACCGGCTCCTCGACCACAGCAGGAATCGTGAAGCATAATTGCCGCGGACCAATCTGCCCGTGTTTCGAGAGGCGGACTCGTTCCGCCAGAACCGTCGAGATCGTCCCAGCTATGGCCCCATTCATGCAATGAAACTCCGGGCAATTCTCCCAGGTTCCAACAGGGAGGGGCGGTTTGGTAGAAATTCAGCGTGCCGCTGCTCGAAGTGGCATTACACCAGGCGCTTTGGTTGACATTACAGGTGATATAACCGGTTGTCAGCCAGGTATTGGTCGGATAATAGGTCCGGGCTTTAATATTGATCATGGTCAGATGATAAAACTGGACCTTCGATGACCAGGTATTACCGGGACCACCCAGATTGGGACTGGGGACATCGCAATCGGTCCCGAGGCTCAAACCGAAATCAGCATCACCTGTAGTTGTGGTTAATGCTGTCGAACCGCACGAATCATTGATTCGGCAAAATTTACCCAATTCTAAATCAATCGTGGCGCTGTCACCCGGAAAATAGCCACCCTCGGTCGTGTAATCATTGGGCGCGGCCAGATTGGTATGAGCAAAAGGGAAAACCCGATCGGCTTCATTGTTATGATTATCACCGGGATAGACATAACCATGGGCCATACCATAGCGATTGATATCAACAAATCTTAATAATTCACCGGAATGAGCATCAACCAAAGCTTCCCATTGCCCGACGATACCCTCACGGACAAAAACAAAACGCCAGGCCAGAGCATGATTGTATCCCGTTCCAACGGGACCCTTGAATAAATCGGGATTGTTCCCTCGAGGTGTGATCGGAACCAGCCGTAATGAACCGGCATCCACTATCTTATCCCGCTGTAACGAGAACTCACCCAGATAACCCCTGACGGTATCCAGGGCAGTTTCAAGACTGATCGATGGGATTGTGCTGATCTTAACAGGTGCATAATCCTCGGTGGCCACATGTAGTAAATTTCCTCGATTGATCCGAAAATTAACCGTGGCACCCTCAACCGGCACACCATTGACCACCTGGGTGTAATTCACAAACACCATATGCGCGACTGAAACCGCGTTTTCTGGTCGGAGAACGAGCTCCGATGGAATAATCCCCAAAAGGTCTTTGTGCTCAACTAAAAAATCGTGGGTTAAATCTTCGATAACCTCAAAAGGTATACACTTCGCTTCCGAACAGGTCGCGCCAAAATCTTCCCAGGTTAGTTTATTGGCTTTACCGGGAATGAAAGGAATGGCCCCACCCTTCAAAATCGAGGTTACATTACGGCGGATATCAACATACATACTCCAATTATCGCCATACTCAGATTTGAAGTCGAACAGTGCATCTTGTTGAAATATCAAATCGTCCATTTGTTCAACTTTGACCGATTCGTTGGGAAGACGCATCTCAGGAATAGTCATGACCAATTTGTCCAATTGACTCAGATCTTCCTTTTCCTGAAAAGCCCCTACCATCGGAACAACCCCTAAAAATAACACGAGGAGACATAAGAGACTGACTCCTTGTATATAGTTCCGTTCATCCATAACTATCTCCTTAAAAACAATATCTATTCAAGTTGTTGAATTTCATTCTCGTCATTCTTACAGGTTAATAATGCTAAGATTTTCATTTTAGTATTATAAAATATAAGAAAGACGTCCCAACCAACTTCTTCTCCGGACTCTACATACTTGTTCAAAAAAAAACAGCATTTCTCTCTTTGTGTCCCGCAATCACCATCCTTTCCCTATGTTTCATGCCGATTCAGTACTAAATGTGTTTTAAACACACTACGACATCAATAATCAAGCACTGACAAATACGGCTTCAATCTTGATTATTCTTGAATAAAGCAAGTATGCAACCGTTCTCTTTCTTCTTCCTCCTGAACAGAAAGTATTAAACCCTATGGTTTTTGTCAAGATTTTTCCGCATAGATAACATAAATGTTTTCCACAGGCTTGTTAAGTGGGGGTTAATCAGTTGGTTTTAAATTGAAACGATTGATCAACGTCCAGGGTGCAAAGCGGGGAAGGAGAAATATGGCCGGGAATGCGCCCAGGACGGTCAGGGCATAAAACAGGGGCCAACCGTAGAATTCGGCCATGAATCCCGTAGCGGCGGATAGGAAAACACGAGTAATCCCCATCAAACTGGTCAACATGGCATATTGTGTTGCGGTGAATCTCCGATCACATAGACTCATTAAGAAGGCGACAAAACCAGCCGTACCCATACCACCACACAAATTCTCGACGGCAATGCTGATAACCATCAGGAGGTAAGATTTACCGGTCAGGGCTAGCAGTGTAAAGGAGAAATTCGAAAGGGCCTGAAGAAAGGCAAATATCCAGAGGGAACGATTCAGCCCGATCCGGGCCACAAAAGCGCCTCCGATCAGCGTGCCGATAATGGTGCTGATCAAGCCAAAGGCCTTATAAACGAGGCCGATATCGGTCCGACTGAATTCGAGGTCAAGCAGGAAGGGGGTAGTCATAGCTGCCGCCAAGGCGTCCCCGAGTTTAAAAAGGACGATAAACAGCAGCATGACCAGGGCGTTGGGTCGGGAAAAATAAGCCCTGAAAGGCCCCACGACCGCCTCACGGATATCTTCGGGCGGTATTTCTTTGCCAGACGGTTCTGGTGCGAGAAAGGTCCAGATCATATTGAGGAGCATCAAGGTGGCCATCAGCATATAGACAGTGTGCCAGTCCAACATGTCTGACAATATGAGGGCCAAGGCGCCCGAAGTCAACATGGCCAGGCGATAGCCCATCACGCCGGTGGCGGCACCAGCGCCCAACTCGTGCGGTTCGAGGACATCGGTCCTATAGGCATCGATGACGATATCCTGGCTGGCGCTCAAGAAGGCCAGAACCATGGCCACAAGGGCAATTTCGCCCGGCATGTGCCCGGGGTCCATGTATGACAGGACCCCGATTACAAAAGCGATGAGCACCTGGAGCACGACGATCCAGCCCCGGCGACGTCCCAGCCAGGGTAGAGCGAAGCGGTCCATGAGCGGCGACCAGAACATTTTCAGGGTATAAGGAAGACCGACCAATGAATAGAGCCCGATAGTCCCGAGGTCTATCTGCTGGTCGACCAACCAGGCCTGGAGGGTCGCCCCGGTCAGGGCTAATGGCAGGCCGGACGAGAAACCGAGCCCCAACAAGCACAGGACTCGGCGACTCGTATACACCCGAAACCATTGTTGGAACGATATCATTGGATTATTATTCCGCGTTTATTCACTCCGGATTGGTTTACGCTTGGTTGATAACAACAATATAACGGATTCCAGATCGGCCATAGTCTGAAGCTCAAGCCATAACCAGCGTCCATCATGATATTGAGGTGCTTCTGACAGACTATTTTTGATATTCGGACTGAGTCTGTCGGTCACCTTTTCCGCCTTGGCGAGTTCTTTTTTTCCTAGAACAATGAGGACTTTCAACAAATGATGACCGGGATAAAAAGTCACCAGCGTTTTACCACCCTGCCTGTATCTTATGACATGGGTTTTGTCTTTGCCTTCCTTCTTATAGACAGGTTCGCATTTGGGATAGCTCTGAGTCAGCCTTTGGCTCAATAACTGAAAGAGCTCGGCAGCTTTCTGTCCTAGCAAAGTCTTTATTTCTACTTCGGGATAATCTTTTGATTCACTGACCTTCTGAATCATTTTCTCTCCTCCCCGGATTTTGATCACTTTGAAGTATTCACTCCTCTTCTCAGTAAGGCCTACAGCATTTTGTCTCGATCACAAATTCATGAGAGCTGATCTAGTATTTTCATAATTCCCTGAGCAAACCTGACATGACCGCTTTGGGACAAATGCAAGCCATCAGTTGTTGCGGCAGGGTCAAGAAAGAGCACTGAGGCCAGAAAGCGACGTGGAACAACGATAACATTATACTTTTTTTGTAACACGCGTTGCGTTCTCAAGAAGCGGTATTCGAGTAGATAAAAAAACAAATACCAAGGCCTGACCCTGTTCAGGATCAATCTTATCAGATCGATCAGGTTTTTCCAGTGAAAATATGATACAGTCAAAGCATAATGGTAATTAATGGAATCGGTTACGTAGATTTCTTACGGGGATGTTTGATTTCATAAGCAACGAGCCGTGACCTCAGGGCTTTGAAGTCGGCTCTTCGAAACGGGGACGATAAAGGGTGATAGGTTCCTTGGTTCCGGCGAAATTGGCGATTTTCGAGACCTGCTGGTAATAGCGATTAATCAATGCCCAGGTTTGGTCAAAGCGGGACTGGTCCACGATCACAAAACCCGGCGAAGCCATTCTGAAAGCTTCAGGCCCGATGACAATCATGTCAGCTTCTTGGTTAGACAGCATTTCTGCCAGCATTGCATCATTCACAGTCGAAAAAAGTCGACAGCGTTCGGTAGTCCAGAAAGGCGTATAGGTGAACGGAGCTCCCTCGAAGCCATGCAGGAGTTGTCGTTTGGCCTGATGGGCAATCAAGGGTTGATCGGTGATGATCCGTGCGTCGGGTTGGGTATATTTTCTGACTTCGAGGGCAACATCCTCGAGGAAGGGCGAGGCCGGTGTATGACCATCGAACCAGATGAAGTTATGACTGTAACCGATAACCGATAGCAAACCGCCCATTAGAAGTGCCAAGCCAAAGGCTTTCTTAATGAAGGAATATTGAAAGCTATGAACATACCGGGCAAAGCCGACCGAGGCGAGCATGATCCAGAGCGGGATTACGGGGACCTGGTAGGAAGCGTGGCACCAGTTCGCCAAGAAATGGGCCAGGGAAACGAGCCCGAGTCCGATCCAGAGAACCCATTCCCTGGGGTCGAGAAAAACGGTCCGGCGAGTCTTGCGAAACAACAAGGTCAGCAAGACCGGAAAGGTGATCAACAAGAGTAGGCTGTTATAGCGGGCCAATTGACTGATCGCCCCAAGCTTGTTCATCAGTCCGAAATGATAGATACTTCCCGCACCGGCACTGACGTGCACCCCGATAATGCCATAGAG
Source organism: bacterium (assembly GCA_016934675.1). Taxonomy (GTDB): domain Bacteria; phylum CSSED10-310; class JAFGSJ01; order JAFGSJ01; family JAFGSJ01; genus JAFGSJ01. The sequence goes on along the minus strand of JAFGSJ010000030.1, from coordinate 100,964 downwards.
GAATTGCTCGGGGCACAGCACTAGAAAGGGCAGTGTTAGTGCGGCCATGACAACGCATTGCAGGAATATGGCCCGGACCACTATTACTGGTGTTCGGCGATTCTGCCAGATCAGCCAGAGATAGACCGGGACCAGGACCGGTAACAGGGTATATCTGGTCATGACCGCCAGAGAAAGCAGGGTCAGGCCGATATGGAGTCGCCAATCGTTCTGTTGCCGCATGAAAAGAATACAACCCGCCAGCAGCAGGCAACCCGATAAGGCATTGAGTTTTTCCACGACCAGAAAATATGCTATGAAGGAATTCAATCCCAACAGAAGAGTGGCAATTGTGGCCGCGAACAAACCAGCCGCGTGCAGCGTATGTTTGTAGAGCAGTATGAAGATAATCAAGGCCCAGATCAGGGAAAGCAACCGTGTCGTTTGCACTGTCGAGCCGAAAAGAAGGTGGAACAAACCATAAACATATGGATAGATCGGACCCTGTGGAAAGAAAAAATCGCGATAGGGCACATGTCCGTGGGCCACACCATAGCCAGCGGAGACATAGTAGCCGCCATCGAGATGGATATAGCCATAGCGCCAGAAACATACCAGCATCAAGGTCATAACAGAAAAACCACCTACACATACAATTCTGTTCAAGGTTTGTTCCTTCATGGTTTGTTCATTTCCTGTAAGGGCAGACTGGTCGGGATACGATCAGTGCGCCTGCGATAAATCCTGGTCTCGTCACCAGGTGTCAATGCATTGGGAAACGATTGGACCACATAGTAGTTTCGGTCGATCAGGGCCCAGAGCTCGTCCCGCAGTGCCGCCGGTGTCATGGTCCGATAAGGCATGATCACATGAAATGATTTCGAACTCAATAGCAGAACATCCGGAACTTGCTGCTCGAACAGTTTTCGTAACTGGCGATGGTTGAAAATGCCCAGATAGTCGACCAGGTCATCGTTCCAGAAAGGATAGTATTCGGGCGCCACGACATGTTTCATGATGGTCCTGTTGGCCATGAAAGGGATAATCGCGGAATCGGCACTGAAAATCAGCTCATCGAGCCGTGTGTTGTGCTCCAAGTAACGGGCGGTGCCGAGGGCCTGGCGATAATCTCTACTATTGGTATCATAGACCAGACCTTGTGTTCCATAGCCGGCAAGAACGATCAGAATGCTCCCAAGCATGGTCAGTAGCAGGACCCTTTTTGAGGTCATGGTCGTGACCAGCTCGATGAGGGGAGTCCAGAGCGCGGTCACCACAACGACCAGGACCGGAAACAGGATAGATTGATATGAGGTCTGGAAAAAACGCGCGCCGAAATGGCCCAAACCAATGACCAGTATTACACAGGTCATAAACAATAAGTGTTTGATGTTCTTTGATCGGCCCTGGCTGCGCAAGGGATGCTCCTCCCAGAACAATACGGCTGCCCCTGCGAAGACAGTCATGACCAGTATCCCATAATAGCTGCTGCTCAAACGGATCATTCCGGTTACTTTCAAGAGCATCCTGGCCCCAATGCCCCCGACGGATATATCCAGGTGAAAACCGGCGATATTGTAGATAAAGCGGACGGGATCAAGCATATAGAACGGATAAATGAACATGGCACAAGTCACTATTCCGGTCATCAGGGGCACCATCAATTTCCGGGTGAATAAGCCATGTTCGAAAAAAAGATAGGCCAAGTACAAAAACGGTAGAGGCAGAAAGGTCAAGCGGGTGCACATGGCCAGACAGAAAAAAACCATGGCCAAGCCACTCTGCCAAACACGTTCCGGTTTCGTTGTTAGAAAAATGAGTCCAGCCATGAACCAAAAGGTCGCCACGGGATAATTGCGAACAATTGAAAAGAATTGGAGTTGAAAGGGGGTCACGATAAACAGAAAACCGGCCAGAACCGCCCCGGTCCGACCGGCAAAACGATGTGCCAGGACCATGGTCAGGACAATGGTCCCCAGTCCAAAGAGCATGATAAAGAGTCGAACCATAATGAAGGTCATGGGCATGAACAGGAAAGGGATGGCGGTGATGTAGGGGAAAACAGGGGTCTGGAGGAAGAGAAAGTCGTGATAGGGCAACAGGCCGGATGCAATCTGACGGGCAGCATAGACATAGCCCGACTCGTCGACATGCAGTTCACCCCGGAAAACATATAAGAGCATCAGGGCGACGATAATGGCCAATTCAATACATATCAGACCCGAGAGCCACTTTTTGGTCGACACTTTGCTTTTTCCTTTGCTTGAAGTCTGATCAACCCCCGGTTCGGTCACGACTGTTCATTTTTCTGTTCTCCGGGTGCGGCCAGATACAAATCAACCAGATTGAAATGATACGCTGCAACAGTCAGATAACCCATCGGCAGGACTTGTTCGAGACGTTTTCCCGGTTCAAGTTCGCGCAAAAATGAGCGTTCATAGACAATCCAGCATGGTTCGCCCACCTCGAGTCGCCCGGCCATGGTCGGACAAATCTCGGACGGTTCGACAATCGATATGAGTTCTTTGGCCACATCGGCATACTCACCCAGAATGCAATCACGGGTAGCCCACGGTCGATACAGGCGTGAGAGTATATATGTTTCATCATTACCACCGGCATCATTGATATGAAAAACCGGATGAGGTGATGGTCCTTCAAGATCGATAGTCTCGAGCACCGGCCTGATATCAAGATGTTGGGGATAGCGGACAAAGAGAACAAGGGCCAGCAGACTGACCAGAACAAACACTATCATGAAACTCGCCCGGATACGCGTTGCCCAGATGCGCTCGAGACCTATACTGACATAATAATAAAAAACCGGTATGGTAAACAGAAAATAACGCGGTTGATACAGCGGGGTTCTAAACGACATCAGAATAACGGCCAGGGGCGGAAGAAGCAGCCAGGTTGTAAGGACGATCTTGAGTCTTTTTTCAGTCCGATCTGATAACCACCCCAACAGACAGGCGATCAACCAGGTCGAGCCAATCAGTATCTTAAAAAAGTAATTGGTATGCCAGGCAGAATCGCCCACAAACCAGAAAAACAAGCCTGGTATTTCCAGGAGACTCGGTCGTATACCCCAGAAATCCTGGCCCACAAACTGGAGTTGGGCCTGCAGTCGATATAGACCAGGCAGGTAACAGATCAGCAGAACACCATTGATCAAAAGCCATTGTGGTAAGATTTTTCGGTCCCGATTAAAAATCAGACCAATGTACAACCACTGGACCAGAAAAAGAAAGACCAGAAAATGATAGGCATATAAAGCGGCAACGGCCGACAGAATGTATCCGATTGTCTGGCCCCGGGTCCTTTCTTTGGTCCACTTCAAAAATAGCCAGATGTTGATCAAGGCCAGAAAGAGCGTCAATGAATACATTCGCACTTCAAGCGAATAGTGCAGATGGGGAACGGAAAATGTGGACAAGGTGGTGGCGATCAGGGCTGTCCTCGGTCCGCTGATATCTTTGATGAGCAAGTACAGAAAAACCAGGGCGAACATGCCAAACAACAGGGAAAGCGAGCGCAACCCGAAATAACCCGAAAAAAGGTGCCGCCAGGCCCACAAAACCAGATAATACAAGGGCGGGTGGATATCAGTAATCGTATTACCGAGATCAATACTCAGGAGATACCGGGCACCTTTTTCGGCATTATAGATAGATTGGGCTTCATCGAGCCAGAAGGTGCGGTCCCAGCCATAACCGATCCTGAGGGCCAAACCTGCCAGTCCGAGCAGGACCAGGAGAACCATGGTCCGATAGGGTGAGTCAGTCCCCCTTTTCAGCCACACCGTCATATTTCCCGCTCTCAACTCCTCTATCCTCGTGAAGATTTGGACGAGTCCTTGCTCGTTTGGCCATGACCTGATTTACAGGGATATGACCGCTCTGGTATAGAATCGAACGAATTCTCTCGTTTGATGAGCACGTTTTCGGTAACGTACGCTCTCTTCATCCGAATCGTTTCCACCCTTGATCCGGACCAACAGATACTTGAGATTATACTCGAAAAATTCACAATACATCTTCATGACAAAACCAGGTTTGAAGAAAAATCTGAAAATCAGGTTTTTGATCCGACCGCGTGTCTTGGTAAAGTAAAACAGCAAGCTCTGGATTTTCCGAAAAAGCATCTCGTTCCAAACTTGGTGAGTACTCTGATCAGACAAATGGACTATCTGAGCCTGGGGCCAATAAACAATGTCGAAGCCCGCCTGTTTCGCACGATAACACAGGTCCACTTCTTCGTAATACATGAAAAATCGCTCGTCAAACCAGCCGACCCGCTCGAAGACTTCGCGTCTGATCAACATGCAGGCCCCCATGAGCTGGTCAACCGCATGTTCCCGGGCATGATCGAAATCGGACATGACATAGCGCCGATGAGCGTTTTGAAACATTTTCAGATGTTTGAAGACCGTATACTGGTGCAGAGCCACGGGCATAGTAGGAAATCGGCGGCAGGAACGATCGATCCGCCGTTTACCATTCAATATCTGTGGACCTATGATACCCACCGTATCACGCTGCCTCAAAGCCACGATTAATTGCTGCAGCGCACCCTCGAGTACGATCGTGTCCGGATTCAGAAGCAGTACGAAATCTGAATCGACCTGTCTTAGAGCGATGTTATTCGCCGCCCCAAAACCGAGATTTTTCTCGAGGACCGTGAGTCTGACCTGAGGAAATTCACGTGCGACCATCTGGGCACTCTGATCAGAGGAATTATTATCGACTACCCAGACTTCGAGCCTTATTTCGCCGCGGTTGTTTTCGATCGAGTGCAAGCAATCGCGCAACATATCGCGCACATTCCAGGAAACGATGATAATACTCAATTCAGCGGCATCATTCATTGTTTTTGCCCTTTTCGTGCTTGCTCAACCGTGTCCTTGATGATCCGGTCCAGGATCGGGAACAGATTCCGAACCGAATACCGTTCGACCACTTTTTGGCGGGCCAATAATCCCATCCGGACTGCCTGTTCACCATTTTCGAGTAGCCTGTTCAGCCCCTGGGACCATTCTTCTTCCGTGCTGGCCAGTAAACCATCCAGACCGGGTTCGATAATATCACGATTCACGCCGATGGGTGAACTGACCGTAGGCAGACCGAGACTCATATATTGTAACAGCTTGAAACCACATTTTCCCCTTGAATATTGATCGTCGGTTAAAGGCATAATCCCAATAGTGAAACGTCGTAATTCATCAAGTTCCGTTTCCTCCCGCCAGCGGACCATTTCAGCAGGCAAATCGGGCAAGGGCTTATCATTGTCACAAATAATCCGGAGCCTGGTCTGGGGATGTCGTTCGATAACTCGGGCAAGAGCGCCCTTGATCGATTCAAGATAATAGAGATTCCGCCTGGTGCCAATCCAACCGATGATCGGGTGCCGGGTACTCACCGGCGTGCTGTCCGAACAGGCAATCGGAGCATAGCGATCGGTATCAACTGCGGTGGGGATGATGAATGCTTTGTAGCCATAACGAGCAATGTCCTCAGCCAGAGAGGTGTTCCCGGCGATTATAGTCGTCGCCGCACCGAGCACTGCCCGAAAACGCACCTGGTTCTTAGTGATCACTTTGCGACCATGCCTGGTTCCTGCATAGAGCGGGTGCTCATGAAAAACCACATCATCAAGATCATAAATGATGGGGCAATCAAATGAGCTCAGTATTCCGAGTTCCAGACGCGAAAACAATTTTTTTTGTAAAAAGATGACATCTGCCCAACGAAGATGAGGAAACAGGCCGATTCGTTTCAGGGTGGCATGAGGGATCGGGACGTGACGAACCGCGGCACCTGACTTCTCAAAAAGGGGTAGATACTGTTTGACCCGAAAACGGGTGCTTGGTGTCCGTTGTGAACCAATGGTCAGAAACAAAATGTTCATGAACAGGCCCTCTCGCTGTCACCAGCGTAGCTCTCACAGGCTTCCCGGATGAGTCGGTCTATAGTATCATAAAACACCTGCCGTGAGAAGCGCTGCTCGACGCGCTGCCGGGCGGCACGCCCCATGGTCAAACGAAGCTCATGATCATCCAGTAAACGAGCGAGACTGGCGGCACTCTGGTCCGGCCGGCATGGCTGGACCAGGTAACCGGTCTGTCCATGTTGAACGATTTCCGGGATAACTCCAACCCGTGTCGCGACAAGAGGAATGCCACAAGACATGAATTCGATCGCTGCACGGCAATTCGCTTCGGAACCGATCGATGAAATGAGTCCCACATCAGCCGCAGCTATCAGCTTTTCAATTTCCCGGGTATAACCGAAGAAAAATACCCGCCCGGACAGGTTCTGTCGAGCGACCTGCTGTTTTAATGACTCGACCCCCGCATGCTCTTCATGATAGGCAATAAAAAACTGAACACGCTCGAAAGCTGATGGTAATTGGGTGATTGCCTGCAGGGCATAATCATGCCCCTTGATCCGGCCTACTCTACCCACAATTCCGACCAGTAAACGGTCCGGATCCAGACCCGCCCGACGTTTCAACTCGGACTTGTTCTCTGCCGGTGCAAAACGAACATGGTCAATGGGAGCATAGACCACTGAAACATGGTCCGAAGGAATGGCCAGTCTTTCGAGCAATACTTGCTTGAGTACCTGGCCGGGGACCAGCACACGTTGGCATTGCCGGAAGTACAGCCAGCGGTTCATGCACGTATTGCGCGGTGGGCGAGGATCACCCCGGACCCGAAACACACAGGCGTGATTTCGGGTCAGAAAGCGGGATAAAATCGTAAAGAAAAAACTCTCGGATCTGTGGACCATGATCAGTTCAGGTCTGAATCGCCGCAACCGCTTGCAAAATCCGATTAATGACCGGATCAGGATCAGAGGGTTTGCTCGGAGAAGGTCCAGGTCGTCGTCAGGAAAAATACCATACTCCCGAGCCCGTGCCGCCAACATGCTACCCGGTTGGGTCATGAGCACAAGCTCATGTCCGTTCTCACGGAAAAGTTCGGCCAGGGTCAAGGCATAATAAGCCTCGGCATTGAACCATCTGACATGACATACCAGCAGTATCCGCACCGGCCCCCCTTATTATTGCATTCCATTCACGATCAGGACTGCCCGCTCATTTGAGTACGCTCTACATGTGGAGCTTGTTGTCAGAAGAAATCAACAGGCGATGAATGAGGGGAGAAACCACTATTTTGTTGGCCATTCCGCGTCCGATTGCCAACCTTTTTTCTCCGACCTGGATGATGAAAGCACCCGTGTTGTTGAGTATTTTCACCTCGGTACCACGTTGCAGCCCCATATCAATCAAGCGTTGGATAAATGCTTCCCCACCGATAAAATGTTCGATTCTGACCCGCTCACCCATCGAGGCCGAGGATAATTGCAGTAGTTGTTGTCTTTTACCGATACAATCAGCGCAGATACCGTAGATCTGGAGACGATGATAAAAGGGGAAGAAATTGCTGCCCAGAACGGTCTTTTCCAGGAATCGTTCGAGTTCGCCACTACTCAATTCAATGATCTTACCGCATTTTGTACAAATGAGATGATCGTGATGTTCATTGATGTGAAGATGTTCATAACGAATAATCCCGTCATCGGTGCGAAGTGAACGGGCGATGCCATAGCGGACAAAGGTCTCGAGAATGAAACTGATTTCGGCGTGGCTGACACACTGTCCTTCACGCTCAATCATTGCCCGCATTTCTTCGACCGAAAAATGTTGATCACGACTGAAAAAGAGATCGAGAACCGTCCGAAGATGACCATTCAGGTTCTCGCCAACCTGTTCCAGTAACGTCAGAAACTGCCTCTTTATTTCTTCGTGATTGTTGAAACCTCGGGTCATGTCAAGCACTCATCGGAATGAGAGTTAAGAGCCAAAACATCGCCTGTATTCGAACAGGAAGGTGCCCATCCGGCCAATATGATTACAAACCCAGGAGCGTACCAATCTGGTAGACAAGTGTAGTTAGTATAAATCCCAGAAAAGTCAATCCACCAAATTGAAGCAGCGTCCAGCGCCACCGGCCGGTTTCCTGCCTGGTGCAGGCACAGGTGGCCATACAGGGCGTGGCAATAAGCGCAAAAAGCATGACACAGAAACCAACCAGTGCTGAATACTTGTTTCGGAGTATTTGCCGGATGGTTTGCGTGGAATCTGCGTCTTTGCCCATCGAGTAAATAATGCTGAGTTGGGCCACGAAAACCTCTTTGGCTACAAAAGCACCGATGAATGATGTCGTAATTTTCCAATCGAAGCCCATGAGTCTGGTGACTGGTTCGAGCATCGAGCCGATCCGGCCGGAAAGCGAGTAGCGCAACTTTTCATTCGTGCGGGCCAACTCGATTTGTTGACTGGTCAGGGTCACGCCGGCCTGGACCTGTTGATCGACCTCGAATACATGCTTACGTGGAAAAGTATTGAAAATCCACATGATAACCGAGACAAGCAGGATAATGGTCCCAGCTTTGCGGACGTAGAGCCAGGCCCGGTTCCACATATGGATCATCACACTGCGAAACGTGGGCATCCGATAGGGTGGCAATTCCATGACAAAAGGCGTGTTTTCCCCCTTTAACAGGGTCAGACGTAGCGCTTTTGCGGCCAATCCAGCCAGACAGATGCCGATCAGATACATCAGCCACAGCATAAAAGGCTGAAAACGTTGAGAGAAAAAAATCGGAATGAGTAACATATAGATCGGCAGACGGGCCCCACACGAAATCAACGGCAGGACCATGATCGTGGTCACCCGATCGCGGAAATTCTCGAGGGTCCGGGTTGCCATGATCGCCGGAACGGTACAACCAAAACCGATAAGCATGGGGATGAAGCTCTTGCCATGTAAACCGATTTTATGCATGACCTTGTCCATTATGAATGCGGCCCGGGCCATATACCCCGTGTCTTCAAGGGCGGCAATACCGAGAAATAAAAGCATGATATTCGGAAGAAAGATCAGCACGCTTCCCACACCATTGATGATTCCATCAATCAGTAAAGACCGGACCAAGGGCACATGTGAAACTGGCCAATATGTGTTGATGAGATTCTCGAAGCCGTGAAGTAATGATTCCAAACCCGCCATGGGAATACTGCCCGCCGTGAATGTCAACCAGAATAACAAGTACATGAAGAAAAAAAAGAAAGGCAAGCCCAGAATGCGATGTGTAAGAACGGCATCAACCTGATCAGAGAAGGAAACCCGATCATAACGAGGCGATGAAACGGTGGCCTCACGGACCAGACCACTGGCAAAACCATGTCGCTGATCACCGATAATAATCGATGGGGAATCTCTAACCAGCGTTTCTATACTCCGGATCGCTCCATCGACCCTTTGTATGAATTCCTCTGGTCGAATGATCTTGCCCTGCACGAACCGTACAATTTCCCGGTCCTGTTCGAGTAATTTCGTGGCTACATATCTGACCGGATACGGTTTCATCAATTCTTCATCAAGCAATGTCTCGATCTGTCCAATCTCCTGCTCGATTTCGGGAGTATAAATTATGGACGGCGGTGACTGGCTGCTATGAGCAACTTGATAGATCGCCTCCTTCAACTCATCCGAACCACGACCTCTATTCGCGATCGTCTCAACACAGCGGGTCCGCAAACGTGCTTCCAAAATCCGGACATCGATTACTTGACCTATGAAACGGGCCTCGTCGGCAAAATTCAGGGCCAATACCGGATTGAAACCCAACTCCATCATCTGGACCGCGAGATAGAGGTTTCGGTCCAGATTGGTCAGATCGACGACATCAACAATAACTTCAGGTCGTTCCTCGACTAAAAAAGTTCGGGCAACGACTTCTTCGACGGAGAAAGCGGTCAGGCTATATATCCCAGGCAAGTCCACCACCCGGAAGATCATGTCTTTATACGTGTATTTGCCTTCCTTCTTCTCGACGGTCACGCCCGGATAATTTCCCACATGCTGAAAGGTCCCGGTCAAAGCATTAAAAATCGAGGTCTTGCCCGCATTGGGATTTCCAGCCAGGGCCACAACCACGACCCGTTCATGATGATTCTGGTCGCTTTTCTTGGTCATTTCTTCATCCTCAGATAAAGCCTCGACAGTCTGATCTGATGATATCCGAACAGGATTGACAGGCCAATCTCCCCACAATCACCGATGCCGCAGATTATTCAAACCTGACGGCACAAACCAATCCTCATTTGTCGGAAGACACGATCCGTTCGATCAAAATCCGGGCCGCCTCCTCATTGCGCAATGATACATGAAACCCCTTGATCTTGACTTCGATCGGATCGCCAAGGGGAGCCACACGCTCCATGGTGATCACCACATTTGGTAAAAAGCCCATATCGACCAGTCGCTGACGAATGGCACTTTTGGCTAAAATCCGCTTGACCACGGCCCGCTCACCCGGTTGCAAGTCTAATAACGATTCCTCCTCGCGATCCAGACAAATCTGCCTGACCCGCTCGGTAATCTCAGCCGTGGATGCACTGGCCGGCACTCCCTCCAAACATTGATTGTAATAACGGGTAAAGTGCTTGGCAATATCGTATTGTGCACCCGGACCCTTTTCAATAAAACACAAAAATGCAGCTAAACGATCAGTGGTCTCCAGACTGACATGATGCTCGATTCCATGAGCATCCTGCTGGGCCGCCTTGATCGAAACACCTAATATATTCTTCAGAAATCGACTCACCTGCTCGTGCCTGGTCAATAACCGCCGGACCAGACCTTCTCCTGCCGGCGTTATATCTACTACCTCACGGGCCGTGTAATTGATCAATTTCTCCCTGGATAACCGTTTCAATGCTGCCGAGACCGATGACATTTTTACACCTTTCTTTTCCGCTATCTCTTTAACCCGGGCCTGCCCATCCGATTGCCTGAGCTGATGGATAATGAGCAAATAATCCTCAAGACTCTCCGAAACAGTCCCGATTTTCATGATCCGGATCCTTATATTGGACAGAAAGCACTGTCCCCTTTTTACAAATTAGACATATCTACTTGCCCCTGTGCGAAAAGTTAGAACCCGTAACTGGGCTTGTCAAGAGCCCCCCGGAAAAATATGATAAAGAACCGGTAACGTGGAGCAAACAACGGTGAACACCTAAGTTACAGCTTTTCCTGATACCTGTTCGATGGACGAAACGGGCCTGTTTTATTCAATGGCATCCGGATATGTCTGGAGAGCACTTTACGAGCGAAGGTTACCTCGGGCCATGGATGCAAAGACCCCCAAGATGCAAAGGACGGAGAAAATTGAAAAACAGATGGTGATACTTTTAAGGAGAACGGCATGAGTTGACGGTGTGATTTCTACGGAACCCATGAGGAGCGAGAAGACGAGCATGGCAATGCCCATACTGATGACCTGTCCAAGGAGTCGCATGGTCCCGACGATAGCAGATGAGACGCCATAATATTTTTTCTCGACCGCTCCCATAATGGCACTGGTATTGGGTGAGGAAAAAAGAGCGAACCCAAAGCCCAGCAAGGCTAACGTTGGAATAATAAAAGAAAGTGTCGTGCTGTTTTCTAGAAAAATCAGCAGGACCAAGCCAAAAACCGTTACAATCATACCCGCGGTGGCAACGATTCGCGGCTCGATCCGGTCGGATAGTTTTCCGGCAAGTGGCGAAAAAAGTGCCATAATGACTGGTTGGATGACCAGGATCAGACCGGTAGCTTGAGGTGAGTACCCCTTATTGTATTGCAGAAACAAACTCAACAGAAATGTGAGTGCAAACGTAGCGCTATAGTTTATCAGTGTAGCTAAATTAGAAAAGGTGAAGACGGGATTGTTGCGAAACAGGCCCATATAGATGACCGGTTGGTCTATTTTAAATTCGTAGCGGACAAAAGCAGTGATCCCGATGATACCACACACGATCAAGATAAAACCGAAGAGTTGGGGAAGAATCGATAAACCATAAGTCAAGGCAAGAAGCGAGAGCCCATAGATTATTGAACCGGTCAGATCAATTCTTTCACCACGGGCTTCGGCCCACTCACCCTTGAGTTTCAGCAAGACGGCAGCCAGGATAAATATTCCCAGGGGGACATTCATCATGAAGACAGAGCGCCAACCCAGTTGATCGGTAAGCACTCCCCCGACAAATGGTCCGAGCGACAGACCGGCGTATACGGCCGATACATTTATACCCAGGACCCGACCGCGTTCGGAAGGCGAAAAAACGGAAAGAAGAATAGCTACTGCGGTTCCAAAAATCATAGATCCGGCGAAGCCCTGAACGATGCGAAACAGGATTAGGCTCAAGCCGGATGGAGCAATGCCGCATAAAAAGGAAGAAAGCGTATACAACGAAATACCATATATGAACATTTTTTTCCGACCGTAAATATCAGCCACTTTTCCCATTGGGACCATGAATACGGCAGCAGACAGCAGAAACGCCGTCGCAATCCAGCTTAAAGCGACCGCTGACATGGAAAACTCATGGGCAATAGCTGGCAGGGCAATATTCACCGAAGAACCCATAAAAGGGGTTAAAAATGAGGCCATGGTTGTCACGATGAGTGTGGTATATCGTGAAGCCTGGCCGGCTTGTCCCAAGAGTCCTTGTTCACTCGTTTTTTCCGTGGTCACCCTGTTATCTGAATCCACTGCGTTCATCACCGTAATTAGCTTGCTCCAAGACCATACTCACACGTTTTTATTGATTTTCTTCAATAGAGTAATTCTCAAAAATATCAAGCTGCCTCTTATCGTGCAGTGCCTGTTCGAGGTCCAGTTTCACGATTTGATCAAGCGATCGCAGGATAGGTCTGACTTGCTTTTCACGATAATGTTCGTAATCCGGCTGACCGACTTGTGGACCGATCGGTTCCGGTCCATGACGCGTCCAGATATAACTGATCAAACCACGCTGCCGTTCAGATGATAAAAGACTGGCGGCTCGAACATGAGGAGGCCGTGATCGGGTATAGGCCCGGACCGATTTCCTTAAAGATTTCTGATAGACGCAATCACAATCAAGTTTTCCTTGATCAAGGGCTGATAGATAATTACGGATATAGCCCTGTATTTCTGTTCGAGTCCGATCAGCAAAAATCAGTTCAAGTAAAGCCCGTTGCAGATTGCGGGCCAGAGGGGTCCAATCCCGCCTGACTGCTTCGAGACCGATGATATCGAGTCTTTTCTGGACAATCCCCGAACAGACACCGTACTCATAGCCGGCATATCCTTTCGCGCGACCCCGCTCGACACCGGAGTCACCCTTCTTTGCCCGCAATCCAGGTAACAAGAAGCGGGTGTAGTATTTCTCAAATTCAATCTCAAGCTTCGATACAAGACCGTATTCCTCTGCGATATATCTGGCCAAAGAAGCGTTAATCTGCTTCGCCAAGGCATGGCCCTGTTGCAGATAATAAGCCGGTTCTTCAGGGTCCTGCCCCGGTTGATAGACGAATAGAGAGTCCGTATCTCCATAGAGCACCTCATAACCCCATGATTCCAGCAAGTCTCGAGTCAAACGCAGAAAATACTGACCGGTCGTGGTAATAGCACCGGCAATGGCCGGATCAGAAAATCGACACCCTTTCGTGCCTAATACACCATAAAAGGAGTTCATAATAATTTTATAGGCATATGCAGCAGCGGTATTGTTTTCGGCACGGGCCTGCTCTCGCTTTTTCATCAAATCATCCAATAATTGGGTAATAATGCTAGTTCCCCGGGTGAAGCTGGCCCCGTTTGGCATCGTTATGAGCCCGTTCTCGAAACGGGCTTGGATATGGGCGAGAGGATCGAGATTGAAGGTCCTCATCAATGAGGGATAGAGGCTTTTAAAATCAAAGACCAGCACGTTCCGATACAATCCTGGTCGTGGTGTCAGTATCCCCCCACCAACTACGGGATAGAAGCGGGGCTGATCGATCCCAAGGCTTGGTGATACTATGCGGTATGCCATGAGTTTCTCCAGGTAAAGTCGCTCAAATGACGCTATACTCCTGTGGACTCGTGATAATGGCAAGCCGATACTCAACGATTTTTGCACTGTCAACTCAAGAACACCACCGGTTTTGAGGATTTCAAGGACGAGCAGGGCATCTTCACGGCAATATGCACACAATTCTGCGGGCCGTTCACGATAGAGTTTCTGAATTGTTTGGGCCGGATTCTCATCTGCGGATAAATCCAGTTTTTTCCCTTTTCCTAAAATCTGTTGGGCAATAGTCTCGAGCCGGTAATTTTGATAGCCGCCCAGAGTGAACCTTGTCAAGCGCAAAGCGTCCAGGACCTGGCGACCCTCTATTTCCACATTATTAGACGAACTACGTTTTGCGACACGCTCACCGAGACGAAACGCTCTTTGGGTCCGCCCAAGGTGCAGCGGGCTTTTGTGAAATCGCGCTCGCTCCAGCAAAACCGGGAAATCAAAAGCGTTGATATTCCAACCGGTGATGATATCAGGATCCAATTGCCGGACCCGTTCCTCAAATCGATGCAACAGTTCGTTTTCCTGTTGACAGGTGACGGCGTTCTCGACAACCTGTCCCACGATAAAAACCTCAGAAATGATAGGACTTGATCGATCATGCTGATAAGCCAGAGCCAACGCATAGATTTCCGCAGCAGATGGGTCCGTTTCGATGTCAAATGATAGGATCGAAAGCTCACCTGTCCACAAACCGGGTGTGAGTTTAGGATTGATAAAATAGATCTCAACATGGCGACCTTTAGCGGGAATGCCTACTATCTCAACCACAGAATGAATACCACGTTCCATTAAATATTTATCGGTTGGTTTAAGATCGGCCTCATATGTTCGAATAGCGTGTTTATGAAGCTCGACCATGCATTTCTGAAATGTAGTCTGTAACGCTGAAACGGCAAAAACCGGCTCGTTATCCATTGTCTGCAATCCGGTTTCAGCTAATGTTCCACCACATGCATGCACGATAGACCGAGCCTGGTCACAATCCCCTGACCGGATATAGAAACTGGGTTGATAGTTGTTGATAAATATTCCAGCCGTGCGATCATCCGCCAATCGACAGAAATAACACAACCCATAGAAACCACGCCTCGATCGAAAATAGGAATCGACCAAATAGCCAGTCACATGCTCAACAGTGTGTCCGTGTAGAAGCATATACCCTTCTTCCCATGCAGTATGGTTAACTCGACCATAGGACACAGGAACCACACCTCAAGGCCCTCTTTGAATCCCGCTGATGAATGACCAGGTCATGCCCGGTGATTGTTCCCCGAAGTTCCGTCATCAGGTCGGAGAACATCTCGATTAAAACACGTGTTGAAAGTTCGGGCGTGTGGCAACTTAATAAAAGAAAACACGATTCTCCCCGTATAAGGCTCATACATTTGGAAACAAGAAGGAGGAGACGGTCCTGGATATGCCAGATTGTGCCTTTGCCCGCACGACCGAATGTGGGGGGATCAAGTACGAGCCCGTCATAATGATGACCTCGCCGTACTTCACGCTCGACAAACTTCTCGGCATCATCCGTAATCCAGCGGATTTTCTGCTCTGCAATACCATTTAAGTGAGCATTCTCACGGGCCCACCGGTTCGCGCCTTTCGATGCGTCAAGATGACAGACGCATGCCCCTCCGCGAGCAGCGGCCAGGCTGCTTCCACCGGTATATGCAAAGAGATTGAGGACACTGACCGTTGCTCCAGCAGAACGACAACGTTGCTCGAGCCACGACCAGTTTTCAACTTGCTCGGGAAAAAGACCTACACTGCCAGATTCAACCGGCTTAATGTTGAAGCGAAATCCCGCTAAACCAACAGTCCAAATCCCCGGTATCGTGCGATTAAAGCTCCAACCCGAGCCACGTCGGAACACTGCATCTGCCTGGTTCCAATCATGGTCAGAGAGAAGCTGCCCTTGATCGCTTTGCGGCGAAGGTCGTATCAAGAGAACGTGGCCGAAACGCTCCAGCTTCCGTCCATTGCCGAAATCAAGAAGGGCGTATCCATCCCAAGCGCTATCAATCAGATTCCTTCCAGTCACAATTGTCTCCGATCAACCCGTTTCTATTAATATCATAGCAAAGAGTTCCTGTAAAATCCCGAGCCTCCTGCTCTATGGTCCAGATGCTGCCAGCCCGACTGACAAGGCTTGATTTTATTCATAAGATCAATTACAAAGGGGAATGTACAGAGCACAACAGGAGAGAAGATATGCGAAGGAAACCCGCAGTAGCTAATCGTTTCTATGAAGGTGACCCAAACAGGTTGCGTGAGCAACTGAACCGATTGGTCAGGCTTGACCAGCCTCGAAGCAGGGCCCTGGGCATTGTGTCACCACATGCCGGTTATATGTTCTCTGGTGCAGTGGCCGGTGCGGTCTATTCCCGGATTGAACCGGCCCAGGTCTACATTTTGCTCGGACCCAATCATCACGGTTTCGGACATGCCGCCAGCATTATGACCTCTGGAGCGTGGGACATGCCCTTTGGGCAGATCACGATTGATCAGACGATCGCTGAAAATCTGGTAGCCAAGGGACGGTATATTTCAAACGATCCTTCGAGTCATCTTCAGGAGCATTCTCTCGAGGTCCAGGTACCCTTTATCCAATTTGTTTCACCCCAGGCAGTCATTGTCCCGATTGTATTAAGTATCAGAGATTACAGTCCGTGCGAAGCTATAGCTGAAGCCTTGGCTGGTATTATCCAGTCCGAAACTCGTTCGGTAACCATTGTGGCCAGTACCGATATGAGTCATTACGAGCCACATGAAATTACCCAACGTAAGGACCGATTGGCCATTGATCAGATGGTAGCCTTGTCTCCCCGCGGTTTGTTTGATTATGTCATCAAAAATCGTATCAGCATGTGCGGTGTTGTGCCGACTGTGATAATGCTCCTTACGACGCTGGTTTTGGGTGCAAGTAAAGCAGAACTGATCCAGTATGCCACATCGGGTGATGCTTCCGGTGATTATCATCAAGTGGTTGGCTATGCCGGTCTCATTGTAACTTAAGAATAACAAAGGAGAACCCATGAAATCAATTCTTGTAACAGGAGGTGCGGGTTTTATTGGCTCCCACCTTGTCGATGAACTCATTCGACGAGGCAACCAGGTCCGCATTCTCGATAATCTTGATCCGCAGGTTCATGGTCCCGAACAAAACAAACCTGATTATTTGAACAAAGATGCTGAATTCATCCGGGGTGATATCCTGTCTCGGGATGCACTTGAACAAGCTCTCAAGGGTATTGATATCGTCTATCATTGTGCGGCCATGGTCGGCGTCGGTCAATCGATGTATAAGATTTATCAATACACACGCACAAATTCATTGGGCGGCGCTCTTCTGCTCGATGTCATCATTTCGAAACGTTTTCCCATTGAAAAGTTACTGGTCGCATCTTCGATGTCAATTTATGGTGAAGGTAAATATGTGTGTGATTCATGCGGCCCGGTTTTTCCGCGTCTTCGCTTGTTGGATCAACTTCAACAAAATGATTGGGAAATGAAATGTCCGCGCTGTGGTCAAGAAGTAAAACCATTACCTACCGATGAACTCAAACCGCTCTATCCCAATTCTGTCTATGCTATTACGAAACGGGACCATGAAGAAATGTTCTTATCAGTGGGTGAAGCGTATCGCATTCCATCAGTCGCGCTCCGATTTTTCAACGCCTATGGCCCGCGGCAAGCCCTTTCAAACCCCTATACCGGTGTGTGCGCAATCTTTGCCTCCAGGATTCTCAACAGTCAAAACCCTGTCATTTTTGAGGATGGACTTCAAACCAGAGATTTTATTCATGTCAAGGATATAGTCCAGGGCTTGATACTATGTCAGGAAAAACCCGAAGCTGATTACCATTGCTTTAATCTTGGCTCCGGAAGGGCCCTGTCCATTAAACAGATTGCCGAATTGCTCATAAAAAAACTGGGACGTGAAGAACACGTTCTGCCCGAAATTGTTGGAAAATTCAGGGCTGGTGATATTCGCCATTGCTTCGCCGATATCACCCGGGCCAGTTCTGTTATTGGATTCAAACCCAGCATTTCTTTTGAGGATGGCCTGAATGATCTAATAGCCTGGGCAGCTCATCAAAGTCCCCCGGATACTTTCCAGCAAGCCTATGAGGAGTTACGGCATCACGGTTTGACCTATTGATTCAGGGGCCTTGATGTTAAGGAAATTGGCCCCGGAACACTTTATTCGGGAGACAGGGAATGGATGTGCTTATTACCGGTATTAGCGGGTTTGCCGGCTCGCACCTGACCGAACTTTTACTCCAGGAAGGTTATACCGTTTTTGGGTTGATCAGACCGGGAGAAAATGTGACTAACCTGCAATCTTGTCTCGACAAAATTCATTTGGTCTATGGTGATATTACCGATCGAGCCTCTCTTGATGCGATCATGAACCGGCACAGCTTCGGGTCTATTTTTCACCTGGCGGGTGAAGCATCCGCACAGAAGTCATTTTCAGCACCCGAGCTTTTTTATATGGTGAACATATTGGGAACGATCAATCTGCTCGAAGCTGTTCGGCACGTGCAGATGCACCCACGTATTCTCCTGATTACCTCTTCAGAAATTTACGGTTTTGTTCAAGCCGATCAGCTACCCTTACAAGAGAATACACGTTTTCACCCCGAAAGTCCCTATGCCGTTTCGAAAACCACCGTCCATTTTTTGGGAAAGCAATACTATAGAAACTATGGAATGCAAATCATAGAGGCACGAGCATTTAACCATATTGGTCCCCGACAGGCACTCGGCTTTGTCGTTCCCGATTTTTGCTCGCAGATTGCCGCCATTATCAATACCAGAAGAGAGCCTGTTCTTTCGGTCGGCAATCTGGATGATAAAAGAGATTTTGTCGACGTCAGAGATGTGGTCAGGGCATATAAAATGCTTTCAGAATGCGGGACCCCCGGTTCAGCCTATAATATCTGTTCGGGACAATCCGTTGCGATCCGCACAATTTTAGACAATCTTATTGCCCTTTCGGGCGAGCCGATAACGGTTTTTCCTGACAGTACAAAGATGCGTCCCTCTCGGATGCCTGAAATCGTTGGTGATAACACGAAGATTCAAAGTGAAATGAACTGGCTACCCAAACTGTCTTTGGTCCAAAGCCTTGCTGACACCCTCCAATATTGGCGGAAATTGCCAAATCCTGATTATGGGGTGACCGTCTCGTAATGAAGTGCGATCAGCTTGTCAAGTGAAACAAGTCCAAGTGATTAGCTATCTGACCATAAGGAATGATACCCTGCTCGGTAATGATGGCTGTGACAAACCTGAAAGGAATTCGCTCGAAATAGGGATTAATGACATGAACACCAGCAGGTGCATCGGCCCAGACTTCTCCTTCGGAACCTGAATCCAGGCGAACGGGTTCGACCTCCTCGGCCAGAAATTTGTCCGAACCCGCCAAGATATAGCAGGGTTTATTTGAGGCATAAGCGGCCAAGACGATAGCCAAACTGCCAATCTTGTTAATAATTTCCGAACGCGTTATCCGATCCGCTCCCAGAAGAACAATATCAGACTGTTCGACATATGCCGGCGCCGCCGCATCGACCAGAAATGTAACGGGCACGCCAAAAGTGGATAATTGTTGCGAGAGAATGCGGCCCTCATAGACCGGCCTTGATTCGGTTGCAAAAACTTCAAATGTACACTGGGACATAATGGCTTGACGAAGTGTCTCGAAAACGAGTGTGGACAAGCTATGGGTCAATATCCTCTTTTTGTTGACCAACAAGGGCATGGTATATTGGACAATCCGCTTTTTAATCTCATGTAATGAATCGAGATGATTGTCTATGAAAGAAAGAGCACGTTCCTTCATATCATCCAAATCACGAGCCTCTTCGAGTTGAAGAATCAGCAGTTTCATCATCTGTTTGAGGGGGGCCAGGGCCGATTGGACCCTGACAATGTGACGACATGTTTTCAGTATTAACTCATGTGCTTCATTCAAAGGCATGTCCCCGGGCAGATTTCGCATGATATCAGCCAGAAGCTGGCCGATTTTTATCGTCAATGCCTGGGCCCCAGTCGTATGATCCGTGTTGATCAACTCCTGCAAACGTGTGAGATTCTCGCTATATTCTGATTGCATGATAACGCCCTTTTCAGTTATTCATAAACAAAGCTGATAGCAAAAAGAGTATGATTGTGTAAATCCGTTTGACTCACTCCATACTAACACGTTCAGCGTATTTTGACAATGACTGGTGCTTTTATGTTGGAATATGGCTTTTGATGGACTACTACCTGTACAATTATTGTCTTTCATAATGATATCCAAAGCGATGAGGTTCTATGAAAAAGAGAAGGAAACCTCTCGGGAGGCATCCGGAGCAGAGTAACAGGACAGTGAACGATCCGCGTGATTCTGATCGAACAGAAGCAACACTGTATCTCGTCAGTACGCCGATTGGTAACCTTGAGGACATTACCTTGCGGGCCATTAAGATACTTAATCACGTTGGACTCATCGCAGCCGAGGATACACGTCAAACCAGTAAATTGTTGCGGCATTATCATATCAACACCCGTCTGACCAGTTATCACGATCGAAACAAGGAAAGACAGGCAACGTATTTGATCCGATGCCTCCGGACTGGACTGAATGTCGCTCTCGTCTCAGATGCCGGCACCCCAGGCATTGCCGATCCGGGCTATCTACTCATTCAAAAGGCGCTGGCGGCCCAGATTCCCGTTGTATCTATTCCGGGTGTATCGGCCATCTTGGCCGGCTTGATCGTTTCCGGTCTAGCTACCGACCGCTTCACCTTTTATGGTTTTGTGCCCAGAAAACAGAAGACACGAACTGAGTTTTTCGAGCTGATCAAATCTCGTTCAGAAACGGCAGTTTTTTTTGAGACGCCGCATCGTTTGAAGATTACGCTTGATACGCTCAAAGAGATTGTTCCTGAATACCATCTTGTCCTGTGCCGGGAATTGACCAAAGTACATGAACAGGTTCTCAGGGGTTGTCCACATGATATCGAGCGTTGGTTAGCCGATAACCCCTATCTCGGCCAGGGCGAATTGACCCTTCTGCTCAAGTGCAAAACGGGGAATTCGCCTCAGCCCGATCCTGAATGTTTCACGTGAAACATTCTCAAAAAAGCCCTTTTCTTTCAGGCAGTTATCCCCATTTCTTTACCTGTTCTCATTTCCGGTTGTGTTTCAATCCCGGGCTTTGCCCAATGAACGGCGCTGGTTGAGCTAACCATAGGATTTTATTGACTTTGTGCATCATGTGTGCTACCATCATTTTCGTTTCTCGTCGTGATGGTCTCAAAAGTCAAGCTACTTTTATCATTTATTAAAGGAGCAACCCATGAAAAAGATACTCGTTCTCGGTGCCGGTTTGGTCGCTCGACCTTTGGTTCAATATTTACTCAATCAGGGAGACATTCAGGTTATGGTGGCAAGCCGGACCGTTTCGAAAGCCGACAAGCTTGTTGCTGGTCATCCCAATGGCCATACCCTCAGCCTCGATGTCAATGATGCTGACGCTGTTGATAAACTCATAGCCCAGTATGATCTAACCATAAGTTTATTGCCTTGGGTCCATCACATGGTCGTGGCCAGGTTATGTCTAAAGCATAAAAAACACCTGGTGACCACCTCCTACGTCAAGAAGGAAATGGCTGCCCTTGATCCTGAAGTAAAAGCCCATGGTTTGCTCTTTTTAAATGAAATTGGGGTTGATCCCGGGATCGACCATATGTCCGCCATGAAGATTATTCATCATGTCTGGGATAGTGGTGGAAAAATCGTATCGTTCCGGTCGTATTGTGGTGGATTACCTGCCCTTGATGCGAATACAAATCCGTTCGGATATAAATTCTCTTGGAGTCCCAAAGGTGTTATTCTGGCAGCGACCAATCCGGCTCAATACCTGGTTGATGGCCAGAAGGTTGTTGTGCCTGGTGAACGACTCTTCGATGATTATCACCTTTTGGATGTTCCCGGTTTGGGGACGTTTGAAGCCTATCCCAACCGTGATTCTCTACCCTATATTGACCTGTATGGTTTTAAAGCAATCCGGACCATGTATCGTGGTACATTACGCAATATAAGCCATTGTGAAACCTGGCGAAATCTGGTCTCTTTGGGATTGTTGGATAATGAGAAGGTCTTGAAACTCTCGAATCATACCGCTGCATCTTTTTTAAAAGATTGTATTCTTCAGCAGCGTAGTGATGATCTTTATGAATCGGTCCGGGGTAAACTCAATCTTCGGGAATCCTCTGTCTTTCTGCGCAAACTCGAATGGCTCGGCCTTTTCAGCGAAACGCCTTTAAGTACCGCAGAAGGTACCTCGGTCGATGTTTTAACCGAATTATTGTTTAATAAATTACAGTATGCTCCCGGTGAACGTGATCTTCTGATCCTGCACCATGAGTTTCATGCTGAATATCCCGACCGACGCGAAAAGATCAATGCGACCCTCATTGATTTGGGTATTAAGGATGGCGATTCGGCTATGTCTAGAACGGTTGGCTTGCCTGCTGCAATTGCCGCTGCCCTGATCGTGAAAAACAAGATTTCCTTGACCGGGGTCAGGATCCCAGTTGATCCCGAGGTTTATCTGCCCGTAATGGAAACGCTGGTCACCCTTGGCGTCAATTTCAAGGAGGAATTTATCGCCCTGTAAAGTCTTTTCTCTAAATCGGTTCATCTGTTTCTTCAGACCATTACTCCTTTTGGTCTATTCTCTGGCAGGACAGCTAAAACCTGCTCCATTATTCTCTTTGTGCGGAGGTATCTATGAATACTCTTGGTATTCGGGCTGAGGATAAAAATCGTTGGGAAAAGCGTGTTCCTCTTGTGCCGGAACATATTGCCGAATTGAAGCAATCACTTTCTTTTCCCGTTGTAGTAGAAAGTCCATCTATCCGAGTGTTTCCGGATGACCAGTATCTCCGTTCAGGTGCCCAGGTTACACAGGATATTAATCAGGCCGAGATCATTATTGGAGTCAAGGAAATCCCCATCGAAAAAATAGTTGATGACAAGGTCTATCTTTTCTTTTCACATACGATCAAGGGTCAAAAGCCCAATATGCCCTTATTACAGCGTATACTCGATTGTGGTTCGACCCTGATTGACTATGAACGTATTGTTGATGATGCGAATCGCCGGTTGATTTTTTTCGGCAATTATGCCGGGACAGCAGGGGCCATAGATATTCTCTGGCTTATTGGTCTTGAGTGGCAGCGTCTTGGAATTCTTTCTCCTCTTCTTGAAATCAAGCAGGCCCTTTATTATCCGAGTGTTTCTTCTGCCCGAGAGGAAATTGCGAGTGTCGCCCGAAAAATAGAAGCCAGATCATGGCCCATTGCTCTCCAACCTATGGTTATCGGTATCTGGGGTTATGGTAATGTTTCTCGGGGCGCTCAGGATATTCTGACCTTGTTTCGGCATGAGTACATTCAACCCGATCATCTGGCTAGCCTCCGGCACAGTGGTAATTTTTCTCCGGATACGCTTTATCTCTGTGTTTTTCATGAAGATCACATGGTCCGGCATCGTCATGGTCAAGCTTTCAATCTTCAGCATTATTATCAGCATCCCGAAGATTTCGAGCCGATTACGGAACCATTTCTGCCCTATCTGAATGTTCTGATCAATGCCGTCTATTGGAATAAACAGTATCCTCATTTCTTTTCTCGTCATAGCGCAAGTCAGCTCTGGGAGCGATTATCCGAGCCTCGATTTTTTGCCATTGCCGATCTTTCGTGTGATGTTGCCGGGGGGGTGGAGCTTACATTAAAAACGACAGACTCGGGCCAGCCCGCTTTTAAATATAATCCCATCACGGGCCAGGCTGACGATGATCTCACCCATCCGGGCTATTTGATTCTGGCGGTCGATAACCTTCCCGGTGAATTGGCGTATGATTCGTCTTGTTTTTTTAGTAATCTGCTCAAGGAGTATATTCCTAATCTGGTGCAAGCAGATTTTCAAAAACCTTTGACTTCATCCGGTCTGTCTCCTGCATTGCAGAGGGCGGTCATAACCTATCGGGGCCAACTTACCCCCGCGTATCAATATCTTGAAAAATTTCTCCACTAGGGCAGAGAGCCTTGATTCAAACGAATTTTTGCGCCGAACAGAAACTTCATTCTCTTGCCGCGCCTCTCATGCTAAAAGTGGTTGTGGTCTTACTCTGTCCTCTCATGTTTATTGGTTGTGTTGAACCTGAAATCGAGGTTGTCTTCGATTTTTATGACCATGTCTTTGCTGCTTACATTGATTCTCAACGTTCAGATACTTTTGGAGTCAGACGCTCCACTCTTAATTTGAAAAAGGATTTGCGTGATTATATCATTCAACCAGCAGGCACAACAATAAGCTATTACCTCAAACTTGCCCCCGGCAGTATCATCCGTTTTGGGGCGGGCATGGACATGATCGATTGGGATAGAACGCTGGGTATTGACTTGTCCCTGGTGATTAAGTTGGAGTCGGGTCAATCTGAAGTTCTCTTTCATCAGTATTTCAATCCTCTGAAAAATAAAGAGCAATGGTCCTGGATCGATCGTTCCATCGATCTGTCCCGCTATGGTGCGCAAATATGTCGTTTCGACTTCATTTCATCCTGTCAGGAACCTGTCCTGGACAATTCTAAAATTGGTTGGTCACGCCCACAGATTATCGTCAAGCAGCGTCCCTCTTCTGATAACTTAGCCCTTGTTCTCAACGATTCATTTCGTAGTTCTGTACCACAACCCAATATTGTTTGGTTATGCTTTTCTGCTCAATTAAACAATAAACTCGGTCTTTATGGTCAGCCTGCTACCAGAACACCGAATTTTGATTATCTGGGTCGCAGGTCAACAACTTTTCAGGATGTTGTTTCACCCTCTTTTCATGAAATACCTACTCTTGCCTCGCTCTTGACTGGTTTGTACGGTATTCATCACAAAGTGAATCGGGTCAACGCTCATTATCATCAGAAATCCAGGACTTTGGCCGAATTGGTTCGCCATCAGGGATATGGTACTTTGTATGTGACCAATCAGACTTTAATGGAGCCCCGTTTTGGTCTGTCTGATGGATTTGAAGAAAGTATGTATTCTCCTACCAATCGAGAGATCGATCGCTTTCCCGGGTCGAATATTGCATCCATACTATCAAGTATTGATGATTGGCTAATCGATCGATTCTCACCTTTCTTCATATTTATTTATGAGGATAATTCAAGTATTCTGCAGCAAAAGGAACATGACCTGTCTGTTCAACATTCTGGGCATGAGGTTGATGAATCTGAGAGCTCTGTGCCTCAATCGGGTCGTACTGTGGCGAATGATCCTTTAGTTTCCATGAATGATCGTGATGTAGGTGCGTTTCTAAGGTTCTTAGATCAACGTGGTTTGCTTTCGAAGACCGTTGTTCTTGTGTGTGGTACATCCTCCCGCCCCACGCGGCCGATCCTGGGCAAAGCACCACGGCATGGGGCCTATATTTCTCAGACAATTCCCTTGATGATCAAATTTCCCGCTTTACCTTTTCAGAATCGCATCGTTTCTAAACGAATTTCCGGTTGTGACATAGTTCCAACCCTGCATCATTTTCTTTCAATTCCTCAACAGAGGACTTTTGATGGTTCTTCTTTTCTACCGAATGTATTTTCATCAGCCCTGTGTAATCCAATGAAAGAAGGACGGTACGTCTTTATTGACAGTCTTCCCCAAATGGGTAGCCTAATCTTTCATGATGACAAGCTGGATTACCTTTTGTCAGATAATGAAAAAAAGGTACTCTTCCACGAGCTTTACCTGGACCCCTATGAGCATGTTGATATTGAACCGCGCGACAACTATTATTTGAATTTTCTGACCCAGGAATTTTTACGTTTTTCATTGAGTGAACCATGATCTATCATGTATGGTGAAAAAATACTTGCAGTCCATACTCTTACTTGATACAAGGTGGAATAGATCGTATTGTGGATTGAAATGGTGCATTGGGAGTGTATATGTCGATAGAAATCGAAGTTTTCAAACACCATCTCGATATTCTTGAGATGAAACTGTCAGGTGATCTTGATACCTACACTTCTGCCGGATTTGCAGAAAAACTGTCAGACCTGATTGAATTAGGTGCGGACCGGATCGTGCTCAATTTTACCAAAGTAACCTATGTGTCGAGTCTGGGTATTGGAGAGATCATCCAGGGCTGGGACAGATTGAGAACAGCTGGTGGCGCTTTGAAGTTTGCCTGTATGTCTGATGGTGTTTATAAAGTATTCAAATTGGTCGGTTTAACAACCCGTTTCGAAATATTTTCTTCCCTTGAAGATGCCTTGCGAAGTTTTTAAGAGTGTTCACTTTTCGGGATAATAGTTTTGTGAGCCAGTTCAGAACACAATTCAGCCCATTCAGCTTCTCGGGCGAGAATCTGAAATTGATCTGAATCCACCGGTGTCTGTTGTAGTAACTGCTGAACTTTTTTAAGAATCTCACCTGTTTCTTCTTTTTTGATCTGGCTGATATTCGTGGCCTTTTCTGCCAGAATGATAATTTCTTGCGAAGATACCTCACAATATCCGCCGCTGACTGCGTAATACGCAGTGTTTTTCTCATTGACTATTTCAACCATACCCGTTTTTAACGGTGTGACAAAAGGAATATGTCCTTCAAGAAAGCCTATATATCCTTCTGATCCTGGTATTACGATATTCTGGACATCCCTTTCAACGACAAGTTTCTCGGGTGTGAGCATCTTGAAATGCATCATTAGATCCTTTTTGCTTTTTCGATAGCTTCTTCGATTGTACCCACCATGAAAAATGCCTGTTCGGGCAGTTCATCGTGTTTGCCTTCGCAAATTTCCTTAAAACCCCTGATTGTATCGGGCAGTTTAACATATTTGCCGGGTTGTCCTGTAAATTCTGCGGCGACGTGAAACGGTTGTGAGAGAAACCTCTGGATTTTTCGTGCCCGGGCAACGAGCACTTTATCATCATCGGACAGTTCGTCCATACCCAGAATTGCTATTATATCCTGCAGGTCTTTATATTTCTGAAGAATTACCTGAACAGTGCGGGCTACCTCATAGTGTTCATTTCCGATTATCCGTGGGTCTAACAGTCTCGAGTTTGAATCGAGCGGATCTACAGCCGGATAAATGCCAAGTTCAACGATTTGACGCGAGAGTACTGTTGTAGCATCTAAATGGGCGAATGTGGTGGCCGGTGCCGGGTCCGTCAAATCGTCCGCAGGAACGTAAATCGCCTGAACAGAAGTTATTGAACCCTTTTGGGTTGATGTTATCCGTTCCTGCAAATCACCCATTTCGGTAGCCAAGGTCGGTTGATATCCCACGGCACTTGGCATCCGGCCCAGGAGGGCCGATACTTCCGAACCGGCTTGTGAAAAGCGGAAAATATTATCAATAAAGAGAAGGACATCTCTGCCTTCGACATCACGAAAGTATTCGGCTACAGTCAAGCCCGAGAGACCAACTCTGAGTCTGGCCCCCGGGGATTCGGTCATTTGTCCATAAACCAGGGCCGTCTTTTTAATAACACCCGATTCCGTCATATCGAGCCAGAGATCATTGCCTTCCCGGGTCCTTTCCCCGACGCCAGCGAAAACAGATATACCGCCATGCTCTTTGGCAATATTGTTAATCAGTTCCATTATCAGAACTGTCTTTCCGACACCAGCCCCTCCAAACAGACCTGTTTTTCCGCCCTTACAATATGGTTCGAGTAAATCTACGACCTTTATCCCCGTCTCGAACATTTCGGTTGAGGTTGATTGGTCCTCGAAATTGGGAGCCTGTCTATGTATGGGATAATAATCCTTGGCTTCGACGGGGCCGAGCCGGTCGATAGGTTCTCCGATTACGTTCAGCACGCGTCCGAGTGTCCCAGGTCCGACTGGCATTGAGATCGGTTTACCCAAATCTACGGCTTTCATCCCCCTGACCATTCCATCTGTCGGCTTCATCGAGACACACCGAACCGCATCCTGACCGAGGTGTTGTTCTACTTCGACAATAATATCGATTGTCTGCGGGGGGTCCAAATCCTTTAATTCATCTTGAATCTGCACTGCATTATAGATAGCAGGTAATTGACCCGGAGGAAACTCGATATCGACCACCGGTCCTATGACTTGGAGTACCTTGCCTTCAGCCATAATAAACTCCTTATTGATTTATCGACCGTTTAATTTTTTCATTATTGTAAGGCATCTGCCCCACTGACAATTTCTATAATTTCTTTGGTAATAGCTGCTTGTCGAGCTTTATTGTAAACAAGACTCAGCGAGGCAATCATGTCACCCGCATTGTCTGTGGCTGCTTCCATTGCTGTCATCCGTGCCCCTTGTTCGGCAGCCGCAGTTTCGATCAGACAACGATAGATGGTCAGTTTAATGCCAAGTGGTAGTAAGACACCCAGGATTTCCTGTGCAGATGGTTCAAAGGCGTATTCTCGCGGGAATTCCTCGTAAAAGCTTAATTTGGGGACGGGTATCAATTCATTCCGGCTAGGTTTTTGTACCATACCCGAGACAAAGAGGCTGTAGACAACAGTAACCTTATCGAATGTACCGGATAAATATGCCGAGATGATTTCGGTACCCAGGTCCAACGCTTTTTGATAAAAGTCCTTATCCGTATCGTTACGAAGATATTTCCAGATGTTATAGCCGCGTTTTCTAAAATAGTCTCTCCCCTTACGTCCGATAGCATAGATGTATGTTTTGTCGTGACCGAGTCCTGATATGGTTGTTTCCGCTTCTCGAATGATTTGCTGATTAAAGCCACCACAGAGTCCTTTATCAGAAGTAATTATAATGACGAGAGGGTTTCCTCGGGCATTTTCCTGTAAAAGTGGATGTTCGATGCTTTCGGACCTGGCCAAAATCCGGCCAATCATTTGGCGATGAGACTCTCCAAACGGTCTGTATTTCAATAACCGTTCCTGGTTTTTGCGGAATTTCACTGCCGCAACCATTTTCATGGCCCGCGTTATTTGTTGAATATTTCTGATGCCCTTGATTCTTTGTTTAACGGTCCTGATGTCTGACATTATTCTGCGTCTAATTCCTTTTTAAAATAAGTAACAAATTCGGTGATTGCCTGATTTAAATCATCGTTTATTTTTTCTGAAATAGCTTTCTCACTCGCGATTGATTCGATGATTTTGGGAAATTTTTCATCAATAAAGCTGTAAAATTTCATTTCGAATTGTTTAATAAGATCGATTTGAAATTCATCACAAAAGCCATTAACGGCAGCGAAGATAATCATGATTTGTTTTTCCACGGGCAATGGTTGATATTGTTCTTGCTTGAGTATTTCGACCAAGCGTTGACCTCGGGCCAATTGACGTTGAGTGGCCTGATCGAGGTCGCTGCCGAATTGAGCAAAAGCAGCCATTTCACGGTATTGGGCAAGATCGATGCGAAGGGAACCGGCAACTTGTTTCATTGCTTTAATCTGAGCGTTACCTCCGACCCTTGATACGGATAAGCCCGCATTGATTGCGGGTCGGACCCCGGAATAGAACAGGTCCGATTCCAGATAGATTTGACCATCAGTGATCGAGATAACGTTTGTGGGAATATAGGCCGAGACATCTCCAGCCTGTGTTTCGATGATGGGCAAAGCAGTCAGCGACCCGCCTCCGTTTGCCTGGTCGAGTTTCACGCTCCGTTCCAGTAATCGTGAGTGGAGATAAAAAACATCACCGGGATATGCCTCCCGTCCCGGGGGTCGTCGCAGGAGGAGAGAAAGCTGACGATAGGCGGCAGCATGTTTGGACAAATCATCATAGATAACCAGGACATGGCCCTTGTTATAGGTAAAATATTCGCCGAACGAGCAACCCGCATAAGGTGCGATATATTGCAGGGGGGCTGGATCACTGGCCGATGCAGCGACAATGGTTGTATAGGACATAGCCTTATTCTCTTCGAGGGTTTGGGCGACTTGTGCAATTGTTGATAGCTTCTGTCCGATGCCCACGTAGATACAGATGACGTCCGTATTACGCTGATTGATAATCGTATCGATCGCCAAAGCTGTTTTACCGGTTTGGCGATCACCAATGATCAGCTCGCGCTGCCCTCGGCCGATGGGAATCATGGAATCAATTGCCTTTAATCCCGTTTGAAGGGGCTCTTTAACGGGCATTCGTTCAACAACCCCTGGTGCCAGACGTTCGATGGGCAAATATTTTTTGACCTGGAGTGCCCCCTTGCCATCAATGGGTTGTCCCAGGGAATTCACGACCCGCCCCACCATTTCGTCACCGACCGGTACTTCCATAATCCGACGGGTCCGTTTGACCATGTCACCTTCCTTTATCCCCGTGAACCGCCCGAGAATAACGGCGCCGACATTATCCTCTTCAAGATTCAGGGCCATACCATAGATATTGTTGGGAAATTCAAGGAGTTCGCCCGCCATACATTTTTCCAGTCCATAAATCCGGGCAATACCATCACCAGCCTCAATGACTTTTCCAACTTCGTTAATATCAATATTTGTTTCGAAATTATCGATCTGCTTTTTAATATATTCAGAAATTTCCTCGGGTTTAACGTGCTGCATGCACAATCTCCTTTTGTAATCTTCTCAGCTGATTCTTCAAACTGCCGTCAAGGACCAAACTCCCAATTTGAACGTGGATTCCTGCGATAAGGGATGGATCAATCTCTTCCTTGAGCACAATTTCTTTCCCGGTCACCTGACTCAAGGTTTCGACCAATTGCTCTTTATCATCACCGCTCAAAGGTAAGGGAGTCGAAACGGTTGCTTGTTCCCGGCAGCGATATTCATCGCTTAAGTGTTGATAATAATCATTAATCATGGGGAGCCAATCCAGTTGATGAAGTTCCAAAAGTTGGTTAAGGTAGGCCGTACTGATTGGGTCAAATTGAGCCCGATCCGCTATTTTGTTTAGTATTTCCAGGCGACGTTCCATCGGGTGGAAAATATCTTTTAAAAAATGGCGAATATCTTGGTTTTGCCGGAGAATATCCGTACATGTGTAGAGATCAACTCCAATTTTTTCTACGGTTTGCGCTTTTAGAGCATTATTAAACAGTGCTTTGGCAATTTTCGTGATCTGTTTACGATCTTTCACCGTTGTTTCCTTGTGTTTTCATCGTTTCATGGAATTTCTGTAGAAAATGAGTCTGCAGTTCATTGAGGTCCATTTTCACAATGCTCTGACGGGCCAGTTTGATTGCTTCTGTTACTATATAGGATAACAACTCCCCGGTCGCTTCACTTTTGTGCCGATATAATTCTTCCTGGATTCTTGACTTCAGTTGTATAACTGTCTCGTCTGTAACCTGCTCAATATTTTCGATAGCCCGGTCAGCTTCCACACGACCCTGGACCAAAATATGCTCGATCTCGCTCTTGACAGAGTCAAACCTCTGTTTCATGGTTTCGAGTTCACGCCGCATTTCACGTTGTTGCTGCTCCGCAGTCATGAGTTCTTGTTCGATCGTATGGCTTCTCTGGGCCATCATTTTCTTAATTGGTAAGCCCAACAGATATACCAAAAATATGACCAGAACAGCTAGATTGATTGTTTTCCAAAGATTAAATCCCCGATACCAGGGTGCAGTCTCATGTTCAGGTGCCCTCTCTTCATTGACCGTTCCGGAGGTTTGACCATTGAACGGAAAACAAAGAGATAGAACGAGAATAATCAGTATCGCACAACCCAGCATTTTTCCGTTCATATTCATTCCCGACTATACCGGCTGTATCGTTTAATCCTGGCGGTCCGTCACCCGTTTTACGATTTCGTCCGCCAAATCATGAATAGCTGGAGATAACGTGCCATGGATAGCCCGCACCTCCAGGTCCAATTGCTCTCGTGCTTCTGATAACAGGGTATTCTGTTCCGCTTTCACCATAGCCAGCCGTTCAACAGCTTTTTGTTCAGCCTGTCTAATAATGTGTGCTTGAACCTGCTGGGCTTGATCACGAGCCTGGTGGAGCATCTTCTGATATTCTCTCTTCAGGGTGTCCATCTCGACTCGATCCCGTTCAGCGGCATTCAGACAATCCTTCTGATGTCTGTTTCGCTCGCTTAAAAAGCTTCTGACCGGTCGGTAAAACACTCGCTCAAGTACAACCAGAAGAATAATGAAATTAATAGCCTGTATAAAAAAAGTATAGTTCAACTCAATCAATCTGCACCCCGGACAATCCCGGACCGTATTTAGACAAATCGCCCGAAACATCATATATTTATTGAATTAAGTTGTGTGAAAATATATTAGCCCGTGAGGCAATTGTCAAGCCAAGGTACTGATCAACCCTGCAGCCGTATCTGTTCAATGACACTTTCAATACAGTGCGTTGAACGCGTCCCTTTTCTGATGGGTCGAAAGATATTATTCGGCCAGGGCTGCCTTTTCAGGGAGTTCCAGCAGAGGGATCGTCTTAATGTTTTCCTCCATTTGGCAATTACCCTGAAAGAAGACCCCCTCAGCCATAATCAGGGAGGGCGTGAAAAGATTGCCGTAGACCTTGGCGGTATTATGGAGAACAATTTGATCTTTGGCATGGACCGAACCGACGATTTTACCGCTGACATAGATCGAGCCGATTGTGATATCAGCTTCGACGACAGCGTCTGGGCCTACGATGAGATTACCGGAACTTGTGATTTCGCCTTCAAGATTGCCATCTATTCGCACTGTACCTTCAAAGCTTAATGTACCCTTAAGGACTGCTCCTTGTCCGATGAAAGCGGTAATTTCACTTTCAGAGTTCTTGGATTTTTTCATTGGTTCCCATCCTCACGTAGTGAAGTTAGAATTCAATTATTTTTTCGTGATAAGGGTGATTAATCTAGTTAGATCGTCTTCGTCAAAGAAACTAATAACGATATTTCCTCCCTTGCTTTCTTGGTTAATCATCACTTTTGTTCCCAGATATCGGACCAGTTTTTCCCTGAGATTTGGGATAAAGGGTTCAGTTTTTTGAATCGAGGTGGCCTTGTTTGTTTTTATCTTTCTTTTTGATTTATTTTTTTGGACAAAATGTTCGGTTTGGCGGACGGTCCAGTTCTCACGGATAATACGTTGGGCAACCTCAATTTGGTCTGCCGAATCTTTGAGGGCGAGCAGGTTGCGGGCATGTCCCGCGGACAAATCACCTTTCTGTATGGCTTGCTGGACAGTTGTGGGCAGTTTGAGCAGTCGAAGTGTGTTGGCAATGACTGAGCGGTCTTTCCCCAATTGTTCGGCCAATTCCTCCTGGGTCACCTCGAGTGTTTGCATGAATTCATCAAAAGCGAGGGCCTGTTCAATCGGGTCCAGGTCCTCACGCTGTATGTTTTCGATTAAAGCGTACTTGAGCAGGTCGCGGTCGTCATGCTTCCTGATCAGGGCAGGAATAGTACTCAAACCCGCCATACGGGCAGCCCTCACCCGTCGCTCTCCGAACACGATGATATAGCGATCCCCACGCGGGTGGACGACAATGGGTTGTAAAACACCATTCTCCTTGATCGACTGGGCCAGTTCTTCGAGGTGCTCTGGTTGAAATATCCGGCGTGGTTGTTTGGGGTTGGGGTCAATTTTGGTGAGAGACAGGTCGCTTAATTGATCGTTAGATTCGGTCCTGATTTTGGGGATGAGGGCATCAAGCCCCTTTCCTAAGGCCTTTTTCTGCATTATGCATGACTTCCTTGGCTAAATTGAGATATGAGTAAGCCCCTCTCGATTTGATATCATATAAAATAATTGGTTGCCCGTGACTGGGCGCTTCCGAGAGGGTGACATTTCTGGGAATAACTGTTTCGTAGACGATATCCTTAAAAAATTTCCTGACCTCGATAATAACCTGTCCTGACAGGTTGGTGCGTGCATCATGCATTGTCAGGAGTATGCCTTCATATTCAAGGGTGGGGTTGAGGTTCTGTCGAACGAGTTCTACGGTTTTAACCAGAAGACTCACGCCCTCCATAGCATAATATTCACACTGGATTGGGATAAGCACGGAATCTGCTGCGGTCAAGGCATTCAGGGTCAGAATGCCCAGTGACGGCGGACAATCGATAATGATAAATTGGTAATCAGCCGCGATCGTGGTCAGGCATTGTTTCAACATATGCTCTTTCAAGTCGGGCATGGTTTGATACAGTTCAACTTCTGCCCCGATCAGATCAATGGTTGCCGGTATTAAACGTAAGTATTCGAATGGTGTAGCCAGCATGGCACTGGTGATAGGGACCTGACCAATCAGAACATTATAGATGCTAGGATCAAGTCCGCGACGATCAATACCGAAACCACTGGTGGCATTGCCTTGCGGGTCCATGTCAATGAGCAGGGTCATTTTTTCGGAAGCGGCTAGGGCGGCAGCCAGATTAACAGCCGTCGTCGTTTTACCGACCCCGCCTTTTTGATTTGCCACGGCGATAATTTTATGTTGGGTCATATTCAATATCCCTACGCACACAACATGTGACCAGTGGGTTAATAACTATTCCCCTTTATAGATATCTTTTTTTGTTTTGCAAGTCCAGTTCTCTCATCCAACGGGTCCCTCATCATTCATGTGCTTTCATTTCCTCCACATGAGCTGCAATAGTCTAGCACAGCCCTCATTAAAAGTGAAGAAAAAACCGGAAGCATTCGTGCGAAAAGAGAAGCTGTGGGTCGCAGAGAGTACCAGATACAGGTTTAAACTTCGCTTTTATTGGGGTATGGACGGCTCATTGCCGGGAGTTCAATCACGAAACGGGTTCCATGGGGAAAATTATCGGTAATCCGGATATAGCCATAGTGCTCGGCAATAATACGGGCCACTATTGCCAATCCCAAACCCGTACCTCGTTTTTTTGTCGAAAAATAGGGTAAGAAAAGCTTTTCTTTATCCTCTTCCTTAATCCCCGGACCATCATCACAAATCTCGAGTCGAATAATATTCAAAAAACTGTCAAATCTGGTATCGAATTGAAGTGTTCCCCGATTATTCATGGCTTCAACCGAGTTATCGATTATATTGAACAGGGCCTGTTTCATTAAGTTTGGATCAAGGTTGACCTGTGGTAAACCCGATTCAAAGTTCTTAATGATCGTAATCTCTGGATGTATATGGTTAAAACCATCAAGCAGATTCTCGATAAATTGGTCTATTTTGACAGGGATAGGTTTCGCCTCGGGCATCTTTGCGAAACGTGAAAAAGAATCGACCAGCCGCTGTATCGTATCAACTTCACGCACAATCGTCGAACAGCAATCATTCAAAACCTCATCAAGGGCTCCATCCTGTTGATATTTCCTTTTGATTCGTTGAGCCGACAACCTGATCGGGGTGAGTGGGTTCTTGATCTCATGCGCAATGCGGCGAGCCACTTCACTCCAGGCTGCGGCCTTTTGCACCTTGATCAACTCGGTCAGGTCTTCGATTACTAAGGCCACGCCGAGTAGTTCCCCCTCCGGTTCTTTCATAATCGTCGTCGAGGCGGACAGGTGGAGGGTCATTCTTTTCGAAAAAAAGTGGATTTCCTTGTTCAGGATTGGAATGCCGGTGTGAAAACACTTACCGATCATTTTCTTGATTTGCTGCAAACCCTCTTCGGTCAAGACGTCCTGATAACTCCGTCCAATCATGAACTGTGGTTCAACCTGGAGCATCGTTTGGGCGGCTGGATTGACCGTGATGATCAATCCCTGACTATCCATGGCCACGACCCCGGAGGTAAATGATTTCAGCATTGAAAGCATGTAGTGTTGCTTGCGGTCCAGTTCACGATTGACCAGGTGCAGTTCACGGTTCTGGGCATCCATGATCGCCGTGCTGCTCTTCAATTCGAGTTGCATTTTTTTGAATGCATCTACCAGGGTACCAACCTCGTCATAGGCTGTGATATCAAGCTCGTAATCAAGATTGCCGGCAGCAATGGCCTGTGTACCCTCCGCCAGCATTTGTATTGGTAGGGTAACACCCTTGGCTAAATAAAAGCCGAACCAGGTCGTAAAAAAAAGTATCAAAAGGGTGGGTATGATGAATAAAAACATATATTCCCGCTTGAGCGGTTCTTTCATCATGAGTTGCTGTTGGAATGTAATTGAAGAACGGGTGATACTTTCCAGTTTGGGTTGCAATCGTTCCGTCGAAAAAAAATTCACCACGAGAACACCAACAATTGTTTCTTTGGTCGAGACAAGAGGAATAAAATTCTGATACAGTGTTCCCCCGCCCGCAGTCACCAGGAGTGGTGGTGACGTTTCCCCCCTGAGAGCTGCTTCAATATTTTCCGAGGGGGTAGTCACGATGGAACCGACCGGAATGTTTTCATTGACCGTTCGATATAGTTCGACACCATGCTGATCAAAGACCTGGATTACGCCCAGATTATATTCCTGTTGTTTCTGACGGATTAATGTATTCAAGGCTTCCTTTTTCTCTGGAGCCAGCAAGTTATCGCCAATAATTCTCTGGGCCAATTGATTGCCGAACCATACGCCACGTTCCTGATAATGATTATGCAAGATTCGGACAACTGACATTGCGTTCTCGAGAGGTTCGCCATGAATGGGATTAAGCCATTTTTCAAATGTTTCTCTGATAAAGTTGGTTGACAGCAGAACGAGAAGGGTCGAGGGAATAAAAGCTGAAAGAACACACGCCAACACCAGCTTCTGTCGAAAACGCGATCCGGGACGTTCAAAGTAAAGCCTGATCAGGTAACGGACCTGAATAATGACCACTATCAGGATGAGAATCACGTTGAGATTGGCCAAGGCGTGAAAAAGGATCGGGATGCCCTTTAACTTATAGATATACATTTGAATAACGGTCAGGATCGGCAAGAGGACGATGATACCGATGATCGTTACCACATTTTTCAGCTTATAGCGGGAAGTCTTCTTTCTCTTTATCGCCATACCCCATACTCGTTATGCTGAGGTTTCAGAGCAGTATTATCAGCACGTTCACCCGGTCGGATTAATCGTCATGGTCCAATAACCGGGCAGGAATGAAACGTCTCGAATTGACTGTCCGGGTCGTAAAACCACCAGGTAGGGGTTTTGTATCTGCGGTCAGCCACATCCTGACATAATACTCCTCTTGAAAGAATTCGGACTTTATAACTTGTGGAACCTGAAACCTGATCTGGCTGACCAGGCTCATCATCTCCTCCGGATTCTCTGTAAACCTGGTCTCACGGTTCGCCAGCGTCTCCAAAACAATGGTATATTCACGTGTCGCCGGATTATACTGCACAGAATGCTTGTGTGTCTCTCGCCAGATTCTCTCGTCCGGATAAAAAAATGAAAAACGCGGCCGACATAATTCCATATAAAAGCAAAAATCAACTGTCTTACCCGAAGCCAATATTTTTTCTATCTCGGTTGTAAAAGCATCTTTCAACTGCGAGTAAACGATCAGAAAAGAATTTTCTGCGGTCAGGGCGGGCATATCAAGTCTTGGTTTGCCTCGGGTCCGTGCAGCCAACTCTGCCAACGAACCAAAACAGAATATGATCAGTATAAAGGACAGGGCCAGAATCAATAGACGTGCACACGACTTGAACGGTGGCACGGAGAGACTCCCGGCCGGACTCGATTCGGAAATGGTATGCTCCCTTGTGTTCATTGTTTCAATCGCTTTCAGGGTGTACACCTCCATAGTATTCGTACATCGACCGCTTCAATCGTTGTCCCCATTTCGTATTGCTGCACCTGTGTATATCATAGTTACCCAAACGTTTCAAATCGAGCTTGACATCAAAGCCTGCGAAATAGCATTTAAAATGAAGCAATGCTTTGATTAAACCTTTTTCAGGGATTATGGTCATATAAAACAGATTGATGAATGGTTAGTACAATCAATACAGCGAAGGTCGAATAATGAGAAAATTTCTCGCTTGATCGTTGTGGGATTGGTATATCAAGGTAGTTGACCAGTATTTTTCGGGGAGTGAACATGAAAATACAGATGAATATGGTTTCAATCAGGCTTTCAACAATTCTGATATACGGGATAGGCCTCATTATGCAGGCTGGTTGCGTAACGGTCGGACCGGATTATGTGCCCCAGGAAATATCGCTGGCTGAGTCGTGGCAAACTGAACTGTCCGGTGGTTTAAGTATAATCCGGCCTACGGTTGAGGAGATGAAGAACTGGTGGGAAAGGCTGAGCGATCCTGTTTTAAACGAACTTATCGGGATCGCCCTCGAACGAAACCTGGACATTCGGGATGCCCAGTCGCGCCTGCGTCAGTCAAGAGCCCAAAGAGCCATTGCCCGTTCTGATCTTTTTCCTCTGTCTGATGGATCGGGATCGGCCAGTCGGAGTGGGAACCATGACGACACCGGCTCGTTACAGGAAAACAATTCCTTTTCGCTGGGATTTGATGCCTCATGGGAAATAGATATTTTTGGCGGAACGCGTCGGGCAATCGAAGCGGCTGACGCCGGTGTTCTATCGGCTCGAGAGCATCTGCTCAACACGCAAATCTCCATTATCGCCGAAGTTGCCCGCACGTACATCGAAGTCCGTACGTTGCAGTCACGTTTGAATACATCGCTGAAGAATTTGGCCTTGCTGCGTGAGACAAGTGATTTGACCGCGATCAGGGTTATGGCTGGTCTTGACGACGATCTGGCACGTCAGCAGGCCATGTACAACTTCGAAAGTACCAAGGCCCAGATTCCCTCTCTCCGGATTTCGCTGCGGGAAGCACAAAACAGCCTGACCGTTCTCCTGGGGAAAAAGCCCGGTGAGCTGGGGGCACTGATTGAATCCACAGGGACCATCCCATTCCTACCCGAAACGGTCACGATCGGCATCCCGGCAGACACAATTCGACAGAGACCTGATGTCCGGAAAGCTGAATACGAGTTGATTGCCCAGACGGCCCGGGTCGGTGTGGCAACGTCTGATCTGTATCCCCGCTTGAGTTTGAACGGTTCTCTCGGCTTGGCTGCTTCAGAATCCGGCAGTTTATTCAAATCGGAAAGCGGTTCATACAATTACGGTCTGCATTTCAGTTGGCCGATTTTCCATGCCGGTGCCATCAGACAAAACATCGAGGTCCAGTCGGCTTTACAGGAGCAGGCTCTGATCGACTATGAAGCCACGATACTGGCTGCTTTTGAGGAGGTCGAGAACGTTTTGATGGCTTACGGTCAGGAACAGCAACGTTACCGTGCTCTCGAAAAGGCGGTCCGGGCCGCACGTATTGCCGCGGACCTGGCTCAGAATCAATATAATTCCGGACTGGTCGATTTCAGTAATCTGCTGGATACACAACGCTCTCTGAACTCATATGAAGACCAGCTCGTCCAGAGCCAGGGTGAGCTCATTTATAATTTCATCCGTTTGTTCAAGGCCTTGGGAGGCAGTTGGCAGATTTCGGTGAACAAGACGGGCCCATCCACGGGTGATATTTCGACAGCCGCTTTTGACCATCACGAGATACTCGAAGGAGAGAAACCATGACCACAAGTGATTTACCTGAAACTGACATTACTGAAATTCTCGGTACTGACCAAAAGAGCAGTCATAAAAAATGGCGTTGGCTGATCTCGGTGATCTTGGCCGTCATTTTTGTGTCGATCGTGGCTGTGTTTGTTCTGTCCGGCCAGTCGGAAACCCGGGGTATCCAATATGATAAAAAGATGGTCGAACGAGGTGATCTGGTCAATACGGTGAGTGCGACCGGTAATCTCGAACCGACAAATCAGGTTGATGTGGGCAGCGAATTATCCGGTATTGTATCGAGAGTCTGGGTTGACTACAACGATACGGTCACCGTCGGTCAGGTCCTGGCCGAACTGGATACGGCCAAACTCGAAGCCAAGGTGAAGCAGTCTCAGGCGGCACTCGAGGTGGCCGAAGCCCGTGTCATTCAGGCTAAAGCGACAGTGCGTGAGACCAAGGCCAAACGAGAACGCATGAAGCAAGCCCGAGAAATGAGTGGTGGTAAAATACCGTCTTTATATGACATCGAGGCAGCGGAAGCGTCCTATGAGCGGGCGGAAGCGGACCTGATCAGTGCCCAGGCCTCGGTTACCGAGGCACGGGCCACGCTTGCTTCCAACAAAGAAGACCTCTCGAAGGCCAAAATTCTGTCTCCGATCGATGGCGTGGTCTTGAACAGGGAGATCGAACCGGGACAGACTGTCGCGGCCTCATTACAGGCACCGGTCCTGTTTACTCTGGCCCAGGACCTGACCCAGATGGAGCTTCATGTCGATGTAGATGAAGCTGATGTGGGCCTGGTCCATGCAGGTCAAAAAGCGAGTTTTACCGTTGATGCTTTTCCGGACCGGACTTTCGCCGCTGAAATCATTCAGGTCCGTTACGGCGCCCAGACCTCCGAAGGTGTTGTGACCTATGAAACAGTCCTCAGGGTTAACAACTCGGAATTATTGTTACGACCCGGTATGACTGCTACGGCTGATATTATCGTTCAAAAGGTTGAAAATAAGGTCCTGGTGCCTAATGCCGCCCTTCGATTTCAGCCACCTGTTCTGACGAGTGGAGGAAAAGGGCAATCCTCCTCGAACACTAATTCGAGTGTAATCTCAAAAATCATGCCCAGACCTCCCAGGCATAGTTCTCAAAACCGGGAACAGAAAACCGCGGCACTCAGGGGCTCGAAGCAACAGATCGTCTATATTGAAGAGGCGGGACGATTGCGCAAAGTCCCCCTGGTGACTGGAATTTCGAACGGTATCATGACCGAGGTTGTCGAGGGCGAACTGGAACCCGGCCAGGAAGTTGTGGTCAATATGGTGAGTCAAACCCAATGAACAGTCAAGCCAACCCAAAATATCAACATCTGGTCGAATTACGGGGCATCAGCAAGGTCTATGGTCAGGGTGGAGCTGCGGTGAAAGCCTTGTGTGGGATCGATTTGCATATCGATCCGGGCGAATTTGTCTCGATCATGGGACCAAGCGGCTCCGGCAAATCGACCTGTATGAATATCCTGGGGTGTCTCGATGTTCCAACGGCCGGTTCCTATCTGTTCAAGGGGGTCGATGTCGGCTCTCTGACCAGAAATCAGCGGGCCCTTCTCAGACGACATTACCTAGGTTTCATTTTTCAAGGTTTTAACCTGCTCAATCGGACCTCTGCCCTGGAAAATGTCGAGTTGCCCCTGGTCTATCGAGGCGTGCCGGCTCGTGAACGCCATAAACGGGCCCGTCATGCCCTCGATATTGTCGGACTCGATGGATGGGAAACACATACCCCCAGCGAACTATCAGGTGGACAGCAGCAACGGGTCGCCATCGCTCGGGCTATGGTCATCCAACCCGATGTTCTCATGGCAGACGAGCCGACCGGCAACCTCGATTCTCAGAAAAGTCGTGAAATTATGGAACTGTTGTGTCGCTATAATCAGGAACATAATGTTACAGTCGTCATGGTAACCCATAATGCCCAAATGGCCGATTATTCACAACGCGTCATTAACTTCCTCGATGGCCAGATTGCCAGCGAAATCAACAACGGAGACCCGAAACCATGATCTGGGAAACAATCATGCTGGCTGTCAAAGCCATACGTCGTAACGTCTTACGCTCATCACTGACCATTCTCGGCATCGTCATCGGCGTCGCCGCAGTCATTATTATGGTTACACTCGGAAATGGTGCTACGGCCCAAGTCCAGGCCGAAATTTCGAGCATGGGCAGTAATATGCTCCAGATGAGACCGGGACAGGGTTTTCATGGACCGGGTGGCATCCGTTCCTCCGCACCCGAATTCAGCCTGGATGATGTCGAGGTCATCAAACTCGAAATTCCCGGTCTCGAGGCAGTGGCCCCGACCAATCAACAGGGCGCTCAGGTCATCTATGGCAACAAGAACTGGGCCTCGACGGCCTTGGGCACTACAAATGACTACTTTGCCGTCCGTGATTGGGAACTGAAAAGCGGTCGTCTGTTCAACAGTATGGAAGAACGGTCCGGTCAAGCTGTGTGTCTGGTCGGGACCACTATCGTACAGGAATTGTTTGGCGAGCAAGATCCGATTGGAGCAACGCTCAGGCTCAACCGACTCTCATTCCAGATCATCGGTGTGCTTGAATCCAAGGGACAGTCCAACTTTGGTCAAGACCAGGACGATATTGTGGTCGTCCCGATCAGGACCCTGCAGCGCCGCATGGCCGGCAATAACGATGTCAGAAGCATTTACCTCTCCGCCCAGAACAATGTCTCCACCACAACCGTCCAGCACAATATCGAGCGTCTGATGCGCGAACGACGTCGGATTCTGCCCGGTGAAGATGATAATTTTCATGTTCGGGACATGCAGGAAATAGTCAGTACCCTGACCAGTACCACCAAGACACTGACTATACTGCTGAGCGCAGTTGCCGCCGTCAGTCTCCTGGTCGGCGGGATCGGGATCATGAATATCATGCTCGTGTCCGTGACCGAAAGAACACGTGAGATTGGCACACGCTTAGCCATCGGCGCTCTCGAACGCGATGTCCTGCTCCAGTTCCTGATCGAGGCGATCGTCCTGTCGTCCTTTGGCGGGATTATCGGGATTATCGCGGGACTGCTTGTTTCAGTTCTGGTTGCAAACTTGCTGCATATGCCTCTGATCGTTGAATCGGGCATTATTGTCCTGGCTTTCTTCTTTTCGGCTGCAGTCGGGATCATTTTTGGCTTTTTCCCGGCTCGAAAAGCCGCCCAGCTCGACCCGATCGAGGCTCTGAGACACGAATAACCCAGATGAATCATATGGGTTATGGCACATACTGATAAGTATCGGTCTGGAGCTGCATGTTTTCAATACTCACGGTCTCGAAGTAGGTGAATGAGCTAGATCCATGTGACGGCTTAATATTTCGTCGCCTCAACGAACAGACGGTTGAAGATTTCTGAAAAGGCCGATCCCGCATCGCTGGTGGTTAAATCACCATTAGCCAGAAGGATTACTCCTGATGAATCTGCCGGCCTTATCCCAATCCTGGTCTTCACTCCATCATCTCCTCCTCCGTGTCCATAATAGGTTTGACCATTACTCTGTGACGAAAACCAAATCATTGCTTGAGTGGCATTGATATCCGGAATTTGAGGCAATAAAATGTATTCTATTGTATCCTGATTGAGAATTGATCTTCCCTCGTAGTAGCCGTTGTTTAAGTACATTATCAGGAAATGGGCTAATTCATTCACGCTCGAGCGGAGTCCACAGACAGGATATTCCGGATGGGTATACCAACCGTAGGGCTTGAAACCCGTATCTTCATAATAACGGTAAGGCATGGCCACCTGATTCATATCAAGGCCCTCGATGTGCCAACTTGAATGCATCATACCTAAGGGTTCAAGTGCATACTGCCGGTTGAATTCAGCAAAATCCTGTCCACAGAGGAGTTCAACCAGGTAACTTGATAACGCCACTGCTTGATTACAATAGTAATGATGAGTACCCGGCCTGAATGCAAAAAAATTTTCTGATTGATCGTAATAATCTCCACCTTCGGAAAAATACTCTTCCATGAGAGTTTCAAGACTTATCGGCGAGTCCCCGTGGTAGTAATAAAGGGATAGCAGTACAGCCCAATTGTCCCTGATGCTGGATGTATGGGTCAATAATTGGTGAAATGTAATCTTATCATCAGGAAAATGAGGATTTGATACTGAGAACTCGAGAAAATCATTGATATTCTGATCCATCTCAAAACAGTTTCGTTCCCAAAGTTGCATAATACTGGTCAAGGCAATTGTTTTCGAGACTGATGCCAGCAAGAAAAGTGTATCGGGAGTTACTGGTATGGCAGATTCTATTTGAGCCCAACCA
Source organism: bacterium (assembly GCA_016934675.1). Classification (GTDB taxonomy): domain Bacteria; phylum CSSED10-310; class JAFGSJ01; order JAFGSJ01; family JAFGSJ01; genus JAFGSJ01. The sequence continues at coordinate 57,245 of JAFGSJ010000030.1, read as the reverse complement.
TAACCTTGAGTCCAGACCAGATGGTCTCCTTTCACAATGCCCGCCGCCAGACCCGGTAAATGTGCTCGTACCATATTCTTTTCTATAAATAGATCGAGTTCGGTGGGGATCGTTGGCGTGACGGTCGGGACAGGAGTCGGGGTCAGGGTAGCTATTAAACCGGACGGTTCAGCAGTTGAATCGTTATCTGAATCTGAACAGGTGTTCAGACATACAAATAAGGTTATTATTCCGACCAAGATAAGAATTGGTGTGATCGAGTGTCTGTTTTGCATATCTTCAACCTCGCCTGCTTTTCTTTTTCCCATTAGACTTTCGATATTCACAAATTAGGTAATCCAAATGGTATTTCTTGATCAAATGACAGAGAAATAGTGCTGAATATCCTCCGGGCTATCCGATCGTAACTCTGCGGTAATCGGTGACGATGAAGGCTTGTCCAGCTCCTTCATCCATGCTATATGATGATGAAAGCAACCTCGACATAGGCTTAGCTAGGACTGACCATGATCCATATACTATGTGGTGAGCGTAATCAGGGCAAAACAACGGCATTGAAACGTCTGTATCGTGAAAAAAACGGAGATGGTTTTATCGCCCAAAAGGTTTTCAGGGATACTCAATTCTACGGGTATGAGCTGATGAGGTTGTCGACGGATGAATCTGTTCTTTTATCAGTGAAATCACAGTATTTTCCGGTTGAAGAAAAACCCCGGTACGTGCAGGGAGAATTCAGTTTTTTCGAAGAGGGTTTCAGGTTTGCGGAGGTAATCATCAACGACATTATTAAACGAGGGATCAGTCCTGTGTTCATTGATGAAATCGGTGCCCTGGAACTTGAGGGTAAGGGTCATTGTGAGAGTTTTCGGAAAATTCTGACAGAAAACAGGACGATTTATATCAGTATGCGCACGGGTTATCTTGAACAGATCGTTTCGTTTTTCGGTCTGAAAGAGTATCGTGTGATCACATTATCAGCACTTTCTCGATAACCACGTGCTGTCCATCAGTCCTTGTTTCACTTCCCAACTTCTGTTTCCTGACTTCCAGCATCTGATTTATGACACAATGATTCTGCTTTCTGTAGCAGTGTTTGGAGACCGTGTCGGTTCGGGTCACGTTCGAGCAATTCCCGATAAAGTTCGACAGCCAGGCAATGTTCGCCTTGGCTGACCAGGGCCTGGGCCAGGCTGATTTTAATGGATTCATCGGGGTCCTGATCGTTGAGAAGTGTCAGACTTTTCCGATAGTTGCGTTCAGCCTCTTTCATTTCCCCTAAAATGAAATAACAATCTGCAATGTGTTTATGAGCCTTTCTGGTTCGGGTCGATTCGGGGAATTGAGTAATGACCAGTTGATACTCGATGATAGCTTGTTCATAACTGCCAGCCTCGAAATAACAATCACCTATTCTCATTTGGGCGATCGCCTGTTTTTCGATATCTGTACAATGAACAATCACTTTCTGAAATTCATTGACCGCTCGTTCATATTCCTCGAACGTTTTGAAATACATATCGCCAATATTCAGGCTGATATCACAAATATAGAGGCTATCAGGATAATTATTCAGGACTTGTGAGTAGTAATTGATCGCTTTTTCGTGGTTCTTAACATAGCGATAATATATGTCGCCGAGTTGGAAAAGTGCTTTTTCACGGTGTGGGCTTTGAGGATAGTTACTGGCCAGGGTATCGAATGCTTCGATCGCCTCGTCGAATTGACCATGATTGCACGCAGTCTGTCCCCTTGTATAAAGGGCCAGGTCTTTATGAGAACAACCAGACAACGGTAAGAATAACAATACAAAACAAACCAAATACCAGCAATTCAGGCAGATACCTTTCATTGATCGTAGCTATTTTCGCTGTCTTCAATCAATTTTGCCGTGGCTACAACCGTATCACCCGGTTGAAGTGCTTGAAGAAGAACACCTTGGGTGGCCCGTCCGATCAAGCGAAGGCTGTTTTCATTGACTTCAAACCGGATGAGTTTCCCCTCGTGGGTAATCAGGATGACATTATCATTTTTCTCGACCTGGAGAATACCGACCACATATCCGTTTCGTTCTGTGGTTTTAATATTGATAATCCCCTTGCCCCCCCTGGCCTGAGTACGATATTGCTCGAGATCTGTCCTCTTACCATAGCCGTTCTCGGTCACAGTCAGGATAGAAGTGTTATGATCGATGGTCTCCATACCCACGACACTGTCCTTCGGACGCAATCTGATACTGATCACACCGCGTCCCGTCCGTCCGATCGGTCGAACATTTTTCTCGTTAAAGCGAATAGCATACCCGAAGCGGGTGGCAATAAAAATCTCGCTACTGCCATCGGTCATGCTGACACTGATCAATTCATCGTCATCATCAATGGTCAGGGCAATAATGCCACCTGAACGCGGATTCGAATAAGCCATCAGATTTGTCTTCTTAATGATACCACGTTGCGTGGCCATGACCAGATAATGTCCGTCACTGAAAGTCCTTACCGGAAAAAGGGTCGTGATTTTTTCACCCGGCTGAAAATCGAGTAGATTGACGATAGATTTCCCCTTTGATGTCCGACCAACCTCTGGAATCTGGTGGACTTTCAGCCAATAAATCCGGCCACGGTTAGTGAAAATCAGGATATAATCGTGGGTCGACGCGATAAAGAGTCGTTCGACAAAATCACCTTCTTTGGGTACGATGCCGGTAATTCCCTGCCCTTTTCGGTGCTGTGTCCGATAGAGCGACAGCGAATTTCTCTTGATATAGCCCTCATGAGTAACAAATATGACCATATCTTCCTCGGTAATCAGGTCTTCGAGATCGATTTCTTCGACAGCGTCAACGATAATGCTCTTTCGTGGATCGTTGTACTGTTTTTTGACCTGGACCAGTTCCGATTTAATGACTTCCAGGAGCAGTTGATGACTTTCAAGAATGGAACGGAGTCGGGCGATTTCCTTAATCAAGGCGAGGTATTCCTGTTCGATCTTGTCACGTTCCATACCGGTTAAGCGTTGCAGACGCAATTCAAGGATGGCTTTTGCCTGGATTTCGGTTAAAGCAAATTTGATAACGAGATTCTGGTTTGCTTCTGCCACGCTTTGTGAATTCCTGATGATTGCTATGACCTCATCAATATGGTCGAGGGCAATTTTGTAACCTTCAAGAATGTGGGCCCGTCTGAGAGATTGTTCGAGCTCGAATCGGGTCCGTCGGGTCACGATCTCGATCCGGTGATCGATGAAGGCTTGGAGCATGGCTTTCAGTGACAAGAGTTTAGGTTCGCCATTATCGAGGGCCAGCATGATAATCCCGAACGATTGGCGCAACTGGGTATACTTGTAGAGCTGATTAAGGATAACTTGTGGGTTTTCCCCTTTCTTCAGGTCGATGACAATCCGCATACCATCACGGTCAGATTCGTCCCGCAAGTCGGCAATGCCTTCGATTTTTTTATTTTTAACCAGTTCAGCTATGGCTTGAATGAGGTTTGTTTTATTAACCTGATAGGGAATTTCAGTAACAATGATCCGTTCTCGACCTGTTTTTTTAACCGTTTCAATCGTGGTCCGGGCAGAAATGACAATCGAGCCTCGTCCGGTATTATAGGCCCTAGTAAAGCCCTGTCTTCCCTGGATCATGCCACCCGTCGGAAAGTCAGGTCCATGCACGTATTGCATCAATTCATCAACCCGGGCCTTGGGAAAATCAATCAGGTGAATGAGCGCATCGACAATTTCACCCAAGTTGTGGGGTGGAATATTGGTAGCCATACCCACGGCAATTCCGGATGAGCCGTTGATCAGAAGATTAGGTACAACTGTGGGCAGAACGACCGGTTCCATGCGAGTATCATCATAGTTGGGCACAAAATCGACCGTGTTTTTTTCGATGTCCTTGAGTAATTCCTGGGTAATCGGTGACATCTTCGCTTCGGTGTAGCGCATGGCCGCGGGTGGATCGCCATCGATCGAACCGAAATTTCCCTGACCATCGACCAGCATATAACGCAATGAAAATGGCTGAGCCAACCTTACCAGAGAGGGATAAATAATCGATTCACCATGAGGGTGGTAGTTACCGCTCACATCGCCGCATATTTTCGCACATTTCCGGTATTTCTTGTCTGGGGTTAGATTCAAATCATTCAAAGTATAAATGATCCGTCGATGCACCGGTTTTAAACCGTCACGCACATCGGGCAAAGCCCGGGCCACGATGACGGACATGGCATAATCTAGAAACGATTTCTTCAATTCATCCTCAATGTTAATCGGCTGGCTTGTCTGCATTGTTTCTGACATGGTTCTACCTTCTCTAAATATCGAGATTCTTCGCAAGCAGTGCGTGTTTTTTGATAAAATCGCGACGCAGTTCGACCACTTCCCCCATAAGCACAGAGAAAATATCATCCGCCTTGACAGCGTCCTCGACACAAACCTGTTTCAATGTTCTCGTTTCCGGATTCATGGTTGTTTCCCACAACTGTTCCGGATTCATCTCGCCCAAACCTTTAAATCGTTGGATTGAAAGACCCTTACGACCAAATTCCATGGTAAATTTGATCATGTCCGCTACCCGCTCACATTCAGCCAGAACTTCGTTCTGATCGTTGTATATGAAGAGCGGTTTAGCCAAGGCCTCAACGATCTTGGGCTGCAAGTAAAAAATATCGGCATATTCAGCAAAATTGATGATTTCTGTATCAATGACCAGTTCTTTCTGGTCAAGCCTTATTGTCAGGTAATATGTTTCGGTTTTTTCATCAAAGCGAAGATCGGCAGCGTCACATAATGGTTCAAGGTCAGACTGGACCGTTTTGATCAGTTGTTCATCACCGAATTGTTGTCGACGATTGAAATTGTTTTTGACGAGCACCTGGATGATGTTCAGAGGATAACCCGCTTGAAGAAGGTGTTCACTGGCCCGGTTGTAGTCGATCAGATTCAGGACCAGGGCTTTTAAAGCCGATCCCGTAAGTGGTTGCTTCATACAGCCGGATTGAAAATAAAGCTTTTTACAAGAATTATCGAGAATAAATGTCTCGAAAGCCCGATCATCGACCAGGTAGGTTTCTTTTTTACCGGAGGTCACTTTATAAAGCGGCGGTTCGGCAATATAAAGATAACCTTTCTCGATGATGAGTGGCATCTGGCGGAAAAAGAAAGTTAATAACAAGGTCCTGATATGGGAACCGTCAACATCAGCATCCGTCATAATGATGATCTTATGATACCTTGTCCTGCTTATATCGAAATCTTCATGACCAATACCGGACCCGATCGCCGTTATCAGGGTTTTGATCTCCTCATTCCCCAGCATTTTGTCAAATCGTGCCTTCTCGACATTGAGCAGTTTACCTCGAAGAGGTAGAATGGCTTGAAAACGACGATCTCGTCCCTGTTTGGCTGAACCGCCAGCGGAATCTCCCTCGACGATAAATATCTCCGAAAAAGCCGGATCTCGCTGTGAGCAATCCGCTAATTTACCCGGGAGCGTTGTGGTTTCAAGAGCACCTTTACGACGGGTCAATTCTCGGGCCGTCTTTGCTGCATCACGAGCCCGAGCTGCTAAAACAGCCTTCTCAATGATCGTCTTGATAATGGGTGGATTTTCCTCGAAATAGATGCCCAATTGGTCGTTGACTATTGTTTCCACCACACCGCGAACTTCACTATTGCCCAACTTCATCTTGGTCTGGCCCTCGAACTGAGGATCGGGTACCTTGACCGCAATGACTGCCGTGATCCCTTCGCGAATATCCTCACCCGTTAAAGAAGATTTGATATCTTTGATCAACTTGTTTTCAGTCGCATAAGAATTGATTGAACGGGTCAAGGCTGTTTTGAAACCAACAAGATGTGTCCCGCCCTCGTGGGTATGGATGTTGTTGACATAACACAGGATATTCTCCTGGAAACTGTCATTATATTGAAAGGCGATATCGACAATGATGTCGTTCTTTATTCCCTCGAGAACAATCGGTTTCTTGTGCAATGGATGCTTGTTACGATTCAGAAATTCGACAAATGATGAAATACCGCCATCATATTTAAACTCTTCTTTCAGGTCCTTCTTCCGTAAATCCACAACGGTTATCATCAGCCCTTTATTGAGAAAAGCCAACTCACGCAAACGAATACTTAGTGTTTCATAATTGAATTCGCGTATTTCAAAAATCTCACTGTCAGGCATGAACCGTATTTTCGTGCCCATTTTCTCCGTAGGACCAACATTCTTGAGTTCCGTAACCGGCTTACCCCGTTCGTAACGCTGTTTCCAAATACACTGATCTCGCCATATTTCGAGCTCAAGCCATTCGGATAGTGCATTGACAACTGACAAACCAACGCCATGAAGGCCTCCGGATACCTGATAACTTTTTTTATCAAACTTACCCCCGGCATGAAGTGTTGTTAAAACAACTTCGGCCCCCGGTTTTTTCTCTTGAGGATGGATATCAACAGGAATACCGCGACCATTGTCAATAACCGTTACGCTATCATCAAGATGGATCAAAACATCGATCCGGTCACAAACCCCTGCCATCGCTTCATCAATACTATTATCAACGATCTCATATACCAGGTGATGAAGACCTTCAGTGGATGTGCTGCCGATATACATGGCCGGACGCTTACGGACCGCTTCGATACCCTCCAATACCTTGATATTATCGGAGGTATAGCTTGAATTTACTTGTCCGTTCTGCCCCGGCTCCTCAGATTCTCTCTTCATGCAACCTCCTTACCAAGCCCTGATTGACCTCATAAAACACTGTCTGTCCGGTTATTTCTTGCATATTTTCTCGACGGACACAACTTAAAAATATCTGGTAGTCCTTATCGAAAAAGTACATGAGTTGTTTCATCCGTGTGTCATCAAGTTCTGAAAAAATGTCATCGAAAAGAATAATGGGCGACTCGGCATACTTACGTTTAAAAAGCTCGATTTCAGTCAATTTGAGTGCAATAATTGCGGTTCTCTGTTCTCCCTGTGAACGAACGAAACGCATATCATTCTGTTGAAAAAAAATAGAAAAATCGTCTCGATGCGGCCCAAGTAAGGTATGGCCACGTTCGATTTCACGTTGTGTGATTTTCTTCAAACGCTGTGCATAAAGCTCCTTAAGATCAGACAATCCATGCTCAGGATCATGGTGACCCTGTTCACCATAAAGAGATATTTTATAGCATATTCGAGGATTTTCTTCAATGTCTATCATCGAGGAATATATCGTTGAAAAAAGGGAATTGATCAATGTAACGGTTTCATGTCGGGCACGATATACAGGCAAGCCTGTATGGACAAGTTGACTGTTCCAGGCTTCGAGTTCATCAAGTGAACCTTTACCTGATTTCAGTGCATTGAGCAGAACATTTCGTTGGGTCAATGTCTTTTCATATGATCGTAATTGCTGCAAATAACCAGGAGAGAGATTGAAGACTATTTTATTGAGCATATTTCTCCGCTGAGCTGGTGAGGTATTCAGAGTCTGCATATCCGTAACATCAAATGTTACGAAATGAACATGACCGGCTAATTCAGATAATTTGGAGCATTTCTTGCCATACAAAAATGCAGTGCGTTCTCGTTTTTGAATGACGACCCTCAAAGGAATCTCGTGTTCCTTTCTCTTTAATTCGCCCTCAACGCTGCCATATTCCTGACCAAAAGAAATGAGATGTTCATTTTGAGCATTACGAAAAGAACGGGCATGAGCAAGAAGGAATATCGCCTCGAGTATGTTCGTTTTACCTTGCCCATTGTTTCCGGTAAAGACTGTAACCCCTTTCGAGCACTCGATCGAGAGTTCCTTGATATTACGAATATTAGTTATGGAAATGTGATTGAGCTGCATAATCTTTGAACCGGGCAGGATAGGGTCACAATAAAGATTCCCGAAAGTATGAAAGGAAATCTCCCACTAGGCAGTACGGTGGAGCATTTACGTGAGATCGTCTATCACGACCAGGGTGAAGAAATGAATCGTAAACTCATATACGCATCGGCATGATCAAACAAACATATTCCTTATCATCAGGATCAACGATCAAAGCTGAACTGGTCGCATCGGTAAATTTCATGGTAACATCTTCACAGTGCAGGACTGATAGAATTTCAAGAAGATAGTGTGAATTAAATCCAACAGTAAACGATGGACCATCATACGAAACTTCCAATTCTTCCTGAGCTTCCCCGATTTCCGGATCACTCGAAGAAACGGTCAGGCGATCCTTATTCAGATCGAACCGTATTCCCCACGAAACTGTATCAGCAAAAACAGAGACACGTTTTATGGCCGAAATGATCGCTGTCCTATTAAAAACAAGCACCTTATCGTCAATTTTGGGAATGGCTTTTTCCATATTGGGATACTTGCCCTCAATCAAATTGGAAACAAGCTGTGTTTTGCCACACTGAAACATGACCTTACTCTCAGTCCAACTGAAGAGAAGCTTGTCTTCACCTTCATCGATAAGATTGAGAATCTCCCGGCAGGTCTTTTTGGGTATAATCAATTCAAAATCCGCCATCTCCTCTTCAAAAGGACGTTTTATTATCGCTAATCGATGGCCATCTGTTGCCGTCATTTTAAGCTGACCGTTCACCTTCATGAATTGAATCCCCGTGAACACAAGTCGGTTCGTTTCGTGTGAAATTGCATATTCAGTTTTGTAAGTCATTTCCCTGAATAAACCCGGATTAAGCATATATTTCTTTTCAGTGGAAAAATCCGTTACAACTGGATAATTCTCCGCAGAAAGACTGGCCAGCTTAAACCTTGAATTCTGACAAGATATATGCACCCAGTTGTTCGAGGCCGCTTCAAATGAAAGATTCCCTTCCGGTATCTCTTTGAGTATATCGTTGAGTTTACGGGCAGATACGGTGACCTTGCCCTGATCGATGATATCTGCCATACACTCTATCTTTATACCTATCCCTAAATCTGTCCCTGTTATGATTATTGACTGGTCCTCTGTACACAATAACAAATTCGATAAGAGCGGAATTGCTGTTTTTTTATCGATAACTCCCTGTAGTTTTGACACTACAGAGAAAAACTCCTTCGAGGATATATTGAATTTCATTGATGCCTCCTTCTTGTCCTTCTTTTTTTTCTTTATTGTACCCTAAATAATATGAAAAGCAATAAGAAAGATCAACCGATGTCAGTATCTGAATTTCTAATCTAACTTACAGAAAAAAAACAGAAAAATACTGTGCACAACTTCTTAGTTAGTCTTCTTGACGTTTCAAACCAATCAATATCTGACTTATCAACCCGAGAATGTTTCCCAAATAGTGCTTCCTTGTCATTCTGTTTATCAACATTTTTCCACAAACACAAGTCCAGTAATCTCGATCTCTGTGAATTATGCACCTTTTATTCACTTTCTTTGCACTATATACAGATTTAAGCCTCACTATTCTTGACGGATATTTCTTCAGGATTTTGAACGATAACCTCTTGTAATTAAAAATTATTCACAAAGTTACTCACAATTGTTAGTAACTCACTTTCTTCTGTAACTTATTGTCAAATAACACTTTTTGTTATAAAAAAAATGAATATTGACTTTCAATTAGGTTTTTTGTACAAGGATATAAAGTCAGTATTCCCAAAACATATATAAACCGGGAGAACTCATTGTGTTGATGATAAAGAAGCCACGATTATTCTTGTATATGACCTTTGTTGTTGTCTTCTGTAGTATCGGATCATTTGCTTGGGCTGATAGACTGATTATAGAAATAGCAGATACATATACATATACCGTCCGATTAGTTTCTCAAAAGGAGGCCCAAACTATAGGATCAAGACAGATAAGTGCATATGAGCAGACAATGTCAATGAAGGAAAAGGCCATTCTCAAGGATTTACGTGAAAAGGATTTTAAGACAATTCCCTTGACCATTCAGTATCTTTTTTCAGAGGCACAAAAGAACCACAAAATGGGAAATTTTCAAGAAACAATTTTATATACACGTTTGGTAACCGCTATCGATCCAAAATTTTCCAGAGCACATGAATTGAAAGTTATCAGTTTAAAAATTTTGAAATCATATGATGAAGGAATAAGCGAATATACTGCATTTGCCACAAAATTTTCAGAAAGCATTGATTTTGTTGAATATATAGAGACGCTCAAAACGGCACGTGAAGAAAATGAACTGGTTTCAATGGGTATTCGTGAAGCCGTTAACCGGGGTATTCAGCTTTATAAAAAGGACAAGAACCAGGGTAAGGAATACTTCGATGGTGTTTTGAATGTGTACCATAAGGTATCGCGATATGATGATGAGATATATGCCATAAATGCATTTAAGAAAATCTATGAAGAAGATACAAATTGGATAGAAACCATAAAGTTATGCAACAGATACCTTCAACTGAAATATGATGACATCACGGTAAAGGGTTGGAATGCAATCAGAAAAGATTATACTGATATTTTTAAGAGTGTTTATAAGTATTTTGACAATTTGAATGACTTCAAAGGATATGTTAACTGGCTCAATGAATATACCAAGATTGAAAACAAGCGATTCATGGAGGAGTCGGGTGATCTCATACAGTTTTATAAGGGTAAAGCATTGATGAAAGCCCGTGATTATGAGAATGCACAATCAGTATTTCTCAATTTGTATCTCAATCATCCAACAAGTCCCTTGTCAAAAGAGGCAAAAGTATATTACGATCGGATTCGGCAGGCCATAAAAGGTATGGCTGTTATCTCGATCACAACAGACCCGCCTCAAGCAGAGGTCTATATCGATGGCTTGGTTCGTGGTAAGACCCCATTAAAAATTGAGGTTCCTGATCGCGATCAAAAGATAAAAATTGTCAAAAATGCATATGATGCTTATGAAGAAACAATAGTGCCTAATATTGCTGAAGGCGAACTGGTTCTCAATATTCAACTTTCATCGAGCATTCTGACATTTCGAGCGAAGTCAAGGAATTATTGCCCCGGTATCGTACTCAATCTGATCGATCTTGGGGAAATAAAATGGCACCAGGATTGTTTTGATTTGCAGACACTTGAGATTAACGGTCCTTTTGAGAAGTTGGACAATAATTCGGTCCGATTGCCATCGGGTGACTATACGATCAAGATGTGCTCGTTTGGGGAGTTGTATAAACAAACCGGTAAATATATTCATTCGCATATGCATGTGCCCACCGGCAAGAAAGTCACTGTTACCGTTGATGGGGCTTACATAGATGATCCCAAATATCCTTTTTTGGTAGACATAACAGGTCAATGAGATCTGGTATATTTCATGTATGATGTAATTCGTTGGATCAGTTGTTTGACGGTAAACCCGAAATATTCTGATAGTTCATCATGCGGACCGGAAGCACCGAAGCGGTCGAGTCCGATATGAAAAGGTGCATAGCGGTCCCACCCTAAAGTAATGCCAGCCTCGATTGATATCCTTGTTTTAATCTTAGGTGATAGGATTTCAAGGCGATAGTCTTCCGGTTGGAGGTCGAACAGTTCCCAACAGGGTAATGAGACGACTCGTGTCCTGATTTTTTGGAGTTCGAGTTGTCGGGCAGTTTCAAGGCTCAAACCGACTTCAGAACCGGTTGCAATGAGAAGTAAATCGGGGGTTTCCGGGCCGGGTGGATCGTAGAGGATATAGCCTCCACGACTGATATCCCGTGAAGTATGATCAAGGACAGGCAGGGTCTGTCGTGAGGTAATCAGGGCACTCGGCCCATCCTTTCTCTGCCAGGCCAATTTCCAGGCCCCGATTGTTTCCTTAATATCGGCGGGACGAAAGACAAAGAGATTGGGAACAGACCTGAGATTCATAATCTGTTCAACGGGTTGATGAGTAGGGCCGTCTTCACCGACAGCATAGCTGTCATGAGAGAAAAGGTAGATCACCGGGAGTTTCATCAGGGCAGCCAGACGAATACCCGGCTTCATAAAATCGCTGAAGACGAGAAAAGTGCCACCAAAGGGCCGTATCGGCGAGGAGAGGGCCAAACCGTTCAGGATGGCTCCCATCGCATTTTCTCTTATTCCGAAGAATATTCTCCGGCCGTCGGGTTCATCAGGAGAAAGAGGAGAAATGCTGGTAATTTCGGTTTTGACCGAACCGGCCAAGTCAGCGGAACCGCCCATCAGGGTCGGACAATGCTTATAACTTATCCGAATGACATCCTGGCAAATCGAGCGAGTGGCCAGGCTCGCTTTTTTGGGGAGAGAGAAAGTATCTAGTTCTTGAAACAGATCGGTATTATCAAAAACGCCATCCCATTCTCGGGCATAAAGAGGATTGAGCTCTTGCCAATGGTGATACCTTTCAGACCACTTTTCACATTGTTGTTTCCGGTATTTTTTGAGAGTCTTGAAAAAATCTGTGACGTTTTGAGGCACATAAAACGGTTCTTGTGGCCAATCCATAGCCTTTTTGGTCAAGGCTATTTCTTCGGGAGAGAGGGGGGAGCCATGGCAGAGAGGAGTGTCTTGAGTATTCGGTGAACCTTCGCCGATATGAGTATGACATAAAATAAAGTTCGGTTGATCGTGCTGTTGGGTCGCGGTTGCGAGTGCCGCTGAAATATCTGCCGCATTCTGACCGTCTACTTCTTGAGTAAACCAGCCCATGGCCTTGAAACGGGTAAGTACATCTTCACTAAAGGTCATGGATGTCGATCCATCTATTGTTATTCGGTTTGAGTCATACAGACAGATTAACTTTGACAGTCGCTGATGACCGGCAAAAGAAGCAGATTCATTGGTGATACCCTCCATGATATCACCATCTGAGGCGAGGACATAGGTGTTGTAATCGACCACTTCTAAACCGGGTTGATTGTAACGAGCGGCAAAAAAACGTTCCGCCACTGCCATGCCCACCGCCGTGGCAAAACCTGTACCTAAGGGACCTGTTGTGGCTTCAACACCAGGTGTCAGATGGTACTCGGGGTGACCGGGTGTTATCGAATGCAATTGCCTGAAATTACGAATGTCGGAGAGCGATAGAGCGGAGCCCGTCAAATACAACATGGCATATAATAACATCGAGGCATGGCCGCAACTCAGGACGAAACGATCCCTGTTCTTCCAATCCGGTCGATCAGGATCAAAACGGAGATAATCTGTCCATAGTACCGAAGCCAACAAAGCTGTTCCCATTACTGCACCGGGATGACCGGATGCAGCTTGCCTGGTTGCATCCAAGGTTAATCCCTTAATCGTTTTCACGATATCTGGCAGGATTCGTTGCACATCTTCCTCTCGTAAATCCACTACCCTTTCCCCTTTCTCGAGTCCACAACAGGATTGATCAAGAGATATTATCGCGTCGGGTCGAATTGGCTCCCCTCAATCACATTCAATCAATGCTTGATCTTTGACCTTCTTTCCTGTTTTTTTGATCTGAGATATTATTTCATTCGGTTGTTTACGATCCGAAAGGATATGTTTATATGGTTTCTGGCTCAATCTTTCAAGATGTTTAGACAAATCGGACTCAAACCATTTATGCTCATTGACTTTGATCCATTGTCCCAGGACAGGATCCATGATCGTATAGACCTTCTTTTGTTTCAATATGAGACCGATCTCGCAGAGAGAATCGAGATAATCTTTCGTGGCAGCCGGACTTTTGTGGATCAAAGATGCTACCTGGCTTAAATTCAAACCGGATTGCCTGGCTAGAAGTGAAAGTATCGTTCTTATCCCACCGACTCCCTTGGCGCGTTCGAGCGAAAGAAAATAACGGCATCGCAAATAGTTATCCAGCTTGCCCTGTTCATCAAACTCATCCCCAAAACGGTTCAAACGTTCAAGGATTTTTTGTTCTTGCCGATCAGGCATTGCAGCACACATTTCTTCAATGAAGGGCAGATAAACCAGGAGACCATTTGTCATCTCAAAAATATGTTCACACACAGAAGAGGACAACTTTTGACCATGTTCCTCAAACCAGTGTTGAATTTCCGAACTGGTCATAGGTTGAATCCAGACCGTTTTCAAACCGTGAGAGCTGAAAAAAGATGCATAACTATTTTCGCGACGAAAAGCCGGCCGGCCGGTCAGAATGACATAGACATGACTCTTTGTCGTCAGAGAATCGGCCAATTCCCGAAAAACATCTTGATAGCCATGATAATGAAAAAAAACTTGAAGACGATCAATATTTTCTCCAAATACAACTGTTTTTAGACCATGCTGTTCTGACATCTCCTCAAGATCATCGAGAAATCCAGTCATCACATTCGATCCGTGTTGATCTGAACATTCTTTTAGTGTTTTGACAGAAGTTCGCGCTTTTCGTGCATAAGAAAGGTTTTCAGCAAAATGGTTGAGAAGTATTTGGGTCCGTTCGCGAAAATGGTCCGGCGACCAACAGAGATAATCAAAGTCAATTCGCAGAAAACGGCAATTCTTCATGATCAAATAGGGTGCCAGAACATCAAAGACAATCATCCGACCTTGATCATGATCGAAACCAATAAGCAAACATCCATGCGTCTCGTTCTGGCCTTCTAGAAAGGCATCGAGCCCCTGTCGAATGTATGATTTTTCCTTGAGCACAATTCAGACCATCCTCATTATTGCATTATTCAAGTCGTCCATTATAGTTCAGATTGATCAATCCGGACTGGGCCTATTACTTTCTCCCTTCTATGGTTAGGTTCAAGAACTATAACAATTGATCCGGTTCCTGCCCTGTCTTTTGGAAAGATAAAGGGCTTGATCAGCATGCCCAATAAGATCATCCGCCGTCTGAGCATCCATGGGGAAAGCAGCGACCCCGGCACTGATGGTCAGCCCTTGTTCCCTTTCGTGTCCTGAAGGACAAAAATCATGGTTAGCCACCTTGTTCCGAATTCGGTCGATGATCAAACAGGCTTCCCGCGGATCGGTTTCAGGCAGGATAACAGCGAATTCTTCCCCACCATATCGAACGGCGATATCAACATCACGAATACTGCTTTTCAGAATGTTTGCGAACGTCTTTAAAGCAACATCACCCGAAGGATGACCAAAAGAATCATTAAACAGTTTGAACTGGTCCAGATCAATCATAATCAAACTGAGAACATGGCCATATCTGGTACAACGAGTGATTTCCTCGACTAACTTTTGAGAAAAATACCTGAAATTATATAGACCGGTCATCTCGTCTGTTAATATCAATAACTCCGTTTGATGTCGTAAAAGCGTATTTTCGATAGCGATTGCACATTGTGACGATAAAACATGAATAAAAGTCAAAAAATGACGGTTATTCCGATCATAGTGTCCCGGCTTGATGCTCTTTAATGAAATCATCCCGATAACGACCAGATTAGAAATGAGCGGAACCATTAACTCATCCTGATACATACTGAAGTCAGTCTGGACCTGGCTCGAATGTGTGGGCACATCGGGAATGGTGTGTCCCCGTATATCACTATAATCATAATCCGATAAAATTGAATTCAGGACACTACCCGCATAAAGACGTTCGCCAATTGCTGTCCGATCGGACTCACTTGTTCCCACCAGGACGAGCTCATCACGCTCGTTGAGCACATAGATCAAGACGGCGTCGCTGTTCGTATCATCAACGATTATTGTGACCAGACCGGCTAATAAATGAGTGAAATCGGGTGTCGTTCGGGTGACTTTGTAAATTTTATAGATAGTATTGTATTTGAGAATGGCATTTTCGAAACGTTGTAAGGTATGGTCGGCACGATTGCACAGGATTTTTGCTCGAAGTACATCCTGGAGAAACAAGGAGAGCAGCGATTGAAAAGCCTTGATTTTCGCTTTGGTCAAAAGCGGGACTTTTCTGATTGCAGCCAAGAGTTCATCATATTCGAGATCAATTTCCTGGGCCAGTAATTTATAGTCTAAGGTATTTCTGGATTGATCAAGGATGCCGCAGCCCATAACCGCCCCCAGACAAGTTCCCTCATAATGCAGGGGAATAGCAAAGTTCCAGAAGCCTGCATGGCACCGAAACAATGTTGGTCGCAGGTTTTTGGTCACCTCTCTGAAATGGAGCTGATGAATGGCCACACAACGATTCCGACCGAGTGCTCGCTTCTGAAGGAGCGAACAGAGTTCATTGTTGTTCTGGGGAGAAAAGGTGGGCTCATTGATCGAAACCGGATAAAGAGTGCCTCCGCCCGCCTTGATCAGATACTCGCGGACACGAGACCAATCGAGGAAATCTTCATTCGAGCCAATATCGATATCATCATTAAGCATGATCTCGTCCCAAACAGAGCTAAACAAAACAGGATGAATGCATACCAAAACAAAGTTTCGTGACTAATAGCGCCGCTCAAAATAATCACGCAGAATCTGGGGATGATCAAAAACGAGTGGTGTCGGTAAAGTGTTCTCAAAAAAAATCCCGAGATCGAGAGCATCATCTGCAGCTCGAGGTATTCCCTCGGATCGGGCGATGAAAACAGTAGAAATCGTGTGTTGACGATGGTCTCGAGCCGGATCGGAATAGGTATGAAATTGACGGATGAGCACAACCTTCAAACCGGTTTCTTCACGTGCTTCTCTGACCGCGGCCTCTTCAAGCGATTCTCCATAATCGACAAAACCACCCGGCAGGGCCCAGCCATGAGGCTCATTCTTTCTCTTGATCAGCACAATACCCGAACCGGGACATTGGATGATAATATCAACCGTAGGTATTGGATTCCTGTATGTATGTGCATTGATCATTTCCACTCCCGATACCATAGACCTGCGGAAAAATGTATCGGAATAACTCTGACTTGTCAAGAATAGTTTATGGTTCGATAGGGGCTTTCGTTTCCTTATTGGTATCCGGTTCGTGCGTCACGATCGAATAGAGGATGGGCACGATGATCAGGGTCAGAAAAGTGGATGTGGTCAATCCACCGATAATGGTCCAGCCCATGGGCGCCCAGACACTTCCGCCCAATACGGTCAGGGGAAGCAAGCCGCCAATCGTGGTAACAGTAGTTAAGAGTATTGGGAGGAAGCGGGCGGTACCGGCGGAAACGACAGCATCTCTCACTGACAATCCCTCCCGGAGAAGTTGATTACAATAATCAACCAGGATAATCGAGTTGTTCACCACGATGCCCACCAGGGAAGCCATTCCGATAAATGCCATAAACGAGAAGGTATTACCGGTGATCAACAGTGAGATCATAGAGCCGATCACTGCGAGCGGTATGGCAACGAAGACGATGACCGGTTGGGCAAACGAACGGAATTGGAGGACCAATACGCCGAAGATGGCGATCATGGCTACAATGACTGCCTGAAACAGTCCCCCAAACGATTCTTCCTGTTCTTCCACCTCACCGGAAACATAATAGCGATAGCCTTTAGGCCAATCATATGCCTCGAGTTTGGACACAATCTGTCGAGTAACCGCATCGACAGAGAAACCTCGCTCCACATCTGCTGTGATGGTCACATTTCGTTCCAAATTATAATGATGTATTTCAAGTGGACTCGATTTGAATTCAATACTGGCAAGATGACGAAGCGGGACTGCTTGACCGTTGGCTGACGATAAAAAAATCCGATCAAGGTCCTCGATCTCGAGCTCACGACCGTTTTTCAGGCGAACGACAAGATCGTATTCCTCACCCGTCTCATCACGGAAGGTAGCGATATTCAATCCGGCAATGCACATCCTGATCGTTGTATCGATCTCGTGGATGGGAATGCCTAACAGCCCGGCCTTGTTCCTGTTGATGACAAAATGCAGGTCTGTTTTACTGGTCGACAAGGGGTTCAGAATATTAACCGTACCAGGTGTCTCACTGAAAAAACGTTCGGCATCATCGGCTATGTTTTTCAATGTATTCAGGTTTTCCCCCAGTATTTTAATGGCAATCGGCGCCTCGACCGGTGGGCCCTGTTCAAGTTCCTTCACTTCGATCTGGGCCTCGGGATAACGATCGCAATACTCTCTGAGTTCATCGATCAACGCACTCATATGGCTCTGATCATAGTGTTCGAGTTGGACAAACAATTGTCCATGAGTGCTTTGGGGACGTTTAGGAATGACATTGTAATAGATTCGGGGATTACTGCAGCCGATATTTGCAGTATAGTGAGTTAGGTCTCGACGTTTTTCCAGAGCCCGTTCTACATATTGCACGGCTTCATTCGTTTTATCAAGGCTGGTTCCCTGGGGAGTATTGACATTGATGATGAACTGTGGTTTTTCTGCCTTGGGGAAAAAACTGACCCCGATCAGGGGAAAAAGACTGAGACTCATCAGAAAAATAAATACCGCACTGATCAGGACGGCTTTTTTTCGATCAAGTGCCTGTTCCAAAAAACGTTTATAGCGCGTATCGATAAAAGAAAGAACAAGCCTTTGAACAAGTGGTTTTTCGGTAAATTGGCGGGGACGTAACATTCTACTGGCCAGAAAAGGGGTCAGGGTCAGAGCGATCAGGAGTGAGGCGGATAAAGTGTAGATCACCGTCAAGGGCATGCTTCGAATAAACTCACCGGTGACATTACGCATCATGATGATCGGCAAAAAAGCCAGAAGTGTTGTGGCCGTCGCACTGACAATAGCCCAACCGACCTGGGATGTGGCCCCGATCGCTGCCTGTTTGTGAGCGTGACCGCGACTTAAAAAACGAGAGATATTCTCAATGACCACGATCGCATTATCCACCAATAAGCCGAGAGCAATAACCAAACCGGCTATGGACATCTGCTCGATGCCATAACCACTCCAATCCAGCAGGCTCAGGCCTATGAAGATCGAAATCGGGATGGCCATCATCACGATGAACGACGCACGCAAGCCGACCCCTGCCAAGACAACCAGACAGACCAGAACCAGTCCCTGCAACAGATTATTGAAGAATGTACTGAGTCGAGATGCCACACTGACCGATTGATCGAAAACCATTCGGACTTCCATCGAACTCGGTAATGCAACCTGAAAATCAGCCAGGACCTGTTTCAGTTGGTCCGTTATCGTAAAAATATTGGTCTGTTCTTTTTGGCTGGCAGTAATGAAAATGGCCCTTTTCCCATTGACCCGGGCATAATAGTTCGGGTCCTCGTAATCAAAATTGACTGTGGCCACGTCGCCGACCTGCACAGTTTCAGTACCGGTTGAGTTTACGATTGTCCGGGATATTTCATCGAGATTCTGATAATTGCCACTCGTCTGGATATTGAACCTTTTTTTCCCGAGATCGATATAACCACCGGGGATATTGAGACTCGAACCCTGGACCGCACCGATCATTTGTGACAGGGGCACATTCATCTGGACCATCTTCTCGGGATCAAGAATAATCTGGACCTGACGCTTGGGAAAAGCCCACAGTTCAACCTGTTTGACGCCGGCTACCTTTTCAAAAGCCCTTTCCAGGCGTTCCGCCTCCGCCTGAAGATCGGAGAACTCTGCCGTCTCAGATACCAGAGCAACCTGAATTATATTGACATTCGAGACAGCCCACTTTTCAGTGCTGAGGTCCTTAATATCAGCAGGTAAATCTGAACGGACACCATTTATTTTCTGAAGAAAATCAGAGTATTTGTCGTCAGGATCGGTGCCCAGCTCGAATTCGGTGTGAATCACTGCCAGACCATCTTCCATATAAGCACTCATTTTACGGATGTCTTCAAGCTCATTTATGGCTTTTTCGAGCGGGTCCACCACAAGTTGCTCCATATCGGTGGGGTTTGCTCCCGGATAAATAACGTAAACACTAGCACCAGAATTGGTCACCTGGGGGTCTTCGGAACGGGGCATGGTCACCAGCGATACTATACCCGAGACGACCATCAAAATAATCACAATCAGCGTAAATTGATAATTTTCAAGGGCCAGGCGAGGCAATTTCATCTTTGTCTCCACGTTCAGGGGCCGGTTGTTTCGGATAGTTCAGCTTGTGTGGGAGTGGATAAGGCGTTGTCTGGCGGAGCCGGTTCGAAAAGACTGACCTGGCTACCATCGATAACATACTGTGAACCGTCCGTGATGACGAACATTCCCGGCTCAAGACCTGATACCACGGCAACTCTATTCTCAAAGATATGACTGATGACAAGAGCTTTTTTCTTTGCCCGACCCAGGCTTTGATCGTAGCTGAATACGAAACCGGCTTTACCACGACAATCAACCAGGGCCTCGATCGGGATAACCAAATACCTTTCTTTTCGTTCGGGGATAATCCTCGCTCGACCTATAAAACCAGAAACGAGTTTCTGCTCAGTCGATGCAAGCCGGGCTTCAACCTCGAACAACCCGGTCCTGGGGTCATCACTTTCACCAATCTCGGAAATCGAAGCCGGGAATACCTGGTTGGGATAGGCATCAAACTCGACCAGCACGGGATCGTCCAGGACAATTCTGATGATATCTCGATCGGTGACACTCAAACGAATGATCCAATCCTGGTCCGATGAACCAAACAGAAAAACAGGCTGACCAGATCCAACCATCTCGTTCGTTTCAACAAAACGACGCATGATCTTCCCGTTTGACGGCGCGGTAATGGTGGCGTGACGAAGATTATACTCAGCTATGTTTAAATTCGCTCGGGCAATGTCGAGTCCGGTCTGTGTATCCTGGTAATTTTCGAGGGTCACAGCTTTGTCCTCATAAAGCTGTTTCACGCGGGCCAGGTCCCTTTCTGCTTTTTCATACAATGAACGGCTCTGATTAACCTGGGCTTCGATCTCTTGCAGATCAAGGCGGGCCAAAACCTGGCCCCGCTTGACCGGTTGGCCCTCATCCACCCCTATGGTCCGGACAATACCGCCAATCTTGAATGATAGTTTAAATTCTGCTTTTGAAGCCAGTTTACCGCTGACCCTGATCGGTTGGGCCAATTCCTGTATCCGGACCTGAGAAATCCTGACCTGGATCGTTTTGGAATGATTACGCCCGACAGGGGCTTGATCACAGTGGCAGCAGAAAGTCGCAACCATCAAACACATACCTACTATCCGAATATTTATCCTATTCATGTTCTGCTTGCCCCCCTTCCGAAAGTGGCAACGGATAAAGACTGAGATCGACCAGGGCCGCAACATATTCGAGTTCGGCATATTTGATCTCGTAATCATAACGGGCCAGAAGATGACTTATCTCGGCATTGGTATAGGTGGCCCGGGCATCGAGAAATTCGATTTGACGGGCTAGTCCCACCTCATATTTTCGCGACATAATGGTAAAAGACTGTCGAGCGCTTCGCAAACGTTCCCGGGTCGAAGTTATGGCCTTATGGGCTACTTCAACCCCAGCCAGGGCATCCTTCACCTGAACAATGACCTGATTGTGCAATTCGTGCTCTTGTAACTGGGCCCGAGTGACATCACAACGAGCTTGACGTTGACGGGCCCTGTCCTGAAAACCATGAAACAAATTCCAGTGCAGAACCAGGGAAGCCGTCCAGAAATCGTCTTCTCCGGATAAGCGATACATCTCACCTTCAATACCGTAATCAACTACACCGGTTAAACCGGGAAAATTCTGGTGATTTTCGATCCTGACCAGTTGGTGCGCGCTCTCGATAGCCAAGACCTGCTGTTTCAGTTCTTCCCGGCCCGTCAACGCCTGGCTCAAGACCTCTTCAGGATCAATAAGCCGATCCAGTGCTATCTCATCGGTCACGCACATCTCGATCGGCTCATCAAGTTCGCGATTTAACAAAAAATTAAACCAATTTTTAGCTAAATCGCGGTCCCTCTCGGCCTCCGCCTGCTGCTGCTCAAGAGAACGGAGTTCTGCTTCAGCCCTGAACACAACATCCTGGGTCACCTTATCATTTTCAAAGAGTCTCTGGCTGAGCCTCAGATTCTCCTCAAGTACCATCCGGGTCCGATCCAACAAACCGATCACGTTTTCCGCCTTGTGATAATTATAATAACCTGTTTTGATCTCCCTGATCACCTGACGACATCGCCGCTCGAGTTCAAGCCGTTCAAGAGCGTGAATATTCTTTTTGAGCCGGACATTATGGTATAACGCGGTCTGGAATAACGGCTGAATCAATTGGACTTTGGTCTCCTGATATTTCTCTGGTATAAACGCAATCTCTTCGTTTTCTATATTCTCCGGAAAACGAGGCTGTTGACCCTGTGATGACAGTATCTGGTTTAAAGTCCCATACACCGGATTTAATAAATCGCCCACCGGAAACTCGATGGTCCGCCCACCACCAGCCCGGGTATAGCGTGCCTGGACATCAAGGGTCGGAAAATAAGCGCCTCGCGCTTCGGTCAAAGCCAACCGGCTTTTCTCATACGCATAACGACCCTGCTGCAAAGCAAGGTTCCCCGTCAGACCTTCAACCAGATACTTTTCCAATATGCAATCATCAGCTCTCACAGCAGGGATACTCATCAGTCGACCTAACACCATCAACCCGGTAAGACCAATGATTATCGCTTGACCCGATACTGCTCCCCACACTTTCATGACCAGACCTCCACTCGAATCAATCCCGGGCAGGACCACGCAAACCATCAGATACAAACTGCAGATAAAATGAAAATAAATCACGTTGATCTACCCCAAATTTATGCCGCAACAAATCCCCCTTCAGAGAGGCAAACTGGATCAGACCCGTGGTCTGTCCCCATAAAATGAGCGAAACCTGAAATGGATCTAGGTCAGATCGGATCGAACCATCTTCCATACCTTCACCCAAGACCCGGCTCAATAACGTGTTGATTTGTAACCCCTTCGTCAAACACTGGCCAGCCAACGAATCCTGGTCCCGAGTATCAAAATCACGAGTCTCATAATATGTCAGGGCATTAAAATATGCCGGATACTTAAAATAAAATTCAAAATAGGCCTCACCAACAGCCCGAATCTTCGCAAAACCCGTCTCCTTATCTTGAATCGCTGCTTCGAATAAAAGTAACAATATCTCTTGACCGCGCAGATGAATCGCTAAATACAAATCCTCCTTGGTCTTGAAATACAAATATATAGTACCCTTGCTTAACTCGGCAGCGTCAGCCACCTCTTCAATCGTGGCATTATCCCAACCCTTTGAAAAAAAAATTCGCTCCGCCGCATCGATTATAGCGTTTCGGCGCTGCTCTTTTTCCCGTTGTTTGCGTTCTACAATCCCCATGCCGAACCCCTTGCCTCACCCTCACAAATTTGACTTATCCCGATTTTATGACTACGGGTCATTTAATAATATCGGGTTTAGTAAATAGTGGGGCGTAGGGAAAATGTCAAGTGGTAAATAAAAGAGAGGTGAGGTCGGGATGGTGTGAAAAAAAACACTGAAAATAAAGCAATTTCGAATACGGCGATTTTTTCCGGCAAAACACTGTTATTCGAAGAGTGGATCTGATATGGTGGAAGTGGTAAAAGTATTCACAATCTGGACGCGAAATGCTTCACAGTGAAAGGAAGTCCGATGAAGGGAACAATGACAATCAAAATCATCATTATCGGGATCATTCTGAGTCTGTATCTTTTTGGTACGGAAGTGTTTGGAGAAACAACCATGCAGATTCTTCAGGTTGAATCTTTGGGTCTACCGACCCAGTCCAAACAATTCGCAGCGAGAAAAATCAATGCGCTCAAGGTGTTTAATCATCGTCTGTATCTGGGGCATGGTGATGCGGTCGTCAATACGGGGCCGACCGATGTCATCTATTACGATTTTGCTCAGTCTGAGTACAAGACAGAATTTACCGTTGATGACGAAGCTATTTATCGTTACGAGGTTGTATCGGGTCAACTGGTTATTCCGGGTCCGGATGCGACCGAATCGTGGGACTTCGGCAACATCTATGTTTTGGCTGAGCACGGTTGGACCAAAGAGCGGACCATACCAAACGGGATTCATATTAATGATATCGTGGCCTATGGACCTCACTGGTATTGCAGCACCGGATGTTTTTATCAATTTGGCCAGGAAACGGAAGAGACTTATCCTTTTGGGGGTATTTTTCGCTCAGCGGATGAGGGCAAGCACTGGCAATTGGCCTATGGCACTCCCTATGACGAGGGTTCGGTATACCGGGTCAACAGGCTTGTTTCCTTTCAGGGTAAACTCTATGGGTTTTATTATGCGATGTTGACCTTAACCAAGGACCAGATTCCGGTCCGATACCATGCTTCCTTGGGTGATGGATATGGAGGCGGTTATATTGTCTTGGCTCCAGATTTGTTCGGTTCACGAGATGCTATCGTCTATGACGGTTCTCATTGGGGCCTGGTTGATCTTGTGCCCGAGGAACAAGTCTGTACCATATCGGCGGTTGTTTTGGGCGAAAAGATGGTGCTAGCGGTTCTTTCCGGGGAATATCTCGATTATATGCAATTACGTACTCAACGACCCGAGCAGGCCCGGACTCGTCTCTACTACTATGATGGCCAGGAATCGAAACCGATTGATCTTGATTATGACTATTTGATTGACATTGTGGTTAAGGACAACCGCCTGTATCTGTTGATGGTCCATGAACAGTTGATCTCTATCGTCGAAACCGAGGATTTGTGCCATTGGACCCAGTACGGATTACCCGGGAATCTAAAAGGGGTCCGTTGTCTGGAATATCATGACGGGTCCTTTCTCCTGGGCATGGAAGATGGAAATATTTTTAAAACCAGTTCCCTTGTCGGACAACCCGGACAATTAAGCCCCAACCACGAATTTCCTTCGAGTTTTCATGGTGTCGCCGAAATCCCGGCTGAGGGTCAATGGTATTGGACAGCCCTCACCACCTGGCAGCAATGGGCTGAGCCGGCCACGATTAGCGGGATAATCCGCGGTGAGCATGAACTTGAGGTAACGGTCAGTAATGTTAGTGAATTGCTTGTTTTCAATCCCTGGTCGAATAGTCAGAATCCGAGCGGGCGGGTCAGTCTACGGATCAACGAACAGAACGTATTCAATAATGAGGCCATACAGACTCTTTCCTGGCAGTGCAAGCTGGCCAAAAATGGAAAATGGAAGGCCAAACCGGTCCGAATACAACGTGAGGAGTATGTCCCGGAACAAAGGGTAGTGGGTAAGACAGATATCCCCCTGAACGGACGAGGTCATGGTTCGAGTTATACCACCTGGAAAGCGGAAGTGATCCGTCAGGCGGCTCAGGCAGATATTGCTCTGGTTTCCCCTTACAGCGTTTTGGGTGATTTAAAACCGGGACCGATCACTCTCGATGATGTGTTTCGGACCAATCAGGACCACGTTATCTGCACCTTTGCCATGAGCGGCGAGGAAATCCAGACGTTAATCGAGTATAATTTCAAGCTGGCTGAAAAGGAGCGGGTTGCCATATCCGGTTTCACTATTTCGTATAGTGACCATGAAGCCGATAGTCAGAACGTGATCGAACAGATATCACTCGAGGCCCAAAAAAAATATCGGGTGGCCGTCTCGGATGGTTTGATGCGTTATGCACTCGAAAATTTTGGTCGGAGCATTCCCCATGATGCAACTCAATTCAAAACGAGAGTGGTTCTGGTCCATTGGCTTGAAGAAAACAGAAAGATCGACCAGGTTCCCCAAACCGTTTTTATCAGGAGTGCTCCTCCGACACAAGACCAGGCTTTGTCAGGCGAATAAGTTCCCCTGTTCAAAACACTCACCTTATTTCAGGTGGCTGATGTCGAGGGGGTCCTTTCGACACGGATCAAATTGGTCTTGCCGCTTGTTTTAAAAGGCACTCCTGCGGTAATGATCAGGATATCGTCTGGATTTGCCAGTCCTGATTGACACACGTGCCTGATGGCTGAATCGACGATCTCCTGTTCGGTTATCAACTCGGTGACGATTTCAGTTGATACGCCCCAACTCAAGGCCAGCCACCAGCGGGTCTTGACCGTGCTCGATAGGGCAATAATCGGGATCGGCGGGCGGTTTTGGGAAACACGTCGAGCGGTACTGCCCCGGGTTGTATGGGTCACAATAGCGACTGCATGCAGGGTTTCGGCTATGATAGTGCTGGCATGGCCGATCGTCGCATCAATTTCAGGTTTCGGTTCAAGACGACTCGGCCCCGGGACCTGTCCGGAAAACCAGGCCTGTTCCGTTTTACAGGCAATAGTTGACATGGTTGTAACGGTTTCGATCGGAAAGGCACCTATGGCTGTTTCACCGGAAAGCATCAGGGCATCCGTCCCATCAAGGATGGCATTGGCAATATCCGTTGCCTCGGCTCTGGTCGGTTGACGATTTTCAATCATCGTTTCAAGCATTTGGGTCGCGGTAATCACGGGGACAGCATGCTGACGACAGATCGAAATAATTTTTTTCTGAGCAATCGGCACGTCCTGGATACTCATTTCCAGTGCCAGATCGCCCCGGGCAACCATGACACCATACGCCACCTCGACAATAGATTCGATATTTTTCAAAGCAAACTGATTTTCGATTTTGGCAATAACGGGGACAACCTTATTTTTCGAGGCAAGATATTGATTGAGCTCGATAATATCCTGAGCGGATTGCACAAAGGATAAAGCTAAAAAATCAAAATCATGTTCGAGGGCGTATGCAATATCGGTATAATCCTTTTGGGTTAATGCCGGTATGCTGAGTCGAACACCGGGAAGATTGATACCTCGCCGGCTGTGCAGCAGACCGCCCTGTTTAACCGAGCATTTGATCGAACCGTCGGGATTACAATCAAGGACCTCGAAGATGAGAACACCGTTGTCAACGAGAATAAGGGTACCTGGCTTCACGTCCTGGGCCAAACCCGGATAACTGATCGAGATTCGTTCTTTTGTTCCCAACACCGACTCCGGTGTCAGCAAGATATCTTGTCCATTGGTCAAGCCAATTTCGCCATTTGTTACGTCGCCGACCCGGATCCGTGGACCGCGCAGATCACCGAGTAAAGCAACGGGACGATTCAGCAGCTCTCGTAATTTTTTAATCGAGTGCAGGATTCTTTGATCAGATGAAGGCTCGAAATGGGAAAAATTGATTCTGAATACATCCACACCGGCCTCAATCATGGCTTTAAGAACGCTTTCCTGACGACAGGCCGGCCCGACAGTGGCCACTATTTTCGTTCTCTTGAAGGGGCAGCCTGATCGCTTTTGATTATTCATGTATTCACCTCAACCTTCCGGGTAAAGCAGTATCAGAAACATGATCTTGACCCAGCCCGCTTCGAGGATCAGGTTCCCGATAATCTCCGCTTCAGTTCGTTTTCGACTTTGGCCGGGACCAAACCTTCAAGATTGCCCCCCAAAGCGCAGACCTCCTTGACCAATCGTGACGATAAATAGGAATACTCCTCATTCGGGGTCATGAAAACAGTCTCGATCTTCTGGTTGAGACGGCGATTCATCAAGGCCATCTGGAACTCGTATTCATAATCAGAGATGGCCCTGATGCCTCGGATGATGAGATGACAATCATGATGGGCCGCAAAATTGACCAGAAGACCCTGAAAAACACATATGACAATATGATCGTGATCGCCAATTACATCCCGAATCAATTGGGCCCTCTCCTCGACTGTAAACAACGTATTCTTTCCAGTGTGATCAGCTACGGCCACAATTAAATTGTCACAAACCTGTAAGGCTCGATAAATAATATCGAGATGACCATTGGTAATCGGGTCAAAGGTCCCGGGATATATGGCCCGCCTGAGCGTGGCAACATCACCCCGTGGCTTCTCCCCAGCGGTAGAATGACAGCATTGTTTCGCCATATTTATCCTGTCGATATGGTTTAATACATTCAGTTTTAACCAGAGGCGTTTTGTAAAAAGATTGGCAAATAATAATTGAATTGTTCGTCATAATAGGATATTTGGACATGAGTTGCAAACAGGTCGCAAGATGCTCACCTTCATAGGGCGGGTCCAGAAAAATATGATCAAAGAAGAGTTGTCGGTTGTTCAGAGTCCGCACTGTTCCTATGACATCAAAATGGATAACCGTGGCCATGTGCTGCAGATGACATATTTGGAGATTACTGCGTAGGACCTTGATCGCACTTGATTTTTCTTCGACGAAGGTCACTTTGGTAGCACCTCGGCTGGCTGCTTCGATACCGACTGCACCCGAGCCGGCATAAAGATCGAGAAATCGGGACCCCTCGATCGTATCGCGGAGAATATTGAACAGGGCCTCACGGACTTTTTCCGAAGTCGGTCTGACCTGGAACCCCAGGGGGGTTTTTAACTGGATATTCTTGAGGGCGCCGCCGATGATTCTCATTTTTTTCGTTCCGCAGTATTCCGAGGGTCCATCCGAAACAGTTTGCCCCATTTGCTATCAAGAATAATCCTGGTGCCCTGAGGGTAACGGTTGTGGTGTTGCAGGGCAAGGTTAATTACCACCGGTTCATCATAAACAAGGGGAATATCGGTAATAAGGAAGTGAATATCCGGACGTGGTGTCAAACCATACAGTTCTTTTTTTGACCAGGTCGATTTGAACCAGACAAAGAACTCGAGACAAGCCAAATCGCCCGGGGACATACGTTTGAGATCGGGCAGTTGAACAAGATAGCGTTCTTCGAACTCCTGATTGAGCTGCACCGGTTCCAGATGGATCATTTCTTCGGAACCGGCAATGTCACAATTTCGGGCCGACCATTTGAAGGCGGAAACATACTCGTTTTCAATAGTCAGCCACTTGATGGACACGAGTGGCTGTTCCAGTCTCATTTCCAAGTGCAGATCATCGATCGATTCATCTTCGAGATCAATTTCCACCTTCAGATCGCGATAAAATTCTTTTCTTAGGACCAGAACATGTTTGCCCCCCAGGCCGATATTGGTATAATAAGGTGTCACGCCGACATAGCGTTCATCAAGATACACCTTGGCTTTGGACGGTTCGGAGCTGATTTTGAAAATGGAACGGTCGGGACGACTGTCAATCGTGGCCGTTGGATCGGCAAGAGATTCCACGGCCTGCTCTCCGGCACCCGCCTCAGGTGTGGCCTCGGGTCCTGCCGTATTTTGTTCGGATGTGTCAGAGCCTGGATTGATCGTGGGCGTGGGAGTATAGACCGGAATCACGGTCGGAATTGGTGTGCGGGGTGGCTCGACCTGTTTATCCGCTCCTTTGGGCGCCAAAAGGGCCCGGATAATCGCATCACTGAGCCCCTTTCTCTTCAATTCGATGATCTCGTTGACAGTCAATTCCAGTGTCGTGTTGGTTTTCTGAATCGTCTCAATGATCAGATCGTCTCCAACACCAGCTTTTTTTAACTCAAGAATGTCCTCGACACCGACAGGCTTACGCTCAAGATCGGTCCCCCTGGACTGACCAATAACACCCCACGGCTCGATTAAGCAAAATGCCGCCACGAACAACAAGACCAGATACCATGTACATTTCCGGGTCATTATCAAATTCTCCCAACCATCATCTGCACTAAAGGACGACGATATTCCCCGTATTCATATCATATTCAACCCGTTTGTCCGGCGTTTTGATGATAACGCGACCAGAATCGAAAACAGTCACCGATGAATCAGTCCGGTCAATCTCAGTCAGAGACAGAATCTCACCGTGCGGCAATTGGCTCCGAACAGTTGAATAAATCTGATAATTCATATTTTTGCTGATGAACACTTTGCCCCAGAACATATTCTCGATACTCTTTACAAAGGATTTGACCTTCCCTCGAGGCAAGTATTTCTTTCTCGAAAGCAGGTCATTTATGTTAACGTATTACCGCCTGAATACTTTCGTACGATGAGACCGTGGACATCAGGAGAAGAATAATCAGCCGGTAGGGAACACTGTCTGCATGTCAATTGGAAGCATTCGGTCTGTTCGATAGATGCACGGTACCATTATCATCGGTATAACGCACAATACGCTGGGGAAGACCGTAGTCCGATTGATATTTGCTATAGATATCCATGACCCTCTTTACATAATCCTGTGTTTCCTTGAAAGGCGGGATATCCCCACACTCGATGACACGGCGCTCACCACAGTTGTATGCGGCTAAAATCAAAGACAATTCGTCATCAAAGAGCTTGAAGAGATATTTGAGATACAGAACGCCTCCCTCGATATTTGAATAAGGATCAAAAACATTTTTCACGCCAAATCGTCGTGCCGTTTCGGGAATGAGTTGCATAAGCCCCCTGGCATTCTTGGGTGATACCGCCAGGTGATTGTAGCTTGATTCAACCTCGATTACTGCCTGGACAAGATATGGGTCCATATTATGTTCACGGCAGATGCTGTCGACATAGCCGTTGTATTTTTTCTTCAATTCGTTGGAAGTATGAAATGATGTCCGACGTGCATTCCGTGATATTCTTTTAGCTTTGCTGTTTTTACTTGGTTTATCAGTCAGGTGAAGAACGCCCTGGGAATCGTAAAATTGAAATATTTCCGCACGGGCTGTGGGCAGACACACGAGAAACAAGAGACAGTAACCAAGCCAAACAATATATATTCTCAAACCAGGGGGTTGTGTCGTTGATTGCATTCCGGCCCGCTCTTTCAAAAGGTCTTTATTTTCCTATAGTGCTCTCATGGTGTATTTTACCAGCATTTATCCAAGAAAGCAAATTTTTTTTCGGGTATTGGCCCCATCAATCGCATGAAAAGGCATGACCCCAACATACAGAAAACATTGAATTTGAATATCCATAGTGTTTATGGTAATAAAAAGTGAAGGAACATGTCCGTTTTTTTTTGCACATGAGAAAATATATGCTGGCTTTGAAAGGTGCGCTCTCTATCATCGGGGGGATGAGCTCATAATGAGGATCATTATTGCCGAGAACGAAGTCATCATTGCCGAATCACTGATCATGGTCCTTGAAATCCTGGGACATACAGTTCTCCAACCAGCCTACTCGGGTAAGGAAGCTGTTCAGTTGAGCCTGGTCCTCAACCCAGATATCCTCATTCTTGACATTTCACTGGAAACGAAAACAGCAGGTATTCAGGCATGTGCCGAACTGCGCACACGGGGTTTCACCGCTCCGATCATACTCATGTCGGCTTACCGAGAAGATATGTTCACCCAGGAACTTCAAAATTTACAGTACAATGGTTATATCGATAAAATGAATTTTGATCAGGAAATTAAACAGTATCTTACCGGGGATAATCCAACATGATGGTCATCATGCCCGGTGCATGGAACAGTTGATGCTGATTAAAATTTCACCTTTTTTTTCAGAAATACTCGATAATGAACGCGAGATCTGGGTTTTCCTCCCACCGGGTTATAATCAGCGCCCTCGCCGCCGTTATCCGGTTTTTTATTTACAGGATGGCCAGCGCATTTTTTCGCCTCCGGCTGGAGATGGCTTGCCCCAATGGAATATCGATTTGACAGCCCTTGAACTCATGAAGAAGAAGCAGATACGGGGGATCATTATGGTTGGTATCGCCCATTCGGGTGGGCGTGAATACGAATACACGCCAACATTTGATCAGGAGGAAGAAACAGGCGGGGGCGGAGATGATTATCTTGCCTTTGTGAGCCGTGAGTTGAAGCCATTCGTTGATGAGCATTTTCGAACCTTGTCCTCACGAAGCCATACCGCCATCGGTGGCTCCTCATTGGGTGGTTTGATTTCTCTCTATGCCGCCCTCGGTTACTCCCATTGTTTCGGTAAAATTGCCGCCATGTCCCCCTCGCTCTGGTGGGATAATTACGTCATACTGAAGTTTTTCCAAGCATGGTCCCCACCCCATCTAAAGCCCGTTATCTGGTTGGATATGGGAACATGCGAAGAAGACCGGGATGAACTAACCGAATCTGAAGATGAACGGGATGACGACTTGACCCCACTCGAACAAAGTGAAATCATGACCCGAATTTTAATGGGTAAGGGCTATCGACGAGGCAGAAATCTGCGTTCTTTTACCGGTTATGGGGCCTCCCACGATGAAATTTCCTGGGGCGAGCGTTTCGACCGTGTGCTGACATTTCTCTTCGGACAACAGGACAGATGAACTCGCATACTATAGACGTCCGTTTCTATGAAGAGCTCAATGATTTTCTTCCCCGACATCAGCGGAAAATCACATTCAGCATCTCTTTCAACGGCAATCCCACAGTTAAAGACATTATTGAATCCGCAGGCGTGCCCCATGTCGAGGTCGATCTCGTTCTGGTTAATGGGGTTTCGGTCGGCTTCGATTACCACATTAATCATGGGGAACGGCTCGCGGTCTACCCCATGTTCGAGAGTTTCGATATCTCGCCCATAATCCGCCTTCGACCGTTACCGCTGCGCAATCCGACTTTTATTCTGGATGTCAATCTTGGAAAATGTGCTCGAATCATGCGCTTGCTTGGCTTTGATTGTCTCTATGACAATACATACGAGGATGCCCAGATTGTTACACTAGCCTTGGAACAGGCCCGGATTATCTTGACGCGTGATGTGGGTTTGCTGAAAAACGGTCGGGTTACTCATGGCTATTGGGTGCGCTCGACTAAACCATCTCAACAGATCCTCGAAATTATTCGGCGCTGTGATCTGAAAAATCACCTTCGTCCTTTTTCGCGTTGTTTGAAATGTAATGGATATATTGCACACGTGACCAGGGACGAAATCGATGATCGCCTTCAACCCGGAACCAGACTCAATTATTCTGAATTCTTCCGCTGTCGTGATTGTCAACGGGTCTATTGGCAAGGGCCACATTACCACAAAATGAAAAGACTGGTCGAACAGTTGATGGCCGATATGTAAAGCTGATTTTCCAAACAACCTGTCAACAGGCAGATCACATTATGTGAGTTTCCCTGGAAGTCATCGTGTCGGGATCAGGATAATTCATCGATTGGAGATTCTCTGGTCCAGAGATCGTGCATATAGTTGAACAGTGTATTGCTGACTGAAACCTTGTATGGGGTCGGATTAAGTAAACGCAGGTGGTCTTTACGGAAATGGGTAATCTGGTCATGAACATAAGTTCTTATGGCTTGGGCGTTCGGAGAACGATAGTTTATTTTTCCATCCCACACACAGCGGTGCAAAGGAATGACCTCAGTGGGAATGACGTTGACTCTTTTCCGTTCATCAAAAGGGTGTCGACAAAAAACTTTCTTACCCACGACCGGTTTATCTTCACCAACCCGGATCATCAAGTCGGCCAGAGGAAAACCATCGGCCCCCACCAAGCGATAGGCCTCTTTCTTACCGGGAATGGTAACCTTACTGATATCTTGCGAGAGTTTGATCCGCGGATGACCGTTCAACTCGACCAGTTTATAAACACCTCCAAAGGCCGGTTGGGCCTGACACGTAACTAAATGGGTCCCGATCCCGAACATATCGATCTCGTGACCCTGTTGATTCAGCGAGACCAGAACAGATTCGTTTATATCATTACTGGCAACAATCTGACAGCCCGAAAAGTCAAGCCCCATACTTTGTTCGGCATGCCGAAACAGCCGTCGGGCCGCTTTGGACAGAAACGCCAGGTCACCCGAATCGAGCCTGATTCCGATTGGCTCATAACCGATCTGTTTGAGGGCGGTTGCAACACATAGAAAATTGGGGACACCCGATTTGATGGTATCGTAGGTATCAACGAGTGCTAAAAATCCGGCCGGAAAAGATTGGGCATAACCTATAAAGGCTGCTAGTTCACCTTCGTTGGTCCGACCGGCTTCAAGTTTCTGGCGAGCGGCCAGGACCATCTCGACAAAATCATGACTCTGACCATTCGGACCAACAAGACCGCTGTTATTCAGGTCTCCGAGTCCAGAAAATGATTGCACGAATGAATGGGCATGAGTGCCTCTGATCGGAATGGCGAAAATGCTCCCGGCCTGGACATTACTCGTCCCGTCAAAACCGCCAATGTAACTGTATTTCGAAGCAGACATGCCCCCGTCAGGACCCTGGGAACGTCTGAGGCCAAATTCGAGCAGTATTTTATTGTCTCCTGCTGCAATCCTGAAACGGGCAGCATTGGTTGCGATCAGGCAGGCAAAATTGACCAGGTTGAGCAGTGTTGTTTCGAGGAGCTGTGTGATACCCAGGGGGCCCTCAACCCGCAAGAGGGGTACGCGGGGCATGACAATAGTCCCATCGGGAATGGCATGGACCATAACATCTCGACAATTGACACCCTTGAGCCAGTCAAAAAAACCCGCCTCACATCCTGGAAGGGTATGGCGAATGTATCCGAGTTGCTCATCAGATATACAATATGCTTCGATAAAACGTAAAACGTCCTCGAGACCCGTAAAAAGAGAGAACTCCCCTCCGAAGGGGTTTTTTCGGAATATCAAATCGAAAACGGCCCTGTCTTCATGATGCCTGCCTTTCCAGTATGCATAGGCCATGGTCAGTTGATAGAAATCAGTCAAGAGAGGGGTGATAAAATTACTTGAAAGCTGCACGGGCCAACCTTTCTTTTCTAATGGTCCATCGGGTTGCATTCTTTTAGCGCAGACCCGGCATTATCAAGTTCGTTGAGAGCCGCAATTTCAATATTAAACCGGGCCAGGGCGTCATGCGCCAGGGGGCGGAATTGGTCCAATTCAGTGGCCTCAAGTTGACGGACCGGTTCCGTTTTTATCGAGTTGGGATTAACAGGTTTATCATGATAGTAAACCCGATAATCAAGATGTGGGCCCGTGGCCAAACCGGTCGCGCCGACATAGCCGATTACATCGCCCTGTTTCACCCGGGCACCGGTTTTTATACCTTTGGCATAGCCTTTTAAGTGCCCGTAACCCGTGGAATACGGTGTCGAGCCATGTTTCAACTTGATATAGCGCCCATAGCCACTTTTCCATCCGGCAAAAGTGACCGTGGCATCGGCAACGGCCCGGACCGGTGTTCCGCTCGGGGCGGCGTAATCAATCCCGAAATGGGGCCTGACAATCTTGAGAATGGGATGAAAACGATGGGCAGAATAACTGGAACTGATGCGAGAATACTGTAGGGGCGCTTTCAAGAAGTTCTTGCGCAGGCAACGTCCCTCGAGATCATAGAAGCTTTGATGACCGGAATCGGCGATAAAAAAGATGGCGGGATGTTCCTGACCACTTAAAATGATATTTGCAGCCAGGACTTGGCCACGATGGTGCAATGAACCCTGACAGTGTTTTTCTTCGACTAGAACATAAAACTCGTCACCCTTTCTGAATTCCGTGTTGCAATCGATCTCCCAATCGTATATTCCGGCAATCTGGGTCAGTGTTCCGGGATCGATACCGGCATTAAGGGCTGCGTCCCAGAGTGTCGTTTGAATGACTCCGTGATAGGTTGCCTGGCAAATATCATAAGGTATTTCCTCGAAACGACAGGAGTAGCCCTGATCGGTGGGATCAATGATTAAGATGTGTTCGTCATCAGGTGCATACCTGAAGTGAGTGATAATGCCATTTTGATGATGATATTCCAGAACCCGTCCCACAGAAAGCGCAGCAAGATTGTATAATGATCGACACGATTCTTTCAAACAGTTGATATTTGCCGGAGTCACACCCGCCTTCATCAGCACATCGAAAAGAGTGTCCCCCTTTTTTATGGTGTACTGCTCGAGGGTAACTGGCGTGGAGGGTGAGGTGGGGATAAGTTCTGGGACCGAGTCGATCGTTTCGCCGAGGGACGGGTCCATCGACTTGTCCTCGGAACACGTGACCAGGAATAACGGGATGATCATTATCAGTAGCCATGGAAAAACACCACTTTTCTTTACCTGGTCCATCCTTTCCCCTTGTCTCGTGTTGTCCAATAGGATTGTAATACTCTAAAGAATAAAAAACCAACTTGGTTTCAGGTTTTTATATCCCAATTGTCCTTTGTTGTAAAGGTTCGTTTTGATCAGAAAGTCTCCGTGTTTACTGCTCCATCGGTCAGCCAGATTAAAAGGGCATGACCGCCTGTGTTTTTTCCGAGAGCGCGATATGAAAAAAACTGTGTTTGATGACAGATGGTACAGAGGGCTGGATTAACGATATTATGTGGAGAAAGTCCACATTGGTTTAGTTGCCAGACATTTGCCAACCATAAATCGAGCCTGAAGCGATTTTCCTTTTCTTCCGAGCCCCTATTCGAGATCGGGTGAAAGTGCTCGGCCTTGATCCAACCTGTATGGTGTGCTTCTTCGAGGAGTTCCGGGCCGACTTCATAGCAACATGGGCCGGCACTTGGACTGAAAAAAGCTTTGATGGTCAAGGGGGAGCTGCCCGTTAGTTCGGTCAGCCTCATCACTGTTTTGGCCACAAGGCCCTTGATCGTTGAACGCCAGCCCGCATGGACAACAGCAACGGCACAACCGATCGGATCATATAAGCCCACCAATAAACAATCAGCGGCCAAACCCACTAAACATGTCTGCGGTCTGGTTGTGATCAGCGCATCTGTTTCAGGAACGGCATCGACCCTGTTATAGGGCGATGGTTGTGGCCATTCTTCGGGAACAACCGTGACCCGGTCCCCGTGGACCTGGTGCTGGAAAAAGATACGTTCGGCTTTGAGCCCGAGACCCGTAAAAACACGTCGCCTGTTCTCTTTGACCCGCTCCGGATCATCACCTGCCGAGAAGGAAAGGTTGAGCGAAGCGCATTCGTCCCGGCTGACCCCACCCCCTCGACCGGTCAGACAATGGCCTAATCCGGGCAGGGTCATCAACGACTTGATCTGATAGAGTTCGGGACACTCAAGAATACGTTCTAATTCGATCCGACATGGTTTCATTATTTACTATACCCTCCGGTTCACGAGAGACAGACTCCACTTGATTATTAACCGTGGGAATCGGTCAGAATCCAGTATTGAAACATCGGAGCGCATAATGAAGGAGATATGCCGGGAAAATACCCAACCACACCGTTCCAATCGCTGTAATGACCAGTGCTAGCAGGTGGAGGGCATCATACTGTGGAGCCGGTATATCGTTCTCCATCGCTTTCATGTACATGTTTATTGTTACCCGTAGATAATAATATACCGAGACGACACTGTTCAGAACAGCAATAACGGTTAAAAGGACATAGCCATTCCGGACAGCCTCGGCAAAAATGTAGACCTTACCGATAAAACCGGCTGTAGGGGGAATACCGGCTAGAGAGAACATGAACAGGGACATGGCCAGGGCAATGAGGGGGTGACGTGTTGCCAAACCGCGATAGTCTTTAATGTCCAGGTAGTCTTCGCCCCGTCGTTCAAGCATGATCACGACGGCAAAGGCCCCAAGATTCATGAGGGTATAGACGACCAGGTAGAAGAGTATTGCACTACAGGCATGTTGGGAAAGGACCACCAGGGCGACAGCCAGATAACCGGCCTGGGCGATTGAAGAATAGGCCAGCATCCGTTTGATATTGTTTTGGACAAGGGCCGTAATATTGCCCAGACTCATGGTCAGTACTGCCAAAACCCACACAATCGCCCGCCAATCATCGGCCAATACACTGAATGAACCCGTGAAAACACGCAGAATCATGGCAAAACCAGCCGCCTTGATACCGGTAGTCATAAATCCGGTTATTGTGGTTGGTGAGCCCTGATAGACATCAGGTATCCACATGTGAAAGGGCACAAGGGCAACCTTAAAAGCAAGACCCGTTAGAACCAGGCAAAAACCGAGCAGGACCAAAGGAGAGTGACCGAGTGACTGTGTTTTGATGCTCATACCAATGGCCTGAACATCAATTGAACCCGTTGCACCGAACAACATGGCCATGCCATAAAGCAGGAAACCCGATGCAAATGCGCCCATAATAAAGTATTTCATGGCCGCTTCATGGGACAGGGTTCTTTCACGGACGATAGCAGTCAAAACATATATGGAAAGAGACATTATTTCGAGACCCAGGAAGAGAACAAGGAGATTGGCACTACTCGCCAGCAAACTCATCCCCAATTCACACAGAAGGACCAGGGTATAGTATTCAGTCTCGGGAATTCCTTCACGCCGAGTGAAAGAAATCGAGATAAGCATGGTTATTGTTGCAGAGAGGGCGAAAACAAGATTCATGAAAAGGGCAAAGGAATCCATGATAATCATGCCTTCAAAACCAGTACTATTCGTTCCCCATCTGAAGAAAGAGAGTAAACCAAAAGCTATGTTTCCAGACAGGGCGAGATAGACGGTCCGCCCCCTGCCACCGGATGATGAAAAGGTCCCCGTGATCAGGACTATCAGTGCCGTCGTGAGCAGAGCGAGTTGAGGCAACAGAATGGTCCAGTTCATGACAGGTGCTGTCCAATTCATAAGCTTATCCCGGTCTGAGAAGTAACATGGTTACCTTGGCTCGGTCTCGCCTTATGCCCAATAGCGTTCATTTCGGCATCGGATAATGATTGGAAAAGGGCGGTCTGTTCTCCTGCCTGAGCGTTCGTTAAAATCTGCACAATCGGTTCAATTGTTGCATCCATGGTAACGAGAAAGGGTTGAGGTAATACGCCAATCCAGATAATAAAAATGATTATGGCCGTGAGAACAAAGATTTCCCGCCCATTGATATCTTTCAGGCCCCTGTTTTCCTGATGGGTCACTTCGCCGAACATGACCCGTTGGTACATCCAGAGCATATAAACCGCAGCCAGAATGATGCCGGTGGCTGCCAGCACAACCATCAGATAATAACCGCCCTTAAAAGCTCCGAGCAAGACCAGAAATTCACCGACAAAGCCATTCAAGCCGGGT
This sequence comes from bacterium, assembly GCA_016934675.1. Taxonomy (GTDB): domain Bacteria; phylum CSSED10-310; class JAFGSJ01; order JAFGSJ01; family JAFGSJ01; genus JAFGSJ01. The sequence continues at coordinate 18,688 of JAFGSJ010000030.1, read as the reverse complement.
AGTCCGATCGAAGACAGAGTCACAATCATAAAAAAAACGGCAAACATGGGCATGGTCCGGGCTAACCCACCGAAATCGGCTATCTGTCTACTGTGACGACGTTCATAGAGAATGCCCACGATGAAAAACAAGGCACCGGTCGATAACCCGTGGTTGATATTCTGAATGAGGGCCCCCTTAAATCCAATCATGTTGAAGCTGAACAAGCCCAGCATGACATAACCGAGATGACTGATACTGGAATAGGCAACTAATTTTTTGAGGTCTGACTGGACCATGGACACCAGTGCACCAAAAATAATGCCGATGACGGCCAAGGTGACTCCATACGGTGCCATTACGACGGCGGCCTCGGGAAAATAAGGGATGGCAAATCTGATAAAACCGTAGGTCCCCATCTTCAGAAGAACACCGGCTAATATCATACTGCCCGCAGTGGGGGCTTCGACATGTGCGTCGGGTAGCCAGGTATGAAAAGGTACCATGGGCACTTTAATTGCGAATGCTATGGCAAAGGCCAGAAAAAGCCATACTTGCGTTTCATGAGGCAACCTCTGGGCTATTTGCTGTAAATACATGTAATTAAAAGAAAAATTACCACCCTGTGCGTAAAGAAAGAGAAAGGCAACCAACATTAAAACAGAACCAGCCATGGTGTAGAGAAAAAACTTGATCGCCGCATAGATCCGAGCCTCACCACCCCAGACACCGATCAAAAAATACATCGGGATCAACATGGCTTCCCAAAAAATATAGAAAAGAAAGAGATCGAGTGCACAGAAAGCACCGGTCATTCCGATCTCGAGCAGTAACATGCAGATCATATATTCCTTGATCTGTTTCGTGATCGCGGTCCACGAAGCGATAATTGCCAGACTGGATAAAAAAGTGGTCAACAGGATCAGAAGAAGACTGATACCATCAATGCCCAGGTAGTAGACAATGCCGAGTTGTGGTATCCATTCCCGCATTTCCACAAACTGGAACCGGGCGATCGTATGATCAAATCCAAGATACAGGCCAAGTGACAACAGAAAGGTCAGGACTGAAGTAAGAAAAGCAATACCTTTCAAGGCCCTATGGTTTTCCCGGGCGACCAGCAGCAGGAGGACGATCCCGATTAACGGCGAAAAAACAACACAGGTCAAGAGTGGCATAGCTTTTCCTTTAATGAAGCAGGATGACTATATATATGAGAAAACCGATGAAACCAACGACCAGGGCGCTGACATAACGGTGAATGGAACCATTGGTAATGAGACGAACAATCGCACCGGTACTGTAGATTACACGAGCACAACCGTTCACAAGACCGTCAATAAGTGTTATATCGCACAGTTTCCACAGGAACCGTTCTGAAATTCTTCGAACAGGAAGAATAATGATACGCTCGTACAGTTCATCAATATAGTATTTGTTCCGCACGAGTCCGTAAATTCCGGGAAAAATATCTGCCAGTTTCCCGGGAATATCGGTCTTCCAATGATACATAACTGCAGCTAATACAATACCACCAGCGGTTACAAGCACGGTGATCAACATGAACAGGGACTCAATGACATGACTGTGATTTATAACCGAAACTGGACCCATAGACCAAGCACTTTCGGCGAAAACGGGTTCAAGAAAATTTTGGAAGATATTATGCCCACCCAAAAGCTCGGGCAGACCGAGATAACCACCGGAAAAAGCAAAAAACGCCAGAATAATCAGTGGTATCAGCATAATGTTCGGGGATTCGTGAAGCTGATGATAACATTCAGCTTCAATCCGCGTTTTGCCACTGAAGGTAATAAAGAATAAACGAAACATGTACAAAGCAGTCATGCCCGCGCTGATGAGCCCGATCAGCCACAATAAGCCACTCAGACCTTGATCCGGGACCCCCGTATAGACAGACCATAGTATTGCCTCTTTCGAGAAGAAACCCGAGAACCCCGGAACGCCTGTAATGGCAAGCGTTGCAACCAGGAACACCCAGTAGGTTGTCGGTAATTTATGACGGAGACCACCCATTTTTCGGATGTCTTGTTCGGCTGACAGAGCATGAATCACACTGCCTGCACCAAGAAACAGCAAAGCTTTAAAAAAAGCGTGGGTCATTAAATGAAATATTCCGGCACTGAACGCTGCCGCGCCACAACCCAGGAACATATACCCTAGCTGACTTATCGTAGAATAGGCCAGTATCCGCTTGATATCATGCTGCATCACCGCAATGGTTGCTGCCCAAAACGCCGTTATGCCGCCGACCAGGGCCACGATCTGCAACGCTGTTCCCGACATCAGAAAAAGAGCATGGCAGCGGGCAACCATATAGACACCAGCCGTGACCATGGTGGCAGCGTGAATCAAGGCACTGACCGGCGTCGGGCCCTCCATGGCATCCGGCAACCAAACATAAAGCGGTATCTGGGCAGACTTTCCAATCGCACCAACGAAAAGGGCCAGTGAAATCAATGTTATCAGCGATATTCCTAACGGGAACTCCTTATGTAAAAGGAGCTCGTGTGCGGAAAGCGTAGTAAATACCTCCGTGAAATCAAGTGAATCAAAGATTGCACAAATGACGATAATCCCCACAATAAAACCACAATCTCCGATCCGATTGACAATAAATGCTTTTTTGCCCGCATCAGCGGCCGACTTTTTGGTATACCAGAAACCTATCAGCAGATAGGAACAAAGACCGACGCCTTCCCAGCCAACAAACATGAGTAGAAAACTATCGGCAAGGACCAGGACCAGCATGGCGCACGTGAAGAGATTCATATATGCAAAATAACGGGCATAAGACTGTTCATGTTCCATATAACCAATCGAGTAGACATGGATCAAAAAGCCCACACCGGTTACGATAAGGACCATGATTGCCGAAAGCGGATCATATTGAAAACCGATATCCACCTGTAACGGCCCTGTCTCAATCCAAACGAAGAACCTGGTTTCGAAAAGACGTTGATCAATCGGTTCCTGAGCCAGAAAGAGCACTGACATCAAGCCCAGTAACATCGAAAGCAAAACGGTTGAACAGGCGATCAGGCCAGATCGGTCCCGCGTAATCCATCGACCGAACACACCGTTGATGATAAAACCCAGGAATGGGATAACCACAATCAAAGCAAGAACGATCTTCATGAGCCGTGCTTCCGAATTACCATTTCAAAAAATTCAATCTATCCACATTGATCGAATCATGTATACGGGCTATCCGAACGATGATAGCCAAACCGATAGCGACTTCAGCCGCGGCAACTGCCATGACAAAAAAAACAAAGACTTGCCCGTCCACTATTTTCAGTGAATGAGAAAAGGCTACAAACGTCAAATTGACCGCATTCAGCATGATCTCAATCGACATAAACATGATCAAGGCGTTTCGTTTGATGAGCACACCCGTGACACCAACACAAAAAAGGAATGCGGCCACGATAATATAAAACATGAGCGGGACCAACCCAACCTCCCCATTAGCATATGACAGTTATTTGATTCAATTCGCGTCTTTCTTCGCCAGGACGACTGCCCCGATCATGGCTACAAGCAGAAGAACCGAAGCGATTTCAAAAGGGACCAGGTAGCGTGAATACAACAAGAAACCGACCCTCTGGATATTGTCCTGACCCAATTCGAGCACGATCGCCTGAGTAGCCCCATTGTCCCGGGTTGGACTTTGCGTGTCTGGCAGGAGCATGAGGGCAATAAAGGCAAAAACCAGCATACCAAGCAGCACGGCAATGATTCTCCGCTGTGTGCCGACAATAAATGTTCCCACGTCAGAGCGGACATCGAGTAACATGATGACAAAAAGAAACAAGACCATAATTGCCCCAGCATAGATAATTATATGAACGAAGGCCACAAATTCCGCATTGAGCAGAAGATAATAACCGGCGAGAAATAACAGGGCCAGAATCAGAAAGAGGGCACTGTGAAGAGGATTTTTCTGAATGATCACCAGAATAGAGCAGGCAATCAGTCCAATAGTGAGGACCGTAAAAATGATCCAGATCATGGTTTCATCTTCTCTCGCAGTGAAGTAATAATCGCTTGCAACCTATCTTCATCCAGGTTTTCATAATAGACATCATTGATCTGCACGACCGGAGCCGTACCGCAGGAACCGAGACACTCGACCGTTTCCAGGGTGAAAAGGCCATCAGGTGTCGTTTGACCAACCTTAATACCCAATAATGCTTCGAGCCTGTCCAATAAGCGGTCAGCTCCCAGAAGTGAGCACGAAATATTGGTACAAAGCTGGACCAGATAGCGCCCAACAGGTTTTCGACGAAATAGGGAATAAAAAGAAATCACTTGCTCTATCCGGACGAGAGGCACGTTCAGATGAGTTGACACCGCCGCAATCGATTCCTGGCTCAGATAACCCTCGAGCTGCTGGATCAGGTGCAGGGTGGGCAGCAAGGCTGCTTCCTTTTGAGGATAGCGGGTCAGAATACCATCCACCTGCTCGAAGACATGCTTCAAATCCATGTTTCCTCGCTTGCCCTACAGTATAAAATTATCTTGGATTATCTTGATTGTAATCGAAATTGTTACCACACGGCATTGGGCCTGTCAAGCACAACCGATCTCGAAGGGCACGAGGCAAACCCGGATTGTGGTATCGCCCAGCCCACTTTTTCGGCCCAAAAAGAGACCCGGGGTCGATAAGGTTCACGATCTGGTTTTCTCTTTCGCGACCCGCTTTTTTGATATTCTTCGGATATGAGCAAGAGACTTGTTAATACGCATGAAGCGAAAAACACCGATGACAAGGGTGATAATCCCCGAGGGAAGGCAGGCGAAACCAATGACGCTGAACCAATACACCTGTGCAAAATGGATGATGGATACACCCGCGATCAACAGAGACACGCCGGAACGCAGATAGGCCAAAAGGGTTCTTTCGTTGGCCAGGAGGGTCCGGTCAATGGCGAGTTCATCCCTCAAAATCAAATCTTCGCAGACATATTTTGAATAGAACGGGTCATTCATATCATTTTCTTCAAGGTTGGTGGGGGGGATTGTCCTGGTCTCGTCCCGTATCTTGACCGGCCAGACGTAAAAAATAGCGGATCAAGGATCGCATGCCCAGGGCTGTTGCCCCCACGGGTTGATAGGAGAATTCTTCTTCTCTGAATTCATGACCGCCAATATCGATATGCATCCACTTTGTATCTTTTTCAACGAATTCCTGGAGAAACAAAGCCCCTAAAATGGTCGAGGGTGTATCATTATCATCGTTTTTCAGCTCGGCGACGTGTGAGAATAGCCCCTTGCGGTAGTTACGAAAGAGGGGCATGCGCCAACAGGCTTCACCACTATGCCAGCAAGCCTCCCTGAAGGCATCAAACATCTGGTTATCATTTGCAAAGACAGGGATAATATCTGAGCCAAGTGTTCTCTTTGAGCCACCGGTCAAAGTTGCGAAATCGATCAGATTTTGCAGACCGAGATTTCGCTGCATATAGGTCAGAGCATCAGCCAGAATCAGTCGACCTTCAGCATCGGTATTTATCACCTCTATTGTTTTACCCGACATGGATTCGAATATATCACCGGGTTTGTAGGCCCGCCCGTCGAGCATGTTTTCCACGGCGGGAATGACCCCGATAAAATTCACCTTTGCTTTGAGGAGGGAGAGGGCCACGGCGGTCCCCAGCACGACGGCGCCGGCGGTCTTATCGAGGTGCATGTGGCTGATAGAGGTTTGGGTTTTCAACGAGACGCCGCCGCTGTCGAAGGTGACACCCTTACCGAGTAATCCATGGACAGGCTCATCGGGTCCGGCCTCGAGATATTCAAGGATAATTAGGCGGGGCGGTTCGACACTGCCGGCATTGACGGCCAAGATCATATTCATTTTAAGTTGTTCGATCTCGCTTTCATCCAAAACCGTTACTTTAAAACCATAATTCTGGGCCAGGTCCAGAGCTATATCGGCGAACTTCGATGGCGTAACCACGTTGGCCGGCTCATTGCATATGTTGCGGGTCAAGTTCGTGGATTGTGCTATGATTGCGCCCATTCTGATGGCCTGACTGATCTCCTCCGGATCAAAATCGATGCCGGCCGGGAAATAAATGCCAAACTTTCTGATTTCCTCGGGGTCCGGTTCATTGAGATATTTGGTGAAGCGGTACTGTCCGAGCAGAAACCCCTCAACCGCAGCAGTGGTCGAGTCTTTATAGCGGAAACCTGTGGGTAAAAAACCGAGATGTATCCCGATATTTTGACAATGAATGTCCCGTAAATAACGACCCGATACCGCAGACATACCGCGTAGACGATCGAGCGACAATTCATTACTTGGTCCCAGTCCAATGCAAAGGATACGTTTCGGACGTATTTCGCCCCGGCAGTGGATCAGGGTGGTCGAACCCAACTTTCCGGTTATTTCTCTCTCTTCGATCAGGGGGCGGATCAGTTTGATAAATTCCTTATCATCCCCACCCAGGGTCCTTTCGTGTGAATCGGTGTCCTCGAATGTTCCCACAAGGACTGCATCAGCATCAATATCAGAAATTGTACAACTACTGACTTCAATATTAACCATTCCCGTTATCTCCTCTTGAAATACAAGAGCACACATCAATGTGCCCGGTCTATAGTGAGTTATGTCAACCACTATTATCTGCTCTGGAGCAGACACATTTTTCGAACAAGTCTATATAGGAGGACAATCGAGATCAATCAAGGGGGGGGCAATTCCGAGATATCGTCCAGGAAATAATTCTCGCGCATCCGGTCCAACCATCTTTTTTCCTGTTCCCGATTAAATTTCCGGACCGAAGAATATGAACTGAGTATGGTCCCACTATAAAAGAAGAGTTCGACGCAACTTAAAGTCAGTCCAAGACTTTGTTCCTCGTGATCAAACGCGGTAAGAGCTCCCCAGATCAGGACGCTGTTAACCAGGAAAGCCGTGATCATGTCCCGATAGCGCCGGCAATAAGCATGTCCGGATCCCGGTAATCCGGCAGAAAGAACAGCGGCCAGAATTGGGTCCTTATGCGGAATGGCCCGACTGGAGCCCAGATCATCATAGAACGCCGGAATCCAAAGCGGGTCATAGGGCGGATCAGGTTTGACCATTTTCCGGGCTTTTTCCCAGTTCCGCTCGAGTAAGAGACTCCAGACAATCTGAACTTGGGCCCGTGAAGCCAGGGAACTATCTGTTTGCAGGACCCTGCAGAAATAATTCCGACCCATAGAAAAATCATTCAATTGCAAGGCGGCGCGACCACTGAGAAAAAAAGAACTGGGTAAAAGGTGACTCTCAGGGTAGTGTTTCTGAAAGGAGGACATTTCATCGAACGCATCTTGATATCGTTCGCCGTGATAATAGGCCATACCTATACGGAATTGGGCCAGCTCACATGTTTCGGCATTCTCACACAGAAAGCAATACCGTTGGTATTCGGTTATGGCTCGGTAGTATTCTCCCTGATTGTACAGGTGATCAGCAAAGCCCATAATTGCACCATGACTCGTGCAGTCGACCTGGGCCTGACCCAATCCAGATTTCAATATTATAGTAAGAATCAAACCGCTTCTTAAAATGAAATTTCTCATTCGTGAACCCATCACCAAATCCACGCATGTTCAGTCGAGTGTCGGTGTAATCCCGAGACATTTTCTTAACTGTGGTCTGGCCACGCTTCTTTTAAGCCCATTATAGCACGAAATTTTTTCTTAACCATCAATGATAATAGGATAAAAATTTTTGGGCTTGTATTTTATGGTTTTTGTTTGATATATATGAGCGTGGAGGACACATGCGCGGGTGGACCGATTATGACCAGACAAGATACTAACAAACCGGTCAAAAAACCGGTTAAGACATCGTTTCTGGAAAAGTTAAAAGAAATCTTTTTCAGGCGTGGTCCCGTTAATGATCAGGTGGCCCAGTTGAAGGAAGATTATCTTCTGAAACAAAAAAAAAGGCCACCCGTTTCCGAAAAGACACAATCCGAGAAAACGCCGGTTTCGATAAAAACCACCAAGAGTCAATCATCTGGAGTCAAACACGAGGAGTCGCGAGGCCGAATGAGTGACCCGCACACACTTCAGGAAAAGATTCAGGAGGCCCGGACACTTGAATTGACAGCGTCTGAATTGCTGCAGGAAATACATAAAACACGAGACGAAAAGCTGTCGCAGATTGTGAACGAAGCAGCATCAATAAAACGCGCTTCGGTCGCCCCATCCCCAATCATAAAAGAAGCTCCCTCCGCTTCCCCGTTCAGTTCTCCAACGCAGGGAGAGGTATCAAGAGGTCCAATCGGTGGAGAAGCGGGACCCAAGAAGGACCTGGTTGATAAAGAGATGAGTGGTGCTGATACTTTGTGCAAACTATCGGATGAATCCATTCAAATCCTGCACATCACCCGGCAGAATTTCCCGGTTTTACAAGTCTTTATGGAGAACCTTCTCGGCTGGATCGAACAGAATTTGGGGCATGGTTTGCTGGGCAAGTCGCTTCATCAAATCTATTCGACCGATGCAGATTTCGAGCTTGAACCGGACGATTTTATCATTCGTTTTCTCCAGGGAATACAAATCAACAATTTGAGTCCTCTGATCAAAATCATCTATCTGAGAGTATTTGAATATCTTGAGCACGATCTGGCCGAGGAAATCATACGATCGGTATCCGCATTCGAACGGAAAATCCGGATTGACCGGCTGGTCGAGATATTTCCCTGGCAAAAGAAGCGGTCAGTTATCCGGAAAATCCTTGTTTCTGTCATGAAACAGAAAGAGAATGAATTTTTCGATCAGATCGAGAAAACGACCCGTGAGAAGACCAAGGAACTCACCATTAAAAAATGGTTGGGAATCATTGCCCAACAGGATTTTTTTGAGGACACGAAGTACAGCTTGATCAAGAACGATTTGACCGATCTGGCTGAGGAGTTCAGAAAAAGTACGGCCGAAACACGATTGCTGGTGGTCAATGTCGAGGAAATGATCGCCCAGGCCGAGCAGGAAAAACTTTTACAGGTGACCAACGATGTTATCATTGCTAAAATCAATGATCTACAGGACCGTAAGACACGTTTAATAGAACATTTATATGTTTTACTCGAAAAAATTCCGACGAGCACAGTGCAATCTTTACGGGATGAACTTGAAACTATCCCGGAAATCGATGTTTTTACGCTTCTGTCCCGGTTATTGTCTGAGAGTATTTCGGAAAAGGACCGGAAAACATCGCCCCTTCTCGATATGTTTCGATGGCGGGAAGAACTGCGGATAAAAGAGGCACTTAAGCGTATGTATTTCATATCACGTGCCTTCAAACACGATTTATTGTCACGTTCACTTCTGATTCTGGGATGTCTGACCGAAACCGATAGCCTGAGTTATCAGAAAAAAGTTAAAAAGATCGATTCCTTGTATGGTTTCGATCTAACCCAACAACTCAAGGGTCATCCCTTTAATCCAAACAGTACCAAGGCCATCACACCGAATGGCAAAAAATTCACACTCCAGTTTGAACAAAAAACAATTGGAAGTGAACCCAAGGAAGATATGATCCTGTATCGGGAAGGTTCGATCCTGGCCCAACTGTTGATCCCGATCCGCGAGGATTCTGCCGATAGTCCGGAACTGGCCCTCGAGGGCACTATGCTTCACCTGCATCGCTGCGCCTATGGTTTGGAAACGATGATCCATTTTTATCATTCACACGATGAAATAATGCAGGCAATACGTTCCAAACAGCTATCAATTTGGGACGAGCAAGGTTTAACCTCGTTACAAACCATGATCGACAACAAGCAATCTCATTTTCTCATGTTACCCGTGGAAAGTTTCAGTCTGAAGGCTTTTCAATGGCAGAAATATCTGATCATGGGTTACATTGTTGGAAAATTGATTGATGATATTTTTATTCCCCTGGGCAATCAGGTTAAAAGTGAACTGGGACTGTAATTTCATAAGCAGCCGACTGGTATTTGTTGCGGATTAAGATCGGGCTGTTCACACACAAAGCATGAAAACACCGAATCATCCCATTATTACGATCATTCAAAACATTGAGGACCAATTGACACGATTGGGAGCTGGAGGACTGACCCACCTTTCTGGTCTGACGGGGACCTCTTTTCAGATCATGACGCCGCAGACGCGGACCATGCTTCTTCGGAAAGAGGCCCTGGCTTTGAATACATGTTCACGCTGTGTCCTGGCTCAAAAAAGGAAAAAGGTTGTCTATGGTGAGGGGAATAGCGCTGCGGAACTGATGTTCATCGGCGAGGGGCCCGGCGAGGTCGAAGACAATACGGGGCGACCATTTGTCGGGCCGGCCGGTCAATTACTCGAAAAGATCATCCAAGCCATGAATCTGAAACGGGCAGATATCTATATCGCCAATATCGTCAAGTGCAGGCCACCAGGTAATCGCATTCCGGAGCCAGATGAGATTGCCGCCTGCTTTCCCTTTCTTAAAAAGCAAATAGCCTTGATACAACCCCGGGTCATTATTACCCTGGGTGCGCCAGCATCTCAGACTCTTATCCAAACCGGCACGCCGATAAGTCGGTTGCGGGGACGGTTTGCCAGCTATCACGGCATTCCGGTCATGCCGACCTTTCATCCCGCTTACCTGTTGCATAACCCGGAAAAAAAACGCGAGACATGGGCAGATGTGCGCAAGGTCATGCACTATCTCAAGACCGGGATACTCGACAATGGCCGTTAAGAGCGAGCAAACCGGCCAGAATCCATATGGCGGCGTCCACAAGGCCCAGCTCGAGATCGGTCAAACGGAAGGCGTTCTCTATCGTATAGAAGTGGTCCTGGCCAGACCCTTGGAGAAACCACTCTCGTATCTGGCCACATCGGAACAGTACCAACTGCTTCAACCCGGTTGCCAGGTCCTGGTTCCACTGGCCCGTACCTTAACAACCGGTTATGTTATTCAGATCGAGACAACACCTGTTACTGATGATACGGGATTCAAGAGGATAGTTGCCATTCTCGATCCGGAGCCCGTTCTGAGCAGCGAGTTATTGCATCTGACCCGGGAGGTGGCCCAATACTATCAATCACAATGGGGCTGGGTCATAAAAAACGCACTACCTCCGGGCATACAGCCCGAAGAGATTAAGCGGATCAAACTCAGCCCAAGTGCACCGACCCAGCTTTCGACCATGACCGACTTGGCCGAGGACCCCCTTGTGATCAAACTCTTCCAATTACTCGAACATCAACAGTCTGACCTGACCGTTAAAAAGGTATCCCAGCAATTGAAGTCGAACGAATCTTCGGCTTGGCCCCTGTTAAAAAAACTGGAAAAAAGAGGTTTGATCGAACTCGAATACGATGTTCAAAAACGATCAACGGGGAAAAAGTCAGTTCTGTATCGCCTTGCCCTGCAAGAAAACGCGGCCAATCAGGTCATTGCCTTCACCATTCAGCGGGCGCCCCGAAAGGCCGAAATCATGACCCGGATTGTTGAATTGAGCACTAAAATGCCGGTTTTTGGGGCACGCGATCTTAATGTTTTGAAATCCGGTGCTTCACGATATTTGAGTGATTTGGCCCGAGAGGGTTTTATAGCCCCGGCTAACCTCATCGAAGAAACTACGACTTCTCTCAGGGAAGCACGGCCGGTCCAGATTGATACCTTAATGGACCAGCAACGGGATGCCTTGACTACCATCTGTGGGGCGATTGCCGATCGATTCAGGGTTTTTCTGGTCCACGGCGTGACGGGAAGCGGTAAAACAGAAGTCTATTTGAGAGCGGCTGAATTTGCCCTGAATAAAGGATATGATGTCCTGCTCCTCGTTCCGGAGATCGGTTTGACCCCAGCCATGATTGCCTATCTGACCAATCGTTTCCCAGATCGGACTATTGTCTTGCATAGCGGACTCGAAAAATCAGAACGACTTCGACAGTGGTATGCGGCTCGTGAACGAAGCCCAAAACTCGTCCTGGGTACTCGATCTGCCGTTTTTGCACCGCTTTACAACCCCGGTCTTATTATCGTCGATGAAGAGCATGATACCTCGTTCAAACAGGCCAACAATCCAATGTACAACGCCCGCGATGTGGCTATCTTACGGGGTTATTTCCGACAATTTCCGGTTGTGTTGGGCTCCGCTACACCCTCGCTCGAATCCTTTCTTCATGCTCAACAGGGTAAATATGAACTCCTGACCATGTCGGAACGAATCGATCATAGACCGTTACCGCCCGTTTCTATCGTGGATATGCGCTTGAAACATAAAAAAAAGAGACGTTCGTCCATCTTTTGCAACGACTTGCTTGAGGCCATGGAACAACGATTGGCCCATGGTGAACAAACACTCCTGTTCGTTCCGCGACGGGGTTATTCACACACAATACTCTGCCATGAATGTGGTTATGTCTTTATGTGTCAACGTTGCAGTGTCTCGATGACCTATCATAAGCAGATCGATCAACTCAAGTGTCACTATTGTGATCGAACGGCTTCACGACCGGTCATTTGCCCGGAATGTAAAGGCAAAGAACTCAAGGGCGTCGGAATCGGGACCCAGACAGTCGAGGAAGAGACACGACATTTTTTCCCCAAGGCCAGAATATGCCGCATCGATACGGATTCGATCAGAGGCCGCAATCTGTATACAATAATCCAGGCCATCGCCCAAGGCCAGATCGATATTATCATTGGTACTCAGATGGTAACCAAGGGGCACGATTTCCAGAATATTACCCTGGTTGGAGTTCTTGCTGCGGATACGACCCTCCACCTACCGGATTTCAGGGCTGCGGAGCGGACATTTCAGCTATTGACTCAGGTTGCCGGCAGGACGGGCCGCGGTAAACAGGGCGGCTGTGTCCTCATCCAGACCCTTAATCCCGACCATCATTGCATTCAAGCGGCAAGTCAGCATGATTATCGGGCTTTTTTTGAAAAGGAACGTCTCTTTCGTCAAAGTTTCAGATTCCCGCCATATCGGCGGTTGGCTCAAATTATACTGTCCAGTTCGAACCAACAAGCGGTCATTCGCGCCGCACGGGCCTTTGTCGTCCTGCTCGAAGATCATCCCCCCGAAATTGAGTATTTGGGCCCCGCCCCAGCCCCCCTATCGCTGCTTAAAGGTAAATTCCGCTGGCAAATCATTGTCAAGTGTCACCAAGCCAAGTTCCTTGGTGATTTCATCCGGACCACAATCACCCGGTTCAATCAGAATTATGGTAAGTCTTCGATCACCATCACGGTCGATATCGACCCAATCTTTATACTGTAAGGAGACGAGATGATGCGGCCCGGAACACTCAACCTCCAAATAACATTCTTCTCAGAACGGACTGTAGTTCTTATCCTGTTTCTTATTATGGGGACAATTCTGGGGACACTCGAGGGTTGTTGCCCAATTACCAGGGGGGAGATTGAGGTTTTACATTCCCCGCTCACCCAACCACTGGAAATTCACATTCTGGATGTGGGGTATGGCGAATCTATTGTTATCGTCTCACCAGACCGGCATTTTCTGCTCTGGGATGGCGGTTATCCGGAACGCGCAGAGATGGTCCGGGCTTATCTCTGTTCCTTGGGGGTCCACGAGCTTGATGTGGTGGTCAACAGTCATCCACATCCGGACCATATCGGTGGCTTGAGTGCCATTCTCGAAGCGTTCAGGGTCAAACAGGCATGGGGAAGTCATAATCTCGACTACCGGGAGATACCGATTGAGTTTCGCCGCGTGATCGAGAATCGCAAGATACCATATAAGGAGATTCGCAGAGGTTTCACCTGGTCATGGGGTCCCGAGATCGAACTTCACTTTCTCAACCCGGTCGAATTGGTGCCAGACCTGAACGATTCATCCCTCGTTTGTCAAATAAGGTTCGGCCAGCTCAGCCTCCTCCTGAATGCCGATATTGGACCGCGTGTTCAACAAGAGCTCGTCGGGCAGTATCAAACTTCGCTTCGAAGCAATTTCTGCACGATCGCTCACCATGGTGGTTGGGCATATTTACCCTATTATGAGTGGGTCGGTGCATCGTTCATGACCCTGTCAGTCGGTCAGAATCCATGGCGGAATCCACGTGCCGAGACGATATCATTCATTGAAAGCCTGCCTGGACTCTTGTTGAGAACAGATGTATCCGGAACGATAGTATTACGCGGTTTTGCCGATGGAAGGCTTGTCCTCGTCTCGACCGGCCCCAAGAGTGCCGAGGCATCTGGTCCAGCTCACTCTCGCTGAATTTTTCACGGACGTTACTATCAAGAGCCGTTCCCGGGAACAGTCCGTCAGCGGACTTTCAGGGATAAAAGGGCAACCAGGGCCAGCAGAATGGAGATAATCCAAAGCCGAACGACGGCTTTGGGTTCCGGAATGCCCCGATGGGTCAGGGTGTAATGAAAGGGGGCCCGGTAAAATATTCGACGTCCAAGCGGCGTTCCCACTTTTTCTTGGATCAAGGCCGAAAAAATTTCCAATACAAAGATACCACCAACGATCGGAAACAAAAGTTCTTGCTTGGTAAAAAATGACATTATTGCCAGGGCTCCCCCGATACTGAGCGAGCCGGTATCTCCCATAAAAACCTCGGCCGGATAAGTATTAAACCATAAAAAGCCAAGCAGAGCACCAATGAGTGTTGCCCCAAAGACCGAGATTTCTCCGGCGCCCTCGATATGGGGAAAGAGGTAATGCCCTGAAGCAATTGCGTTGCCGATAATGTAGGCAAAAATTGCGTAAACACCCAGATTAAGTGCCGAAATACCGGGCAGAAGTCCGTCCATACCATCGGTTATGTTAATGGCGTTTATGATTGAAAACTGGACAAAAATAGCGAATAGAATGAAAGTGAAAGCACTCAATTCAAGGATAGGAAATTTGTAAAAGGGGAGCCAGAGCAATGTTTTCACTTCAGGTGGCACCGGGTTCACCGGTGAGACAAAGAATAGGGCGAACGGAACGATAAAAAGCAACAGCAAAATCGTTTTCCATAGCTGACTGAGCCCGGAGAGTGACGAGCGGAGACGACTCTTCTGGAAATCATCGATAAAACCGACCAGCCCGAAGTAGACAAAGGCGCAAACCAGGACGAGCATAAATATATTGTTCCAGTCGGCCCATAACAATAATGAAAAAAGGGCTGAACTGATAATGAGTAAACCACCGCCGGTTGGTGTGCCTCGCTTGGAGAATACCTTTAAGGACAAAATATCACCGGAAGAATCCCGAAGTTTTTTGCGGTATAGGAAAAGAATATATCTAAAACCGAAAAACAGACTGAAAAGCAGGGCGGTTGTCATACCCATTATGGCTCGAAAAGTAATATAATTCAGCAATCTGAAAAAGCCAAAATCAATGCCCAATGAGCGGAGATAGTCAATGACGAGCATTACCATTCGGGACCCCTTCCAGTTCCTTTAAGACCGATAGATAATTCTCGCGAATCTTAAATTCAGGTTTGAATTCAGACGTTGTGATCAACGTGTTTTTCAAAAAGATTTTCAGTCGTTCATCGCGTGATAATCGCTGCCGGACCAGACCGATTATGATACTTTCGAGTAAGGCCTCCCGCAGGCGGATATTGCGCGATCCCTGGAAGGGCTGCACAAGCTCAAAAAAGAGTCCTTCTTCAAAGAGAACAACGGCCAACTTGATGGCTTCAACCTTGACCTCAAAACTTTCGAATGTATTCTTTAAAATGCCCCGAACTGCTGTTTTCATTGCCGGATCATTGTGATATTCCTCGACAAAACGGTAGACGAGAGCGATAGCTTCCCGTCGCACTTCGTAGTAGGAATCGGCGAGGCCCCAGTCGATAAGCTGGCGCATAATCGGGGAAAAAAAGTCGGCTTTTCTCAGGCTGATCAAGCTGTTACGACGGAGGAACCCCTTGAAATTTCGGAAATTATCTCGGAGATATTCGTATAAGTCCTCACGCTGTAACGGTCCGATCAACTTGATGCCCTTATTGACCACCAGAAAATCCGAAGATTGTAAATAATCGCTGATTTTCAACGAATAATAACGAAGATAAGGATTGTCGAAGTCTCTGTCTTGCCTGACCTGGTCCAGGTAAGCGACCAAATGGTCGAATTGACGTTGAAATTTGACAAAACGTGGCTCGATAATCTCATCAATATAATTGACCGCCTCACCTGCCAAGACTTTTTGTATTGTGTCGACTATTTTGTGATGCGCGTCCCGTGCATGCATTTTTTGAATATTGTGGGCCAATTCCTGACTTTTAGCGCGATCAGTAACCATTGCCCGCAACAGCTCGAGAAACTCTCCCGTCGGAACACAGTCTCGTTGGCTTTGCCTATCCCTCTTTTCAAAAATGATAGAACAACAACCACGATCAGCCATGTTGATGGCATTCAGTTCTTGATGGTCCCCGGGGAGGCCACGTTTGGGTATTATGATCGAAGCTACACCCACGGCGGCAATTTCAGCCAACGCCCCGGCCCCGGCCCGGCTGATAATCAGGTCTGCGGCTATCTGGTATTCGAACATGCGATGAATGAAGGGAAAGGCCTGATAAAAAATTTGGCCCTGGTCATTGGTTGCAGTCAGATGATCTCGATCGAAACGTGCCCCCATACTCGCCTCAAGCAATGAACACGTTTCCGCGAGCGCGTGGTATTCATCCGTTTCTGACATGCCAATACTATGAATGATATGAAGTTGTTCCAGACTCGCCAATTCGGGCATGCTTTCGGCCACGACCCGATTGATACTGCGAGCACCCAACGAACCCCCCGTTATCAGAACGACAAATTTATCAATCGGAATATCCAGGGAAGCCCTGAGTGAGGCTTTATCAGGACGGTCAGTGTAATACTGCTCTCGGAGCGGATAACCCACATTGACTGCTTTTTTACCCCAGGTAAAATAGACGCTCTCCTTGAAAGTTACCAGAACAACATCTGCCAAGAGCGAACCGACCTTATTCAACAGACCCGGGACCAGATTTTGTTCCTCGACCACAATTTTTATTGTTCGGAAAAACTTGGCCAGATATGCTGCCAGTAAAACCGGGGCCGATACATAACCGCCAGTAGCAATCACCAGGTCCGGTTTGAAACGAATGATTTGCCTGAGAGACTGAATAGTCCCCCGTATCAACGATAACATGCCTTGTAAACGAAAAAACAGGGAACCACTCGCGAGAGGCGCAGATGTGATATGGGCTAGACTTATTCCCGCCCGAGGCACGATCTGGTCCTCGGCCCGACCCTGAACCCCCAGATACAGAGATTCTGATATAAGACCATGCTCATTCAAATAAGTAAAAATCGAAATGCAGGGATAGACATGACCGCCGGTGCCACCACCCGTCAGTAGAACTCGATACTGTCCGGACATCACTTCAGCCCCTCGAGAATCACCGTGTTACTTCATTATCGCATATTCTTGAGCAGAACACAACCCAGCAATTACCCCAGCTTTATATATCCCTTTTCTTTCCTGAACAATAACGTTACATCAATTTGTTGAGGACATCGGGTATTATTTTCCAGAAACTATATGCCGCCAGAATACAACAGTAGATCGGCACGAATACCTTCCAGACCCTCTCGGGGAAAACCCGCGTGGCATATGGAGCTAGAACGGCAGCCACCATGCTGCCCAGCATCATCGATGGCAACAAAATATAATCGATGACGACACCTTGGGTCAGCATGGCCAACCAAACCACGATCGAGACAATACAGACAGAGCCTTCAGACAACGCAGTCACTGCCATCATACTTTTGACCGGTACACCGGATAAGAGTCCTCCTACCGTCACAACCGGGCCGTAACCTCCCCCACCAATACCCTTGTTGAAACCAGCCAGAGCGCCAAAGAAAAACATCTTGCGAGGATTATAATGCGTGGAACGCTTCGACTTGATCAGCGATATGATTCCCATACCAACCAGTAAAATCGCAACATAAAAATTTATCCAAATCTTAGCCACCTTCAATAAACCATACACGGCGGTTATGGAAAAAGCAACTGCAAAACAGCCAATGACACTGATAATCAACCATAACCTGATCGTTTCGGACATGGGCTTTAACCGCCATTCCACATTTCCAAACTCATTATGCAGATAGGCACCTAAGAGACCGGCCGTTGCCTGCTGGATCATGACCGCCGGCACGATTTGAATCGGATCAAAGCCCAAAATCAACAATAAAGGCGTTATTGCCGTCCCATAACCCATTCCCGCCGATGCATCGAGAAATTCCAGCACAATTGCAATCAGGACGACCCACCAAAAAATTCCCCATTGGCTGGTCCCAACCCAACCCCTTGCCTGAACTATCTCCGAGGGCACGCGTTGCGTTGCAGTAAAAGGATTCCCGGCTAACCAGCAACTCGCCATAAATATCAGAATAAAAACAATGAAACCGACCATCACCGCTCTGAATACCCGATTATCAGGTTTCAACCTCTCCAGAATTGTTTTCTTCTCCCGCTCCAACTCCTGGGCAACTTCCCATCCCATGGTTTTTATCTCTTCCATTCCGTCTCTCCCCATTATCACCCCGATCCATTATTCTGTATGTATTGACACGAATCTGGCCCAAAAATGTCAGGTCACGATACATGTTCTTGTTATATATGTCAAGATGAAAAGATGAAGAGCTATGTGCGATGTCTCGGTTTTGATTTTCTGGATGATGGCACATAGAAGGCCCCAGGAGTTTCGAGCGAAGCAAAACAGGTTT